>NZ_POVL01000099.1 GCF_002939185.1 Enterobacter sichuanensis | reverse complement strand
GGAGTAGACATTATTTTGTGTTTGCTCCCTCACCCCGAAGGGAGAGGGAGCAAACACAAAAAACGGCAACCTGGGTTGCCGTTTTGCATTAACTTACGCTACATGGTTCGCCGCGATATCCAGCAGCGCCATCTCTTCACTGTTCAGCAGCTTCTCAATATTGACCAGAATCAGCATACGCTCACCCAGCGCACCCAGACCGGTCAGATATTCGGTCGACAGCGTGACCGCAAACTCCGGCGCAGGGCGGATTTGGTCCGACGTCAGGGAGAGCACATCAGAGACGCCGTCCACCACAATACCCACCACGCGCTGCCCCAGGTTCAGGACAATCACCACGGTGTTGTCGTTGTAGTCAACGTCGCCCTGGCTGAACTTCACGCGCAGATCAACGATAGGCACAATCACGCCGCGCAGGTTGGTAACACCTTTAATAAAAGCAGGCGTGTTAGCGATGCGGGTAACCTGATCATAACCACGGATTTCCTGCACTTTCAGGATATCGATGCCGTACTCCTCATCGCCTAAAGTGAATACCAGGAATTCCTGCCCTGATGGCTCGCCCGCCAGTTTCGTTACATTACTCATACCGGTCATGTTATTACCTTCTACTTAATCAGGCGGCTGTGTACGCCACACGTTGTTCACGATTTAATCCCTGAAGCGCCGACACATCGACGATCAGCGCCACGCTACCATCACCCAGAATGGTGGCGGCAGAAATACCCGGCACTTTGCGGTAGTTGCTTTCGAGGTTCTTCACCACCACCTGGTGCTGACCAATCAGCTGATCAACCAGCAGCGCGTAGCGGCGGCCCGCACTTTGCAGGATCACAACGATACCCTGCGTGGCCTCTGTCTTCGCCCCGTCCACTTCAAATACTTTCCACAGTTCCACCAGCGGCAGATACTCCCCGCGCACTTCGAGAACGCGCTCGCCGCCCGCCAGCGGATGCAGATCTTCCTCACGCGGCTGCAGGGATTCCATTACGGCGTTCAGCGGCAGGATAAAGACTTCGTCCGCCACTTTGACTGACATGCCGTCCAGGATCGCCAGCGTCAGCGGCAGCAGGATGCGAATGGTGGTGCCGGAACCCTGTTTAGACTGGATCTCAACGTGGCCGCCCATCTCCTGGATGTTACGTTTCACCACGTCCATGCCGACGCCGCGCCCGGAGACGTCGGTCACCTGCTCTGCGGTAGAGAAGCCCGGGGCAAAGATCAGCATCCCCACTTCTTCATCAGTCATGTTCTCGCTAACCGCCATCCCCTGCGAAATCGCTTTTGCCAGAATGCGCTCGCGATTAAGGCCCGCGCCGTCATCGGTCACTTCAATGCAGATGTTCCCGCCCTGATGCTCTGCGGAGAGGATCAGATTCCCGACCGGGGATTTCCCGGCAGCAATGCGGTTTTCCGGCAGTTCAATACCGTGGTCGAGGCTGTTACGCACCAGGTGGGTTAACGGGTCAATGATGCGTTCGATCAGGCTCTTATCGAGTTCCGTTGAGCTACCCATCAGGGTCAGTTCAATCTGTTTATTCAGCTTGCTGGCCAGATCGCGGACCAGACGCGGGAAGCGGCTGAAGACATATTCCATCGGCATCATACGGATGGACATCACTGATTCCTGCAGATCGCGGGCGTTACGCTGCAGCTGACCCATGCTGGTAATCAGGTCGCCGTGCGTGACCGGGTCCAGTTCGTTAGAACGCTGCGCCAGCATCGACTGCGTGATGACCAGCTCGCCCACCAGGTTAATCAGCTGATCGACCTTCTCAACCGCAACGCGGATACTGGTTGACTCGCTGGCGCGCGCGGCAGGTTTTTCACCACGGCCCGGCGCGGCAGTCTCTTTTGGCACCGCTTTTAATGCCGGGGCCGCAGGCGCAACAGCCGGGGCCGCCGCCTGAGGGACGACTGCCACCTCTTCCGTTGCAGCTGGGGCTTCAACCGCGACGGTTTCGGTTTCAAAGGCAATCTGGTCGGCTTCAATCACAAAGCACAGCACCGCCACGATGTCGTCCTGACTGATACCGTCATCCAGCGTCGCAGCCAGGCTGTCTTTGCCTTTTACTACGTTGCTTAATTTCGCCAGGTTACCCAGCTCTTCTTCCAGCAGGTTGACTTCATTTTCTTTCAGGCGTGACAGCACCACGCGCAGTTTGCCCGCCGGTGCGTCGGCAGGGGCAGACGCCGGTGCGTCAACCGCATCGACAACGCTCAGCTTTGCGGCCGGAACCACGGCTGCGGCAACCTCACCTTTCGCTTCGAGCGCGAGCTGGCGCAGCGCATTGCAGATGTATTCAAAGCTGGCGGCATCAGGCTCTGCCGAACTTTTATAGGCGTCGAGCTGTTCCTGCATAATATCTTTGGTTTCCAAAAACAGGTTGATAATGTCGGTATTGAGCTGCATCTCACCGCGTCGTGCTTCATCAAGCAGGTTCTCCATTAAATGGGTAGTCTCCTGCAGGATGGTAAATCCAAACGTTCCGGCTCCGCCTTTAATGGAATGCGCCGCACGGAAGATGGCATTGAGCTGCTCGGAATCCGGTGCTTCGGGCACCAGATCGAGCAAGTGTTGCTCCATATCGGCCAACAATTCGTCGGCTTCATCAAAGAATGTCTGGTAAAAATCGCTAATATCCATGCTCACGCTATCACCTCGGATTGGCTGGTGGCGATGTTGGAACGGCAGCCGAAGGAACGGCCCCAGGCTGTTTTAAATCGTCCAGTGACTCATTCTGACTTTCGGCGTTTTCATGCAGGATGGCCTGCTCCGCCTGCTGGTTCAGCACTAAAAGACTGATACGACGGTTGATGGCGTCATCCGGCCCGCGGTCGGAAACGCGCATGGTTGCTGCCATGCCGACCACGCGCAGTACCTTGCCATCATCAAGCCCACCGGCCACCAGCTCGCGACGCGAGGCGTTGGCACGATCGGCAGAAAGCTCCCAGTTGCTGTATCCCTTCTCCCCACTGGCGTACGGGAAATCATCCGTGTGTCCTGACAGGCTGATGCGGTTAGGAATGCCGTTCAGCACCGGAGCAATGGCGCGCAGAATATCGCGCATGTACGGTTCAACTTCCGCGCTCCCGGTTTTGAACATCGGGCGGTTCTGGCTATCAATAATCTGAATACGCAGCCCTTCCTGCACCAGGTCGATTTTCAGGTGCGGGCGCAATGCGCGCAGCTTCGGATCCGCTTCAATCAGCTGATCGAGATCGCCACGCAGTTTCTTCAGCCGCGCCTGCTCCATCTTTCTTTTCAGCTCGTCGATGTTCGGCTCTTTTTTCACCTCACCCTTTTGCTGGGTGTAATCATCGCCCCCACCGGGGATTGGGCTTTCGCTGTTAGAGATACGCGGCCCACCGGTCACCGCCGTCGCCAGCGGCGTTCGGAAATATTCGGCAATCTGGATCAGTTCTTTCGGACTGGAGATGGAGATCAGCCACATCACCAGAAAGAACGCCATCATTGCGGTCATAAAGTCAGCGTACGCGATTTTCCAGGAGCCGTGTGCGCCATGACCCCCGCCCTTGTGCTTGCGTTTTTTTACGATGACGATCGGATGGGACTGGTTTTTCATGCGTCCTCAGTTGTCGTCTGTTGGTTTGGGTTTTTCACCGCACGCACGTGTTCTTCAAGCTCGATAAACGACGGACGCTCGCTGGAATAAAGCGTTTTACGGCCAAATTCAACCGCGATCGGTGGCGCATAACCGTTGAGGTTAGAGAGCAGCGTGATCTTCACACACTGCATCATTTTGGTGGTTTCCGCGCTCTTCTGGCGCAGGACGCTGGCCAGCGGAGAGATAAAGCCGTACGCCAGCAAGATACCGAGGAAGGTGCCCACCATCGCGTGGGCAATCAGCGCACCCAGTTCGGCTGCCGGGCGGTCTGCCGACGCCAGGGCGTGAACCACCCCCATGACCGCAGCAACGATACCGAATGCCGGCAGGGAGTCGCCCACCAGCGCCAGGCTGTTGGCCGGTACTTCAGATTCACTTTCGTGGGTTTCAATCTCTTCATCCATCAGCGCTTCGATTTCGAAGGTGTTCATGTTGCCGCTGATGATGAGTCGCAAATAATCGACGATGAAATCCAGCATCATGGCGTCAGCAAGAATACGCGGATAGCTGGCAAAAATTTCGCTCTCTTTCGGGTTTTCGATATCCCGTTCAAGCGAGAACATCCCCTGCTGACGCGACTTCGCCATCAGGCGATAGAGCAGTGCCAGCAGGTCCATATACATGCTTTTGGTGTATTTCGAACGACGGAACAGCAATGGAATAGCTTTCAGCGTCCCCTTGATCGATTTACCGTTGTTACCAACGATAAAAGCCCCTACCCCTGCACCGCCGATGATAATAAGTTCAGCCGGTTGATAGAGTGCTCCAAGGTGCCCGCCGGTCATCATGTAACCGCCGAAAACTGTACCGAGAACTACCAGGTAACCTAATAAGATAAGCACGACATCATCCTTCCGCTAGTGACTATGGCAAGGACGTCCAGCTCGCAGCGTTTACCGTTTGCGGGGTAAAAAAAAGCAGCGGTAATTGCTTACCGCTGCTGGAATCTTTCCCACACGTTCGGGTTAAACAGCTTGTTCGATCTGTTCATCCAGCAGTTGTGGAATAATATCGGCAGCATCCCGGGAAAGTTTACGTCTTTTTACTGCGCGGGATGGAGGCTGACATAAACTACAGGCGAAGCTGCCTGCAGGCTGATGAGCATGGGTAATAAAATTGCCATCGCAGCAGTTGCAGCGCGACAGTTCAAGCATTCCGCTCTCAACAAAACGCACCAGCGTCCATGCGCGGGTCAGCGCCAGCAGAGGGCCTTCTTCCTGCTGTGGGCATTGTTCAAGGTAAAGTTTGTACGCTTTGATCACGGCATCTACGCCGCTACACAAACCGGTTTTGAGAAGATACTGCCAGGCATTACAGAACATGGACGCGTGAATATTCTGCTCCCATGTCATAAACCAGTCGGTAGAAAACGGCAGCATGCCTTTTGGCGGGGGACTACCACGTAACTCTTTGTACAGCTTGATGAGACGACCACGGCTGAGCTGAGTCTCGCTTTCAAGCATTTGTAAACGAGCACCCAGTGTAATCAGCTCCATCGCCAGCTGTATGTCACGCGCTTCCTGAACAATGCTTTTCTCGCTCATTGCTAGGCCCTTTTCTTACGGGCTACGTCATCAGGCTGGCTGATTTCGTTAAGCAAGCGCGTGGAAAGAAGAATACCGGTATGGATCTGCTGAAGATCGTCAACGCGGGACTCCTGGGTCAGACGCGTGATGGTCTGCGCATCGTCGAAACGGAACTGGCAAACCAGTTGATTCGTTTCAGCCAGTTTAACCATCTGTGGGAGGGTTAAACCACCCAGCATGGTTGCCATTTCTTCGTTAATACCCAGACGAAACATCGCGGACGCTTTGTCCTGACTAATCAAACGCTGCGCGAGCAGTAAATACGACAAATTGATGTCATAGATATGTTTTAGCAACTCGGATGTATGCATTGTTCCCATCCCGAATAACCAACTATTATTTTTATGCGGAAAGACCGCACCCCGTGATGTCGCCGGGAAATCACCCGGTATAAAAAAGAAAAGGCTAAATGCATAGTTGAATTTAGGTTTGTATTCACTGAAACGCGTAAGAGAGAAATCGCGAATGCGTCCCTTACGTGTTTTATCATTTCTTACAAATAACTAA
>NZ_POVL01000098.1 GCF_002939185.1 Enterobacter sichuanensis | reverse complement strand
AGAGGGTTGGGGTGAGGGCACCAGACCGCACGAAATTACACGCTAATCGGCGCCGTCGCCGCTTCCAGCCACGAACGCGCTTCGCTGTTCACCAGGGGTAACAGCGCCTCACGTACCTGCTGGTGGTATGCATCCAGCCACGCTTTTTCCTGCTCGCTTAACAGATCCAGCTCGACCTGACTCAGGTCGATGGGGATCAGCGTCAGCGAAGCAAATTTGCAGAATCCCGGACGGCTCTCAACGATTTCTACCTGGTTTTCGATGCGGATACCGTGGCTATCGCCCAGATAATATCCCGGTTCGATAGTCATGATATTGCCCGCCACCAGCGGCCACGGATTGACCTTTTTGGCAATACGATGCGGGTTTTCATGGATCAGAAGCTGATGCCCCACGCCATGCCCCGTACCGTGATCGTAATCCAGCCCCATCTCCCACAATGGACGACGCGCGAAAGCATCCAGCTGATGTCCCTGGGTTCCTGAAGGAAACTGCAGGGTAATCAGCGACAGGAAACCTCTCAATACGGCGGTGTAGTGCAGGCGCTGCTGCGGGTCGACCTGACCCCAAGCCAGCGTACGCGTGGCATCGGTAGTGCCATTAGCATACTGCCCGCCGGAATCGTTCAGGTAAAAGTGGTCATGAACGATGGGCTTGTTGCTGGCTTCGCTCGAATGGTAATGGCACATCGCCGCATTGCTGGAGGAGGCGGAGATGGTGGCAAAGCTTTGCTCGATAAACCCGGGCTGCTGTTTACGGAACGCAAGCTGTTGCGCCTGAACCTCCAGCTCGGTTAGCGGGTTTCCTGCCGCCTCGCGCAGCGGCACTTCACGGCTCAGCCAGGCAAGGAAGTTGACCCACGCGGCACCGTCCTGGTGATGACACTCGCGGTAACCCGCCAGTTCGACCGGGTTTTTGGTGGCCTTCATCAGGGTTATAGGGTCGGTCCGCCAGACAATCTCTCCCTGTGGCTCAATAGCGAAGCGCAGGGCTACCGGCGCGGAATCGGCATCTACCATTACCCGTTTACCGGCAGCAAGCCGCTGGCAGCGCTCGATAAAGGCGTCCTGCGGCGCAATAGTGAACGCATTGCGCACGGCGTCTGGCAGGGCGCTGAGCTTATTGTCGTTAACAAACCACTCAACGTGACCGTCTCGACCCAGCAGGACAAAAGAGAGCGGTACCGGGCTGTAAGGAATATCTGCTCCCCGCACGTTCAGGAGCCAGGCGATATTGTCCGGCAGGGTAACGGCCAGATAATCGGCATGGCTGGCGGCCAGCACGGCGGCAACGCGCTGACGTTTGTCTGCGCTGCTTTCACCGCTGAGTTCAACCGGCATGTTACGGATTAGCCCCGCCGGTGCGGCAGGGCGGTCAGTCCACAGAATATCAAAAGGCGATTCGGTCAATGGCACCAGTTCGCACGCTGTGGCGGATAACTGATCAAACTCCGTATTGGTCATCAGCAGCGGGTCAAAACCGATGCGCGTGCCTGCCCCCACGTTTTCCGCCAGCCATTGCGCCAGCGGCTCGTTATGCAGGTGGTGGATCTCAATCTCATCCGTGTTGACCTGCACGCGCGCCTGAACCTGATAGCGGCCATCGACGAACAGCAGTGCTTTGTCCTGCAGCACCAGCGCCACACCGGCCGAACCGTCAAAGCCCGTCAGCCAGGCCAGCTTTTCATCGTAGGGCGCGCAGTATTCACTCTGCCAGGCATCGGCGCGCGGGACGATCATCCCGTCGAGATGGCTGGCTTCAAGCCACTGGCGCAGGGCAGAGAGAGGTGATGTGCTGTACATTATTTATCCTTGTCGTAATTAGCGGAACGGCGGCTCGTTGAAGGTGCGCAGCTTGCGGGAATGGAGTCTGTCCCCTTCCGCCCGCAGCAGGTCAATGGCGCGGATGCCAATCTGCAGATGTTCGGATATCGCCCCTTCATAGAAACGGTTTGCCTGGCCCGGCAGCTTAATTTCGCCGTGCAGTGGTTTATCGGAGACGCACAGCAGCGTGCCGTAGGGGACGCGGAAGCGATAGCCCTGCGCGGCGATGGTGGCGCTTTCCATATCAATCGCCACCGCGCGGCTCAGGTTAAACCGCAGCGCGGAGGCGGAGTAGCGCAGCTCCCAGTTGCGATCGTCCGTGGTGACGACCGTGCCGGTGCGCAGGCGCTGCTTAACTTCTTCGCCCGGCATGCCGCTCACCTCTTTGGTGGCGTCATACAGCGCACGCTGGACCTCGGCGATGCTTGGGATGGGAATATCCGGCGGCAGTACGGCATCAAGCACATGGTCATCACGCAAATAGGCGTGGGCGAGCACGTAATCGCCAATCAGCTGGCTTTCGCGCAGGCCGCCGCAGTGGCCAATCATCAGCCACACGTCCGGGCGCAGAACTGCCAGATGGTCGCAGATGGTTTTCGCATTCGACGGGCCGACGCCAATGTTAATCAACGTAATACCCTGACCGTCGGCGGTGATCAGGTGCCAGGCCGGCATCTGATGCTTTTTCCACGCCAGGTCGGAAATCAGCTGCTCGGGGGCTTCGGTCTCCGCGGTGATCCAGATCCCCCCCGCACAGGAGAGCGCGATGTAAGGGCTCTCCGGGTCGAGGATCTGGCTGCAGCCCCAGCGGACAAACTCGTCGACGTAGCGGGTGTAGTTGGTAAAGAGCACGAAGGGTTGAAAATGCTCGGCTGGCGTACCGGTGTAGTGACGCAGGCGCGCCAGGGAGAAATCGACCCGGCGGGCATCAAAATGTGACAGAGGAGAAAACTCTGCCGGGTGATAAATGCCGTCAGCCGTCTCATCGCCAATCTGCGAAAGTTCCGTCGTCGGGAAGTGGCGGGTCAGGCCCGCGCTCATGGAGCGGTCCAGCGTTAACGCCGAACCGTCAATCACGTACGGATAGGGGATCTCGTGCTGGGAAGGCTCAACGGCGATGTGCGCACCGTAGTCCTGGTACAGCAGCGTAAGCTGTTCTTCAAGGTAAGGGCGGAACAGTGCAGGGCGGGTGACGGTGGTGCTGTAGCAGCCGGAGTGGGTAAAACGGGCATAGGCGCGGGTTTTCGGCGTGGTGCTGGCGCTGCCGTCCCAGGTCACAGAGAGCGACGGATAAACAAAAAGGCCCTCGCTTCTGGCCTTTTCGTCGGGGAGTTTCCCTGTGTCGATATACTCGCTAATGGCGCTGCGCAGCGCGTTGACGGACTGTTCATACAGTGCGTCGAGTTTTTCCAGCGCCTGAGCCGGGGTCAGGCTGGAGCCCTTATTATTCATCTCTGTCTCCTTGTTCCTCAGGTGTGCGACTCTACCCGATAGTATGTCACACGCCTGTGAAACAAAAGTGAGATCAGCGGTGGTACGTCTCTTTCATCAGAAGCGCCGTCGCCGCAGAGAGCAGGCAGCCGGCCAGCAGATAAATCGCCACGCTGTGCCAGTTTCCGCCGGAGAAGGTCACCAGCGCGGCGGCAATAAAGGGGGTAAACCCGCCGCCGACGACGCTTGCAACCTGGTAACCCACGCCTGCTCCGCTGTAGCGGTAGCTGGCGCCGAACAGTTCGGTAAACATCGGCTGCTGGACGCAAACCACCATATCGTGAGCGATGTTCGCGAGCATAATGGCAAAGAAGACAATCCAGAAGATCGACTGAGCCTCCAGCGCCATAAAGAAGGGCCAGGCGCTGAGGGTTCCCACCAGCGCCCCGGTGATATAAACGCGACGTCGACCAAAGCGGTCCGCCAGCCAGGCGAAACAGGGGATGGTCAGGCAGCTGATCCCGCCGACCACCAGGCCGATATTCAGAAACAGCTCGCGCGGCAGACCGAGATTCTGCGTTGAGTAGTTCAGCGCAAACGCGGTGACGATATACATCGTCAGCAGTTCGCACAGGCGCAGGGCGATAATTTTCAGAAAAGCGCCAGGATGCTGCACCAGGGCTTCCATCACCGGCAGCCGCTTTTTGACGGCAGGTATTTCCTGCTGCTGTTCGAATTCAGCGGACTCTTCCATCCCGTTACGGATCCACAGCGCGGCGATGACCAGCACGATGCTGAAGATGAACGGAATGCGCCAGCCCCAGCTCAGGAACTGTTCGTCGGTGGTGAGCTGGCTGATTAAGGAGACCAGCCCGGTGGAAAGGAGCAGACCCACGCCATACCCGACCTGTACGCCGCTGCTGTAAAACGCTTTCTTATTTTTTGGCGCGCTCTCAACCGATAACAGCGCCGCGCCGCCCCATTCGCCGCCCACGGCGAACCCCTGAATGGCGCGCAGGGTAACCAGCAGTACCGGTGCCCACCAGCCAATGGTGGAAAACGCAGGGAGGATGCCAATCAGCGCGGTGGCGATCCCCATCATCCAGACGGTGAGCATCAGCATACGTTTGCGACCGAGGCGGTCACCGAAGTGGCCGAAGATCACGCCACCCAGCGGGCGAAACAGAAAGCCGACGCCGAAGGTGGCAAACGCGGCGAGCGTGCCCATCGCGGGGCTGACCTGCGGAAAGAACTCGCGGTTAAAGACCAGGGCGGCGGTAATGCCGTAGAGCAGAAAATCATACCAGTCGACGACGGCACCCGCGAAGCTGCCGAGGGCGGCGCGGCGGGCACGATTGAGCGAAGGTGTCTCCTCGGTGGGATGTGTGGAGGTGAGAGTGGAATCCATAGTTGTCCTGTCTGCACTGATTTTTAATTATTGGTATAAGAAAAAGTCACTCACAAAGCGGCCGTCACGTAAACGGAACTTATGAGACTACCGCGACAGGGAGCCTGTGCAAACTGATTTTATTTCCTGATGGGTAATGCAAAACGGCTACGCTATGCTTAGTGAAGAACGAAGCGACGGAGGAAGGGACGATGTGTCGTAAAGAGGTGTTGGGGTGTCTTGCTGCGTTGCTTATCAGCCAGAGCGTGCAGGCGGTGAGCTATCCGTTGCCGCCGACGGGCAGCCGACTGGTGGGAAGCGCGCAGGTCATCACCGTGCCGGATCGCAATACGTTACCGCTCGAGGCGTTTGCCGCACAGTACGGTCAGGGGCTAAGCAATATGCTGGAAGCGAACCCGGGCGTGGATCCTTTTTTGCCCAAATCCGGTACCCGGCTGGTCATTCCCCAGCAGCTGATTCTTCCTGACACCGTCCGGGAAGGCATTATCGTGAATGCGGCAGAAATGCGCCTCTACTATTATCCGCCCGGCGGCACTACCGTAGAAGTCCTGCCCATTGGCATCGGTCAGGCCGGGCGCGAAACGCCGCGTAACTGGGTGACGGCGGTTGAGCGTAAGCAGGAGGGACCGACATGGTCGCCGACGCCCAATACGCGCCGCGCCTATGCGGCAGAAGGCAAAACGCTGCCTGCATTCGTGCCTGCCGGGCCGGATAACCCGATGGGGCTGTATGCCATTTATATCGGCAGGCTGTACGCCATTCACGGTACCAACTCGAATTTTGGCATTGGGCTGCGGGTGAGCCAGGGCTGTATTCGTCTGCGCAATAACGACATCAAATACCTGTTCGATAATGTCCCGGTCGGAACCCGGGTACAGCTTATCGATCAGCCCGTTAAAGTCACCACCGAGCCGGACGGTAGCCGCTGGGTGGAAGTGCATGAGCCGTTGTCACGTAACCGTGCGGAATTTGAATCGACCCGGAAAGTGCCGCTGCCGATATCGGCCGCGCTGCGGACAGAGTTGATCAACGAGGGGGCAGGTGCTGAGCTGGAACGGCGGTCAGGGATGCCGGTGAAGCTCGGCATGTAAAGGCATTGTGCGGTCTGGTGCCCTCACCCCAACCCTCTCCCA
>NZ_POVL01000097.1 GCF_002939185.1 Enterobacter sichuanensis | reverse complement strand
CCTATCTCTACGATATTGCTTTCTGGTGTAATGAAAAAGGGGTGAGTGCCAGGCAACAACTTACTCTGAAACATATCGAGGGCAAGTGGCACCTGGCGCAGCAGGAAGAGACCGTGGTTCAGCCGCGCAGCGATGAAAAACGTATCCTGAGCCATATCGCGGTCCTGGAGGGTGCCCCTGCTCTTTCGGAAAACTGGTCCCTGTTTGACTCTAACGAAGCCCTTTTCCATGAAGCCCGCACAACCCAGGCGGCAACCCTTATTTTCTCGTTGATGCAAAATAACCAGATTGAGACGCTGGCAAGACAGATCCATACCTTACGCCGCCAGCGCGGAAGCGCGTTGAAAATTATCATACGTGAAAACAATACCAGCCTGCGCGCCACCGATGAGCGCCTGCTTCTGGGCTGCGGCGCGAATATGGTTATCCCCTGGAATGCGCCGCTGTCACGCTGCCTGACGCTTATCGAAAGCGTGCAGGGTCAGCAGTTTAGCCGCCATGTACCGGAAGAGATTTCCACGCTGCTCTCCATGACCCAGCCGATGAAACTGCGTGGATACCAAAAATGGGATACCTTCTGCGATGCCGTCGGCAACATGATGAGCAACACGCTTCTTCCTGCTGACGGAAAAGGGGTCATGGTTGCCCTGCGTCCTGTACCGGGTATTCGCGTTGAACAGGCTCTCACCTTATGCCGCCCGAACCGTACAGGGGACATCATGACCATCGGCGATAATCGCCTGATGCTGTTTTTGTCCTTCTGCCGGATAAACGATCTTGATACTGCGCTTAACCACATCTTCCCCCTGCCGACCGGTGATATCTTCTCGAACCGTATGATTTGGTTCGAAGATAATGCCATCAGCGCGGAACTGGTGCAGATGCGTGCGCTCCAGCCAGAACAATGGGCTAAACCGCTCGCTATCACGAGCGATGCGAAACCGATCCTCAATGCCAGACATGATGGACATGTCTGGCGACGGGTGCCGGAGCCTCTTCGCTTATTAACAGACAACGCGGAGAACGCACTATGAATATCAGCGATATCATTCAACTGGTTATAGTCTGTGCGCTGATCTTTTTCCCGCTTGGCTACTACGCACGCCATTCCATACGTCGTATCCGTGATACGGCCAGAGTGTTGTTTATAAAACCTCGCCACGTTAAACCAGCCGGAACACTGACACGGGCATCACACGTCAAGGCAGACCGAAAACATGACTAATTCAACCTATACCGCTTCGTCACCTTCGCCGCTCTGGCAATACTGGCGCGGCCTTTCCGGCTGGAACTTCTACTTTCTGGTGAAGTTTGGTCTGCTGTGGGCAGGCTATCTGAATTTCCATCCTCTTCTCAACCTGGTGTTTATGGCCTTCCTGCTGATGCCTTTGCCGAATATCAGGCTGCATCGTTTACGCCACTGGGTAGCCATTCCTGTCGGCTTTGCGCTGTTCTGGCATGATACCTGGCTACCGGGGCCGGACAGTATTATGAGCCAGGGCTCGCAGGTGGCGGGGTTTAGCGCCAGCTATGTCCTCGACCTCATCGAGCGTTTTATTAACTGGCAGATGATTGGCGCAGTATTTGTGCTGCTGGTTGCCTGGCTGTTCCTGTCACAGTGGGTCCGCGTCACGGTGTTTGTCGTGGCGATTATGATCTGGCTTAACGTGCTGACGCTGGCAGGGCCAAACTTTTCGCTGTGGCCTGCCGGTCAACCCACCACCACGGTGACCACCACAGGGGGAAGCGCGGCGGCAACCGTCACGACGGCTGGCAATACGCCTGTCGTGGGGGATATCCCAACCCAGACCGCACCGCCGACCTCCACAAACCTGAATGCCTGGCTCTCCAGTTTCTATACTGCGGAAGATAAGCGTCAGACGAAATTCCCGGACGCGCTGCCGGCAGATGCTCAGCCGTTCGAACTGCTGGTGATCAACATCTGCTCTCTCTCCTGGGCCGACGTGGATGCCGCAGGTTTGATGTCGCATCCGCTGTGGTCTCATTTCGACATTCAGTTTAAAGATTTCAATTCGGCCACTTCATACAGCGGCCCGGCGGCGATCCGCCTGCTGCGTGCAAGCTGCGGTCAGACATCGCATAAAAACCTGTATCAACCCGCCGGCAACCAGTGTTATCTGTTCGATAACCTCGCCAAACTGGGCTTTACGCAGCATCTGATGCTGGGGCATAACGGCCAGTTCGGCAACTTCCTGAAAGAGGTGCGCGAACAGGGTGGCATGCAGGCGCCGCTGATGGATCAAACGGGTCTTCCGGTCACTCTGCTGGGCTTCGACGGCTCGCCCGTTTATGACGATACCGCCGTACTTCAGCGCTGGCTGCAGACCATCGAAAAAGACAGTAATCCGCGCAGTGCGACGTTCTTTAACACCCTGCCGCTTCACGATGGTAACCACTTCCCGGGCGTGAGCAAAACGGCAGACTATAAAGTGCGTGCGCAGAAATTCTTCGACGAGCTGGACGCGTTCTTTACAGAGCTGGAAAAATCCGGCCGTAAAGTGATGGTGGTGGTGGTCCCTGAACACGGTGGTGCACTGAAAGGCGACAGAATGCAGGTGTCGGGCCTGCGTGATATCCCAAGCCCGTCCATTACCAACGTGCCTGCTGGCATTAAATTCTTTGGTATGAAGGCACCTCACCAGGGCGCGCCGATTGAGATCACCCAGCCAAGTAGCTATCTGGCGATCTCAGAACTGGTTGCCCGTGCGGTGGACGGCAAGCTGTTTGTCGAGGATAGCGTGAACTGGGATCAGCTCACCAGTAACCTGCCGCAAACGGCAGAAGTTTCCGAGAACGCTAACGCGGTAGTGATTCAGTATCAGAACAAACCGTACGTTCGTCTGAACGGCGGAGATTGGGTACCGTATCCGCAATAAGGCCCCTCGCCCTAACCCTCTCCCCACAGGGGAGAGGGGATAGTCGGTGCGTTATTATTGCGCTGAGATCCACACCAGCATTTTCAGACTTGCCGAATAGTAGTCGTCTTTAGAGGTGATTTCGGGTTCTCCGGAAGACTGTCCCATCGTTAAATCGCGTACCGCCAGCAGACCGCCTTCCATCATATAGGGCGCATAGTCGTTGGTCGTGACGTTCACCCAGGCGGGCGTTTGTTCCCGGGGAAACTGACCGAACCAGGCTTTCCACGGCGTCAGCAACGGGCTTTGTTTATCAGACCAGGCAACGTACAGCGGAATACGAATCGCATCGTAGCTCATCCGCGGTGGCCAACCCTGGGCCGGTGCCAGCTTGCCACCTGATGTCAGTGAAACCCAGTCAGGGGGCAGATTCGCTTTACCCGAACCCATTTTCCCCAGCAGGCGTTTCCCGTCCTTCATCAATTCATGCCAGACCGGTAAATGACTGCGCGCGGCAAAGTCCTGCCAGGCCGGAAACACGAAATAGGACGGATTAAGGATCACTTCACCCTCAGGCTTAAATCCCTGGACGCCGGGCAGCATCACTCGATAACCCGCATAGCGGATCACGCTGTGGTCAATCAGTGCTTTTGTAATGGCATCCGATGCGGTGCTGTAATGCTTGTCATGCCAGCGGGCATCGGCTTTTAACAATGCCCAGGCGATCAGCACATCGCCGTCTGCGGCGTTGTTTTTGTCGGCGATCGGGTTGGACTCTGCGGGGTTGTAACGCCAGTAAAAGAGACCATTCTCTTTGTTCTTCAGCTGACTGTCCGTCCATTGCCAGAGCTTATCGAACGTGGCTTTATCGTCATTGGCCACCGCCATCAGCATGGCGAACCCCTGACCTTCCGTATGCGAAACACCGCCATTGCCGGTATCGACAATGCGGCCTTCCGGTTTAAAAAAGCGTGCCTTGTAACTTTCCCAGGCCTGTCCCGCCTGCGAGAGAGGCGAGAACAGTACACTCATCATGACAGCCAGCGTCGCGCAGACGGGTTTTCGCATCATTGACTCAGTCCGGTTGTTCGGCACTTCGCAGGGAAATCTCACCGCCCACCCAGGGCTTGATTGCGCCATCCTGCTCCAGAAGCAACGCCCCCTGCGCATCAATACCGCGGGAAGTACCGTAGATCTCTTTATCGCCAATCAGCAATTTCACCGGGCGGTTGATGAAGTTATCCAGCTTTTCCCAACGCGACAGGAACGGAGCCAGCCCTTCCTGCTCAAAAAGCGTGAGTGAACTGCGCAACTCTTTAATCATACGCACGGCGAGGGTGTTGCGATCGATGACGATGCCCGCCTCCTGGAGGTTAGTCCAGGCCTGGTTCACCACATCACTCTGGACGTTGCGCATCACCATATTGAGGCCCGCGCCAATGACAATTTGCGCCGCATCGCCGGTTTTCCCCGTCAGTTCAACCAGGATACCGGCCAGTTTTCGATCGTTGAGGTAGAGATCGTTAGGCCACTTCACGCGTACGTTATCCGCCCCCAGATCGTGCAGCACTTCCGCCATGACAATGCCGATAACCAGACTCAGGCCAATGGCAGCGGCAGGCCCCTGCTCCAGACGCCAGTACATGGAGAGATAAAGGTTCGCACCAAACGGTGAGAACCATTTGCGACCGCGACGGCCACGCCCGGCCTGCTGATACTCAGCAACACAGGCATCGCCGGATTTCAGCTCAGGCAGACGATCCAGAAGATACTGGTTCGTCGAATCAATCACAGGCAGCACCGCCACATTGCCGTGTCCAATCTGGCTGCGAATCAGTTCTTCATTCAGCAGTTGAATCGGTTCCGGCAGGCTGTAGCCTTTTCCTGGTACCGTGAAGACATCGACACCCCAGTCGCGCAGCGTCTGAATATGCTTATTGATGCCGGCACGGCTCATGCCCAGCTGTTCGCCCAATTGCTCGCCAGAATGAAACTCACCGTCGGCAAGAATGCCAATCAGGGTTAAAGGGATGGTATTGTCCTTCACGCGATGGCCTCCACGGCATTGACTTCGCCTGTGCACCCGATAAAGCGCACTTCCGGCTCCAGCCAGACGTTAAATTTCTCGCCCACACGCTCACGGACATGATGTGCCAGATGAACCACATCATCGCTGGTCGCATCACATTGATTAATCAGTACCAGAGCCTGCTGTCGGTGAACGGCAGCACCGCCGACTGTCGTGCCTTTTAACTGGCATTGATCGATAAGCCATCCCGCAGCAAGCTTCACGCTGCCGTCCGCCTGAGGGTAATGTGGCGCTGTTGGCCATCCTTCAAGGAAGATTTTTGCCTTTTCGCTGCTAATTACCGGGTTTTTGAAGAAGCTTCCGGCATTGCCGTTTACTTTGGGATCGGGAAGTTTGGTCATCCGCATATGGCAAACCGAGTCAAAAACGTCGCGAGGGGTAACGGTTGCCGGATCGAGACGCGTTAAATCACCGTAGGTCAACACGGGCTGCCAGCGCTTAGACAGACGCAGGCCCACGGCGACAATGACGTAGCGATCCTGATATTCATGTTTGAAGATACTGTCACGATAGCCAAAACGGCACTCTTCTGCGGTTAAACGCTGGGCCGTTCCGGTCGCCAGTTCGATACAGTCGACATACTCACAGACATGTTTCAGTTCGATGCCATAGGCACCGATGTTTTGAATGGGTGACGATCCGGCGCAGCCTGGGATCAGCGCAAGGTTTTCCAGACCCGGCATCCCTTTGTCGAGGGTAAACCGCACCAGATGATGCCAGTTTTCACCGGCCCCCACGTGAATGTGCCAGCTATCGGCGCGCTCTTCCACATCAATGCCCATGATGCGGTTAATGATTACTGTTCCCGCAAAATCGTCGAGAAACAGGACATTACTTCCTTCGCCCAGAATCAGTACGGGTTCGTTATTTTCTGTTGCGCTTTGCCATGCATTCAGCAACTGCTGTGCGGTATCGGCACGTACAATCTTTTTAGCATTCCGTTGAATGCCAAAGGTATTCCAGGGCTTAAGGGAGTGGTTCATAGACGCTATCCTGATGCAAAAACGCAGGTAGTTTACCGTATAAGCAAGGTATTGGGGGATTAGTTTTGTGCAGCG
>NZ_POVL01000096.1 GCF_002939185.1 Enterobacter sichuanensis | reverse complement strand
CTTAACAAAGCCATCAGCGTATTGCCGCTCTCCATCAATGCTAAATGTTCTCCCGGTAAATCAGTAGCGGATAAAGCGTACTTATTCGCTGTTGATTTACATTTCCCGCCATTCCCATTAATCATCAGGTAGCCTATAATTAATGTATCCTCTGCCTATTGTCTGACTAACCTCGTGAAGAGGGATAATGAACACTAAAATATTCGAAGACAACATTTTATCTCGTAATGATATCGCTGTACGCTACGTCTTTCAGAAAATGTTTTCCCCACAAGGTACTCTGGTCGCGGTGGAATGCTTAAGCCGCTTTGATAATCTTTCTATTTCCCCCGAAGATTTTTTCCGCCATGCTACCGCCGCCGTTCGTGAACGTATTTTTCTCGAACAACTGGCACTGATTGAAAAGCATAAAGCCTGGTTTTTACGTAACCATATTTCCGCAACAATTAACGTTGATGACCATATCCTGAACCTGTTGCGCCAGAAGGATATAAAAGCCAAAGTCGCCGCCCTGACCTGCGTCCATTTCGAGGTAACCGAAACTGCTGCATAATTCTCTTGCCGCCTGGCAGAGCTCACAGGATACCTCACTGTGGCTCGACGACTTCGGCTCCGGCTACGCGGGAATTAACGCTATTCGCGGTTATCACTTTGACTATGTGAAAATTGATAAGGATTTTTTCTGGCACCTGATGCGCAAAGAGTCCGGCCGCCAGCTGATGGATGCGCTGGTGACCTTTTTATCGCGCAACCATCATAATGTGATTATTGAAGGTGTCGAAAGCGAAGCCCATAAAGAATGGCTGCAGGGAATGGAGTGGTTTGCTATCCAGGGACATTACTGGCGGGAAGTCAGTATTGAACAACTGGTCGCCGATGATATTGCCATGTAAAAAAAGCCGGGAATTCCCGGCTTTTTAACGTCACTTAATTATAAACTAATTCCCACGTTGCCCAGCTGGTAATCGGCCCGCTGGTGGCGCTTTTCGGCGTTGGCGAAACATAGCCAACGTAATAGGTGAACAGGCCGCCGCTGACCGCGCTTTCCTGCAAACGCACCTGATTTTGCTGCGGGTCCGCCGGGACAATTTTATTACTCTTATCCAGAGTATTATTATCGTTAGTCGATAGGGCCAGATAAATATTCTGCGCTCCATCCGGCAAGGTATTGGCCAGATACCCGGCGTTTTCGTTACCGACCGCCGTCAGTAAAAAACCATCGACCCAGCGCACGCTGACCCGACGCACCTCATCCTGCGAAGCTGCTCCACCATCATGACGTAGCTGGCAGTTTGACAGCGCCAGGGTAAAAGGCTGCGGCTTCATAAACGCCCCGGCCCCGCGATCGTGGACTTCCGCCAGGCTGACCGGCGCCAGCCAGACATTACCGCTGCCGGCATGCTGGCCGCCGTTTAGCGCGACGCTACAGGAAATATCCGTCACCCGCCCGGCAAAATCGACCCGTCCGCGATCGTAATTGGTCTCAAAACCCCACGCCGAGGGGGCGGCGAGGCTGCCGCAAAATAGCAGCCACGCGATAGTGTTTTTCGGCAATCCCTTCATTCCCCCTCCCGTATTAATCGTACGTCAGGTTAAAGATCATATGCGACTCCACCTCGCCGGTGCTGGTCGTCGGGCCATACTGATAAAAACGCGCGTGCAGCGGTATGGTGATGTAGCGGGTCTCCTGATTATTCAAGCGGCCGACGGTGTATTTCTTATTAAACTGCAGCGGGGAGCCATCCTTCAGCACCTGGATGCCAATGCCTTTCGCCATCCCGCTGCCGGCTTTTTCATTCAGCAAGGCGCCCATGGTAGCGGTAGTGCTGGTGGCCAGGGTACCGGAGAATGAGGTGCTAATGTTGGCATATCCCGTTTCACTCAGGCCGCCGCTGCACTGCAGCTCAATATTAAAATCCTTCCCGCCCGCGGTGGTGCCAACCCCTTTCAGGTCGGTGCGCCGGATGGAACCCACATCGACATTCATATTTTTCCCGCTCAGCACCGAACAGGAGGGCGAGACCACGGTGATGGCGCTGGCGCTCAGATAGGTTTCGAGGATCGGGTTACTGCCGCTCTCCCAGTCGTAGGAGGTGTACTTACCCGCCACCAGGGTGCCGCTGCCGGTGGTTGCCGCGGTTTTGATAATCTCCAGCGTAAAGCGCGACCCTTCGAGGGAATAGTCGGTGGTGGTATATACCCGGGACGAAAAGACGTCGGGATAGACGATATTTACCGTTGCGCCGCCGCGGCTGAAACGCATGCCGATTCCCGGCACGTTGGTGGAGTAGATTTTATTTCCAAGGTCCGTGGCCCCTGGCGACACGATCTTCGCCTCGAAGCGGTTGGTGCCGGAAGTACAGCGATAGCTTGCCCCGCCGGGAGCGCTCATCGTCCAGTCGTGGGTAAGGATCACCGAGCCCACCGGCAGATCCGGGGGCACCACCACCCTGCCCACCACCATGTCCAGCATCACCGTTGGCGATGAGAGACGCGTACAGGAGGCCCAGGACGAGGTGGTTCCCAGCGCCATTAAGACGATAAAAAGCGTTAGTAATTTCCTCAGCGACATACGCTATCCTTTGTTGTTTGCTGTCCCAGATCCACCGAACACTGCCCGCCGCTCCACTTCACAATCGCGCGTTTGGCGTTCGCATCGCTGATAAACATCATGCTGCCCTGGCCGACAACGCCGATCTCCTTGCCGTCGGGGGAGAAAATACTTGCCGCAAACGGCAACGGCTCGTGGTTCGCCTGGCGCGCCTGCAGGGTGAGGTTGTTCTGCACCTTAGTGCCGAACGCGACCTTAACCACGCTGCCTTCCCACGGCACAACCTGCGCCACAGTGCGATCGAAGGCCACGTCGTCATGGCTGCCTTTCGGGTCGATTTCCACGGCGTTAATCCGGTACGGGCGCAGATACGGCAGGATGGCGTAACCATTGCTGTCCACACGGGTGCCCGGCGATCCCGGAAGCATCGCCCCGGCCGCGTCTTTGGCTTCAATCAGGGCCATCGTCGAGCCGCTTTCCGGTGAGAGCACCACGCCGCCGCTGTGGGCGATCATCGTCCCGCTGGCGCCAATGCCGCTCTGACGATAGCCTTCGCCCTGGCTGTAGCTGCCGTTGAGGGTGGTCCATGGCGTACGGTAGCTGCCGTTGAGCGCCACATCATGCTGACCGCCGGTGGCGGTGGTGGTCGACACGCCGTAGTTAAGGTTGTTTTCACTGTCCAGCGAACCGTTGATACCAATCTGCGAGCTGGCAAAGCGCGAGTTATTGAACGAGGTGTTCGACGTCAGGTTGGCGGTGCGGTTATCGCCAAACCACAGCGGGTAGCTGAAGTTGAGTGAAATACGATCGTCGCGACGATGACCGGAGCTGTCTGGCGTATAGACGCGCTGCGCGCTCGCCGACCAGGAGAGACGACCAAATGAATTGTTGTAGCTGACCTGATACTGCTTCTCGGTCCCGGAGCGGTTCCAGTAATCGGAGATACGGCCGCTGAGATAAAACCCGCCCCAGCCGTCCGGCAGGTTCTGGTTCACCGTGAAGGTCATGCCGTTTTTTTGCCGCCACAGGGTGTAGTTGCTGCGACTATTTTTTTCCTGATCGACGGCGTACAGCGCGTCGTTGAGGTTGTAATAACCTTTCGTCGAGTAGCGATACGCCGCCAACACGATGCTGGTCTGGGTATCGGTAAACATGCGGTTAAAGGTCGCGCGATAGCTCTGACCCGAGTCATCATGGGCATCGCTCTTCAACCGCGAATGGGTGACGTCAAAAGAGAGCGCGCCGATGCCGGTGTTCATCCCTGTCCCCACCAGGAAGGCCTGATAGTCGTCAAAACCGGTGACCCCGGTGTAGCCGGTCAACAGATTGTTGATCCCGTGCTGCCAGGTCGCCTGATAGAGCATCGGCTTGTTGCGCAGCGCGCTGTCGTCCACTTTACCGGCGGAGAGCGCGTAGCGGGTCATTCCCGGACGCAGCAGCTGGGCGACGGAAGCGTAAGGCACGCTAAACACTTCTACCGAGCCATCCGCTTCTTTCACCGAGACCTCAAGATCGCTGCCATAGCCGGAAGGATAGACATCCTGCAGGGTAAACGGTCCGGGCGGAACGGTGGTCTGATAGATAATATTGCTGCCCTGGCGCACGGTGACGAGGGCGTTGCTCTGCGCCACGCCGCGAATTTCCGGAGCATACGAGCGCATGCCGTCCGGGAACATATTGTCATCGGTGGAAAGATTAACCCCGCGCAGACCGATGGTGTCGAAAAATTCACCATTGGTGAAAATCTGCCCGCCGCTGACGATGGAGTTGAGCTGTGGGATAGGGCGCTGGAGATAGGTCTGGTTGCTGTTCCAGTGCGCTTTACCCTGCTGCTGCCAGTTCAGGTTGCCGATGTGCTTCAGCAGCCAGCCGTCCCACGACAGACCGGCGTTGACGCCCAGATAGGCGCTGCTGTTATCCGACCCGCCTACCGAAGAGGTATGGCTGTTCCAGGCGTTCGCCATCCAGCCAAGATTGAGCGCGGTAATACCTTTGTCCCAGAACTCCGGGCTGACATAGTTTTTCAGGCGTTGATCTTCATAGATCTGCGGTACCGAAATGTTCAACCGCAGGGAGGACTGGACCAGGTTGTCTTTGACGTTTTCTTCGTTGCGCCAGGATTTGAGGCTACCGCAGTAGCCCTCCTGCTCGCTCAGCTGCGGATTGAGCTTTTCCGCCGCGATGCCATATTGGGCCAGCATCGCTTTGGTGTAGCAGACGCCCAGCCGACCATCTTTATCGCGCGCGATGCGTAAATCGTAGCGCCCTTTCCACTCGTCGTTGGTGTAGACGTCAAGGGAGTAAGTGCCTTCGGTAATCGCGCTGGTCGAAAAGCGCGACAGATCGACCTTTTCGCGACTGCCGACAATAAAGCCGTCGTTAAACTGATATACCGTTCCCGGGTTTTCCTGTCCGCTGGAAAATGGCGGAAAGCAGCACAGCGCGATGGCGATCGCGGTGCTTAATCTTCCCGGGCAGAATGACCTCTGCTTCATTAGCTTCTCCCTTATTTAACGGCCACTTTCACTGCGACATCGGCGCCATAGTCATTAATGTTGTTAACGGTCAGGGTTTCGCCGCGGTTGACGGCGGAGGAGAGCGCCACCGTCTGGCTGGACTGCGGCGCCAGCATCACGGTTTTACTGTTCAGGGCTTTACCGCCGTCGCGGGAAATACGGCTGACGGTAATGTAGAACGGCGTCGGGTTGTTGATGGCGAGACTACTGCCGCTGGCGGTCAGGGTCAGCTTCTCGGCCGCCGCATCGCGGTTGCCCAGTCCGGCAGGACGATAAATAAATTTAAAGCGCGAACGGATCGCCAGCTGCAGCACGTTCTGGCCTTCATTTTTCTGATTGGCCACCACCGGCGGAATTTCCAGCAGATTCAGCCACCACAGCGTCTCTTTATCTTTCGCCAGACCGGCGCTGCTACCGAGCTTAATACGCAGCGTCTGGCCGCTCTTGGCGTCAACGCGCGAAATCGGCGGGGTGATAATAAACGGGGTGGTAATGGTATCCGGTGTGGCATCGGCATCGCCGTTATCCAGCCAGGCCTGCGCCAGCGCCGGACGGTCGGCGTTATTTGAAAGCTGTACCGTTATTTCTTTTTCATTTCCTGGATAAATAAAGCGGGTACCGTTAACAATAATATTGTTGGCATGGGCCGCAAAACTAAAAATGAAACAGAAAAAAAGGGCAATACGCTTCATGCTGACCTCAGAATAAAAATACAAGCGGCGGACATTGCCGCTTTATTATTGTTATTAACTGCCCCATCGCGGGGCAGTTTTATTTTCTGACGGAATTACTGGTAAGTAATTTCGTAAGTCGCGTAGCTGTTAACCACACCGGTGGTTACCTTGGTCGGCGCGCTGGTGGCGTAGCCTACGTAGTAGGTGAAACGCGCGCCATCAGCTACAGCGGAAGCGTCGCCTTTCGCTTTCGGCTGAGTGCTGTCACCCGGGATGATTTTGTTGGTCAGCGCGGTAGCGTTGTCAGTAGACAGCACCAGCTGGATGTTCTGAGCACCGGAAGCTTCGGTGTTCGCCAGGTAGCCCTGTTGTTTGCTGGTTGCGCCAGCCAGCAGGTTACCGCCGGTCCAGTTCACGCCCAGTTTGCTTACGTTATCCTGTTTAGTGCCATCAGCAGCCTGGCAGTTAGAGACGTCAATGGTGAAAGATTTCGGTTTCAGGTAAGTATCCGCTGCTGCCGCTTTAACTTCAGTCAGGGTTACCGGAGACAGGTAAACGTTCGCATTGCTGCCCTGGCCGTTAACGGAAACAGTACAGGATACATCGGTAACTTTACCGAAGAAATTAACCTGGCCGCCGCCAACATTGGTATCAGCTGCATGGGCAGCAGTCATGCCAAAAAACGCGGTTGCCATTGCTGCAGAAAGAAGAACCTTTTTCATTGCCATTTCCTTGTCAGAGTGAATTACGAATCAATGAGCACACTGTGAATTCGCATAGAACCAGAAACATCAGGCGATGCTGATTTATGCCACTGCTAATAGAATCTTCGACTGACCGGGAGCCGCAATATTTAAGGCGTCAGGTAACGAACTTAAAAATATAAGTTCGCTGGTGCTATCGGCGTCAAAGAATGCTATTTATTCGCCGACAAATATACATTTGTTCGGTGATGCTGCCAACGGTTTTGTTGAATAAATCGGCGGTAATAGTGCCAACTTACTGATTTAGTGT
>NZ_POVL01000095.1 GCF_002939185.1 Enterobacter sichuanensis | reverse complement strand
CGCTGCCGTGTGGAAATCCGCCCATCTTGCCGGGCGCCGCTGTCGTGTGGGAATCCGCCCATCTTGCCGGGCGCCGGTGCTGTGTGGAAATTCGCCCATCTTCATGACAAAAATTTGTCAAATGACAGGCTCATGTGTGCTGATTTATGTCAGACGGGATTTTGCTTATCAATTATTGAGAACAGAAATTTTCCTGAATCATCAATACTATACTTAGCAAGTAAAGGTGTTTTCTCATTTATCTGCTTGAGTGCAGGATCAAGGAAAGATCGTTTCAACTCTGCCAAGTTCTTCTGTTGGGATTCCGGCAAAAGGAAACGGTCATTTAACCAAGCATGAGTAGTAACCCATAAGCCTGAAGATTTGAATTGAGCAAGACTTTCATAAAGGCGGATCGTCCGGGGATTTCGAAGACTGCCACAATCGCGGAGCGAGTAGGTGGTGAACTGGTTCGTCAGGCCGTAAATGTACCGCAGGAGTTTATGGTTAAATTCGATTTCCCAGATACCACGAGCTGATCGGCTGCCAGCCTCTGTTAGCCAGGGGCGCGCGACGCAGTCAAAACGCCCCTCTTTCGGGTAAAAGATTACCGCAGAACGGCTTAACTCAAACACGCCTTCTTTAACATCCTTGATAGCCTGGTTACGGCTTACCTGAAAAATTTGCTGATAGTCAGCCACCTTTACTTTGAAAGTAGAGTCACCGAGCACAGCCATCTCATCATCATCTTCGCTTACTGAAGCTGTGAAATACGTCTGCATAAGACATAACCAGAGAACGCGCTTTGCTTTTAGCGAGAGGTAGTAAGCAGCTTCGGTAAGCTCGTTAGACTGCTTAACTTTTATCTTTTTGTTCAGCAACTTATCCATGCGCCTTGCCTTTGTGGGTTAAAAATTACTCTCCACACTACCACAAAGTTCAAACAAGTAAATACATTTTTTACAGTTTCGTCTAAGGTGGGCCAATTCCCATAACAAGGTGGGCTAATTCCCATAGTAAGGTGGGCTGTTTCCCATAGTAAGGTGGGCCAATTCCCATAACAAGGTGGGCGGATTCCCAGAGATAACACTTATTTATGATTTTAAATCAATGAGTTATATAGCTCTAAAAGACTTTAAAAAGATAAAAAATCTATAAAATACCTTTTAAAAATATGCCTGTGGATATGTGCATATCATCGCTTACCAGCGCCGCTTCGCGGCTCGGTCAACCCCTCAGAACCGCGAAAACAAGTTTCGCAGTTCTTCACGGTTCATGTTTTAATCCGAGCATGGCGCCAGCACCTTCGCGGCACCATCGAGGCCCGCGCTGCTGCCGCACCGGGCCTCACCCTCAAATAAAATAAAGTTTATAAAAATCGTACTTGTATTGACCCCTGTTTATTCTGAGTATATCCTTTCTGTAACCAAAACTACGGAGGCGCCACAGATGGCTCAGAAAAACAGAATTTCAGAAACAGAATGGAAACAGCTGCTGCCGCAAATGGCTTCCTTTGCACACATCACAACAGATATTGGCTATTCCGTGCTTGTCAAAGGTGAGAAATCATCAGACGTAGCCACGCGAGTAGGCCGTTCCAAGCAAAACATTTCCAGCACCGTTAAGCGAATCTGGGATTTGTACCAGAACACCACTCTTAAAGCCGAGAACGGCGAACCATTAAAATTAGTTCAGGTCTGGATACCAGCAAGCCTTGCTGAAACTGTTTTAAAAGAAGCCGCGAAGTACAGCATTAATAACATCACGACCTCGGAAATGGAAAAAAAATAAAGTCCGAAAGGACTTTATTTTAAGACTACTAACGCGGCTTTATTACAGTGCTCGCCACCACAGTAAACCACTATCCCCGGTTTACCCCAGAGATTGATATGACACACCGGGCAGCTGTACTTTTCCCGGTTTGTTTTGTTCACCGGTGCTTCAGGCGGTGGGGTTACAAATCGCATGGCCTCTATGATCTCGTCGTCGAGTTCAACCGGGTCGCGCCCTTCCTCCACCTCCTGTTCGTGTTCGCTATCATCTTCCTCGTCGTCAATATAGCCTTTTCCTGTAGGGCTTAGCACAGCGCCAGGCTTAGGCTGGTAAGGCGGAAACCTGTCCATCCAGGAAAGCCGGAAATGGCCTGTCAGCAGTTCATCACAGGCCATATCGAAAGGGCCACCGGCAATAATATAATGGGTCATGCTCTGGCCCACTTTCCTGCCTCCCGGTTCGCCGGTATCAGAAGGCATTAGTCCTACCCGTTCCATCCGGGCCGCCCACTGTTTGTTGTGATAGCCACGGCGGCCAGGCTCGCCAAAATGGAATTGCCACTGATGAACCATCTCATGCACCAGTGTTGAAAGCGTGGCCTTTATGGTTCTGATCGAGAAATACACCGGATTCATAGCGATCTCGTCTACCGTGTACCCACTCTCACGGCCGACGAAACGCTTAAAGGAACAATAGCCATACGTTCGCTTCTCACGCTGCAACGTTATCAGGCATGGCGGCAGCTCGTTGCTGAATAGCTTCTCATTGAAAAAATCGTAGGCTCTCTGAAGTTCATCGTAGGTTTCGGGCGTAGGCAAATTCACTGCTAACCTCACATATATGTATTGTGCAATACACATAATTTAGCTGATCTTTTATACAGAGGAAACGGCTTTTACCGAAAACCGCGAAACCGTGCCGAAACTTGTTTCGGCCGGTTGAGGGGTTAACCGGCCCGTGTACGGCGCCGGTAATTATTTGATGGTGGCTATTGGTATTGAGCGCCAGTCTGTCGTGTAATCAGGTGACAACATCTGACGACGCATGGCAAAGGAGTTATCGATGCCCTGGCCTGCAAAAAAAAGCTGGCTCTTTCCACGCCGGTTTATACCATCAAGAACAGCCATTAAAGCCTCGCTGCCAGCTGAAGGCGTAGCAGAGTCGAATAAATCAAGCTGGGCCTCCTTCCCGCTAAAATCTGCCAGCATGACCCCTGCTTTTGCATACGCAATATCTTCCCGCCAGATCCGCGCCAGCGCGGCTTGTGCTGCCTGAATTATCGTGCGGCTGTCCTGGGTTGCCACCGTCAGTTTTTCGGTTGCCTGATTGGCATACTGTGTATCACGCACTGAATAAGGACTGGTACGGATAAAGACGCTTATGACGCGGCAGTATTGCCTCTCATTACGCAGTTTTTCAGCTGCGCGCGCTGCAAATCCGGTGACAGCCTGCTGCATGTCCGTCAGGGTTTCTACGCGTTGGCCGAATGAGCGCGACACAACAATCTGCTGCTTCGCAGGAGGGTTTTCTTCCAGGCTGAAGCAAGCCTCGCCGCGCAACTCCCGTACCGTTCTTTCAAGCACAACGCCGAATGTTTTACGGATTAGGCGCGTATCTGCCCTGGCTAAATCCAGCACCGTTTTGATCCCCATTGTGGCGAGTGCTTTCTCTGTACGATGGCCGACGCCCCAGACTTCCGCAACCGGCAGGATGCTCATTAATTTCTTCAGTCTGGCGCCATCGTCCAGAGCAACCACCCCGCCAGTAGCGGGCCATGTTTTTGCAGCGTGGTTACACAGCTTCGCCAGCGTCTTAGTACGGGCAATACCGACCCCGCATACCAGCGTTGTGTGTCGCCTGACTTCCTCGCGCAGTTGGCGCCCGAAAGCGTCAAGGCTCATGGCGGCCGTTATCCCTTTGCAGTCAACAAAAAGCTCGTCGATTGAATACTGTTCGACGTGGCTTGCAAGGGACTCAACTACGGCCGCGAACCGGGCCGACATGGAGGCATAGAGAGTGTAATTAGAGCTAAAAATAGCGATGTTATGACGCTCGATTATGGGTCTGACTTTGAAGTACGGATCGCCCATTTTCAGGCCCGCTTTCTTCGCCAGGTAATTACGGGCCACAATGTTGCCGTCATTGTTGGATAAAACGGCCACTGCTCGGTTTGCCAGATCTGGCCTAAATGCCTGCTCACAGCTGGCGTACATGCCATTGACATCAATCAGCGCAAACATACCGGATGCTCGATAAGGGAATGCGTAACCACTCCCCAGATTTCAACGCTCTCATTATCCGGGTCAATGTAGTACACAGGAAAATCTTTGTTCATCGGCATCAGGCAGGGTCTGGGCCTCAGCAGTAGCCGCTTCACGGTAAATTCATTATGGATGCAGGCGACTACGATTGAGCCGTGGCTGGCCGTCAGCGAGCGATCCACAACCAGTACGTCACCATCATGGATGCGGCCATCTTCCATTGACGAGCCAGAAACCCGTAGGAAGTAAGTTGCTGAAGGGTGACGAACACAATACTCATGCAGGTTTAACTCCTGCTTTTCATAGCCCTGGGCCGGGCTGGGGAACCCCGCAGAAATTCTTTGCAGATAAAAAGGGATGCTGTGTACCTGGCTGGCGCCGGAGCTTTCAAAAATATCGACCTTCATAGCGATCTACCAAATCACTGTTTACTTATACAGTATCGCTGTTATGGTCAGGTTGGCAAGTTTTACAGGTACTCTACTATATGTAGTGCTGCTTCAGCTGCCAACGAACGCTATATATAGTGTTTGTTGGCTTTCTGTTTTCTCAGTGTCCCCTGTAACCGGCCGCGTGGCGGCGGGCTAGCAGGGAGGGGGGGTGGCCTGTCGCTCCGGTCAGTCCCGCAGTTTCCGGCGATTTGCCCCCGGTGTCCGGTGGAGTCCGGCGAGGTCGCCTTCCATGCTCTGACGGGCATAAAATTAGGTAAATATAATCCGTACTTATATTGACTTTAACGCCCCATTGTACGATAATTAAAAAGTGGCAGGTGATGTGCCTGCCGCTTAACCATCGCCGGTATCGGCTTTAAGAGGAAGTATCATGGAAACTATCGAAATCACCGCCCGCTACATTTCTGAAAACGCCCGCATGAACTTCATGCCTGCGGCATTTCGTGGCGCTTTCTTCAGCGCAGATCACTTCATTCAGTCCTTTCTGAATCGTTACGCTAAAGACTACCAGGGAGGGTATTGGGAATACCTTCAGGCCAGCAATGGCGCGTTTTTTATGGAAGCGCCCCAACCTCTTTGGCTCTCGTTACCTAACTATTTTGAAGGTGAATGCAGCGCGCGCGAAGTAGGGATTATTGTTTGTCTGTATGCCTACAGTTACTTTTGCGGGCTGGCATATGAAGAAGGCAAAGCCGAACTGAACGAAACGATGGCTAACCGGTATCACCTGTTGCGGGAGTACGTTAATACGCTGGAGAACGAAAGCCAGAATCGTATTTATCGTGCCATTGATTAACTGATAACCAGGCGGGCAAAGCCCGCCTTATCGTGACTGTCACGCTCAGGGGAAACTATGTTAGCGACACTTCAACACCCTACCGCCTGGCAATTGCCAGATCGGTTAATGCTTTTGGAACTGTTAATGTTCGATTACCGTAATTCCGATCAGGAGCGCTACGGCCAGCAAATCTATCACCACTATCGTAAACAGGGTAATCATCGCTGGGATACTTCTGTTCATCAGGATAGCGGCGGCCAATACGCGATTATTTTCCGGCACTCCTTCAGCAAAAAACAGGCTGATGGCGTTAAGCGAACGATGATCCGCGATGAAACCGTTATACGGGCAGGTACGGCGCAGGAGCTGACAGAAGCGACATTTCCCGACTTCCAGGATAGCGATATTCTGAAGGCGTCGGATTTCTTTAAGTCGCTTATCCAGCGCAAAGCGGCAGACGTAACACAAACCGATATTTGAGGATCAGCGATGCTGAACAAAACCGAAAACAACACCAACATTAGTAGTATCAACCCCTGTTCTACAGAGGGCCTAATTGCCGTGACGGGAAATGATGGAGAGACGCATATCATTCAGCGTGAGTTAATATCCCACTCTGTTAAAGGGCATGAAGCCACAATCATTCACCTTGTAACCGGGAAGTGGATAAGGGTTTCTTTGTCATCTGAAATACTGGCAAAAAAACTAGGCATTACCGCGTCTGAATAACGGGTTTTGTAGCTTGTTATAAGGTTTTATCTGTGTGTGGCAGAGTTCTAAAAAGGGAAACGTGAGAGATTATGAATACGATTAGTATAACGGAAATCGTGTTGAGTGTGCTTCTTGCGGGCGCTTTGGGGCCGGTTTTATTACGTCGAAAAAAAGGTCTGCTGTTACTGTTGTTGATTCTGGTCTGCACGATACTTTTGCTTCATGGTGTCACTACGATTTACTGATGTGGTCGAAAATCTTTAAAAGCGAACCCCCGGACGTCACCCCTCCGGGGCCGTTCTGCTGTGCTGCGCATCGAGCCGCTACGCGTCTCGCCCCGCTCACGCGGGCAGCTGCCACTGACGCCTCCGGCCTGCGGCCTCCGCGCTCCGCTTGGCAATCCCTTCCCCTGCTGCCGCTCATTTCCCCTTCAGCCTCCTATCATGATTCGTCTCCTGCATTATCCGTGGATTGTGCAGCTCAGTGGGGCGCTGGCCGTGACGGTGCGGTGTCCCCCGTAACCGGCCGCGCGGCGGCCGCTAACTCGCAGTACGGCGCCGCGACCCGCTGGCGGGCCGCCGTACCCGCGCGCAGGCGCGCGGCGCCCACTGCGCACCCCCGTGGGGGACGTGCGGCAGCTGCGTGGCGGCGGGCTGGGTTATGGCTTAGCAGGGAGGGGGGTTGGCCTGTTGCTCCGGTCAGTCCCGCAGTTTCCGGCGATTTGCGGCCGGTGTCCGGTGGAGTCCGGCGCGGTCGCCTTCCATGCCCTGACGGGCATAAAAACAGGTAAATAAATTCCGTACTTGTATTGACTTTAAAAGCATAATCAACGATAATTAAATCATCGGGAGGCAACACCGCCACCCGAAAAATTGCCGGTATCGGCGCTTACAGGAGTCGTCATGCACTTTACTAACTTCCTTCAGCGTTACTTCGATATAGAGATTGAACATACCTTTGAC
>NZ_POVL01000094.1 GCF_002939185.1 Enterobacter sichuanensis | reverse complement strand
CGGGGAGAGGGCCGGGGTGAGGGAGAACTACCGCTCGTCGCGACGCCCGCCCACAGCCGCCCACCAGCGACGAATATGCACCGTCACCTCTTCACGGTCGTGATACAACTGACGCGCCTGGATTTCCACGTTAATGCCGTGTTCATCCAGCTGTTCCTGAATATAGGCCAGGTTCTGCGACACCTCTTCGTAGCGCTTTTTCATCGGCAGCTTGAGGTTGAAAATCGTCTCGCGACACCAGCCGTTCACCAGCCAGGAGGCCATCAGCGCGGCCACTTTTGCCGGTTTCTCAACCATGTCGCACACCATCCAGGAGATGTTGTTACGGGTCGGGCGATAGCGGAAGCCGTCTTCACGCAGCCAGGTAACTTGTCCGGTATCCATCAGGCTTTGCGCCATCGGGCCGTTATCGACAGAAGAGACCCACATATTGCGTTTCACCAGCTGATAGGTCCAGCCACCCGGGCATGCGCCAAGATCGACGGCGTACATACCGTTTGCCAGACGCTCATCCCACTCATCCGCCGGAATAAAGACATGGAACGCCTCTTCCAGTTTCAGGGTGGATCGGCTTGGCGCATCGGCAGGGAACTTAAGGCGCGGGATCCCCATAAAGAACGGGGAGTTATTGTTGGTGTAGGAGTAACCTGTATAGCAGCAGCCCGGCGCAATAAAGAAGATATGCACCACCGGGCGCTTCGGCGTTTCGTAGTTCGTCAGCACACCCGCATCGCGCAGTGCCGCGCGCAGCGGCACGGTAAATTTGCGGCAGAACTTCATCAGCTCTTTGCTTTCGTTCGTATCCGCGACTTCAACGCGCAAATCGCCCCCCTTCTCCACCACACCCTGCAGCATGCCGACAATCGGCGTGATGCGGTCTTCCGGCGGAAGATCTTTGAGCAACTCACCCGCAACAAACATCTGGCGAGCGAAGATCAATGAGCTGAACGGCAGCTCGCGCGCCAGCTTATCGGCATCTTCAGGCTGATAGCATTCGAATACCACATACCCCGCGTTCTCTTTCACGCGGGCAAAGCCGAAGACGTCGCGCTTCGCCGCTTTATCGGTAATTTCCGCGGCGCACTCTTTCTCAAACCCCGGGCGACAATATAAAACAACCTTATTCATGAACAACGCCCTTGCGTTTCAGACGGATAGCTCCGATAAACATTAATACCCAACCCGCCAGGAAGCTGACGCCGCCGACAGGTGTAACAAACGCCCACAGGCGTAAATGCGAAAGTGCCAGACAGTAAAGGCTGCCGCTGAAAAGCACCGTACCCAGCGCCAGGAAGACGCTGCTCCAGTAAAACCAGATGCTGATACGGCGCTGCATCGCCACCGCCAGCCCAAAAATCGCCAGCGTATGGAACGCCTGATATTCAAGGCCGGTCTGGATCCAGCCCATCTCCACTGCGCCCAACGACTTGCTTAATACGTGTGCGCCAAAAGCGCCCAGTGCAACAAAAATAAAGCCACTCACCGCGGCAAAAATCAGCATGAATCGGCTGGTCATGTTTAAGTCCTGAATTGATGCGTGCCCGGCACACAAACGTTATTGTTCATACCTGAAGCGGAATTTTTCTTGCTCACTTGCCGCTTTCGCCAGTATCCACTGCCGGAAGGCGGCTATTTTACCCAGTTCTGCCTGACTGTCATGACAAACCAGATAAAACGCATTCTTGCTGACCAGTACATCATTAAAAGGACAAACCAGGCGGCCTGCCTCAATTTCGGACTGCGCCATGACGTTGTTCGCTAACGCCACGCCCTGCCCGTGAATGGCAGCCTGTAACACCATCGCGCTGTGGCTAAAAATGGGTCCCTGCTGCACGTTTATATGAGTAAGACCTAATTGACGGGTATAAGTTTGCCAGTCCCGGCGAGAAGCGTCGTGCAAAAGCGTATGCTGAGCCAGGTCAGCGGGTGACTTCAGCGCCTTGTCGCCCGTTAACAGCAAGGGAGAACAGACCGGCAGGAGATATTCTGCGTATAATTTCTCGACACGCAAGCCCGGCCAGTTACCGCGACCATAAAAAATGGCAACGTCTACATCATCGGCCAGTTTGTCTTCCTGACGATCCACCGCCTGGATTCGAACGTCGATCCCCGGATAAGCTGAGTTAAAGCTTGAGAGTCTGGGCACCAGCCATTGAATGGCAAAACTGGGCAATAAACTGACAGTCAGGGCACCTTTTGCACTACGCGCCTGAAGCTTACGCGTGGCTTCCGTAAGCTGGGAAAAAATCTCTTTAATATCCTGAAAATAGCTCTGCCCCTCTTCGGTCAACAGCAGCGAACGGTTGCGTCGACGAAACAGCTTAAGGCCCAGAAAATCCTCCAGAGACTTGATTTGGTGACTTACTGCGGCCTGTGTCACAAAAAGCTCATCTGCTGCGCGGGTGAAGCTCAGGTGACGTGCTGCTGCATCAAAAACACGTAATGCATTGAGGGGTGGCAATCGCTTTGACATGGTTATCTGGCTTAGATGTTAACGGATTTTAACAAACAGGAAACAACGTTTAACCTATTAGTTTTTTTTATCTGAGCCATTATAATTTGTCCGTTGAGGAACTACCAGCAAATACCTATAGTGGCGGCACTTCCTGAGCCGGAACGAAGAGCTTTTTTCGGAATGCGTGTTCTGAAGGGCTTTTGGCTTACGGTTGTGATGTTGTGTTGTTGTGTTTGCAATTGGTCTGCGATTCAGACCACGGTAGCAACGCTACCAATTTTTCACTTCCTGTACATTTACCCTGTCTGTCCATAGTGATTAATGTAGCACCGCCAACTTGCGGTGCTTTTTTTTCGCCTGCGATCGGTTAATGCTCGATCTCTTTCATCTCTTTCACGTCCGTGCGGTTGATCTGCTGCTTGTTCCCGTTAGCATCTTTGTATGAAATCATCCCGGTATCGTTATCGGTTGTCGGTTTCCCTTCCGAAACAATGGAACGACCATCATTGGTGTGCATCACGTAGTTATTACCGGAACAGGCGCTCAGGGCAAAAGTAAACGCACAGGCAGAGATGATTGCAGCTGTCTTATTCATGATTATTCTCCTTTAGCAATTAATGCTATTCAAACCTCGATTTATAACAGGCTAAAACATCCGCCTAACACTATTTAGCATAACCTGCTTTTTGAGGGCCATCCGGATAAGCAGACAATTCTGATAGATATCAACCTCCTTGCCCTGCCGCAGAAATTGCGCGACGATCGCAGTATTGAAATGAGGAATCCCATGAACGCTTTCAGCCCTGCGCAGTTCCGCGCCCAGTTCCCGGCGCTGGCCGATGCTGGTATTTATCTAGATAGTGCCGCCACCGCTCTTAAGCCACAGGCGGTGATTGAGGCGACGCAGCAGTTCTACAGCCTGAGTGCCGGCAATGTGCATCGCAGCCAGTTTGCCCAAGCGCAGCGGTTAACCGCGCGCTATGAAGCCGCGCGCGATCAGGTCGCACACCTGATTAATGCCGAAAGCGGGAAAAACATCGTCTGGACGCGCGGCACAACCGAAGCCATCAATATGGTGGCCCAGTGCTACGCGCGCCCGCTGCTTCAGCCTGGCGATGAGATTATCGTCAGTGAGGCGGAGCATCACGCCAACCTGGTACCGTGGCTGATGGTCGCCGGTCAAACGGGTGCACGCGTGGTAAAACTCCCGCTGGGTTCAGATCTTCTGCCCGACGTGGCACGCCTGGCTGAGTTTATCACTCCCCGCAGCCGCATTCTGGCGCTTGGACAGATGTCAAACGTCACCGGCGGTTGCCCTGACCTGGCGCAGGCGATTCGCATCGCGCATGACAGCGGCATGGTCGTGATGGTCGACGGCGCGCAGGGCGTGGTGCATTTCCCCGCCGACGTGCAGGCGCTGGATATCGACTTTTATGCCTTCTCAGGGCATAAGCTCTACGGGCCAACCGGTATTGGGGTGTTGTACGGTAAGCCAGAACTGCTGGCAAAAATGACGCCGTGGCTCGGTGGCGGCAAGATGATTACGGAAGTGACCTTCGAGGGCTTTAACACGCAGGAGGTCCCTTACCGCCTGGAAGCAGGTACACCAAACGTCGCGGGCGTCATTGGCCTGAGCGCCGCACTCGAGTGGCTCGCTGAAACCGACATTGTTCAGGCTGAAAGCTGGAGCCGGGGACTGGCGACGCTGGCAGAGGAAGAACTCAAAAAGCGCCCGGGTTTCCGCTCGTTCCGCGTGCAGGATTCGAGCCTGCTCGCCTTTGATTTCGCGGGTGTACACCATAGCGATATGGTGACGCTGCTGGCCGGGTATGGCATTGCCCTGCGTGCCGGGCAGCACTGCGCCCAGCCGCTTCTGGCGGCACTTGGCGTAAGCGGTACGCTGCGCGCCTCGTTTGCGCCGTATAATACGCAAAGCGACGTCGACGCGCTGGTTGCCGCCGTCGACCGCGCCCTTGAAATACTGGTGGATTAATGACTCGCGCACATTTAGCCGGACATCCGTTTGGCACCGTCATCACAGAAGAGACGTTAAAGCAGACCTTCGCCCCGCTTTCACAGTGGGAGGATAAATATCGCCAGCTGATCCTGCTCGGTAAGCAATTACCGCCCCTCTCTGACGAACTCAAAGCGCAGGCAAAAGAGATCGCAGGCTGTGAGAATCGCGTCTGGCTGGGCGTGAGCGTCTCCGATGGGAAGCTGCATTTCTTTGGCGATAGCGAAGGACGTATTGTACGCGGGCTGCTGGCGGTACTGTTAACCGCCATCGAGGGAAAAAGCGCGGCGGAGCTGCTGACGCATTCTCCGCTGGCGCTCTTTGATGAGCTGGGACTGCGAGCACAGCTTAGCGCCTCGCGCGGTCAGGGTCTTATCGCGCTGAGCGAAGCCGTGCAGGATGCAGCACGTCAGGTTCAGGCCTGACGTTCCGCCTTCGCCATCATCTTCTTCAGAGCGTGAGACACCGCCACAAAGCCAAAGGAGGCGGTCACCATGGTGGCCGCGCCAAAACCTGAGGCGCAATCCATCCGTTTTGGCCCTTCCGCCGTGCTTTTCATCGCGCAGACTGAGCCGTCCGCCTGCGGGTACACCAGCGCTTCAGTCGAAAATACGCAGTCAACGCCCAGCTTGCCCTTGCTGTTCTTCACCACGTTGAAGTCGCTCTTCAGCCGTTCACGCAATTTGGCGGCCAGCGGATCCTGAATGGTTTTCGCCAGGTCGGCCACCTGAATCTGCGTCGGATCGATTTGCCCGCCCGCGCCGCCGGTCGTCACCAGGGGAACCTTGTAACGACGACAGTAGGCGATCAGCGCCGCTTTTGGACGCACGCTGTCGATGGCGTCAATCACATAGCTGTAGCCTTTACTCATGTATTCAGCGACGTTATCTGCCGTCACAAAATCATCAATCACCGTTACCCGACATTCCGGGTTAATCAGGCGGATACGTTCTGCCATGACCTCCGATTTTGCCAGACCGACGTTATCACGCAGGGCATGGATTTGACGGTTGGTGTTGGTAACGCATACGTCATCCATATCAATCAGCGTGATTGCGCCAATACCGGTTCTCGCGAGCGCTTCTGCCGCCCACGAGCCCACACCACCAATGCCCACGACGCAGACGTGCGCATCCGCAAACAGCTGCAGGGCTTTTTCACCATAGAGACGTGCCGTACCGCCAAAACGCTGGCGCCAGGCATCGCTGATTACCACAGACATAAAACCTCAGATGTAAAAAGGGTGAGGTTTTTCCTCACCCTGAACAGTAATCCGTATTCCGCTCAGAATACCACAATCAGCCGCTGAATACGTTTCCGGCGCCAGGTGCGGCCTTCAGCACCCATACGCGCCCGTAATGGTTATACCAGCCTGCACGGTGACCGGCATCCGGGCCAATGCCCTGATAGATATCGAAGTGCTGGCCTTTAATCGCCCCGCCGACATCCAGCGCTACCATCAGACGCAGCTCATACTGCCCGTTGAATTTGCCGTTGTTGTCCAGCAGCGGGACTTCCGCCAGCAGCGTGGTGCCCGCAGGAATAATGGAACGATCCGATGCCACCGACGCCCGGCCAATCAGCGGGACGGCGCTCGCCCCTTTCACCGGAGCAAAGTTCTGCGGTTTGAAGAAGACAAACGACGGGTTCTGCTCCAGCAGCTCACGCACTTCGGCTTCACTGTGTTTTTCGCCCCACTCGCGGATCGCCTGCATCGACATGTCTTCTTTCTTCACTTCGCCGCGGTCGATCAGCACCTTACCGATACTGCGATAGGCGTGGCCGTTTTTGCCGGAATAGCTGAAGAAGTTAAGCGGCGAACCATCACCAAAATCAATATAGCCGCTGCCCTGAACGTCCATGATGAAGTTGTCCATCAGGGAGTTGCTATAGGCCAGAACGTAGTTTTCGCTCAGCGCACCGGCATAAATCTCAGCGCGCGACGGCAGACGTCCTCGTTTTGGCGGCATACGATAAATAGGATACTGGAACTCACCCTGGCGCGTGTGTCGCGCCTGAATCACAGGCGTGTAATACCCGGTGAACTGGACGTTGCCGTAGTTATCCGCCCCTTCCATCTGCCAGGCATCAATACCAAACTGGCGCATATTGCGCGTATCACCGCCTGCACGCAGCCAGTCCTGGACCGCGTTATACACGCTGCTCTGAGCGCCATACAGACGCGGCGACGCGTTGCGGATCTGGTAAACCTGCTCAGAAAAATCGCCGGCGTTAATCGGTGCGCCAACGGCATCAGGTTGATTAACTAACGAGAAAGGCTGGGATAACTTCCCGTCTTTATACTGTTGACCGCGATCGGTCGGTTTAGAAGAGCAGGCGGCAAGAATGGCTACCATTGCGCCCGTCATCAGATACTTCGCCCAACGTCCTTTCATTATATCTCGTCTTTAAGTTGCCCATTTCCGCGTGATGAAGATAACAAACCGCCAGGGCTAATGAAATGCGATCGCATGCCCTTTGGCAAATTATGAGCAAAAAATAGTCCAAATGTCGCAACACCGTTCAATTTACATACAAAGTTAATGATTTATGTAAAAAAGGGGTTGCATCACAAAGCTATCCGAGTATAGTGCGCATCCACGGA
>NZ_POVL01000093.1 GCF_002939185.1 Enterobacter sichuanensis | reverse complement strand
GTTGCACGCTTTTAAACGGTAATCCGGGATGAAGATAGAGTGGCACATTCAGTTTATTAAAGCGGGAAAGCAGGGAGTCATAGTCAGGATGATCGAGAAAGCATGAAGAGGGTCGGCCATTCAGAAGTGCCCCCTTAAACCCCAGTTTTTCAACTGCGCGGACAAGCTCATTTTCTGCATCTTTCGGCTGTGCCCAGGGAAGTGTGGCAAATGCCGCGAAGCGATCCGGGTGATTTCTTACCGCCTCGGCAAGGCGATCGTTTGCCGCCGTATTTAATGTTACCGCTTCATCCTCGGGTGCCAGCTGGGGGAATCCGCCCACAGAGAGTATCTGCAGGGTAATTCCCGCCTCATCCATATCCCTGAGGCGGCGGCTTCCCAAATCAGCGCCTTTCGCGTTTATCAGCGCATTCTTTTCTATCTGCGGCCGGCTTCGGTCAGGATTATGACCATCAGCGACGGTTTTCCCCCAGTCGCCAAGGAAAGGTGCCTGCTCAAGCGCAACAGGCATACACGCTCGCCCTAACTCGCTGTCGAGATAATGTTCTTCGAGGCAAATGATTTTCATATTCTCACCCTTCATACAAAGCAGTAAAAGTGATACAGATTAGAATCACCCGGAACAGCCCGTTCGTGTGTGTCATTCATGACAGTCTGTTCCGAACGGGCTTTACACCATCGGTTTTTCCCAGGCGCCTCGTGTATCCACTCTGGTCTCTGCGGCGAGTTGTTCCAGCAGGATGATTTCCTCATCGCGTAACTGGATGTCTGAAGCGCAGGCGGCGTCCAGCACGTGATGGACTTTAGTCGCACCAACGAGGGGAAGGGTACCTTTCGCAATAGCCCATGCGATAGCTATCTGTGCCACGCTGGCATTCCTTTCGGCTCCCATTTTTTTCATGGCGGCGGTTAGTCTTTCTATCTGCGGCAGTACTGCGTTATAACTTTCGGCCCGGCCACTCCCGGCAGGCATGGGATGATTTGAATCATAACGACCACTGAGCGCGCCTTGCTCCAGGACCATGTAAGCAAAGAACGTGATGTTATTTTGTCGGCAATAATCAAGGATCCCGGCCTCTTCAGAAGCGCGATAGAGCAGGCTGTAGTGATTTTGTACTGCACTGAGGGAATAACCGGAAGCGTTAAGGATTTCATTGGCGCGTCTGATTTGTGCCAGATTGTGGTTGGAAACACCTACGCGTTTTACCTTACCGCTTTGTAAAAGTGGGATCAGTCCTGGCGTCCATTTTTCGACGTCGAGGGGATTATGGATCCAGTAGATATCAATCGCGTCCACACCCAGACGTCCAAGGCTGGCCTCAAGCATATCGCTGACAGGCTGCGCTGACTGTTCGTTCGCAATCTGCGGTGTGAATTTGGTGGATAAAATCATATCCTCGCGGGGGAACTGACGGACTAATGCTCCCAGCGCTGCCTCGGAACTCCCCATGCCATATACTGCTGCGGTATCCCAGAGATTGAGGCCCTTACTCATGGCCGTGGTGAACACGTCTGCCATCTGAGTATCAGAAAGATGATTGCCGAAGACGGTGTCGCCACCGGCGAAACCTGTGCCCCAGGACCATGTGCCCAGCGCGACGGAGGGTAGTGTTTTCATATTCAGCTCCTGTTAAAAGGCCGGAACATTGCTGACGTAAACCGGCCAAAGAGGGTGAGTAACGGTGAAAAAGAGATGAATGGATTAAGCTGACTGGCGGAGGGCATTTAACAGCGCCACACCGACACCGTGTGCTGAAGCGGGATTCTGCCCCGTGATAAGGCGACCGTCAGTAACCACATTTTCAGACCAGTTCGGGGCTTCATGATGAAGCGCGCCATGCTCGCGAAGTGCAGTTTCAAGCAGGTAGGGAACCACATCTGTGGTGTGAACTTCTTCCTCTTCCTTGTTGGTAAAGGCCGCCACGTTTTTGCCTTTCACCAGGTATTCGCCGCTGCTGAGCTTTGCGTCAACCAGTGCCGCAGGTCCGTGGCAGACGGCTGAGACAATCCCATCACTTTCAAATACTTCGCGGATAATACGCTGGGCATCCTGGCTGTCGCGGAAATCCCACATGGTTCCATGGCCGCCCGCAAAGAAAACGGCGCTGTAATCGGTACCGTTCAGCTCGGATAACGCTGGTGTTGTTGCCAGGCGCTGCTGAAAATCGGTTTCGTTCCAGTACCAGGCGTTGACAGGATCGCTGAGGTCAAATCCATCCACCGGCGGCTGTCCCCCGCGAATGCTGGCTATCATCGTTTTTAGTCCGGCATCTTCCAGTACTTTCAGCGGATGGGTCAGCTCGGCCAGGAAAAAACCGGTTGGAACACCGGATGCGCCTTTAATCGGATGGCTGGAAACGACACACAGCACGGGTTTATCTGCAGGTTTCATATCGGGCCTCACTATTTATTTTTGTATTCAGCGGCAAAGAGATTTTCCCAGTTAATAAAGGAGCCAAGCGGAATGCACTCAAAGCTTAATAAGCCAGCTTTTGCCAGCGGGAATTCGGCCATTACGTTCATCGCTTCATCGACAGAGTCACATTCAAGAAAAATAGCGACGCCAGGTCTGTCCTGACGGAAGTAGATGTCGCGGATGAAGCCGGATTTATACAATCCCCAAGCGTGCAGCGCTTCAGCGTTAAGGTGTGGAGCATATTTTTCCAGCGATGCTCCAGGTGCGGGGATATCCAGACATAAAATTCGCATCATAGTCTCCTGAACTCAGGTCGTTGTAGAAAGAGATAAAAGTATAAGAGGCGAATTTCACGAAGATTAGAGGAGCATTGACTTAAGCATCTTTAGACTGTACTTAATAATCAGGCGGAGATTGCTTTAGGAACACATTATGAATAACGCCCTGTATAACCAGATACGGATCTTTCAGAGCATTGCACGTGAGGGCAATATTTCGGCAGCCGCAAGAAAACTGGAAATTACGCCTCCCTCCGTCAGCAATGCGCTTAAGCTGCTGGAAGATCATATTGGCCATCCGCTTTTTGTGCGTACGACCCGCCGTATTGAGCTGACGGAAACCGGGCAGCTGTTGCTGGAACAGACCGCTGCGGCGGTGGAGTCGCTGGAAAATTCGCTTGAAAGCATTCGCGACCAGAATCAGGAGCCCTCTGGTATCGTGCGAATCACGCTCTCGCGTTTTGCCTATCTGTTAATTCTTAAGCCTGCAATGGCGAAATTCTGTCAGCAATATCCGGGTATACAGCTTGAAATTTCGGTTTACGACGGTACCGTGAATGTTATCGAAGAGCGTTTTGATCTTGGGATCCGTTTTGGCGATATCCTCGAAGGTGGGGTGGTGGCGCGGCCGTTAATGAAACCCTTTCGTGAAGGGTTATATGCATCCTCAGCTTATATCAGCGAGCATGGAATGCCCGAGGTGCCGGCTGACCTCAGTCAACACAAGCTGATTGGCTACCGTTTTATTACTAACAACCGCATCCTTCCGTTGATTCTGAACGATCGCGGAGAGCAGTTGACGGTTGAGATGCCCGGGCAGTTAATCAGCAACGATATTGACGTTATGGCAGACGGGATCCGTAACGGCCTGGGAATCGGACGTTTGTTTGAACCCATCTTGCAGTTACAGCCGGACAGGGAGCGCTTTATACCCGTGATGGAGAGCTACTGGAAAACCTACCCGCCAGTGTATCTCTATTACCCCAAAAACGCGGGTAAAACGAAAAGAGTGAAGGCCCTGATTGATTTTCTGATATCCGCTACGGGACGATAACGCCTCGTTCAGTATGGAGGCGCTATTTCACAACCCCAGCGGCCGGGCCTCCTGTATGAACTCAATCAGCGGATACCGGCATCGAAGCACGCATCAGTGACGTCAACCATACGGTTGCTGGCCACAATATCGATTTCAATATCGGGAGCGATCCATAAACGCGGGCATAACTGGCGCAAGCAAAAGATTGGCCGCTTCAACGGCAGCATTGATGCGGATACGTCCGCCAGGGCTAATCCGTTGCTGAATTTTTTTCACAAGTCCATCCACTCATCGCCTCTCACTGAACACGTTGTGCTTCGTTATTCTTGAAAATTATGCGCTCTGACCGTCGGTCAGGGCGGAACATTCACCTAACGGAGCCGTGTATGAACTATACGCATCTTGGCCGCACCGGCCTGAAAGTCAGCCGCCTTTGTCTCGGAACCATGAATTTTGGTGACGTCACCGACGAGAAAACCAGCGCCCGCATTCTGGATGAAGCGCTTGAGGCGGGTATAAATTTCATTGATACAGCAGACGTGTATGGCACTGAACAATCACCCGATATCCAGCAAGGCTCGGGGCTGTCCGAAGAGATTATTGGTCGCTGGCTCCAGCAGGGTGGCCGGCGAGACAGTATCGTTCTGGCGACGAAAGTGTATCAGCCAATGGGGCCAGGTCCGAATGATCGCCGTCTTTCTGCTTACCATATTCGCAAGGCCTGCGAGGACAGTTTGCGACGGCTTAAGACCGACCATATTGACGTCTATCAGATGCATCACATTGATCGTTATACACCATGGGAAGAGGTCTGGCAGGCCATGGAGCTCCTTGTTCAGCAGGGAAAAGTGCTTTATATCGGTAGCAGCAATTTCGCAGGCTGGGACATTGCGACTGCGCAGTCAGTTGCTACGGCCCGTCATTCCCTTGGCCTGGTTGCTGAGCAAAGTCTCTACAATCTGACTGCCCGAACTGTTGAGCTGGAGGTCATTCCCGCATGCCGCCATTTTGGCCTGGGACTGATTCCCTGGAGCCCACTTGCAGGAGGGTTGCTTGGTGGCGCACTGAAAAAGATGGCAAGCGGGCGCCGTGCAAGGCCCGCGTTTGCCCGTCTAATTGAACAACACCGTCCTCAGCTGGAAGCCTACGAAGGATTATGTGAGGACCTCGGCGAAACCCCTTCCGATGTGGCGCTTGCGTGGCTCCTGCAGAATCCTGTCGTTACTGCTCCACTTATCGGGCCTCGTACGGTCGAACAACTCCATCAGGCGCTTCACGCAACGACAATCACGCTATCAGACGACACCATGAGCTGTCTCGACGAAATCTGGCCCGGACCCGGGGGAGAAGCGCCCCAGGCTTATGCCTGGTAATCACCAAATTAATGAATCCTTTCTTCGCTTTAGGGAGTCCTAGTTTATGAGCAAGATGATGCATGACCAGCATTCTGCTTCTGTACCCGCTTCCCGGGGTCGTCGCAATTTTCTGATCGCCGGCGCCGGTCTGGCGTTGGCCGCTAGTACTCTTGGCAGTAGCGGAGCAGTGATGGCGAACCCGGCTGGTCAGGACACGTCGAACGCCCCTTCGGATGCTGTTCCCGTCCAGAAGGAGACCTTAACCACGCGTAAACTCGGCTCGTTGGAGGTATCCAGCATGGGACTCGGGTGTCTGCCTATGGTGGGGTATTACGGCGGTGGTCCGCGCGATCGTAAAGCCATGGTTTCGCTCATCCGGGCCGCCTTCGAACAAGGCATTACGTTCTTTGATACTGCCGAGGTGTATGGTCCCCATCTCAGTGAAGAATTTGTCGGGGAAGCACTGGCCCCCGTTCGCGATCGTGTGGTGATTGCCACTAAGTTCGGTTTCGGCGTGGAGGAGGGGAAGCCAACCTCCCTCAACAGCCATCCTGACCATATCCGCCGCGCCGTAGAGGGTTCGCTAAAGCGTCTGAAAACGGACCACATCGATCTGCTTTATCAACATCGCCCCGATCCGATTGTGCCGATTGAGGATGTGGCGGAAACCGTGAAGGCGTTGATCCAGGAGGGTAAAGTGAAACACTGGGGATTGTCGGAAGCGAGTGCCAGGACAATCCGCCGCGCACATGCGGTACTCCCTGTGACTGCAGTACAGAGTGAGTATGCCATGTGGTGGCGTGAACCGGAGACACGGATATTTCCAACGCTCGAAGAGCTGGGTATCGGCTTTGTACCTTACTGTCCGACCGCCCGGAGTTTCCTTGCCGGGGCAGTCAATCCAAGCCAGCGGTTCGACAGCACCGATCGGCGGCATAACCTGCCACGCTTCCAGCCCGATGCACTGGCCAAAAACATGGTGCTGCTTGAATTCGCGCAGTCGTGGGCCCGTCGCAAAAACACCACTCCGGTTCAGTTCGCGCTGGCCTGGGTGATGGCGCAGCGGCCCTGGATTGTCCCTATCCCGGGTACGACGCAATATCCGCACCTAATAGAAAACAGCGGTGCACCGCAACTCCGGTTGACGGACAGCGAGCTACGCGAAATCGATGCGGCGCTTGCCAAAATCCCATTGCAGGGCGGTCGCGCCGATCCGTTTACCGAAAGTCAGTTTGATAAAAATTAATACCTGCTGTTACAGGGAGACTGCAGGTAAAGTCTCCCTCAGTGCTATTGCCGGGGATAAACCACATGAATGGACTAAATCATAACGCGCTTACGCGCAGTGCCGTCCCCATACCGCCCTGCGAGCGTTCTCTTCAGACCGTGGAGGCCCAGCCGTACTTCAGCGTTTCAGAGGGGGCGCTTGTGCTCGAAGGGGCTGTGTTCGATCGGAACAATAACCTGCTCTTTTCACATCAGTGACCGGGCATGAGTGTCCTGGGGGACCCGGCAACGCCGGGCCAGGGTAGGGCATTAACAGTCCTGTATTGCTGAATGCGGCGTGAGTGAAGGTGGCGTATCCGGAAGTGGGGGAATGATCCCGTCGACGGGGTGCGGCAGATAGAGTGCCTCGAGTTCCGTGATTTCGGCATCGCTAAGTGAAAAGTCCAGCGCGCTGATAGCCGTGGAAAGATGTTCTGGTTTCGTCGCGCCGATGATCGGTGCTGTGATGACCGTTTTTGATAGCAACCAGGCAATTGCAACATGGGCTCTAGGCACATGGTGCTTTTCAGCAATGCTGGCAACAACATCAATAACGGGTTTATCCAGACGGGCTGCGTTCTCGTACATTTTTAATGCAAAGGCATCGTTTTGCGTTCGTCGGGACGTGACACTCCAGTCGCGCGTGAGCCTGCCGCGTGCCATCGGACTCCAGGGGATCACACCAACGCCCTGGTCTTTGTGTTCCTTCTTTTTTATTGCCAGCAATTCTGTATACGACAGGGTATTGC
>NZ_POVL01000092.1 GCF_002939185.1 Enterobacter sichuanensis | reverse complement strand
AAAATGAAAGTTAAAGTACTGTCCCTCCTGGTACCAGCTCTGCTGGTGGCAGGCGCTGGATTTGCCCCTATATTTCCAGACACCTGTTATCACTTAACCCATTACTGGCCCGCTGCCGCAGATATTCCCGTGGCGAGCGATAACCCAGCGCACTATGCGGATGCCATTCGTTATAATGCTCGAACGCCTCTGCAAGGTTCTTTGCTGCCGTTAACCCGTCTGGTTTGGGCATGATACTTATGTAGTCACGCTTTATCGTTTTCACGAAGCTCTCTGCTATTCCGTTACTCTCCGGACTCCGCACTGCCGTGTTCTTCGGTTCAAGTCCCAACATCCTGGCGAACTGACGTGTTTCATTCGCCCGGTAGCATGAACCATTATCCGTCAGCCACTCCACTGGAGACGCCGGAAGCTCGCTGCCAAAGCGGCGTTCCACTGCTCCCAGCATGACGTCCTGTACTGTTTCACTGTCGAAGCCCCCCGTTGTGACCGCCCAGTGCAGTGCCTCACGGTCACAGCAGTCCAGCGCGAACGTGACCCGCAGTTTTTCTCCGTTATCACAGCGGAACTCAAACCCGTCAGAGCACCATCGCTGATTACTTTCTTTCACAGCCACTCTGCCGGTATGTGCCCGTTTCGATGGCGGTACAGCGGGTTTTCGCTCAAGCAACAGCGCATTCTGGCGCATGATCCGGTAAACACGTTTGGCATTGATCGCAGGCATACCATCAAGTTCCGTCTGTCTGCGAAGCAGCGCCCATACCCGACGATAACCATATGTGGGCAGCTCTCCGATAACATGGTGTATACGGCGAAGCACATCCGTATCATCCGTGTGACGGCTGCGGCGGCCGTCCTTCCAGTCATCGGTTCGTCTGAGAATGACGTGCAACTGCGCACGCGACACCCGGAGACAACGGCTGACGAAGCTTACTCCCCATCCCCGGGCAATAAGGGCGCGTGCGCTATCCACTTTTTTGCTCGCCCATATTCAACGGCTTCTTTAAGGAGTTCATTTTCCATCGTTTTTTTGCCGAGCAGGCGCTGGAGTTCTTTAATCTGCTTCATGGCGGCAGCAAGTTCAGAGGCAGGAACGACCTGTTCTCCGGCAGCCACAGCAGTAAGACTTCCCTCCTGGTATTGCTTACGCCAGAGAAATAGCTGGCTGGCTGCCACACCATGTTGCCGGGCAACAAGGGAGACCGTCATTCCCGGTTCAAAGCTCTGCTGAACGATAGCGATCTTTTCCTGTGTAGTACGCCGTCTGCGTTTCTCCGGCCCTAAGACATCAATCATCTGTTCTCCAATGACTAGTCTAAAAACTAGTATTAAGACTATCACTTATTTAAGTGATATTGGTTGTCTGGAGATTCATGGGGCCAGTCTAGGCGCAGCAAATGCGGCTGAAATTTATAACAAAGACGGCAACAAATTAGATCTGTACGGTAAAGTGGATGGTCTGCACTATTTCTCCGATGACGACAGCGTTGATGGCGACCAGACCTACATGCGTCTTGGCTTCAAAGGCGAAACCCAGGTTAACGATCAGCTGACCGGTTACGGCCAGTGGGAATACCAGATCCAGGGCAACACCTCTGAAAGCGACAACCAGGCCTGGACGCGTGTGGCGTTCGCGGGTCTGAAGTTCGCTGAAGCGGGTTCTTTCGATTACGGTCGTAACTACGGCGTGATCTACGACGTGACCTCCTGGACCGACGTTCTGCCAGAATTTGGTGGAGATACTTACGGTGCAGATAACTTCCTGCAGTCCCGTGCTAACGGCGTAGCAACCTACCGTAACCAGGACTTCTTCGGTCTGGTGGATGGCCTGAACTTTGCTCTGCAGTATCAGGGTAAAAACGGCAGCGTAAGCGGTGAAAACGACACCGGTCGTAGCACCCTGAAACAGAACGGCGACGGCTACGGTGCGTCCCTGACCTATAACCTGGGTGAAGGCTTCAGCATCGGTGGTGCATTGTCTTCTTCCAAACGTACCGCTGACCAGAACGACACGGGTAACCTGGCGCTGAAAGGCGAAGGCGATCGTGCTGAAGTCTACACGGGTGGTCTGAAATACGACGCCAACAACATTTACCTGGCGGCGCAATACTCCCAGACCTATAACGCAACGCGTTTCGGCAACTCTCAGAGCAGCAGCGACATTTACGGCTTTGCTAACAAAGCACAGAACTTCGAAGTGGTCGCTCAGTACCAGTTCGACTTTGGTCTGCGTCCATCCGTGGCTTACCTGCAGTCTAAAGGTAAGGACATCGAAGGCTACGGCGACCAGGATCTGCTGAAATATGTTGATGTGGGCGCGACTTACTACTTCAACAAAAACATGTCTACCTATGTGGACTACAAAATCAACCTGCTGGATGACAAAGAGTTCACCCGTCAGGCAGGTATCAGCACTGACGATATCGTCGCGCTGGGCCTGGTTTACCAGTTCTAATCGTTACACTGTATGACTCAGGGGCCTCACGGCCCCTTTTTTGTGTTTTTTTTAGGCTCTCACAATTCACCCGTTTTGGTGTACTCTTGCCGCCCTGGCATGAGGATAATAATGAATGGACATGACTTTTTTACGCGCCAGCTTCCTGGCAATCCTTTTTTTCCTGACCGCTTGTGACGCTTCCACGCCGGAGACCACCACCGACGCCCCCGCGGCGACGGTGCTCGAAGGCAAAACGATGGGCACTTTCTGGCGCGTCAGCGTAATGAATCTTGATAAGGCACGCGCCGAAGAACTGCGTAGCAAAATTCAGTCACAGCTGGATGCTGACGATCAGTTGCTGTCGACCTACAAAAATGACTCGGCGCTGATGCGCTTTAACCTTTCAAGCAGTACCTCCCTGTGGCCGGTGAGCGAGGCGATGGCCGATATCGTGACCGAGTCCATGCGCGTGGGCTACAAAACCAACGGGGCGATGGACGTGACGGTGGGTCCCCTGGTGAACCTCTGGGGATTTGGCCCCAACAAGCAGCCGGCGACCACGCCCGATCAGGCGGCCATTGATGACGCCCGCGCCCGGACAGGGCTACAGCATCTGACGGTGATCAATCAGTACGGTCAACAGTACCTGCAAAAAGATATTCCCGATCTGTTTGTCGATCTGTCGACAGTAGGCGAAGGTTATGCGGCGGATCATTTGGCTGCGCTGATGGCGCAGGAAGGCATCTCCCGCTATCTGGTGTCTGTGGGCGGCGCGTTAGTCAGCCGGGGCATGAACGCCAGCGGCAAACCGTGGCGCGTAGCGATTCAAAAACCGACCGATCAACAAAATGCCGTGCAGGCGATGGTGGACATCAACGGACATGGCATCAGCACCTCAGGGAGCTACCGTAACTATTACGAGCTTGACGGGAAACGTATTTCGCACGTTATCGACCCGCAGACAGGGCGACCCATTATGCATAATCTGGTGTCGGTGACGGTTATTGCCCCCACCGCGCTGGAAGCGGATGCCTGGGACACAGGGTTAATGGTTCTCGGTCCGGAGAAAGCCAAAGAGGTGGTGCGTCAGGAAGGGCTGGCGGTGTATATGATCGTTAAAGAGGCCGACGGGTTCAAAACCTGGCATTCGCCGCAGTTCGCCAGCTTCCTGGTGAATGAAAAAAATTAAAAAGCAAGGTTGCGGGTTTTTAATCTGTGGCGCTCAGGCAGGCTGTATATATGCTTATAAGAGGAGCCGATCATGAGAAACCTGACCTTAATGACCGATGAGGATCGCTGGCTGGCCGTGCTGGCCCGCGATCCGCGCGCTGACGATCAGTTTGTCTTCGCTGTGCAGACGACGGGTATTTTCTGCCGTCCGTCATGCCGTGCCCGCCACGCGCTGCGTAAAAATGTCCGCTTTTACCCTGATGCCCACCATGCCGTTCAGGCAGGATTTCGGCCATGCAAGCGCTGCATGCCGGACAAGCGCGATCCGCAGGAACAGAAGCTGGCCAAAGTGGAACACGCCTGCCGTCTGCTGGAGCAGGATCCGGCGTTAACCCTGGAGAAGCTGGCGCAGCAGGTTGCCATGAGTCCTTACCATTTCCACCGTCTGTTTAAGTCTGTCACCGGTATGACCCCGAAAGCCTGGCAGCAGGCGGCGCGAGGCCAGCGTCTGCGCACCGCGCTTGCGCAGGGGGATAAAATTACCGATGCCGTGCTGGCGGCTGGGTTTCCTGACAGCAGTAGCTATTATCGTAAAGCCAACGATGCGCTGGGTATGACGGCGAAGCAGTACCGTAAAGGGGATGCGGCAGTGCGTTATGCCATCGATAATTGCGCTTTAGGACGCTGCCTGGTGGCAGAAAGCGAGCGGGGGATCTGCGCGATCCTGCTGGGTGACACCGATGCACAATTAATGGAAGAGCTGGCGACGGTGTTCCCAAACGCAGAGCACGCGCCGCTGGACGACGACTTCGTGCAACGGATCCATCAGGTGATTGCCAGTATTGATAACCGTTCTGTACCGCTTGCGCTGCCGCTGGATATTCGCGGGACGGCGTTCCAGCAGCGGGTCTGGCAAGCCCTGCGAACTATCCCCTGCGGTGAAACGGCAAGTTACCAGCAGGTGGCGCAGGCGATCGGTCAGCCCAACGCGGTACGCGCCGTTGCCGGTGCCTGTGCGGCAAACACGCTGGCGATTGTGATCCCCTGTCATCGTGTTGTTCGCAACGACGGTGCGCTGTCAGGTTATCGATGGGGGACAGCGCGAAAAGCGTTATTACTGAAACGTGAGGCGAAACGCTGGGAGGGATAATGCTCGATCTTTTTGCGGATGCTGAACCCTGGCAGGAGCCGCTCGCGCCGGGGGCGGTCATCCTGCGCCGCTTTGCGCTCTCCCGTGCGGCGGCGCTGCTGGAGGGGATTGACGAGGTCACGGCGGTTTCACCGTTTCGCCATATGATCACGCTGGGAGGCTACACCATGTCGGTTGCGATGGCTAACTGCGGTGAACTGGGGTGGGCGACCAACGAACGCGGCTATCTGTATGCGCCGAACGACCCCGCGACCGGGCAGCCGTGGCCTCCCATGCCTGCGGTTTTTCAGACGCTGTGTCACGATGCCGCCGTCGCCGCGGATTATGCCGACTTCCGTCCTGATGCCTGCCTGATTAACCGCTACGCCATTGGCGCGAAGCTCTCGCTGCATCAGGATAAGGATGAGCCCGATCTGCGCGCGCCTATCGTCTCGGTATCGTTAGGTCTGCCCGCCGTGTTCCAGTTTGGCGGGTTACGCCGCAACGATCCGCTCAAACGCATCATGCTGGAACATGGCGATGTGGTGGTGTGGGGCAGGGAGTCGCGGCTGTATTATCACGGCATTCAGCCGCTGAAACCCGGCGTTCACCCCCTGACGGGTGAGTACCGTTATAACCTGACGTTCCGCCAGGCGGGTTTTAGTAAACAAAAATAAGAATTATTCTTGATGTACACGCCGGGCAGTTTACACTGCTGGCTGATTTTTATTGTCCGGATTGCCTGCATGCAACTACTTCTCCTTGTCTGGCGTCAGTATCGCTGGCCCTTCATGGCCGTCATGGCGCTAAGCCTCGCCAGCGCCGCACTGGGTATTGGCCTGATCGCGTTTATCAACGTGCGTTTGATTGAAATGGTCGACACATCACTCGCCGTATTGCCGGAATTTCTTGCCCTGCTAATGCTGTTGATGGCAGTCACGCTCGGCTCTCAGCTGGCGCTGACCGCGCTCGGCCACCATTTCGTTTTTCGTCTGCGCAGCGAGTTCATCAAGCGGATTCTGGACACCCACGTAGAGCGCATTGAACAGCTCGGCAGCGCGTCTCTGCTGGCGGGGTTAACCAGCGACGTGCGCGCCATTACCATTGCGTTCGTTCGTCTGCCGGAGCTGGTGCAGGGGATTATTCTGACCTTTGGCTCTGCGGCTTATCTCGCCTGGCTCTCCAGCAAAATGCTGGCGGTAACCGCCCTGTGGATTGCCATCACCATCTGGGGCGGTTTTGTGCTGGTGTCACGCGTCTACAAACACATGGCGGTACTGCGCGAAACCGAGGATAAGCTCTACAACGATTACCAGACGGTACTCGAAGGGCGCAAAGAGCTGACCCTGAACCGCGAGCGCGCCGAGCATATCTTTAACAATCTCTATATTCCGGACGCCCGCGAATACCGGCACCATATTATTCGTGCCGATACCTTCCACCTGAGCGCGGTGAACTGGTCAAACATTATGATGCTGGGGGCGATTGGCCTGGTATTCTGGATGGCGAACAGCCTGGGCTGGGCGGATACGAACGTCGCGGCAACCTATTCGCTGACGCTGCTGTTCTTGCGCACGCCGCTGCTTTCGGCCGTCGGAGCTTTGCCGACCCTGCTGAGCGCGCAGGTGGCGTTTAATAAGCTCAAAAAGTTCGATCTTGCACCGTTTAACGCTGAATTCCCGCGCCCGCAGGCCTTCCCGAACTGGCAGACGCTGGAGCTGCGTAACGTCACGTTCCGCTATCAGGACAACGCTTTCTCCGTGGGGCCGATCAATCTGACGATTCACCGCGGCGAGCTGCTGTTCCTGATTGGCGGTAACGGCAGTGGGAAATCGACCCTCGCGTTGCTGCTCACCGGGCTTTATCAGCCGCAGTCGGGTGAGATTTTGCTGGATGGTAAGGCGCTGAGCGCAGAAAAACCTGAGGATTACCGCAAGCTTTTCTCGGCGGTGTTCACCGACGTCTGGCTGTTTGACCACCTGCTGGGACCGGAAGGGCAACAGGCCAATCCTGCGCTGGTGGAGAAATGGCTGGCGCAGCTGCAGATGTCGCACAAGCTGGAGCTGCAGGACGGCAAGATCCTCAACCTCAGGCTTTCGAAAGGGCAGAAAAAACGCGTGGCGCTGCTGCTGGCGCTGGCGGAAGAGCGTGACATCATTCTGCTGGATGAGTGGGCGGCGGATCAGGATCCGCACTTCCGCCGCGAGTTTTACCAGGTGCTGCTGCCGCTGATGCAGCAGATGGGCAAAACCATTTTCGCCATCAGCCATGACGATCACTACTTTATTCATGCCGATCGTTTGCTGGAGATGCGCGAGGGCAAGCTGAGCGAGCTGACCGGTGAAGCGCGCGATGCGGCATCGCGTGATGCGGTGGCGCGCACGGCCTGATGCCCTCACCCTAACCCTCTCCCACAGGGGTGAGGAATCCCCAGTAA
>NZ_POVL01000091.1 GCF_002939185.1 Enterobacter sichuanensis | reverse complement strand
GTTGGGGTGGATTGATCCGTGGGGACTATCTCCTGTAAGCCCTAAAACTGTTCTATTCTCACAAAATAGTATTAATGCTGTTTTTGAAGATGGAAGAAATGTTAACGAATTAATACATAGATTGGTGAATGACCCGTCATATATCAATGAAATTGAGCCAATAAGAAAAGTTAGAATGCGAGATTTACCTGAGAATGTACAAGAGCGCTTGTTATCTCAGGGGGCACATAAAGATGCAGTATTTAGTTTAGACAATAGACGTCTTTATGCTGCAAAGGAAGCTGGAGTAGATAAGATACCATCTAGATGGGCGACTCCAGAAGAGTTGTCCAAAATAAATCTTGAACGGAGATTTTCAACTGGTGATGGTGGTAAGTCAATACGCACGAGAGGATGTAGTTGACATGAATATAAAGGCAATAGAAACAAAATATGGTCTGATTTACGGTCGTGATGCTTTAATAGTATCTAGCACCGAGCTAAAACTTTACCCCTTTAATTTTTTGGTAAAAGCTTCTTTAAGTTTATCTTCTTGTAAGCCAAGTATAAAAGATGCTCCTGATGTTCGTATTGAGTTTTCATTCAGTAATATCGAAATGATGTCTGTATATAAAATAGATGATTATCCTTATGATGGGAATTTACAGTCGAGCTTTGATTTAATCGAAACTGAAAGAGAGGATGATCTGCAACGACTAGTGCTAAGCACATACGACCACGTTTTCGATATTATTGGAAAGTGTGAGGTTAATTATCTTTAAATAAAGTCGCGGGGTGTATCATACTCACCCCGCTTAGTAAGGTGAGTGCAAAATGTATACAATTAGAATTAAATAAATTCTATTAAATTAATATAGCATTCATAATATATGTTTTTAAACATAGGGTGTTAAATATGTATTGGTTAAGAATTGCTTCAGATTACCCCAATAGTTATTGGTTTGAATACCAGCACCCTGACATATCTGGAAGTGCTTTTTCTCAATGTAAATCAATTGAAACTAACGAGGGGTATTTTTTTAAATTAAAATCTAAAGTGAGTGAGAAGGCACTGCTTGCATATGATTTTTATTATAGTGATGGGCCTATATTCATATCACCCAGACTAGCATCACTAATTTCTTGTCACGATGTTTTTCGGACTGATGTTCAACTTATAGACGCAACTGTATCTGTAAATGAAACCCAACATCAAGGGTGTAAAATAATTAATATATTAAGAGAGGTTTCATGCATCGATATGGAAGTTTCAGAAAGTAAAACTATATTAAGTTATTTACCTAATGGTCCAAGGAAGTTTAGTAAAATAGTCTTCAAAGAAAAGGTTGTTGAAGATTTTAGTATGGCAAGATGTAGTGAATATAAATCTTGCATAATTATTTCAAATGAATTTAAAGAGTTCCTTTCTAAGAATAATGTGAAAGGAATAGATTTTGCTGACCCTATTTATTAATATAAGTATGATTTAAATTAGCCAAAATGATCCGGGGATAATTTTCCCGGATTATAAAAGCCATTTAAATTTCAAATTAATGGAATATATGATCTTTTCATTAACTACTTGCTTTGCAAATAATAAAAGATAACCCTCAAGGAATGTGAGTATGAGTCGGTTAGAATACAGAAAAGCGTACGGGTTAGATGGCTTAATATATAAAATTATGGGTGGAAATACATTAGATAATTTTTGTGTGTATACAAAAGAATATGAAGTATTTGCTAAAGAAGAGCTTGTTTGTTATTTAGATAACTATCCTGCCATTAATGATGGCGATGAGGAAGTATATCCTGATTTTCTTGTCGAAAATTCGCTAGAGCTCATTTTCTATGGAGAGCAATTTATAGATGTATTACATAATATCTCTATCCAAAGAGAAAAACCATCTGTAGATGATTTCATATCAGGTTTAAATTTTTATCTCGAGAACGATAAATTCATTGAGCTTTGATTTAAAGAGCGAGAGAGGAATTGAAAATTGATTTACTTAGCTTGTTTGAAGGTAGTACATACTGAGATTTTTATTTTATTAATTTAATTGGTTATTACTGAGGGCGATATTTATGGATGCGTCTGATACCATTGTGAATGAGATTGAAAAAGCATTAAAACCTGGCCTAAATGTACATATACATAAACAGAATCATTTAGGTGATCAGTTAGACGATTTGAGTAATATTTCAACGGACCCTAATTTAACCCATATAGATATCCGAAATCCAGCTGATTATCCTGTTGTCAGAGGTCGACCACATGGGAGTGGTAGATAATTATGAGTATTGAATATCATTTGATTGTGAACAGTTTTCATCAAGATGATATCTTCATGGGAATTAAAGCTGCTTTCGAAAAAAGTGATTCATATATGTTGAGTCATTCTTCAGTTAATGCAGTTGGTTTTACTATAAAAGGTTCTTCATCTGACTGGGGGCTGATTTCGAAATAACAAAGGAAAAAAAGATGTTTTTTTATTCAAATTCACTCCGGCAATTATAAGAAAATCCTGTCGGTAATAGAAGGTTTTCTCAACAATAAAGCAATCTCTTTTGAATTGGAAGAAGAGTAAATATATGCCGGGATTATTCCCGACAGATGTTTTAGTTTTTTAATAAATTACTTTTTAGTGGCTTTTTTATTAATATACTATCGCTGTAGTTGCGTGATATTTATGAAGCTAAAAATCTAATCCATTCTCAAGTAAGTAATCTCACGTACTATGAATAGCAGGGTGTAGAATTACTGCTTACGGACTCATTTTTAAATCGGCAGAGCATTGAAACCCTATTAGATCCAAAAAGATCGTAAATCAGATGAACTCCGCTATTAAATTGAGGAGTACTCAAAAAACGTATATCGTTCGGCACAAATGCGCCAGCCATATTGCTATTCGAGACTATACCGATAGGAGAAAAATGATGATTAAACTTGTAGATTCATCACCTAAAATATCTGTTGATGAGCTAGATAAGATTGAAGCTTTGCTGGGCATTTCTTTTCCTCGTGCTTTAAAGACCTTATGGCTTATAAGTAATGGCGGTATAATGGAGGAAGATCGTCGTGTTTATCAAAGCGAACACTACGAGAATGATATAAAATATTTCTTGCCTATATTACATACTAAAAGATCGGGCATATTAACTGTTGATGATTACTATAAGGATTTAGTAGTTAACAAAAAAATTCTTGCAGAGAATTTTATACCATTCGCAATTGATGGAGGTGGGTTCCCCTATTGTGTTGGGATAAATGATGGTGCAGTATATTTTTGTGATCTGGAAAACCAGGAGGAGATATATCTTGAACCAAATTTTGAAATTTTTATAGGAAAAATAATTCCTCAAGATGAAGCATGGTGATATAGATTCTGTCTTTATTAAATTTATCATCAAAACCATGGAGGGCTCTTAATGACGCTCGATGATGAAATCAGGAAGGAAATATCTTTGCTTCCTGAAAAACCAGAAATTGTGGATGACTGGGAACACATTGCGGATAAGTTATCCGATAGTTATAGTTGGGCTGGTTCAAAAATTGACTGGTCAAAGACCAATGCTCATAGGTCTTTAGAACTACATGGAGACTATAAGAATTGGTTAGTCGATATAAAGAGATTCATTCATGAAAATGATGTACATGATGTGATTTCAAAGAGTGATGAGATTTACTATATAAATGATTCGTCTCTTGAATTTTCAGTCAGATTGAATCCGGAGCAGTTCTTTTTGTTTCTTGATATGGCAATAGAAAATATCCCTCAGCATCATTACTTTTTTGATAGAAAAAATAAATGGTGTCTAGTAATAAGTACTGAAGGATATATTGACTTCGGTTTCTCATGTTCAGATAAAAAGTAATTGAAATGGGAGGTTCATCATCCGGGGGGCGTTTTAGGTAATGCTTTTGATCTGATATTAAGAAACCCAGGGGCAAGAGTCTTATGAGGATGGTGATGTGCCTCTGCAACTATTTTAAAGAGAACATTCGAAATTGCCTGGACAGGTTCAGTTTCTGGCACATTAGACAATCATGAAATTTGAGAAGAGTCACATGTATTGGAATGAAATCGAAGGTGGTATTTTGTTTAACAAGGTTTTTAGTAGAGATGTTGAAGTGAATGAAATCGACATCTTTGATATTAAAATAGACCGCGAAGCTGCTACGGTAATGATATGTTTTGACCTTGTGAATGAATTGCCTGACAGTCCTCCCCAAAAATGGGTTAAAGGTTATAATAGATGTAGGTGTGGTATAAATTGCAGTGGAGTAAAATTCTTAAAAATAGAAGGCATGTCTACGGATATGCCAGCAAAAATAGAAATACAAAAAAACACTCCCTATAGCGAAATTATAATAAAGGGGGCAGATATTTTTTTAAGTTTGAAGTGTTCGCATATACAATTAATGGGACCTTCCGTATATATTAGTCAGTAAGTTAAAGGCCGGGATGAATTTTAAATTTTTCTGGTTTTTAAAATTTAAGGTTGGTTCAGTATTCTGAATAATTACATCTTATTCCTTTAATATGAGATTTATTTCATCTGTGCTGTGAAGCATATTGAAGGGTGAGAGCTGGAATAATTAAATAGCCGAAAAGCCAAATGTGGTTGAGTGATTATGTTATCTAAAAAAATAACGATTATGAGTCAATCTAGAGGTTGGTGGTATGATGATACCACTCAAGAGTATAGTGATGCTTTGCTTTCTTTAGATATTGACCTTTCTTCTGATTTTGCTCAATTTTATTTGCACATTGATGGTGGGGCTACTTTTCATAGCAGGAATCATGAAATTTATCATATCTGCTGGTTTGTTATAAATTCATCGTACCAACTTGATCTTAAGCGAACACATGAAATATTAAAAATACCAAGCGAGTATATACCTTTGGATGGTTTTCAAAGTGAGGGTGGGTATTTTTATAACAAAAAAACTGGAGAGGTTTTATTTATCAATGTAGGGGATACTTTAACTAAGTTCCTACAGGGAGAATTAAAGCCTCAATGGGTAGACTTTAATTCATTCATTGAATGGTTTTTTGATTTAGATAAATGAATGAAATATGCCGGTAACCATTATGTTCCGGCTTTTATTCTACAACCAATTTTTCCATAGTGTGGAGTATCTAAGATCAAGAAGTTATGACGTTTGTAAGGAAAGCTTATGCCTATTTCATGCGGTAAGCCTGCAAATAAATATGAAATTAAAATTTTAGAGAGGAAATTCAAAATCAGTATGCCAGAAGATTATTTTGATGCTTACAGGAGAGCGTTCAAATTTAGATGATATCAAAGTTGATGTTAAGTCTCCAAACGGAACCTATTCGTTAGATACTAATGTGACGCAAGTTAAAGCCGTTGATTTAATAGAAGTCTGGCTAAATGAACAAGGATTAATGTAATGAGTAATAATAAGTTAGCTGAAGTTGAAAATTTTTTGTCCTCTGCTTCAGTTTTTGATTTTCTCAAAACATTAGATGCAGACAGCGCCTTGGATTCTAGAGATGAGCCAGAATTCGATGATGCATGGATGAAAGAGTTTAACTCATTAAAAAATGAAAGTTTTGATGCGGATGATATTGAACATATCAATTCCTTGCGAGAAAAAGCATTTAAGCTATCATTCAGAGTAATTAATAATTCTGAAATAGCATCACGCATATCAGATGATTTTGAATTAATTGCTAAAAGTGTTGTTGTTGGAAAGGATAATAGTTGGGCCATCAGTTATCTCTGGTCTTCGTATAAAGGTGGAAAGTTCCCACAATAAATGACGAGCCGGGGAAAGGTATTTTTTTTCGGCTAATTTATTATTAAGTGCTGTTTAAGTAGGCGAGGTGTGAATATTTTTTACCTACTTAATGATTTTTTACATTCATGATTTTCTCGCTCAGGAGCACCATTCAATTGATGCCGGCGATAAAACCTTTCATTTGAATCCTAATATTATAATTCTATTTTCGAGAGCTTCAGAGTAATGTGCCACATATTCGCTACGCACCAAATATAAGGAATAAAGGACATTGTTGAAAAAAATAGAACGTTTTGGAGCGAAACCGACATCATTACCATCAAATGAACTGATAAAGAGTTTTAATAAATTAGAAGCATCAATAGGTCCAATCCCTGAAAGTTATCGTGCCTATTTACTTCATTTTGGCGTTTCTGTTCTTTTTGATGTAAATGTTGTTTTCAAGGCGTTACAACCATCTCCGTGGTCTGATGAGCAAGGAAACGATACGCTTGAGTCTTTATACGGTCTTGCTGAATCGGGTAAAGAATATACTATGTTTGAAATGGCTGATACATACCGGAATGATTTTCGCGATCAATGGTTACCGATAGGAGCCTCGTCTGGTGATAATCAAATCTGTCTTTGCCTCAAGGGCGGTATGTCGGGAGAGATTTGGTTTTGGGATCACGAGTCTGATCCAATATTCAATGATTCAGTAGTGACCTCCGGTCTGACGAAAATAGCAAATTCCTTCGAAGAGTTTGTTGATATGCTTGCTGTTCAGGATGATAAAATAGGTGCATCAGATGTGATTAAAGTTGAACTTGATTTTTAATAAAGGAGTATTCGCGGTGATCCTGACGAAGCCCATCCATTGCCGTAAGTTGCGCGTGGCTGGTGCAGAAAATATCACAGCAGCAACAGCCGCTTAGCTATGCCTGAAATATATGCTTTGCCTTTTAAAAGTAGCAATCTATAAAAGATTGGTGCGGGTACTATCTTCGGTTACTCTTAGGATACTAGCCATCTTAATGAACGCCAGACTTCCGATAAAATCTGTCATGAGCAAAACGGTGCAAGATAAGGAGAACTGATGAGTAATGTTAAAAATCTTATTGCAGCATGTATTAACTGCTATGAAGAAAATGATGTCTTCACCATCGGAATAGGGGATGACAATCATGATCCAGAAAATTTTATCATTATCGGACGATTCGACGAAGATGAATTACCCGTTAATGAATGTATTGGATTTCAGAGTGAGTCAACGGAATATGAGTTAACAGACTCTATTCGTTCTGTTCAGCTCACTGAAGACAAACTTGTGATCGTGCTTAATGATGATGCCGCAAAAAAAAATGGCATCAGGGAATATCACGTTGTCATTCCTACAGCAAAAGATTCTAAAACGCTTGGACAGTATTTGAGGAAAATGTTTGATGGCAGTGATGTACCACTACAATTGCCGTAAGGTTTTAGCCACTACATAGCTATCTTAGCACCCGTTCTTTAAAATGATGCAGGCGTGCCATTTCGAGTAGAGGGTACATGTGTTGAGCCAATGTTTAACGGCGAATAGGATTGCAACGTCACGTTTTTGTTAATAAATAGAAAAATGCCATCCTAATCAATTTCAATGCCCCACAAATGCACTCACCGGCACGCCAAATCGCTTCGCATATTACCCAGCGTTAACGTGCGCTGTCCGTTAGGGATTCGACTCACCAGAGACTTCTTGCCTATCTCGTTTCCGAAATTGCTCTGAGTGGGCTGCACTACGGCTCCGGCCACGTCAGCGCCATCCGCTTCGGGCAGCAGCTGGTGACCGAATTCACCCGCGCCCCCCTGCACCGCGAGGTGCGCCGCACCCAGGGCGCGCGCGAGCAGCTCCGCCAGTATGACAGCCTCGGCAGACGCACCCTGCAGCGCAGCGAGCTGAGCACGGACGTGACCCTGCCGGAGCAGGCGATACTGGAACGCCTG
>NZ_POVL01000090.1 GCF_002939185.1 Enterobacter sichuanensis | reverse complement strand
TATTGGAGCGGGCAGCGGGAATCGAACCCGCATCATCAGCTTGGAAGGCTGAGGTAATAGCCATTATACGATGCCCGCATCCTGAAACTCGGCTACCCAGTTCTTTCTGTAACAAAAAAAGAGATTTCTCTCTTTTTCAGTTCGAGCTGATTCAGCTTTTAAACCAGCTCCGGCGGCATTTACGCTGCCAGAAAGTGGTGGTGGGGGAAGGATTCGAACCTTCGAAGTCTGTGACGGCAGATTTACAGTCTGCTCCCTTTGGCCGCTCGGGAACCCCACCGGACTTGATGGTGCCGACTACCGGAATCGAACTGGTGACCTACTGATTACAAGTCAGTTGCTCTACCTACTGAGCTAAGTCGGCATCAAGTAGCGCGCATTCTATGGATACCTGCGCGGTCATGCAACTAAAAATTTGCATAAAACGTTCTTTCGCTCACATTTTATGCGAACAGCGCATTGAGCGCTGTAAAAGTAGTCATTCACGGTCAAATATTCAACATATCAGTGTGATTTGCACCGTATACACCGTAGCGTGACGGCTTCCGCGTTACGCAGCGCTTTCCATCTTTTTTCTTATTATTCCTGTCATCTGGTGTTAACCTCCTGCCCATTGTCCAAAATTAACTGTGTGATGAGCCACGATCCGGCAGTTGTGATGCTGGCTCACTGAAGCATGCTTATGAGCAAAAAAGAGCAAACGTTAATGACGCCTTACCTTCACTTTAACCGCAGTCAGTGGGCTGCCCTGCGTGATTCCGTCCCTATGACGCTGACGGAAGGTGAAATCGCACGGTTAAAAGGGATAAACGAAGATCTGTCCCTGGAAGAGGTGGCAGAAATTTATCTCCCCCTCTCTCGCTTGCTTAACTTCTATATCAGCTCCAACCTGCGTCGTCAGGCGGTGCTGGAGCAGTTCCTTGGAACCAACGGTCAACGCATTCCTTATATCATCAGTATTGCCGGCAGCGTGGCCGTGGGTAAAAGCACCACCGCACGTGTCCTGCAGGCGCTGTTGAGCCGCTGGCCCGAGCACCGCAGCGTAGAGTTGATCACCACCGACGGTTTCCTGCATCCGAACGAAGTATTAAAAGAACGCGGGCTGATGAAGAAGAAAGGCTTCCCGCTCTCTTATGATATGCACCGCCTGGTGAAATTTGTCTCCGATCTGAAATCTGGCGTGCCTCACGTGACGGCGCCAGTCTATTCACACCTGATCTACGATCGCATCCCGGGTGGGGATAAAACTGTGGTCCAGCCGGATATCCTGATTCTGGAAGGTCTGAACGTGCTGCAAAGTGGCATGGATTATCCTCACGATCCGCATCATGTCTTTGTCTCTGATTTCGTCGATTTCTCTATTTATGTCGATGCGCCGGAAGACCTTCTGCAAAACTGGTACATCAACCGCTTCCTGAAGTTCCGTGAAGGGGCGTTCACTGACCCGGACTCCTATTTCCACCACTATGCTCAGCTATCTGAAGAAGAAGCGATCAATGTGGCCACGGGGCTGTGGAAAGAGATCAACTACGTGAACCTCAAAGAGAACATCCTGCCCACACGCGAGCGTGCGAGCCTGATCCTCACCAAGAGCGAGAAGCACGCCGTTGACCAGATTCGCTTGCGGAAGTAATCACGCAGACATAAAAAAACCGGCTAAGCGCCGGTTTTTTTTATTTTATGCGTGTGGCTTCTCGCCATTTTCATCCTGATCGACCGCGAAGCAGGCAACCAGCTGACCACCATAGTCCTTCAGCTGCGGCTGTAGTTGGGTGCAAGGGCCAAAGCGACGGCTGCAGCGGGCGTTGAATGCGCATCCCGGAGGTGGATTCAGCGGGCTTGGCAGTTCACCCGTCAGCTTAATGCGCTCACGACGATCGTCCGGGTTCAGACGCGGCGTCGCAGACAACAGCGCCTGGGTATACGGGTGACGAGGATTATTAAAGATCTGGTCTTTGGTCCCCTTCTCCACGCAGCGTCCCAGATACATCACCATCACTTCATCAGCGATATGCTCCACTACCGACAGGTCGTGGGAGATAAAGACATAAGAGAGCCCCAGCTCCTGCTGAAGATCCATCATCAGGTTTAGCACCTGCGCGCGGACAGAAACATCGAGCGCTGAAACCGGTTCATCGGCAATCACCACGTCCGGATCGAGCATCAGCCCCCGCGCGATCGCGATACGCTGACGCTGCCCGCCGGAGAACATATGCGGATAGCGATCATAATGCTCGGTTTTGAGGCCGACCTTCGCCATCATCGCCAGCGCTTTTTCACGGCGCTGCTCTTTGCTCAGATTGCTGTTAATCAATAGAGGCTCTTCCAGAATCTGCCCTACTTTTTTACGCGGGTTCAACGAACCGTACGGGTTCTGAAACACAATCTGGATTTTCTGGCGACGCAGCTTCTGCGCCTGCGGGTCATGCTTGAGCAGATCCTGCCCCTGATAATAGAGCTCGCCGCCGGTCGGCACTTCAATCATCGTCAGCAGGCGGCCCAGCGTGGATTTACCACAGCCAGACTCCCCCACCACCGCCAGCGTTTTACCGCGTTCGAGGTTAAAGGAGACGCCGTCCAGCGCTTTCACCAGGCGCTCAGGGGCAAACAGTCCCTTCTTCACCGGGTAGTATTTTTTCAGATCGATGGCCTGCAACAGCGGCTGTTGCGTGGTGGCCTGTGGCGTACTCATAGTGTTGGCCTCCCGGCATCATCGAGTGGGTAGTGGCATTTTGACTGACGACCGTCAGCAAGCTGGTTCAGCTCTGGCTCTTCTGCCCGACATTTGTCTGTCGCATACGGGCAGCGCGGATTAAGCAGACAACCCTGCGGACGGTCATATTTACCCGGTACCACGCCCGGCAGCGACGCCAGGCGCGCTTTGTCCTGGGCAAACTCCGGCAGCGCGCGTAAAAGCGCCTGGGTATACGGGTGACGCGGCGCGCGGAAAATATCGTGCGAATTTCCGGTCTCGACCACCTGGCCGGCATACATCACGATGATCTTATGCGCCGCTTCGGCCACCAGCGCCAGGTCGTGCGTAATCAGCACCAGCGCCATATTCTCTTTCTGCTGCAGCTCCAGCAGCAGCTCGATGATTTGCGCCTGAATGGTTACATCCAGCGCCGTCGTCGGCTCATCCGCAATCAGCAGTTTTGGTCGACAGGCAATCGCCATCGCGATCATTACGCGCTGGCTCATCCCTCCGGAGAGCTGATGCGGGTAAACGTCCAGACGGGATGCCGGGTCAGGGATCCCGACCTGGTTCAACAGATCGATTGCACGCTGGCGACGGGTTTTCTTATTCCCGCCCTGATGCACCTTGATCGCCTCCATAATCTGGAAGCCCACGGTGTAGCACGGGTTCAGGCTAGTCATCGGGTCCTGGAAAATCATCGCCACTTCCGCGCCCACCAGCTGGCGGCGCTGTTTCTCGGAAATGCGCTTCAGATCCTGACCGTTGAACTGCAGGTTTTCCGCCATCACGCGGCCCGGATAATCAATCAGCCCCATGATCGCCAGTGAGCTTACTGACTTACCGGAACCGGACTCCCCGACAATACCTACCACTTCGCCCTGATTAACGCTGTAGCTGATGCGGTCCACGGCGCGAAACGGGGTGCCTTCATCGCCGAAGTGCACCGATAATTTATCTACATTTAATAACGCCATCTCGTGCCTCTTACTGCTTCAGTTTGGGATCAAGTGCATCACGCAGGCCATCACCCATCAGGTTAAATGCCAGCACCGTCAGCAGGATTGCCAGACCCGGGAAGGTGACAACCCACCAGGCGCTTTGTGCGAACTGCAACACGTCGGAGAGCATGGTGCCCCACTCCGGTGTTGGCGGCTGCGCACCCATGCCCAGGAAGCCAAGAGCGGCCATATCAAGAATGGCGTTAGAGAAACCGAGCGACGCCTGAACAATCAGCGGCGCAAGGCAGTTAGGGAAGATATTGACGAACATCTGACGCATCGCACCCGCACCCGCCACGCGAGACGCGGTGACGTAGTCGCGATTCACTTCCACCAGCACTGCCGCACGGGTTAAACGTACGTAGTGAGGGAGTGCCACGAAGGTCAGCGCCAGCGCGGCGTTACCGATCGACGGGCCAAATATCGCCACCAGCACCAGGGCCAACAGCAGACTAGGCAGCGCCAGCATGATGTCGACAATACGCATGATGATGTTATCAACGATACCGCCGAAATAACCCGCAACCAGGCCGAGGATGATCCCCATAATCAGGGACAGCACCACCACCAGGCAGCCGACCAGCAGCGACAGTCGCGCACCATACATCAGACGCGACAACACATCGCGGCCCACGTCATCGGTACCTAACAGGTGCGCCAGGCTACCACCATCCTGCCATGCCGGTGGTGCAAGCAGCGCATCACGGAACTGGTCCGCCGGGTTATACGGTGCCAGCACATTCGCAAACACCGCAATGAGGATCATGATAGAGACATACACCAGCCCCACCACCGCGCCTTTGTTGCGCTTGAAGTAGTGCCAGAATTCCTGCAGCGGCGTCATTGGAACCGGTGCAGCAACCACTTTATTTTCAGAAACGTGTGACATGATGGCCCCTTACTTCTTATGACGAATACGCGGGTTCACCACGCCGTACAGCAAATCGACCAGCAGGTTGACGAGGATAATCATCGTCGCGACCAGCAGTACACCGCCCTGCACAACCGGATAGTCACGGCGTTGCAGCGCATCAATCAGCCAGCGGCCCAGACCCGGCCAGGAGAAGATAGTTTCGGTCAGGATCGCCCCCGCCAGCAGTGTCCCCACCTGCAGCCCGATAACGGTTACCACCGGCAGCATGGCATTACGCAGCGCATGGACGATGATGACGCGCATACGCGTCAGGCCCTTGGCGCGCGCGGTGCGGATATAATCCTCACCCAGCACTTCCAGCATGGACGAACGGGTCATACGCACGATGACCGCCAGAGGAATGGTGCCCAGCACCATGGCAGGCAGGATCATATGCGCAACGGCATCAATGAAATTGCCCTCTTCACCCCAGATAGCCGTATCAATCAGCATAAAGCCAGTGAGCGGGTTGGAGTCATCCAGGAAGACCATGTCGCTGACGCGCCCGGAGACCGGCGTCAGGTTAAGCTGAACCGAGACCAGCATGATCAGCATCATGCCCCACCAGAAGATAGGCATGGAGTAGCCGGTCAGCGCCAGGCCCACGGCAGTATGGTCAAAAATGGAGCCACGTTTAATGGCAGCCAGTACCCCAACCGGAATACCCACCGCAGTGGCAAAAATCATGGCGCAGACGCCAAGCTCCAGTGTCGCTTTAAAACGCGGCACGAACTCGTCCCACACCGGAAGACGGCTTTTCAGCGAAATCCCTAAGTCGCCGTGCATGACGCCCCAAATATAATGGAGGTACTGCTGCCACATCGGCTTATCGAGGCCGAGTTCAGCCAGCAGCTGTGCATGGCGTTCAGGGGAAATACCACGCTCGCCCGCCATAATCATTACCGGGTCGCCGGGGATCATATGGACGAAGGCAAAAGTGAGAAGGGTGATACCGATAAACGTGGGGATAACAAGTCCCAGACGTCGGAGGATGAACTGCAACATAACCCGGATTCTCTCTGATGACGCACGACCAGTGGCGTGGCGTCTGTATTGCTCACAAATCTTATCCCCTCTCCTTTCAGAGAGGGAATAAAGCACTGCTGCCGGGTGGCGCTACGCTTACCCGGCCTACATACCGTAGGCCAGTGCAAGCGCAGCGTCGCCTGGCGTGGCTTTTAATTATTCAACAGAAACGTTTTCGAAGTGGTGTTTGCCCAGTGGATCAACCACGTAGCCTTTCACTTCTTTGCGCACTGGCTCGTACACGGTGGAGTGAGCAACAATCAGCGCCGGAGCCTGATCGTGCATGACAACCTGCGCCTGCTTGTACAGTTCAATACGTTTGTTGTGATCGTCGGTCGCACGCGCCGGCTGGATCAGGTCTTCAAACGGCTTGTAGCACCAGCGAGAGTAGTTAGAACCATCTTTTGCCGCCGCGCAGCTGAACAGGGTAGCGAAGAAGTTGTCCGGATCCCCATTGTCACCGGTCCAGCCCATCATTACCGCCTGGTGCTCGCCCGCTTTGGCGCGCTTCAGATACTCGCCCCACTCGTAGGTCACAATCTTGGCCTGAACGCCAATTTTCGCCCAGTCAGCCTGAACCATTTCTGCCATACGGCGTGCGTTCGGGTTGTACGGACGCTGCACCGGCATCGCCCACAGCTCAACGGTAAAGCCTTTATCCTGGCCTGCTTCTTTCAGCAGCGCTTTCGCTTTCTCAGGATCGTAGGTGTAGTCTTTAACGTCATCGTTATAGCCCCACATGGTCGGTGGGATCAGGTTTTTGGCAGCAACGCCAGCGCCCTGGTAAACCGCTTTGATGATCGCTTCTTTGTTCACCGCGTAAGTCAGCGCCTGACGCACTTTTACGTCATCGAACGGTTTCTTCTCGGTGTTGAAAGAGAGGTAGCCTACGTTCAGACCCGCCTGCTCCAGCAGGTTGATGTTCTTATCCTGCTTCATGCGAGCAATATCTGCCGGGTTCGGGTATGGCATCACCTGGCATTCGTTTTTCTGCAGTTTTGCATAACGCACTGACGCATCAGGCGTGATAGAGAAGACCAGACGGTCGATCTTCGGCTTGGTTCCCCAGTAGCCTTCGAACGCTTTGTAGAGAATACGGGAGTCTTTCTGGTACTGCAGCAGCTGGAATGGACCGGTACCGATTGGGTTCAGGTCGACTTTCTCCGGCGTACCGGCTTTCAGCATATTGTCCGCGTACTCTTTAGACAGAATAGAGGCGAAGTCCATGGCCAGGTCCGCCAGGAATGGCGCTTCCGGACGCGTCAGCACGAACTGAACGGTATTATCGTCCACTTTTTTCACTTCGGCGATCAGGTCCGGCAGACCCATCCCTTCGAAGTATTCATAGCTGCCGCCAGAGACTTTGTGGTACGGGTTCTGGGCGTTTTTCTGACGGTCGAAGGAGAACACAACGTCGTCGGCGTTAAAGTCACGCGTTGGTTTGAATTCTTTGCTGTCCTGCCACTTCACGCCCTTGCGCAGGTGGAAGGTATAGGTTTTACCGTCTTCGCTGACGTCCCACTTCTCCGCCAGCCCCGGGATCACTTCCGTAGTACCGGTTTTGAATTCAACCAGACGGTTATAGATTGGTACAGAGCTTGCGTCGTATGTCGTACCAGAGGTAAAGAGCTGTGGGTTAAAGCCTTCCGGCGAGCCTTCAGAACAGTAAACCAGGGTTTTTGCCTGTACGCTTGCTGCCACGGTCATAGCCACCAGGCTCAGACCAAGCTTCAGCATCCCTGACTTCTTCAAGGAAATACTCATTATTCTGCTCCAATGTGATGTTTTGCTTTGTTGTGTTACGCCGCCAGACCTTTATTTATTTTTTACCCGGTCCGGTCGGTGATGCCCGAAGGCGTTAAAGGGATGGAGAATCCTTTCAGAAGAGCGTTTGAGTTGCAGCGCAGATCGTCCCTGAAATGCCCCTCATGCCCTACAATCTGTCAACAGAATGTGAAAACGTCAATACAGGTGACGGGGATTTACGCTGAGTGTGAGAAACCGCAAACAAAGATTAAAAAAACTATGCATGCCAGTTTTCAGCAGGGAAATTTATGCTACTAGCCATCTTGCAGCACAACTATCTTCATATTGCGCAACAATCAGTGATTAACTTTTATTCAGAATGGGTAAATTTTCTTGCAGAATGGTGATTATCTGAGCACTAAATACCGCGAACGTTAAAACGCACAGCGAAAAATGCTGAGGTTATCCATAAGCAACGCGAAAAAAGATCAATCTATATATAAAAAAATACAATGGATTATGTCACAAAATCGTTAACAGGCAGGGTGAAGCGAGGCTAAGGGGCATTTTGGCCATTCTGGCGGGCTAAGATCATAATGCAAAAAGGGCTAACCTTGCGGTTAGCCCTTTTCAGAATG
>NZ_POVL01000009.1 GCF_002939185.1 Enterobacter sichuanensis | reverse complement strand
GAGAGTAGGGAACTGCCAGACATCAAACAAGTGAAAAGGCCATCCGAAAGGATGGCCTTTTTGCGTTATGATTGCCGTGAAAACCGTAGGCCCGGCAGGCAACGCGCCTCCGGGCAAGACAGCAGATTAATGAATCACCTGCGACAGGAAGGCTCGCGTGCGTTCTGACTTAGGATGGGCAAAGAACTCATCCGGCGGCGCCTGCTCAACAATCTCTCCGCGATCCATAAAAATCACCCGGTCGGCCACGGTTCTCGCGAATCCCATTTCATGTGTTACACACAGCATGGTCATGCCGGATTGTGCCAGCCCAATCATGGTATCCAGCACCTCTTTCACCATCTCAGGATCCAGGGCTGATGTCGGTTCATCAAACAGCATAATTTTCGGCTTCATACACAGCGAGCGGGCGATAGCCACGCGCTGCTGTTGGCCACCCGATATCTGACCAGGAAATTTATTGGCATGCTCTGCAATACGTACGCGTTCGAGGTAGTGCATCGCCAGCGCCTCCGCTTCCTTTTTCGGCATCTTTCGTACCCAAATTGGCGCAAGCGTACAGTTCTGCAGAACGGTCAGGTGTGGAAACAGATTAAAGTGCTGGAATACCATTCCCACTTCCTGACGTACGCGTTCAATGTTGCGGATATCTTCATTCAGCTCGATACCATCAACCACAATGCGTCCTTGCTGGTGTTCTTCAAGATGGTTAATACAGCGAATGGTTGTGGATTTCCCGGAGCCGGAAGGGCCGCAAAGAACGATGCGTTCCCCCTGCTTTACCTTGAGATTAATGTCTTTCAGGACATGGAACTGTCCGTACCATTTATTCACATTTTCCAGCGTAATCATCGCGTCGGCGGGTGTCATAGTTATTTGGCTCATAATTTCCTCAGTGCGGTGTACGCCCGGTGTTAAAGCGCTTTTCCAGATGCTGGCTGTAGCGCGACATGCTAAAACAAAAGATCCAGTAGATAAGGGCTGCAAAAACATATCCTTCTGTGGACATGCCCAGCCAGACAGGGTCCACGGTGGCCTGTTGCACGCTGCTAAAGAGATCGAACAACCCGATGATGATCACCAGGCTGGTATCTTTGAAGAGGGCAATGATTGTGTTGACCAGTCCCGGGATAACCAGCTTGAGAGCTTGTGGAAGAATGACCAGTCCCTGCGTTTTCCAGTAACCGAGCGCCAGTGATTCCGCCGCTTCGTACTGGCCTTTAGGTAACGCCTGCAGCCCACCTCGTACAACTTCAGCAACATAGGCGGACTGGAAGAGAATCACCCCGACCAGCGCACGGATCAGTTTGTCTATCGTGGTGCCTTCTGCCATAAACAGCGGCAGCATGACCGAAGACATAAACAGAACTGTGATAAGCGGCACGCCGCGCCAGAACTCAATGAAGATAACGGAGAGCACGCGTACGATCGGCATTTTTGAACGCCGTCCCAGGGCAAGTAAAATCCCCCACGGCAGTGCGCCGGCTATTCCCACCGAAGCGATGATCAGCGTCAGCGTCAGACCACCCCACTGGCGTGTTTCTACGCGTTCCAGCCCCAGGAACCCGCCATACAGCAGTATCCAGACAATGATGGGATAAACTACCGCCCAGCCGGCAATGTAGCGTCCACGATGAGGCAGCTTTTTCCAGAACATGACCGCGACAGAGAGCAGGCCGATTACCAGCGCCAGATTTATACGCCAGCGCTGTTCATGTGGATACAATCCATACATGAACTGACCGAAACGCTCATGAATAAATACCCAGCAAGCACCAGCTTTGGTGCAGTCTGCCCGGGTGGTACCGACCCAGTTAGCCTGTAAAAATGCCCAGTTCAGCAGAGGCGGGATCAATTCCCACATTAGCCACATACAGACGATCGTCAGCAGGCTATTACTCCAGCTGGAGAACAGATTCTTACGCGTCCACAGAATGAAGCGTCCACCTGTCGAATTGGCAGGGCGCGAGGCGTGCGACAGTATCGCTTTTGTCATCATAGATCCTTAGCGCTCGACCAGTGCTATACGACGGTTATAAAGGTTCATCAGCAATGAAATCACCAGGCTGATGATCAGATAGACAGACATGGTGATCGCGATGGTTTCAATGGCTTGTCCGGTCTGGTTAAGCACGGTTCCGGCGAAGAGTGACACCATATCGGGGTAGCCTATGGCTGCGGCCAGCGACGAGTTTTTGACAATGTTCAGATACTGGCTGGTCAGGGGAGGAATAATGACCCGTAAAGCCTGAGGAATGATGACCTGGCGAAGCGTCACGGTATGGGGCAAACCCAGAGAGCGTGCCGCCTCGTGCTGTCCGTGAGGTACGGCCTGGATCCCTGCTCGGATAATCTCAGCGATAAACGCGGACGTATAAATCGACAGCGCCAGCGTCAGTGCTGCCAGCTCAGGAATTAATACCATCCCGCCCTGAAAGTTAAAGCCACGCAGATGCGGAATATCCCAGTGTAGCGCTGCTCCGAACAGCCAGTGTGCCAGCAGTGGCAGGCAAACAATCAGGACAGCCGCCGTGGGCCAGGTTCTGCGAAGCTGCCCGGTTTTGATCTGATGCTTGCGATTAAAACGGAATACTCCGGCTGAGAGAACAAGCGCTATCACAATTGCGGCGATGAACGCATACAACCCTTCACCTTGCAGAGGAGAAGGAATGGATAACCCTCGGTTACTGAGGAAAAACAGCTCAAACGCGTCGACGGCCTGACGGGGACCCGGAAGGTTACGCAGTACGGCGAAATACCAGAAGAAGATCTGCAGCAGTGGTGGGATATTACGGAACGTCTCGATATAAACAGTCGACAGTTTCCGCAGGAGCCAGTTTTCAGAAAGACGCGCCAGGCCGATAAAGAACCCCAGTATCGATGCGAAGACGATACACAGCGCCGAGACCAACAGCGTATTCAATAAACCGACGACGAACACGCGTCCGTAGGTGTCTCCTTCCTGGTAATCAATAAGGTGCTGAACAATGCCAAACCCTGCGCTGCGATCCAAAAACGCAAAACCGGAGGTAATGCCGCGGTTATTCAGGTTGGTGATTGTGTTATGGATGAGATACACGGCGATGAGAACAACCGCAACGATAGCAATAATCTGGAATAGCCAGGCGCGGACCGCGGGATGAGAAAAGGATAGCGATCCTTTTACGGCTGAGCGGCGATGGGACATAAAGAAACCTCAATAACCATGACTCTGGAGTGGGCACCGCCTGAGCAGTGCCCGTTACAGCTATGACTTAACGTACTGGTGGCGCGTACTGAATACCGCCGTTATTCCAGAGATTGTTCTGGCCGCGTTTGATCTTCAGCGGGCTATCCGATCCCACATTGCGCTCAAAGATCTCAGAGTAGTTGCCCACCTGTTTGATGATGTTGTAAGCCCACTTGTTATCCAGCTTCAGATCTTTACCGAAATCACCCTCTTTACCGAGCAGGTGCGCCATATCCGGGTTGGATGGATTCGCGGCTTTCTCATCCACGTTTTTCGAGCTGATGCCCATCTCTTCTGCGTTCAGCATGGCGAACAATGTCCAGCGAACAATGGAGAACCAGTCTTCATCGCCACGGCGTACCACGGGTCCGAGAGGTTCTTTTGAGATCACTTCAGGCAGGACAATCCACTCAGCCGGGTTGCTCAGCTTAATACGTAAGGCATACAGCTGTGACTGGTCAGAAGCCAGGGTGTCACAACGACCGGACTCCAGCGCTTTAGCCGATTCATCCGAGCGGTCAAATGTCACAGGGGTGTACTTCATGTTATTTGCTTTGAAATAGTCTGCGACGTTCAGCTCGGTATCAGTACCAGCCTGGATACAGACGGTGGCACCATCCAGTTCTTTCGCGCTTTTCAGGCCCGCTTTGTTATGGGTCAGGAAGCCGATGCCGTCATAATAGGTCACGCCGGTAAATGACATTCCCATACCCGCGTCGCGGGAGGAGGTCCAGGTGGTATTACGGGAGAGCATGTCTACCTCGCCGGACTGCAGCGCCGTAAAGCGCTCTTTCGCCGTCAGCGGGGTATATTTTACTTTGCTGTCATCACCAAAAACGGCAGCAGCGACGCCACGGCAGACATCCACATCAATACCGGTAAATTTGCCGTTCGCATCGGCATAGGAGAAGCCAGGCAAACCGTCACTGATACCACATTGAACAAAACCTTTCTTTTTAACGGCATCCAGTGTCGTTCCCGCATGGGCTTGACCGGCTACGGCAAACAACATGCCTGCAGCGGCCAGGCTGGCTATCATCGTCTTTTTCATAATGCATCCTGTGTGGCGAATTTATCGTTATAGAGGCGTTTTAAAAACGCTTTACCTGTCTGTGGCGTTGGCCAACGTTTATAAAGCAAACGTAATGCCAGTTTTGCGTTCGACAAAATAAGTGAGAAGTGAACGCTTAATGCTGAGTGTAGACAGGCTTAAATAAAACGAGCGCCCCGAAACGGTGCGAAATTACAACCTGTGCCACAAATCGGAGCAAAAGTTTTAACGAGAGTCAGAGGAAATGTAGAGATAGTTTCCAGAGTGAATATTGGCAGGGTATTCAATAGGAATAATGTGTGAAAATCATCACGATAGAATATGAAATTTAAATGAGTATACGGAAAAGTTGTGACTGGCTTCTGGCTGAAATTAATTATGTGAATAAATACGGGGCTATTTTTTTACTTATTTGAAAACACTGCACTCTTTAAAAGCAAAAGCGCGGCCGGAGCCGCGCTTCTGAACAGATGTTATTTGGTCAGGGCAACGATACCCAACGTCAAACCCGCCACAGCGGCTGCACCACCGGCGATAGCACCCGCGGTTTCCCAGTTATCCTGGGTGGTGCCTTTCATACAGGTATTGGTATGAACCAGTCGGCCCTGGTCATCGTAAACCGGTACACATGGAGAGTCGTGCGCGCAACCAGCAAGCAACGCAGCGAGGAGTGCAACGGAAATGAATCTTTTCATGATGTTACCTCAGTATTATTTCTCGTCCGCTATAAAGCCAGGAGGGCAATTAGCGAACTGGAGGTTATTTTACCACCGGGGTAAGACCGTGTTACACAAGGAATAATCTCAATTTATGTCGTTTGTAAAAATCGTGGAGAAAAGTCGGTTTCAGGAAGAATTAATGGAGAAATTATGAAGCTGCAAAAGGCTGTTTTTACTTAATGCAAACCACCCTGGTTTTAACGCTGCTATTTTGTAAAGTCTAATTCGTTGTTTATGTTAAAAATAAAAAGGCACCAAAGGTGCCTTTCAGGAAAACATTACTCTTTATGGCGGGTGAATCGTCGGCGGACAACCACAAAGAAAACGGGCACGAAGAAAATGGCCAGAAGCGTTGCGGAAAGCATCCCTCCCATCACGCCCGTACCCACCGCGTTTTGTGCGCCGCTCCCGGCCCCGGTGCTGATCACCAGCGGCATGACGCCGAGAATAAAGGCCAGGGAGGTCATCAGGATGGGGCGAAGGCGCATCCTTGACGCTTCCAGTGTGGCTTCAATAATACCTTTACCTTCTTTCTCCATCAGGTCTTTGGCAAACTCGACGATCAGGATGGCGTTTTTCGCCGATAAACCAATCGTCGTCAGCAGGCCGACCTGGAAATAGACGTCATTGTTTAACCCGCGCAGCGACGCTGCAAGCAGCGCTCCAATGACACCCAGCGGCACCACCAGCATGACTGAGAACGGAATGGACCAGCTTTCATACAGGGCCGCCAGACACAGGAACACCACAATCAGTGAAATGGCGTACAGCGCCGGCGCCTGGTTACCCGAAAGCCGCTCCTGATAAGACATTCCCGTCCAGTCATAGCCGATGCCGGAAGGCAGTTTTGCCGCCAGGCTTTCCATCATCACCATCGCCTCACCGGTACTTTTCCCCGGGGCTGATTCACCGAGGATCTCCATTGATGGCATCCCGTTGTAGCGTTCCAGGCGAGGTGAACCATAGACCCAGTGCGCGTTGCTAAAGGCTGAGAACGGGACCATTTCCCCATTCGCGCTGCGCACGTAAAGGTTGTTAATATCGCCTGGCAGCATACGGAATTTTGCGTCGGCCTGGACGTAGACCTTTTTCACGCGTCCGTGATCGATAAAGTCATTCACATAGGTGCCACCTAACGCCGTCGAGATCGTCTGGTTGACGTCAGAAATACTGACACCCAGCGCCTGCGCTTTCTCCTGATCGACATCCAGCTTGAACTGAGGCGTATCTTCAAGACCGTTAGGACGCACGCGAACCAGCAGGTTAGGGTGCTCTTTCACCATGCCGAGCAGTTGGTTACGCGCCTGCGTCAGCTGGGTATGCCCCAGGTTAGCCTGGTCAATCAGCTCAAAGTCGAAGCCCGTGGCGGTACCCAGTTCAATAATTGCTGGCAGGTTAAACGGGAACACGAGACCATCCTTAATCTGACTGAAGGCTTTGGTCGCGCGACCCACAATGGCTTCGACGCCATTTTCCGCCCCCGGGCGCTCCTCCCAGGGCTTCAGGCTGATGAAGGCAATGCCGGAGTTCTGACCCTGGCCACTAAAGCTAAAGCCGTTAACGGTGAAGACGGATTCCACATTCGCCTTCTCTTTGTTCAGATAGTAATCCTGAACCTGGTCGAGGACCTGCTGAGTGCGCGTCTGGGTTGCCCCCGCCGGGAGCTGAACCATCGTCATAAACACCCCCTGATCCTCTTCGGGCAGGAAGGAGGTCGGTAAACGAAGAAAGAGCACCGCCATCCCGCCGACAATAATGACATACACCACCAGATAGCGGCCGGTCTTGCGCAAAATACCGCTCACGCTGTTGCTGTAGTGCTCCACACTTTTATCAAAGCGCGCATTAAACCAGCCGAAGAACCCCCCTTTCTGCGCATGATGGTCGCCGGAGACGGGCTTGAGCAATGTTGCACAGAGTGCGGGCGTCAGGATCAGCGCCACCAGTACGGAGAGCGCCATGGCGGAAACGATCGTCAGTGAGAACTGGCGATAGATTGCCCCCGTTGAACCGCCAAAAAAGGCCATTGGAATAAAGACCGCTGAGAGCACCATGGCGATCCCCACCAGCGCACCCTGGATTTGCCCCATCGATTTCTGCGTGGCCTCTTTCGGCGGCAGCTTGTCTTCTACCATGACGCGTTCAACGTTCTCGACGACCACGATGGCGTCATCCACCAACAGACCTATCGCCAGCACCATGCCGAACATTGTCAGGGTATTGATGGAGAAACCGAACGCCGCCAGAACCGCGAAGGTCCCCAGCAGAACGACCGGAACCGCGATAGTCGGGATGAGTGTCGCCCGCAGGTTTTGCAGGAACAGGTACATGACCAGGAAGACGAGAATAATCGCTTCAAACAGGGTCTTCACCACTTCGTGAATGGAGATTTTCACAAAAGGTGTGGTGTCATAGGGGTAGACAACCTTCAGCCCCTGCGGGAAGAACTGCTGCAGTTGCGCCAGTTTGCTCTTGATGGCTGCCGCCGTGTCCAGCGCATTTGCTCCGGTCGCCAGCTTAATCCCCAGGCCGGTTGCCGCCTGCCCGTTGATTTTGGTCACCATGTTGTAGTTTTCGCCGCCCAGCTCAATGCGAGCCACATCTTTCAGATGCACCATTGAGCCATCCTGATTCACTTTGAGCGTGACCCGACCAAACTCTTCCGGCGATTTAAGGCGGGTTTGCGCGATGATCGAGGCGTTCAGCTGCTGCCCGGGAATGGACGGCGTTCCACCCAACTGGCCTGCCGCTATCTGGTCATTCTGCGTTTTCAGCTGGTTGATAATATCCAGCGGCGTCAGCTGATATTTGTTCATCGCATTGCTGTCGAGCCAGATGCGCATCGCATACTGGGCCCCAAACAGCTGGACGTCGCCGACGCCAGACGTTCGGCTGATGGCATCTTTGACGTTTGAGGCGACATAGTCGGAGATGTCATCCTGCGTGAGATGTTTGTTATCTGAAACAAAACCTGCTACCAGCAGGAAGCTGCTGCTGGACTTCTCAACGCCAATCCCTTGCTGCTGTACCTCTTGCGGCAGCAGCGGCATGGCGAGCTGCAGTTTGTTCTGAACCTGCACCTGGGCGATGTCCGGATCGGTCCCTGACTCGAAGGTGAGGGTGATCGTGACGTTACCTGCCGAGTCGCTGGTGGAAGACATATACATCAGGTTATCGATACCGTTCATGTTCTGTTCGATAACCTGGGTCACGGTATCCTGCACCGTTTGGGCATCAGCACCCGGGTAGGTTGCGGATATGGCCACCGCAGGAGGCGCAATGGTCGGATACTGGGCGACGGGAAGTTTGAGAATGGCCAGCCCGCCGGCAATCATTAAAATGATGGCAAGTACCCAGGCGAAAACCGGTCGCTGAATAAAGAAATTAGCCATGTTGTCGTCCCTTAACTGGCTGGAGCGGTGGTGGTATCAGGCGTGGCGACCACGATTGCTCCCGGTCTGACTTTCTGTAACCCGCTGACAATAACGCGGTCACCGTTTTTCAGCCCTTCTGTTACCAGCCAGCGATCGCCAATTGCCTGTGGGGCGACGACGGTACGTGCCTCAACCTGGTTTTTATCATTCACCACCATAACGGTTGCATCGCCTCGTGGCGTACGCGTCACACCCTGCTGTGGAACCAGGATCGCATCCGGCTGCGTGCCTTCATCAATGCGGGCACGAACGAACATGCCGGGTAACAGCAGATGTTGCGGATTCGGGAAAATGGCGCGCAGGGTTATCGAGCCGGTACTCTCATCGACCGTGACGTCAGAGAACTGCAAAGTGCCTTTCAGTGGGTAGGGCTGCCCATTCTCCATCAGCAGCTCAACGGTACTGGCGGACTCGCCTTTTTGCAGACTCGTCTGTTTCAGACGCATAAACTCATTACTGGACTGGGTGACATCGACATAAATCGGATCAAGCTGCTGGACCGTTGCCAGGGCTGTGGCTTGTCCGTTGGTGACGAGAGCCCCTTCGGTTACGCTGGATTTACCGATGCGGCCATCGACAGGAGACGTAACTTTGGTGTACGCAAGGTTAATACGCGCGCTTTCAACACCGGCTTTGGCAGCAACGACGCTGGCGTCTGCCTGCTGAGCCGTTGCTACAGCCTGGTCATACTCCTGCTTGCTGACATACTGTGTGCCCACCAGTGGGAGATAACGTTTCACGGTCAGGTGCGCAATATTGGCTGCCGCCTGGGCCTTCGCCAGCTCGCCTCTCGCGCTGTCATAGGCTGCCTGATAGGTCGCGGGATCAATCTGATAAAGTGACTCACCCGCTTTAACATCACTCCCTTCCGTGAAGTTGCGACGCAGGATGATGCCGCTAACCTGAGGACGAACCTCCGCAACCCGAAATGCATCGGTTCTGCCCGGGAGTTCAGTGGTAACAGCCAGAGGCGCGCTTTTCACGATATGCACGCTGACCTGAGGTGCCTGCGGGGGTTGTTGTTGTTTTTCCTGACCATCGCATCCAGTGAGCAGTACCGCGCAGACAATGAAACCGGATAAGGGTAAGCGTCTGAAATGATTCGTCATTACTGTTCCTTTAAATACCCATTAACCGATATATGTCATGAACCGGTAGTTGGGGCAGAGGGATAAAAAATAAAATGTAGCTGCGTATAATAATGAAGGTATTTAATGTTTTTTAATTTATAAGTGCGAATGAGCTGGCCTGAAGACAAAATCAGAATCGGGCCTGAGGTTTACGGTAATATACGTCTGGCATAATTATCAGATAAACAGCGTTTAAGGTTATTCATTCATTCAGGTCATGAATTTAATTTGCTTAATGTATTTGTATTAATGATAAATTATGTGCGTTGACTTTTTTTGTGCAAAATGAAAAAGGAATTTGGTGAATACTTTCATTTTTATGAACGCAGCAATATCTATAAACCTTGTGTATAACGAGTAGTCGTCTATGGCGCGTAAAAAGAAAGAAGAGGCTCAACAGACCCGACAGCAGCTGATTGAGGCGGCTATCGGACAGTTTGCATCACGTGGCGTAGCCAATACGACGCTGACGGACATCGCGGATGCCGCCAGGGTGACGCGCGGCGCGATCTACTGGCACTTCACCAGTAAATCTGAAATTTTTAATGCCATCTGAGAACAGCAATTACCGCTTCGCGATATTATTCGCGACCGGCTTTCCCTTTCCGAAAGTGACGATCCGTTGTTAATGCTTCGTGAGCAGTTTATTACAGCATTGCAGTATATTGCCCATGAGCCGCGGCAATGTGCGCTTTTACAAATTCTGTATCATAAGTGTGAATTTAGCAGCGATATGATTTCAGAAAGTGAAATCAGAAAGCGTATTGGGTTCAATGATGACGCGTTACGTGTCACGCTGGAGGGCTGTATTTCACGGGGGATTATTTCACCCAGGATGAATGTGGACCTCACCTTGATCGTATTTCACGGTTTTTTTAGCGGAATCATTAAAAACTGGTTAATGAATAACGACAGTTTTAATCTCTATCAGCAGGCGCCCGCCCTTGTCGATAGCATTCTGGCGACACTCCCGATTGTTCGCGTATCGCCTCATGATGATTACAGCTCCGCGCCAGGTAACATTTCTCCCCGGGCACAAAGTGCCTCTACGGTCTGTGCGCTGACAGGTTTACCTAACAGATAACCCTGAAGGGTGTTACAGCCAAGCTTGGTCAAAAAGTTTTGCTGTGCTTCGGTTTCCACCCCTTCCGCCACGACTTTCAGGTTAAGTGTTTTTGCGAGGGCCACAATCGCCGAAACAATGGTGGCATCCTCGCTCTCACCGCTTAACTCTTTCACAAATGCCCTGTCGATCTTGAGTTCGCAGGCCGGCAAGCGCTTGAGATAAAGAAGGCTTGAATATCCGGTGCCAAAATCATCAATCGAGGCCTTCACGCCTGCATCCGTCAGCTCTGTCAGCACCCGGACACTTTCATCCGGGTTGCTCATTGCCGTGGTCTCCGTCACTTCCAGGATCAACATTTCCGGTGGTACATGATGACGCGCCAGACAGTCGAGAACCGTTTTAACCAGCGAAGGTTGTTCGAACTGCAACGTTGACAGGTTGACCGCCATTGACCAGCTTTGATGCCCCTGAAGATGCCATTCCCGCAGCTGGCGGCAGGCTTCATTAATGACCCAGTTGCCAATGGGGATGATCAGCCCCGTTTTTTCCGCCAGCGGCAGGAAGAGATCCGGAGTCAGTAATCCCTGCTTTGGATGTTGCCAGCGTAATAACGCCTCAAAGCCGAGTACTGGACCTGCGGGAGCGTGAAATTTTGGCTGATACAGCAGGCGCAGCTCATGGCGATCGATCGCCATCCACAGATCGTTCATTAGCTGAAGATGGGTCTGCGCCAGGGTATTCATGGAGGGCTGGAAAAAGTGGTAACCGTTCCGGCCCATATGCTTCGTGTGATACATCGCGGCATCGGCATTAAACATCAGCTCACGCTCGGTTTTGCCGTCGTGAGGATAAAGTGCGATGCCAATACTGAGGGTCACCACCAGTTCATAGGGGTCGAGATTGAACGGGCTATCGATGGCATGCACCAGCGAATTTGCTAGCGAGGCCGCATCGTCGGGACCTTCACCCTCTGCCAGCAGAACAAACTCATCACCGCCGATACGTGCAAGGGTGAACTGGCCTTTCAGGAGAAGCAGCAGACGCTGCGTGACGGCGACCAGCAGCCTGTCGCCGACATCATGGCCGTAGGCATCATTGACGGCTTTAAAACCGTCGAGATCCATGAACATCAGCGCAAAACGGGTGCCTTCCCGATCGGCTTTGCTGATGGCCTGATCGAGTCTGTCTTCCAGAAGAATACGGTTGGGCAGCCGCGTCAGGGTATCATGCAGGGCCAGTTGTGCGAGTTCCCGGTTCGCTTCTGCAAGCGATGAGGCCAGAAGGGCGGTGCGTGCCTGGAGACGGGCATCCAGCATCGACACCAGCAGGGTGATCCCAAGAATAGAGAGCGCGACGACGCTGACCAGCACCGCCAGCCAGCTCCCGTTTATACCGTCATGATGAACCATGGTGGACATCGGGAACTGCGCGGCTTTCATCCCGGCGTAGTGCATACCGGCAATGGCAATCCCCATGGTGATGGCGGCACCCATGCGCATCAGTACGACCTGCGCGGCTTCGTGGCGCAGGCGGAAGGTTAGCCAGAGTGCCGCGAGTGAAGCGGCAAGGGCAATCATAACCGAAATGGCGACCCAGAGCTTATCCCAGATAATCCCGGGCATCACTTCCAGCGCCGCCATGCCGGTGTAATGCATGGCAACAATACCGCCACCCATCACCAGCGCGCCTGGCAGCAGACGGCGCAAGCGCAATTGTTCGCCGCTGACAAGCCACAGTGCAAACAGTGACGATCCCACAGCGATAACCATGGATAACACCGTCAGGGTGGCGTTGTAGCTCATGCTCATGGAGAGGTCCATCGCCAGCATGCCAATAAAATGCATGGCCCACACGCCAATGCCCATTGCAATGCCCCCGCCAGCCAGCCAGACGCGTGCGGCGACGCCCTGACTCCCGGCGACACGTGCAGCCATATTCAGGGCGGTATACGCCGCAAGGATGGCAACAACAAAGGAGAGGACGACAAGGATTGAGTTGTATTGGCTAACCAGCATGGTCGGTTCTACTCGAGTGTGAAGTTACGCCAGAGCGGTTGAGAAGGGCGAGACATTATCACCGTAAGGTAACGGCTCAAAGGGATTTAAATCCCCGTTTTTACTGGGTAATAGCAGGGTGGTTTGCGCAATCGGGCGGTCAGTCGAGTTCTGAGCAGTTCACCAACTTGAGCGGATTCACGGAGTTCATATTGCGACACTTATCGGTTTCGGTGCTCATCAGTTCAATCCACTGCATCAGCAGTGTATCGAAAATGAAAACGGAGATTGCAAAGACAACCAGCCACCAGTATTTACGAATCATTGTGTCATTCCGCGAGAAGAGCGCCAGTAGGGTGGGTGAAATATACACGAAAAACCGAGCTTTAAAAGCGGGATAAACGAAGGTTTACACAGCGTTGACGGAGAAGAGAAAGTAATAAAAAAGGCGCATCCCCATGCCAGGTAGCGCCTTTTTAAACAAGCATTTGCTAACCGAAATTAGTTCATGCCGTATTTTTTCAGTTTCTTACGCAGAGTACCACGGTTGATACCCATCATCAGCGCAGCGCGGGTTTGGTTACCGCGGGTGTATTGCATCACCATGTCCAACAGTGGCTGTTCAACTTCAGCCAGTACCAGCTCATACAGGTCATTAACATCCTGACCATTCAGTTGAGCAAAATAGTTCTTCAGTGCCTGTTTAACCGAGTCACGCAGGGGCTTTTGAGTTACCTGGTCCTGAGAGTTAACGGTAGAAACGGTCAGTACGTCAGAATTTACGCGTTGTTCGAACATAGTTCTGTCAGCTCTTTATTTCATTACGCAAGATTTTCGAAGTATGCCTCCAACGCCTCCAGCTGTACGCTGGCATCCTCTATGGCGTTGAATGTGCGCCGAAACTGGTCATCTGGAGCATGCTCCTGGAGATACCAGGAGACGTGTTTACGCGCAATTCGGTACCCTTTTGCCTGACCATAAAAGTCATGCAATTCCCGAACATGCGAACAAAGCAAGCGCTTAACCTCTGCCAGTGGCAGGGGGGCAAGCAGCTCCCCAGTGTCCAGATAATGCTGGATTTCCCGGAAGATCCAGGGTCTTCCCTGAGCGGCACGTCCTATCATCAGAGCATCAGCTCCCGTATAGTCGAGCACAGCTCTGGCTTTAAGCGGGTCAGTTATGTCGCCATTCGCGATAATCGGAATGGAAACTTTCTGCTTAACTGCCCGAATGCTGTCGTATTCAGCTTCACCGTTGAACAAACAGGCGCGAGTGCGTCCATGAATGGTCAGGGCCTGAATGCCACAGTCTTCGGCCTGTTGGGCAATTTCTACACAGTTACGGTGTTCCGGCGACCAACCCGTGCGAATCTTCAACGTAACAGGAACGTCCACTGCGCTGACAACCGCCGTCAGGATAGATTTCACCTGGTCGGGGTATTGCAGAAGGGCTGAACCTGCAAGCTTGCGATTCACCTTTTTGGCCGGGCACCCCATATTGATATCAATAATCTGGGCACCACTTTCCACGTTAATCCGCGCGGCATCTGCCATCTCTTCAGGCACGCTTCCGGCAATTTGCACGGTGCGGATACCTGGTTCATCAATGTGCACCATCCGAAGGCGGGATTTATCGCTTTCCCAGACCTGCGGGTTAGACGACATCATCTCGGATACGGTTAAACCGGCTCCCATCTCATAACACAGCGTCCTGAACGGCCGGTCTGTTATACCTGCCATTGGGGCTGCGATCAGGCGATTTCTAAGCTGGTGGTGTCCGATGCGCATGAGTTAAGAAATGACCATACTGTGACTGCAAGGCGGCGTATATTACGCATTTTTTGCACGAGATGAAAGGCCAAACTTTGAACAATCCACTGTTATAGATCATGGAATCGCCGCTCTGTCTTTCTGTTCAAAATTATTCACTATTTAAATCATTATGTTAGGTGGGGGTGGTTATTTTATGGACGCTTACAATTTACCGTAACTTCTCGTCATTTCTGAATAAAAGCGTCACTGAAGCGGGATATTCTGCTGTTTTTAGCAGCAGTTTATCCCGCTTCTTTGCGATCTGCGTCGCATTTTAGAAGATGATCGTATTGCGAGAAATGCCTCTTATTCGACCACTACACGTCCATGCAGAGACTGTACCGGACGGTTATTATCGTGATGCATGGTATGGGTAAACTTATCGAGCTGTTCTGCGGAGACTGTCATCGGGTGCTTAAGCACAATCCAGGTGACGCCTTCTGAACACGGAGGCGTGGTCAGTGAACCGCTAAAGCGGAAGTACGTTTTATCTTCCGGCAGCAGCGTGTTCAGGTTGAGATCTCCTTTGATGGAGACGTTCTGCTCGGCCAACTGAGGCATCACGCTCCACAGCTTTTCAAGCTCCGGGTTTGCGGCGCCTTTATCGAACATCACCGCAACCACCGTCAGCTCCCCTGCGGCATTTTTATGAACCAGGTGCATTTCCATTGCATATTTCTTGCCGTGAACGGTGTTTTCGCTCGGAGAGTGGAAATGGAACTGTTGTAACGTCCAGGTTTGCTTATCCAGCGTGATCGTATCGCGGGTGTCAGCCGGTTCACTTGCCTGAATGGTGTGGCCATTGTTCGTCAGCGTCACGGGGCCATCAATGTAGTGCGTTTGGAGCGGGGAGAGATGGGCGTCCAGGGTCGAATCAATATTAATCGGCGACTGGTTCATTCCTTTCTGACAGGTCTTGTATGCCTCGTCCAATTCGCCCCAGTGTTCCGGTGATTCCTTCCCTTCGTAGCCCCAGTGTGATGCGAATGCTGAAGCCGTAACCATGCTCAGCGCCAGCAGCGCTGCCTTGCCTGTAATGTGTTTCATCATATTCTTCCGGTGAATTTTTGTAATACAAATCAACATGATTTGTGTGGATATTTTACCGGAGAATGAGTAGAGGAATGAAGCCGATCGGCAGGGAAAGCGGCGTGGTCAGATGACCACGCCAAAAGCTTATTTTTTACGGCCGGTGATACGGCACCACTCTTCTTTTTCCACCACCGGGTCGAGAGTGAAGAGATCGGCATAGGCTTCGCATACGCTGTCAGCCTGGCTTGCCAGAATGCCGGAGAGCCCCAGCAGACCGCCCTCAACGGGCAGCACGCTGATTAACGGCGCCAGCTCGCGCAGTGGACCCGCCAGAATGTTTGCGACTACCACATCGGCTTTCATGGCGTCTGGTTGCGCGTCCGGGAGATACAGCTCCAGACGATCGGAGACGCCGTTGCGCTCAGCATTATCGCGGCTGGCCTGAATCGCCTGTGGATCGATATCGATCCCGATGGCTTTTGCCGCGCCCAGTTTCAGTGCGGCAATGGCGAGGATCCCGGATCCGCACCCGAAGTCGATCACTGTCTTACCGTCAAGATCCAGGCCATCCAGCCACTGCAGGCACAGGGACGTAGTTGGATGGGTGCCTGTACCAAACGCCAGGCCCGGATCGAGCATCACGTTAACGGCGTTTTCATCAGGGACTTCACGCCAGCTCGGACAGATCCACAGACGTTTGCCGAACTGCATGGGGTGGAAGTTATCCATCCACTCGCGTTCCCAGTCTTTGTCTTCCAGCTGTTCGATTTTGTGAGCAAAGCCCGCGCCCAGCAGCGGATGGTTTTCCAGAATGGCGACCACTTCTTTCATGTCAGTTTCGGCATCAAACAGGCCAATAACGTCGGTGTCGCCCCACAGGCGGGTTTCGCCCGGCAGTGGCTCAAAGACCGGCGTGTCATGCGTGTCCTGGAAGGTGATAGAGACCGAACCGGCCTCCATCAGCGCATCGCTCAGTTCCTCGGCGTTAGCGCCGGTTGTGTTCAGTTTTAGTTGGATCCACGGCATGGCAAAACTCTTTATTTATCAGTAGAAATCACAGGTTGTGGGACGGGCTGACCAAAACGGTTCCCCACCACAAACGCCAGTAAACTTAGCAGTAACGAAGGCACAATCGGATGGAAGCCCAGGTACTGAATTTTAAACGTTGCGAGAACGGCATACAGCACACCGCCGACAATCATGCCGCTCAAAGCGCCCGCAGCATTCGCCCGTTCCCAGTAGAGCCCTAACACCAGCGGCCAGAGGAAAACGGCTTCGAGGCCGCCAAACGCCAGCAGATTCAGCCAGATGATCATCTCCGGCGGACGCCATGCGGCAAGCAGCAACAGCGCGCCTAATACCAGCGTAATTACGGCAGACATGCGCTTTAAGCGTCGTTCGTTTTCCATCTGCTCAGGACGCAAATTCAGATAGAGATCTTTGATAATCGTAGCGGAACTTTGCAGCAGCTGAGCGTTGATGGTCGACATAATGGCAGCCATCGGCGCGGCAAGGAAAATCCCGGCAGCAAACGGTGGCAGCACTTTCACCATCAGGGTTGGGATCACCAGATCGGGCACGGTGAGGTCCGGAATCACGGCCCGTCCTAATGCTCCTGCCAGATGCATTCCCAGCATCAGTATTGCCACCACAATGGTCCCGATAATAATCCCGCGGTGGACCGCTTTACTGTCCTTATATGAGATACAGCGTACGGCAGTATGCGGCAGACCAATAACCCCGAAGCAGACCAGCACCCAGAACGAGGTCATAAAGGTTGGCGAAAGGATGTCATCTGCGCCCTCCGGAGCGACCAGTTTCGGGTCAATCGCTTCAAGGGTTTCCACAGCGTGGCTCAGCCCACCTGCTGCATGGACAACCCCCACCAGCAGCACGATGGTTCCGATGAGCATCACCATGCCCTGCATGGTGTCGTTCAGCACGCTGGCGCGGAATCCACCAAACGCCGTATAGAGCGCGATACTGATGCCGAAGATAAGCAGGCCCGTTTCGTACGGGATCCCTGCTGCGGTCTCCAGCAGACGGGCTCCGCCGATAAACTGCACCGTCATTGCGCCAATAAAGGCGACCAGCAGGCTCAGACTTGCCAGCCATACCAATAAACGGCTGCGGTAACGGGCAAACAGCATGTCGTTCAGCGTCACGGCGTTATAGCGACGCGCCAGGATGGCAAACTTCTTGCCGAGTATCCCCAGAGAGAGCCAGACGGCCGGAAGCTGGATCATCGCCAGCAGCACCCAGCCTAATCCGTATTTGTAGGCGGCACCGGGACCGCCTATAAACGAACTGGCACTGATATAGGTGGCTGTCAGCGTCATCGCTAAAACAATGCCCCCCATCGAACGGCTGCCGAGGAAGTATTCGTTCAGAAAGGTGCCGGTGCTCCTTTTACGCATGGCATACACGGACAAGCCAAATACGACCAGTAAGTAAGCGATCAGAGGCAGAATGACTTCAAGCTGCATCGTCGTCCTCCAGGGGAATATCGCGATAAATGAACTTCACCATTGCCCAGCAAAGGAGGATGAAGATCAGCGGTACGAGCAGGCAGGCCATTTCAAACCAGTGCGGCAGGCCGGTAATACCGATACTGGAGTCAGGTAAGTAAGCGGTTACTAACCATGCGGCAAGATAGAGAAGGGTCAGCCACAGCGCCCAGCGCGCTTCTTTATGGGCCTGAACAAAACGTTTGTCCATTGTTTGTCCCTTGTGGATGAAGAAAGCGGGGATTGTACATGATGAGGCTTTCCTGGCCCCAGAAATAAAAAAGGCCGGAAATCCGGCCTTTTTGCAACGCTGCTTTATTACTTCTCGTTCAGACCGAGTTTTTTCTCCAGATAGTGGATGTTGGTACCACCATTCTGGAAGTGCTCATCGCTCATGATACGCATCTGCAGATCAACGTTGGTTTTGATACCGTCGATGATCAGTTCCTGCAGGGCGTTCTTCATGCGGGCAATCGCCACGTCACGGTTTTCACCGTAGCAGATAAGCTTGCCGATCATCGAGTCATAGTACGGCGGTACAGTGTAACCGGCGTAGATATGAGACTCCCAACGCACACCAAAGCCACCCGGCGCGTGGAAACGCGTGATTTTACCCGGGCTTGGCAGGAAGGTGTTCGGGTCTTCGGCGTTGATACGGCACTCGACCGCATGGCCTTTCACCACAACTTCTTCCTGCTTGATGGACAGCGGCTGGCCGGCAGCAATACGCAGTTGCTCTTTAATCAGGTCAACGCCGGTGATCATTTCGGTAACCGGATGTTCAACCTGAATACGGGTGTTCATCTCAATGAAGTAGAACTCGCCGTTTTCGAACAGGAACTCGAAGGTACCCGCACCGCGATAGCCGATATCGACACACGCTTTGGCGCAACGCTCGCCGATGTAGCGACGCAGTTCCGGGGTGATGCCCGGTGCCGGTGCTTCTTCGACCACTTTCTGGTGACGACGCTGCATGGAGCAGTCACGTTCTGCCAGATAGATAGCGTTACCCTGACCGTCTGCCAGCACCTGAATTTCGATGTGGCGTGGGTTTTCCAGGTATTTTTCCATGTATACCATGTCATTGCTGAACGCGGCTTTCGCTTCAGCTTTGGTCATGGAGATGGACTGCGCCAGTTCAGCATCGCTGCGCACAACGCGCATACCGCGACCGCCGCCGCCGCCGGACGCTTTGATAATAACCGGGTAGCCAATGCGTTTCGCATGAGCACGGTTAGCATCCATGTCGTCGGTCAGAGGGCCGTCAGAGCCTGGAACAGTTGGAACACCGGCTTTCTTCATCGCGGTGATCGCGGACACTTTGTCGCCCATCAGGCGGATGGTGTCAGCTTTCGGACCGATGAAGATAAAGCCAGAGCGTTCAACCTGCTCAGCAAAGTTGGCGTTCTCAGAGAGGAAGCCGTAACCCGGATGAATTGCCACCGCGCCGGTGATTTCAGCGGCGCTGATGATAGCCGGGATATTCAGATAGCTTTTTACGGACGGAGCCGGGCCAATACAGACCGTCTCATCCGCCAGCAATACGTGTTTTAAATCGCGATCCGCGCTTGAGTGCACAGCGACGGTCTTGATGCCCAGCTCTTTACAGGCACGAAGAATACGCAGTGCGATCTCGCCGCGGTTGGCGATAACAATTTTATCCAGCATGTTCGCCTCGTTACTCGATGACGACCAGCGGCTCGTCAAATTCAACCGGCTGACCACTTTCGACCAGAATCGCTTTCACAGTACCTGATTTGTCTGCTTCGATCTGGTTCATCATTTTCATCGCTTCAACGATGCACAGGGTATCGCCTACGTTGACTTTCTGACCCACTTCGATGAACGCCTTCGCGTCCGGGCTCGGGGTGCGGTAGAAAGTACCAACCATTGGGGAACGTACGATGTGACCACTGATTTCTGCTGCAGCGGCAGGTGCGGCTTCAGTTGCTGCTGGTGCAACGGCTGCGGAGAGCGCAGGCTGCTGCACTGGCGCAGCATAAGCCTGCTGCATTACCGGGAAGCTAGCGGCCGGGGCTGCACGGCTGATGCGTACAGACTCTTCGCCTTCAGAAATTTCCAGTTCGGAGATGCCTGATTCTTCAACCAGCTCGATCAGTTTTTTAATCTTACGAATATCCATGAGTGGGTTCCGTACTCTTGTTTAGTGTGATTGTGACAAGCGTTTTACCGCTGTCTGTAAAGCGTATGAATAACCGTCAGCGCCCAGTCCGCAGATAACGCCAGCGGCGATATCCGACAGATACGAATGGTGGCGGAACGGCTCTCGGGCGTGCACGTTACTGAGGTGGATCTCGATAAACGGGATACTCACCGCCAGCAGTGCGTCGCGGATAGCAACACTGGTGTGCGTAAACGCGGCCGGATTGATCAGGATATAGTCCACATTGTCTTTAGCCTGATGAATACGGTCGATGAGTGCGTACTCCGCATTTGACTGAAAATGGTCCAAATCCACATTCAGTGACGCTGCTTCCGTACCCAGACGGTTAACAATTTCACTCAATGTCAGCGTTCCGTACTTCTCTGGCTCGCGGATGCCGAGCATGTTGAGGTTCGGTCCGTTTAAAACTAAGATCTGGAATTTATCAGCCATTGTGCCGCTATCTCCTGCGAATCTCGGGTAAAAAACAAAATATACCTTCAACGCGCGATTGTCACCTAATCAGAGTCCGAAAACTCCGTCAGGGAAACCAAAGTCGCACATTATAACGATTTCGTAGCATTTGGCAGCTAAATACTGGTCTTATCAGGGAAGATTATCAACCGCTATCCGAAAAAGATTTGCGGTTGACGGGGAATCTGCGGGAAAACGCACAGTTTCGCGAACTATCGCAACCACTGGCGGAACTTCTTGTAACGCCATGCTAAAAGCACTGCGGCCGCCAGTGCGTACAGAACGGGCTGAGGCGAGAGGATCTTCACTGACCACAGGTAGTGAATAGGAGCGAGGATCGCGACAAGATAGACGAAGTTGTGCAGCAGCTGCCAGCGCCTGCCCAGTTTACGCTGCGCATATTGCGTGGAGGTCAGCGCTAACGCCAGTAAAATCACCCAGCTCACAATACCCAGCGTCAGATAAGGACGTGTCACCAGCTCGCGGCCCAGCAGCGCCAGATTGTTAATTCCCAGTTCCAGCAGCGCATAGCTGGTAAGGTGCAGCGTCGCCCAGGCAAAACACCATAGCCCCAAAAGCCGACGGGTGCGAATCAATAATGGTTGTTTAGCGTAGCGTGCCAGCGGCGTCACGAGCAAGGTGGCCAGCAAAAATTTCAGCGCCATCCGACCTGTAAAATGCTGGATATCCTTGGCCGGGTCGGCGCTAAAGAGGCCCTGGCTGGCGGCCCAGAACAGCCAGATAAAAGGAAGTAACCCGGCCAGGTGCAGCAGCACTTTCAGCCAGGTAATCTGCTTTGCCGTTAAACGCACTTAGAAATTCTCCCGTAAGTTCAGCCCACGATAGAGAGACGCCACCTCATCGGCATAGCCGTTAAACAGCAGCGTCGGCTGCCGCTTCACGTCCAGCGCACCGCCGGAACCGATAAAACGCTCGGTTGCCTGCGACCAGCGCGGGTGATCCACATGCGGATTCACATTCGCGAAGAACCCGTATTCGTCCGGCGCGGCCAGGTTCCAGGTGGTTGGCGGACGTTCGCGGGTCAGCTTAATGCTGACGATCGATTTAATTCCTTTGAAGCCATATTTCCACGGCACGGTTAAACGGACAGGGGCGCCGTTCTGCGGGGGAAGCGCTTTGCCATAAACGCCGACGGTCAGCAGGGTCAGAGGGTGCATCGCTTCGTCAAGACGTAATCCTTCTACATAGGGATAGTCCAGTCCACCACCGATAAACCGGTCTTTCTGCCCTGGCATCTCATCCGGCGCGTAACGCGTCTGGAAAGCGACATATTTTGCGTTGCTGGTGGGCTCAACCATTGCCAGTAATTTATGCAGCGGGAAGCCGACCCAGGGCACCACCATCGACCAGGCTTCCACACAGCGCATACGATAGATGCGCTCCTCTAACGGGAAACGGGTGGTGAGGTCGTGATGGTCCAGGGTCAGGGGTTTGGCCACTTCGCCATCGATCTTCAACGTCCACGGATCGGTTTTGAGGCTTCCAGCGTTGGCGGCAGGATCGGCTTTGTCGAGGCCAAATTCGTAGAAGTTATTGTAGCCAGTGACTTTATCTTCCGGCGTGAGCGTCAGTTTGTTTTGCCACTCGGCAGGTTTCGTAAAGGTGAGCGGGGCGCCGGAAGGGGCCTTAGGCCGATCGTTGCCTTTAAACCAGTCGAGCAGGTCGGCGTGTGCCGCCGGCGAAAGGGTGAGCGCGGTGGCGCTGATGCCAAGCATTTTCAGGATCTGGCGGCGCTGTAACATAAAGACAGACTCGGACGTTACGTCGGCTTCCGTCAGTTTTCGATTTTTCATGGCATCCTCCGTCATGCGTTTTTCTAAGCATGACGGAGGAGAGAGATTCGCGCGAATATGTCACGAAAATTTGAAGATTAGGCGATTTTCACCAGCGCGCGACCGTGGAACTGATTTGCCATGATCTTGCTGGCATACTCCGGCGTCTGGTCGAGTGTGATTTCCGTAGCGCTCTGGGTATAGAAGGATTCTGGCAGATCGCGCACCAGCCGTTCCCAGGCTTCCTGACGACGGGCGGATGGTGTCATAACGGAATCGACACCCTGCAGGCGTACGTTACGCAGAATAAAGGGCATCACGGTGGTTGGCAGGGCAAAGCCCCCCGCCAGTCCGCAGGCGGCAACGCAGCCGCCGTAGTTCATTTGTGCCAGCACTTTTGCCAGCATCTTATCACCAACGGTATCCACCGCACCTGCCCAGACCTGTTTTTCCAGTGGGCGGGTTTCGGCAAACTCGTCGCGACCAAGAATACGGCTGGCACCGAGCTGGCGCAGATAGTCGTGCATGCTTTCGCGACCCGAAACTGCAGCGACCTGATAGCCCAGCGTGTGCAGCAGCGTGACGGCCGTACTGCCCACGCCGCCGCTGGCACCGGTGACGACAATTTCACCCGACTCAGGGCGGATGCCGGCATCTTCCAGCGCCATCACGCACAGCATGGCGGTAAAGCCTGCGGTGCCGATGATCATCGCTTTACGGCCATCCATACCTTTCGGCACCGGCACCAGCCAGTCGCCCTTCACCCGCGCCTGCGTGGCCAGCCCGCCCCAGTGATTTTCACCGACGCCCCACCCGGTGAGCAACACCTGCTGGCCGGTATGGAATCGCGGATCTTCGCTGTTACGAACCCGGCCCGCGAAATCAATCCCGGGAACCATCGGGAAATTTCGGATAATTTTACCTTTGCCGGTAATGGCCAGCGCATCCTTGTAATTCAGACTGGACCAGTCGATGTCGACAGTGACGTCGCCTTCAGGCAGTCGGCTCTCTTCAATGGCCTGCACCGAAGCAACGGTTTTGCCGTCCTGCTGTTCTAAGATCAAAGCCTGCATACAGGATCCTCACTATTCTGATGATTGGAAAATTTGTCCTGAAGACTATACTCGCTCATTGAAACGCGATGCCGATTTAACGCAATAAATTGCCAGATACACCCGATTTGGTAGTATGCCGCATTTGAAATGCAAGTTAGCGCTTACTCGCTACCCCATCAACCCACGGAGTAATCTCAAGGATGCGATTAACGACGAAGTTCTCAGCTTTTATAACCTTGCTGACGGGACTTACCATTTTTGTCACCCTTCTGGGTTGCTCTTTAAGCTTTTATAACGCCATTCAGGACAAACTGGTCAACCGGGTACAGTCTGTCGCATCGGTGATTGATACGCGTCTGGTGACGACGTCGTTACCGGTGCTGTCCCGTGAACTTGATGAGTTAATGGTCCCTGTCGATATTGTGCAGATCGACATTCAACAGGGAAAGCATCGCGTATTAAGCCATGAACGGCAGGGTGGTTATCGGCCTGCGGGCGTGGTGAGCCAGTACCGGGAAGTGACGGTACATTCCCTTAAAAATCCAGGGATGACTATACACATGGTCTACCTCGATCCGATGGCCAGCTATTTCCGCTCCATGATGACCACTGCGCCGCTCACCGTCTCCGTGGTGTTTATTGTCATGCTGATCTTTCTCGCGGTCCGCTGGCTGCGGCGCCAGCTCTCTGGGCAGGAGCTACTGGAGCTCCGCTCGGTACGGATCCTCAACGGTGAACGCGGGCCGCAGGTGAGGGGCTCGGTCCATGAATGGCCTGCACGCGCCAGCAGCGCGCTGGATACGCTGCTCTCCGAAATCCAGTTTGCCAGCGATCAGCGTAGCCGTATGGACACGCTGATCCGCTCTTATGCCGCCCAGGATAATAAAACCGGCCTTAACAACCGTCTTTTCTTTGATAATCAGCTCGCCACGCTGCTCGACGATTCAGAAAAGGTAGGGACACACGGGGTGGTAATGATGATTCGACTGCCCGATTTCGATCTCCTGCGCGACACCTGGGGACAGCGGGCCGCGGAAGAGAATCTCTTCACGCTGATTAACCTGCTCTCCACCTTTATTATGCGCTACCCGGGCGCGTTACTGGCCCGCTATCACCGCAGCGACTTTGCCGTATTGCTGCCTCATCGCACGCTGAAGGAGTCGGAAAGCATTGCCAGCCAGCTGCTGAAGGCGGTGGATGCGCTACCGCAGAGCAAAATGCTCGACAGGGACGATATGGTGCACATGGGGATCTGCGCCTGGCGCGGTGGGCAATCGGCTGAACAGGTGATGGAATATGCCGAAGCCGCCACCCGCAACGCCGTGCTGCAGGGAGCGAACGGATGGGCAGTGTATGATGACTCGCTACCGGAAAAAGGGCGCGGCAATGTGCGCTGGCGAACGCTGATCGAGCAAATGCTTAGCCGCGGCGGACCACGTATTTATCAAAAACCCGCGGTCATGAAAAATGGCAATGTGCATCATCGCGAGTTGATGTGTCGTATTTTTGACGGTACGGAAGAGGTTATCTCAGCGGAATATCTGCCGATGGTGCTGCAATTTGGCCTCTCTGAAGAGTATGACCGCCAGCAAATTACCCGGCTGATTCCGTTTTTATCGTTCTGGCCTGAAGAAAACCTGGCGTTACAGGTCACCGTGGAGTCGTTAATACGCCCGCGGTTTCAGCGCTGGCTGCGTGATACCTTAATGCAATGCGAAAAATCGCAACGCAAACACATTATTTTTGAACTTGCAGAGGCGGATGTTGGTCAACACATCAGCCGGTTACGCCCGGTGGTACGTTTGATCAATGCGCTCGGCGCGCGTATAGCGGTGACGCAGGCCGGTTTAACGCTGGTGAGTACCAACTGGATCAAGGAGCTGGATGTGGAGTTATTAAAGCTACATCCAGGCCTGGTAAGGAATATTGAGAAGCGAACGGAAAACCAGCTGCTGGTACAGAGTCTGGTTGAAGCTTGCAAGGGAACGCGGACACAAGTCTTTGCCACGGGCGTGCGCTCCAGAAGCGAATGGCAGATGTTAACAGAGCGCGGCGTCATGGGTGGTCAGGGGGATTTTTTTGCTGCCTCTCAACCGCTTGACACCAACGTGAAAAAATATTTGCAAAGATACTCTGTTTGACCTGCCGTTTACGCTGTTTTCACGTAGAATATCGCGCCTGTAGCTTTGAGTATGTCGAGCAAATAGCCAGTGAACGACCTTTAACGGGTTACAAATGTCAGTGGGGAACGCTACTGTTTACTCAGCCCTGAGGGAGTCAGGGGATGAATTTGTAACATCAGGAAACGTACTGCACAAATTTTCACCGTTGCAGATGATTTTTGCGCCTTGTCGCTGCTGCGTGTGGTTGGTAAAGTAAGCGGATTTTGTTTTCCGCCCCAGCTTTCAGGATTATCCCTTAGTATGTTGAAAAAATTTCGTGGCATGTTTTCCAATGACCTGTCCATTGACCTGGGTACCGCGAATACCCTTATTTATGTAAAAGGACAAGGCATCGTATTGAATGAGCCTTCTGTTGTGGCCATTCGTCAGGATCGTGCAGGCTCGCCGAAAAGCGTCGCTGCAGTGGGTCATGACGCGAAGCAGATGCTGGGTCGTACCCCTGGCAACATCGCCGCCATTCGCCCAATGAAAGACGGCGTTATCGCCGACTTCTTCGTGACTGAAAAAATGCTTCAGCACTTCATCAAGCAGGTTCACAGCAACAGCTTCATGCGTCCAAGCCCGCGTGTTCTGGTATGTGTGCCGGTTGGCGCAACCCAGGTAGAACGTCGCGCAATCCGTGAATCTGCCCAGGGTGCAGGTGCACGTGAAGTGTTCCTGATTGAAGAGCCAATGGCGGCGGCAATCGGTGCAGGTCTGCCTGTTTCTGAAGCCACCGGTTCGATGGTGGTGGATATCGGTGGCGGTACCACTGAAGTGGCCGTTATCTCTCTGAACGGCGTGGTCTACTCCTCTTCCGTACGTATCGGTGGTGACCGCTTCGATGAAGCCATCATTAATTACGTGCGCCGTAACTACGGCTCTCTGATCGGTGAAGCGACCGCAGAGCGTATCAAACACGAAATCGGCTCTGCGTATCCGGGCGATGAAGTGCGTGAGATCGAAGTGCGTGGCCGTAACCTGGCTGAAGGTGTTCCACGCGGTTTTACCCTGAACTCCAACGAAATTCTGGAAGCACTGCAGGAACCACTGACGGGCATCGTGAGCGCAGTAATGGTTGCGCTGGAACAGTGCCCACCAGAACTGGCGTCCGATATCTCCGAGCGCGGTATGGTTCTGACCGGTGGTGGTGCGCTGCTGCGTAACCTCGACCGCCTGTTAATGGAAGAGACAGGTATTCCTGTCGTAGTTGCAGAAGATCCACTGACTTGCGTCGCCCGTGGTGGTGGCAAGGCGCTGGAAATGATCGACATGCACGGCGGCGATTTGTTCAGCGAAGAGTAGTCGAGTTTGAGAGGGTAGCAATTTGCTACCCTTTCTCTCTGACGCGAGAATACGCATAGCCTATGAAGCCAATTTTTAGCCGTGGCCCATCGCTACAGTTTCGCCTTATTCTGGCGGTTCTGGTTGCGCTTGGGGTCATTATTGCCGATAGCCGCCTCGGTACGTTCAGCCAGATCAGAACGTACATGGATACCGCCGTCAGTCCTTTCTACTTTGTATCAAATGGTCCCCGTGAACTCCTCGACTCCGTTTCACAAACGCTGTCTTCGCGTGACCAACTCGAACTCGAAAACCGGGCATTACGCCAGGAACTGCTGCTGAAAAACAGCGAACTGCTGATGCTGGGGCAATACAAGCAGGAAAACGCGCGTCTGCGTGAGCTCCTCGGCTCGCCGCTGCGTCAGGATGAGCAGAAAATGGTCACGCAGGTGATCTCCACCGTGAACGACCCTTACAGCGATCAGGTTGTGATCGACAAAGGGAGCGTAAACGGCGTGTATGAAGGCCAGCCTGTTATCAGCGATAAAGGCGTGGTGGGCCAGGTGGTCGCCGTGGCCAAGCTGACCAGCCGCGTGCTGCTGATTTGTGATGCTACCCATGCGCTGCCGATCCAGGTTCTGCGTAACGACATTCGCGTGATCGCGGCCGGTAACGGCTGTACCGATGACCTGCAGCTGGAACACCTGCCTGCCAACACGGATATCCGTGTTGGTGACGTACTGGTGACCTCCGGTCTGGGTGGACGCTTCCCTGAGGGCTATCCGGTTGCGGTGGTCTCGTCAGTTAAGCTGGATACGCAACGGGCCTATACCGTGATCCAGGCGCGTCCAACCGCAGGTTTACAGCGTCTGCGCTATCTGCTGCTGTTGTGGGGTGCCGATCGGAATGGCGCTAACCCGATGACGCCTGAAGAGGTGCATCGTGTAGCGAATGAACGCCTGATGCAGATGATGCCGCAGGTTCTCCCGCCTGCGGATTCCATGGGGCCGCCTGCGCCCGTGCCAGCGCCGGCTACAGGGTTAACGCAGCCGCTGCCGGATGCGCCGCCACCGCCTAAACTCTCTTCGGGAGGGCAGTAGTGGCAAGTTATCGTAGCCAGGGACGCTGGGTCATCTGGCTCTCGTTTCTCATTGCACTGTTACTGCAGGTGATGCCCTGGCCGGATGAGATTCTCGTTTTCCGGCCAAACTGGGTATTGCTCATTCTGCTTTACTGGATCCTTGCCCTGCCGCATCGCGTAAATGTCGGCACAGGTTTTGTGATGGGTGCCATACTGGATCTCATTAGCGGCTCTACGCTTGGCGTGCGCGCCTTGTCCATGAGTATTATTGCGTACCTCGTCGCACTTAAATTCCAGCTCTTTCGTAACCTTGCGCTCTGGCAACAGGCTCTGGTCGTGATGTTATTGTCGCTCGCTGCGGATATCGTTGTTTTCTGGGCAGAGTTTTTAGTGATCAACGTCTCTTTCCGACCGGAAGTGTTCTGGAGTAGTGTAGTAAACGGTGTGCTCTGGCCATGGCTGTTCCTGCTGATGCGTAAGGTTCGCCAGCAGTTTGCTGTGCAATAAAAGGTTTCTATGACGTCTTTGTATCTCGCTTCCGGCTCCCCGCGCCGCCAGGAACTCCTGACGCAGTTAGGGGTATCTTTTGAACGCATCGTGACCGGCATTGAAGAAAAACGTGCCGAGGGCGAAAGTGCTCAACAGTACGTGTCGCGCCTGGCGCGCGAGAAAGCGCAGGCTGGCGTCGCCAGTGTACCGCGCGATCTTCCCGTGCTGGGAGCAGATACCATCGTTATCCTTAATGGTGAAGTGCTTGAGAAACCCTGCGACGCCGATCATGCGGCGCGCATGTTGCGCAAAATGTCCGGACAAACGCATCAGGTGATGACGGCGGTCGCGCTGGCTGACAGTCAGCACGTGCTGGATTGCCTGGTGGTGACGGATGTGACATTCAGAGTACTTACCGACGACGAGATCGCCGCTTATATCGCCAGCGGTGAACCGATGGATAAGGCAGGTGCATACGGTATTCAGGGGCTGGGTGGCTGTTTTGTCAGGAAGATTAATGGCAGCTATCACGCCGTAGTCGGCTTACCGCTGGTGGAAACGTATGAGTTGCTGAGCAATTTTAACTCACTGCGTGAGGGAAGGGATAATTATGACGGCTGAATTGTTGGTAAACGTAACGCCATCGGAAACCCGTGTGGCCTACATTGATGGTGGCATTCTTCAGGAAATTCATATTGAGCGTGAAGCGCGGCGCGGAATAGTAGGCAATATCTACAAAGGTCGTGTCAGTCGTGTACTACCGGGTATGCAGGCGGCTTTTGTAGATATTGGACTGGATAAGGCGGCATTTTTACATGCCTCCGATATTATGCCGCACACCGAGTGCGTCGCTGGCGAAGAGCAAAAGCAGTTTGCCGTGCGCGATATTTCTGAGCTGGTGCGTCAGGGACAGGATCTGATGGTGCAGGTGGTGAAAGATCCCCTCGGCACTAAAGGTGCCCGTCTGACCACCGACATCACCTTACCTTCCCGTTATCTGGTCTTTATGCCTGGCGCGTCGCACGTGGGCGTTTCGCAGCGTATTGAGAGCGAAAGCGAGCGTGAGCGCCTTAAAAAAGTGGTCAGCGCGTACTGCGATGAACAGGGCGGATTTATCATCCGTACCGCCGCGGAAGGGATCAGCGAAGAAGACCTGGCGTCCGACGCGGCGTACCTCAAGCGCGTCTGGACCAAAGTGATGGAGCGTAAAAAACGCAACCAGACCCGCTGCCAGCTCTATGGTGAGCTGGCTCTTGCTCAGCGTGTTCTCCGTGACTTTGCCGATGCTCAGCTTGACCGCATTCGCGTGGACTCTCGCCTGACTTACGAAGCGCTGCTGGAATTTACCGCCGAGTACATTCCGGAGATGCCCGGCCTGCTGGAGCATTACACGGGGCGTCAGCCGATCTTCGATCTGTATGATGTCGAAAACGAGATCCAGCGTGCGCTGGAGCGTAAGGTCGAGCTGAAATCTGGCGGGTACCTGATCATCGATCAGACCGAGGCGATGACCACCGTCGATATCAATACCGGCGCGTTTGTCGGCCATCGCAACCTGGATGACACCATCTTTAACACCAACATCGAAGCCACGCAGGCCATTGCGCGCCAGCTTCGTCTGCGTAATCTGGGCGGCATTATCATCATCGACTTTATCGATATGAGTAATGAAGACCATCGCCGCCGCGTGCTGCACTCGCTTGAGCAGGCGCTGAGTAAGGATCGCGTGAAGACCAGCATCAACGGGTTCTCACAGCTGGGGCTGGTGGAAATGACGCGTAAGCGTACCCGTGAAAGCGTGGAGCATGTGCTGTGTAATGAATGCCCAACCTGCCATGGACGCGGAACGGTAAAGACGGTTGAGACCGTCTGCTACGAAATTATGCGTGAAATCGTCCGCGTTCATCATGCCTACGACTCCGATCGTTTTCTGGTCTATGCTTCCCCTGCGGTGGCTGAAGCGCTGAAAGGCGAAGAGTCACACGCGCTGGCGGAGGTGGAAATTTTTGTCGGCAAACAGGTAAAAGTACAAATTGAACCGCTCTATAACCAGGAGCAGTTCGACGTCGTGATGATGTAAGACGCAGTTCGCTGTGTGACCAAAGCTGACAAGGAGAGATGCGTGAGGCGATTGCCGGGGATTTTATTGCTTACAGGGGCAACGCTGGTCGTGATTGTCGCGTTGCTCGTGAGCGGGCTACGCCTCGTTTTACCGCATCTGGACAGCTGGCGTCCGCAACTGCTGGCAAAAATCGAATCCACCACCGGCGTGCCGGTGGACGTCAGCCAGATAAGCGCCAGCTGGCAGAATTTTGGCCCGACGCTCGATGCCCGGGATATTAATGCCAGCCTGAAAGATGGCGGCCACCTCAAAATCAAACGCGTGACCCTGGCGCTCGATGTCTGGCAAAGCCTGCTGCATCTGCGCTGGCAGTTTCGCGATCTCACCTTTTATCAGCTCCAGTTTCTGACCAATACCCCCATCTCGGGTGGCGACAGCAGTCAGGGGCTTGAGGCCAACCGTTTTAGCGATCTTTTCCTGCGCCAGTTCGATCATTTCGATCTGCGCGACAGCGAGGTGAGCTTTATTACCCTCTCTGGACAGCGCGCGGAACTGGCGATCCCACAGCTGACTTGGCTCAATGGCAGAAACCGGCACCGCGCTGAAGGGCAGGTGAGTCTCTCCAGCCTGAACGGTCAGCACGGCGTCATGCAGGTACGCATGGATCTGCGGGATGATGACGGTCTGCTCAACAACGGCAAAGTCTGGCTGCAGGCCGACGATGTGGATGTGAAGCCGTGGCTGGGGAAGTGGATCCAGCAGAATATGCAGCTGGAAACCGCCCGTTTCAGCCTTGAAGGCTGGCTGACCCTGACGAAAGGCGAATTTGCCAGCGGGGATATCTGGCTCAAGCAGGGAGGCGCAAGCTGGAAAGGTGAAAACCAGCAGCACCAGCTTTCCGTCGACAACCTCACGGCGCACGTGACCCAAGAGAAAGAGGGATGGCAGTTCGCCATTCCGGATACGCGTATCACCATGGACGGCAAGGCCTGGCCGCGCGGCGCGCTGACGCTGGCCTGGATGCCGGAGCAGGATGTCGGCGGCGTGGCAAACAAACGCAGCGATGAACTGCGCATCCGCGCCAGCAATCTGGATCTCGGTGCCATTGAAGGCCTGCGCTCGATGGCCGCAAAGCTCTCCCCGGATCTCGGCGAGATTTGGCTGGCCACGCAGCCGAGCGGGAAGATAGACGCCCTGGCGCTCGACATCCCGCTGCAGGCAACGGAAAAGACCCGTTTTCAGGCCTCGTGGAAAGATCTTGCCTGGAAGCAGTGGAAGCTGCTGCCGGGGGCGGAACACTTTAGTGGCAAGCTGGAAGGCAGCGTGGAAGACGGCCGGCTGACGGTTGATATGCACGACGCCAGAATGCCTTACGAGACGGTGTTCCGCGCGCCGCTGGAAATTGAACAGGGCAACGCGGTGCTTAACTGGCTGCGTAACGATAAGGGTTTCCAGCTTGATGGCCGCCATATCGACGTTAAAGCCAAAGCCGTACATGCCCGTGGCGATTTCCGCTATCTGCAGCCAGCAGGTGATGAACCCTGGCTGGGGATCCTGGCGGGGATCAGTACCACTGATGGTTCTCAGGCCTGGCGTTATTTCCCGGAAAACCTGATGGGTAAAGCGCTGGTAGATTATCTGAGCGGTGCCATTCAGGGCGGTCAGGCCGATAATGCCACGCTGGTTTACGGTGGCAATCCACATCTTTTCCCGTACAAACATAATGAAGGTCAGTTCCAGGTACTGGTGCCGTTACACAACGCCACCTTCGCGTTCCAGCCGGGCTGGCCGGCGCTGAAAAACCTGGACATTGAGCTTAATTTCCTCAATGACGGATTGTGGATGAAGTCAGACAACGTGGCGCTGGGCGGCGTGACGGCCAGCAACCTGACGGCAAACATTCCCGACTATTCAAAAGAGAAACTGCTGATTGATGCCGACATCAACGGTCCGGGTAAAGCCGTGGGGCCCTATTTTGAGGAGACGCCGCTAAAAGCGTCGCTGGCGGCGACGCTGCAGCAACTCCAGCTTGATGGCGATGTGAATGCTCGCTTACATCTTGATATTCCGCTGGACGGCGAAATGACTACCGCCAAAGGTGACGTCCGTCTGAAGAACAACAGTCTGTATATCAAACCCCTTGAGAGCACCCTGAAAAACCTCAGCGGGCAGTTCAGTTTTGAGAACGGTAACCTGAAAAGCGAGCCGCTGACCGCCAGCTGGTTTAATCAGCCCGTGAATATTGACTTCTCGACGACCGAGGGGGAAAAGGCGTATCAGGTGGCCGTCAATCTGAACGGTAACTGGCAGCCATCGCGCATGGATGTCCTACCGAAGCCGATTGAGGCGTCAGTGAATGGCGCGGTCGCCTGGCAGGGCAAGGTTGCAATCGATCTGCCTTATCACGCGGAGGCGCGTTATCAGGTCGACATTACGGGCGATCTGAAAAACCTGCAGAGCCAGCTGCCTGCACCGCTGGATAAACAGCCCGGACAGCCGCTGCCGGTGAAGCTGAACGTTGACGGCAACCTGAACAGCTTCGAGCTAACCGGAAACGCTGGCGGGATGAACCACTTCAACAGCCGTTGGCTGCTTAACCGCAAGCTCACCCTCGATAAAGCCATCTGGACGACGGATAGCCGCTCCACGCCACCGCTGCCGCAGCAGTCGGGCATTGAGCTTAATCTCCCGCCAATGGACGGTGCAGAATGGCTGGCACTGTTCCAGAAAGGTGTGGGGCAAAACGTTGATGAATCGGCTCAGTTCCCGCAAACCATTACCGTACGCACCCCGTCGCTGATGCTGGGCGGGCAGCAGTGGAACAACCTGAGCATCGTGTCTCAGCCCACCGCTAACGGCTCGAAAGTGGAGGCTCAGGGCAGGGAGATCAACGGTACGCTCACCATGCGTGATAACGCCCCATGGCAAGCGGCGATCCGCTATCTCTATTACAACCCGGCAAGCGCGAGCGGGAAAAACTCGCCGGACGAGACATCGCCGTTGAGTAAGACATCCCGCGTTGATTTTAGCGGCTGGCCCGATCTCCAGCTGCGCTGTGCGGAGTGCTGGCTGTGGGGGCAAAAATATGGCCGTATCGACGGTGATTTTGCCATTGATGGAAACACGCTGAAGCTCTCCGGCGGCCTGGTAGATACCGGTTTTGGTCGCATGACCGCCGCAGGGGAATGGGTGAATAATCCCGGTGAACAACGTACGTCTCTGAAAGGCGACATTAAAGGTAACAAACTGGATGCGGCCACCAATTTCTTTGGTATCAGTACGCCGCTGCGCGGTTCGTCATTTGACGTCGATTACGATCTTCACTGGCGTGACGCACCGTGGAAGCCGGATGAGGCCTCGCTGAACGGCATTCTGAAAACCCGCTTCGGCAAAGGTGAAATCGCTGATGTGAGCACGGGGCGTGCCGGGCAGATCCTGCGCCTGCTGAGCTTTGATGCGCTGCTGCGCAAGCTGCGCTTTGATTTCAGCGATACCTTCAGCGAAGGGTTCTACTACGACTCCATCCGCAGTACGGCGTGGATCAAGGACGGCGTGATGCATACGGACGACACGCTGGTGGACGGCCTCGAAGCGGATATCGCCATGAAAGGCTCGGTCAACCTCGTGCGTCGCGAGCTGGATATGGAAGCCGTGGTGGCGCCGGAAATTTCCGCCAGCGTGGGTGTGGCGGCGGCCTTTGTGGTGAACCCGATTGTCGGTGCGGCGGTGTTTGCCGCCAGCAAAGTGCTGGGGCCGCTGTGGAGCAAGGTCTCCATTCTGCGCTACCGCATTACCGGTCCGGTGGATAAACCACAGATTAACGAGGTGCTGCGCCAGCCGCGCAAAGATGCACAGCAATGATTTGACGTGGGCAGGTAATTGCCTCACTCTCAATAAATACGATCTTTATACCGCCACGGGCGGCAACGAACGAGTAGCAATACGATGAGTCTGAACCTGGTAAGTGAACATTTGCTCGCAGCGAACGGCCTGAGCCATCAGGACCTGTTCTCCATTCTTGGTCAATTGACCGAACGCCGTCTCGACTACGGCGATCTCTATTTCCAGTCGAGCTATCACGAATCCTGGGTTTTAGAAGACAGCATCATCAAAGATGGCTCTTATAACATCGATCAGGGCGTGGGTGTTCGTGCCGTCAGCGGCGAGAAAACCGGTTTTGCCTATGCCGATCAGATTAGCCTGACCGCACTTGAGCAGAGCGCGCAGGCCGCGCGTACCATTGTGCGCGATACCGGCGATGGTCGCGTGAAAACCCTCGGTGAAGTGTCGCACTCTGCGCTCTATACCACCATCGATCCGCTGCAGAGCATGAGCCGTGAAGAGAAGCTGGATATCCTGCGCCGCGTAGACAAAGTGGCGCGTGCTGCCGATAAACGCGTGCAGGAGGTCTCAGCCAGCCTGAGCGGTGTATACGAGTTGATTCTGGTTGCGGCCACTGACGGTACGCTGGCGGCGGATGTGCGTCCGCTGGTGCGTCTCTCCATCAGCGTGCAGGTCGATGATGACGGCAAACGCGAGCGCGGCTCCAGCGGCGGCGGCGGTCGTTTCGGCTACGACTGGTTCCTGGGGGATGTTGACGGTGAAGCGCGCGCTGACGCGTGGGCAAAAGAAGCCGTGCGCATGGCGCTGGTGAATCTGAATGCTGTCGCGGCACCGGCGGGGTCATTCCCGGTGGTGCTGGGTGCCGGCTGGCCGGGCGTGCTGTTGCACGAAGCGGTAGGACACGGTCTGGAAGGCGATTTTAACCGCCGCGGTACGTCCGTATTCAGCGGTCAGATCGGGCAACTTGTCTCCTCTGAGCTGTGCACCGTGGTGGATGACGGCACTCTGCGCGATCGCCGTGGTTCGGTGGCTATCGACGACGAAGGCACCCCAGGCCAGTACAATGTGCTGATTGAAAACGGCGTGCTGAAAGGCTACATGCAGGACAAACTCAACGCGCGCCTGATGGGCGTTGCGCCAACGGGTAATGGCCGTCGTGAATCCTATGCGCACCTGCCAATGCCGCGCATGACCAACACCTATATGCTGCCGGGCAAATCGACGCCACAAGAGATTATCGAATCCGTTGATTACGGTATCTTTGCGCCAAACTTTGGCGGCGGCCAGGTGGACATCACTTCCGGGAAGTTCGTCTTCTCCACGTCAGAAGCGTACCTGATCGAGAAAGGTAAAGTGACCAAAGCGGTGAAAGGCGCAACGCTGATTGGCTCCGGTATTGAAGCCATGCAGCAGATTTCCATGGTCGGTAACGATCTCAGGCTCGATAACGGCGTGGGCGTCTGCGGTAAAGAGGGCCAGAGCCTGCCGGTTGGCGTGGGCCAGCCAACGCTGAAAGTGGACAACCTGACGGTGGGCGGTACGGCCTGACCTGCGTCCACATAAAAAACAGGCGCTACCGGGTAGCGCCTTTTTTTTAACGTAAGTGACCCAGCGGTATCTCCGGATCCGGCTCGTGGGTGATGCGGTTGCGTAAATCGCGACGAATGATCTCGATCGACCAGAACCAGACCAGATGACCTACGATCTCTGACACGTGCTCATACCAGGGAAGTGCAAACAGCGGTGGTGTCAGCCCCATCAGCGGGAAGGAGATCATATGAACAAAAAGCTGGGCTAACGCACCCGCCAGCAAACCCTGCCAGAGTTTAATTTTCGGAAAAACTTCAGCAACTACACAATATCCCACCGCGAAGACAACGGAGAAAATAATATGTGTTACACCAACCCAGTTAAATATATGTCCGGCAAAGGTATAAACCGCCGCGTTAGGATCAACGACGCCCAGCCAGTCGCGTAAAAAAACATAAGGTGGGTTTAAGAAATTACGAGAGCAATCTATCTGACCTGCGGCTCTTATTAATTGCTCCGGCCCACAGGCGGCGTTGAATAAATCGGTGGGGCTTCGTGGCGGGAGGGGGACCTCGGCACCCCATTTAACAAACGCGGAGACAATCCCTGCAATCAAACCGATGAACGCGGCGAGTCCATAGCGCCTGCGTGACGGCGGTGTTTGTTCAAATATATTCATTTCTTTTCCTTGTTTAACGTCATCCTGCGGAATACATTTTATTATTCAAATCAGCAACAAATTAATAACAGTCTGAATGCCAGACTGTTATTAAGGTAAAGGGCAGGCGGCGGCAGTGTCAATTCGCTATTCCTGATAATGGCAAAAGAATATTCCTGGATGAAGGTCTGCTTCATCCTGAAATATTAATGGCGCGGATATTTCAGAAATTAATCACTTATTCCTTTCTTCTTCCCCGCATCCCCTGAAACAGCTCTGCCACGTCCACAAAATAGTCGGTCAGATAGTTAATACATACCTGTACCTTGAGCGGCAGCTTGTCTTTTTCGGTATACAGGGCGTACACCGGGCGCGGATCGGATTGATAGCGCGGGAACAGGATCTCCAGCACGCCGCTGTTGATCTCGTTGATCACCCACATCAGCGGCACGTAGGCGATCCCGGCCCCGGCCACCAGCCAGCGCGAAATGGTCATCGGGTCGTTGGTCACAAACCGGCCTTCCGGCAGCAGTCGGGTGGAGATCCCTTCCGGGGCAATCAGCTCAAATTCATTGTCGGGCCGTACGCTGTACTCCAGCCACGAGTGGTTGCTGAGATCGGCGGGTTTCTCAGGGACACCGTACTGCGCCAGATAGCTTTTTGAGGCGCAGACCACCATCGGCATGCTGCCCAGCCGACGCGAGAACAGGCTGGAATCCTGTAATGCACCGACGCGGATCACCACATCCAGCCCGTCGGCAATCAGATCCGGCGCCGGAATACCCGTCACCAGATTGACGGTCAGCCCCGGGTATTCTTTCAGCATATCCGCGGTCATGGCGGCGAGAACATTTTGTGCCATAGTTGAAGAACAACCAATGCGCAGGGTGCCAATAGGCGTGTTGTTAAAGGCGTAGAGTTGCTCGTGAACATCCTGCACTTCATGCAGCATGCGGCGACAACCTTGATAGTAAATTTTACCTGCTTCCGTCAGCCCAATGCTGCGGGTACTGCGGTTGAGCAGCTTGACCTGAAGCTCATCTTCCAGTTTGGACACTGTCTGGCTGATGGATGAGACGCTCATCTGAAGCTGGCGTGCCGCCGCGGTAAAAGAGCCCAGTTCTACCACTTTGGCGAAGACCGACATGCGTTTTAAACGTTCCATTGTTCACTCTGGCTTAAAAGTGATTTAGATCACATATTATAGATAACAGCATAACAGTTACGTTAATATATTATTAATTACATAACGGCTGCGCCATTCCCGCCCGGCGTTTCTTGCTCTCCCGCGGTGGCGTACGCTAAAAAATTCTGAAGCCTGCACTCTCGCTTATCAAGGTCAACATGAGTCTGTTTCCCGTTATCGTGGTGTTCGGTCTGTCGTTCCCACCGATATTTTTCGAGCTGCTTTTATCACTGGCGATCTTCTGGCTGGTGCGCAAGGTGCTGGTTCCTACCGGGATCTACGATTTCGTCTGGCATCCTGCATTGTTCAATACCGCGCTGTATTGCTGCCTGTTTTACCTGATATCGCGCATGTTTGTCTGAGGTTGATGTGAAAACGCTAACAAGAAAAATCTCCCGCACCGCCATCACCATGGCGCTGGTTATCCTCGCGTTCATCGCTATTTTTCGCGCCTGGGTCTATTACACCGAATCGCCGTGGACGCGTGACGCGCGTTTCAGCGCGGATGTTGTGGCGATCGCCCCCGATGTGGCCGGGCTTATCACGGCGGTTAACGTTCACGATAACCAGTTAGTGAAGAAAGACCAGGTGCTGTTCACCATCGACCAGCCGCGTTACCAGAAGGCGCTGGAAGAAGCGGAAGCGGACGTGGCCTATTACCAGGCGCTGGCCGCAGAGAAACGTCGTGAGGCAGGGCGTCGTAATCAGCTGGGCGTTCAGGCGATGTCCCGCGAAGAGATTGATCAGTCCAATAACGTGCTGCAAACCGTACTGCATCAGCTGGCGAAAGCACAGGCGACGCGCGATCTGGCGAAGCTTGATCTGGAGCGCACCGTGATCCGTGCGCCCGCTGACGGCTGGGTGACCAACCTGAATGTCTATGCCGGGGAATTTATCACCCGCGGTTCAACCGCTGTGGCGCTGGTGAAACAGAACTCCTTCTACGTGCTCGCCTATATGGAAGAGACCAAGCTGGAAGGCGTACGTCCCGGTTTTAGGGCGGAAATCACGCCGCTTGGCAGCAACCGCGTCTTTAAAGGTACCGTGGACAGCGTCGCGGCAGGGGTGACCAACTCCAGCAGCTCTAACGATGCAAAAGGGATGGCGACCGTCGATTCCAACCTTGAGTGGGTACGTCTGGCCCAGCGTGTGCCGGTACGTATCCACCTGGATGAACAGCAGGGTAATGTGTGGCCTGCCGGTACCACGGCGACGGTGGTGATCACCGGGGAAAAAGACCGGGACGCCAGCCAGGACTCATTCTTCCGTAAAATTGCCCATCGCCTGCGCGAGTTTGGTTAACCGGTATGGGTATCTTTTCCATCGCCAGCCAGCACATTCGCTTCGCTGTGAAGCTGGCGTGTGCCATTGTGCTGGCGCTGTTTGTGGGCTTCCACTTCCAGCTTGAAACCCCTCGCTGGGCGGTGCTGACGGCGGCGATTGTCGCGGCGGGCCCAGCCTTTGCCGCGGGTGGGGAGCCCTATTCAGGCGCGATCCGCTATCGCGGGATGCTGCGTATCATCGGGACGTTCATCGGCTGTTTCGCGGCGCTCACCATTATTATTCTGATGATCCGCACGCCGCTGCTGATGCTGATGGTGTGCTGCATCTGGGCGGGGTTCTGCACCTGGATCTCCTCGCTGGTGAAAGTCGAGAACTCCTATGCCTGGGGACTGGCGGGCTATACCGCGCTGATTATTGTCATCACCATTCAGTCCGAGCCGCTGCTCGCGCCGCAGTTTGCGGTTGAACGCTGCAGTGAGATTGTGATTGGTATCGTCAGCGCCATTGTCGCTGACCTGCTTTTCTCTCCGCGCTCGATTAAACAGGAAGTAGATCGCGAGCTCGACGCGCTGATTGTGGCCCAGTACCAGCTGATGCAGCTATGCATTAAGCACGGTGACAGTGAAGAGGTAGATAAAGCCTGGAGTGGTCTGGTTCGCCGTACGCAGGCCCTGGAAGGGATGCGCAGCAACCTCAATATGGAGTCGTCGCGCTGGGCGCGCGCCAACCGTCGCCTTAAAGCGCTCAACACCGTCTCCTTAACGCTGATTACCCAGGCATGCGAAACCTACCTCATTCAAAACACCCGACCTGAAATGGTCACTGATACCTTTCGCGAACTGTTTGCCGAACCGGTGGAAACGGTGCAGGACGTGCACAAGCAGCTTAAGCGCATGCGCCGGGTCATCGCCTGGACCGGGGAGCGCGATACGCCGGTGACGATCTACACCTGGGTCGGCGCGGCGACGCGCTACCTGTTGCTGAAACGCGGCGTGATCGGTAACACTAAAATCAGCGCGGCGGAAGAAGAGGTACTGCAGGGGGAAGTGGTGATCAAGGCGGAATCTGCCGAACGTCATCATGCGATGGTCAACTTCTGGCGTACGACGCTGGCCTGCATGCTCGGCACGCTGTTCTGGCTGTGGACGGGCTGGACCTCCGGCAGCGGCGCGATGGTGATGATTGCCGTCGTTACCGCCCTTGCGATGCGCCTGCCTAACCCGCGTATGGTCGCCATTGATTTCCTGTACGGCACCATCGCCGCATTGCCGATAGGTGCGCTTTACTTCCTGGTGATCATTCCGTCTACCCAGCAGAGTATGCTGCTGCTCTGTATTAGCCTGGCGGTAATGGCGTTCTTTATCGGCATTGAGGTGCAAAAACGACGTCTCGGATCGCTGGGGGCGCTGGCGAGCACGATTAACATTATTGTGCTGGATAACCCGATGACCTTCCATTTCAGCCAGTTTCTCGACAGCGCGTTAGGCCAGCTGGTGGGCTGTTTCCTGGCGATGATGGTTATTCTGCTGGTACGGGATAACTCACAGGCAAGAACGGGACGCGTGTTATTGAACCAGTTTGTATCGGCTGCCGTCTCGTCCATGACCACCAATACGGCACGTCGGAAAGAGAACCATCTGCCCGCACTCTATCAGCAGCTGTTTTTACTGCTGAACAAGTTCCCGGGCGATATCGCCAAGTTCCGCCTGGCGCTGACCATGATCATTGCACACCAGCGCCTGCGTAACGCGCCGGTGCCGATTAACGACGATCTGTCGGCCTGGCACCGTCAGCTGCGTCGCACTGCCGACCACGTGCTGTCCGCCAGCAGTGATGACAAACGGCGTCGTTACTTTACGCAACTGCTGGAAGAGCTCGATATCTACCAGGAGAAACTTAAGGTCTGGGAAGCACCGCCTCAGGTGACCGAGCCGGTAGGACGGCTGGTCTTTATGCTACATCGCTACCAGAATGCCCTCACGGATAACTGACTGAAGTAAAAAAGCCGACGCCAAAAGCGTCGGTTTTTTTGTGGCTATACTTAATTCCAGCATGTTCTTACATTTCAGAAAGGGAGGGCATATGACGACCCAGGCGCTACAGGACCACATCCTTTTTCAGACCGGTTATCTGGTCAACGGGATCTGGAAAACGTTGGACACCACGTTTGATGTGCAGAACCCCGCGACCGGTGAGGTCATCGCCAGAGTGGCGAAAGCCGGCAAAGCGGAAACCGAAGACGCTATCGCAGCGGCCGCCAAAGCCTTCCCGGCATGGCGCGCCAAAACCGCGAAGGAGCGCTCTGCCATTCTCTATCGCTGGTACGAGCTGATTATTGAGAATAAAAGCTGGCTCGGTCGCTTAATGACGACCGAGCAGGGTAAACCCCTGAAAGAAGCGGAAGGAGAAGTAGAGTACGCTGCCAGCTTTATCCAGTGGTTTGCCGAAGAAGCCAAGCGCGCAAACGGGGAAATTATTCCGCCGATCAAACCCGGCTCGCGCATTCTGGCGACCCGGGAACCCGTGGGTGTGGTTGCGGCGATTACGCCGTGGAACTTCCCGATGGCGATGCTCACCCGCAAGTTAGGCCCGGCCCTGGCTGCGGGATGTACCGGGGTCATCAAACCGGCAAATAACACGCCCCTCAGTGCTTTTGCGCTGCTTACGCTGGCGAAACAGGCCGGTGTGCCTGACGGCGTCCTCAACGCCGTGGCCGGGAATACGCATGAGATCAGCGATGCGATTATGGCAAGCCGGGAGGTGCGCAAAATTTCCTTTACCGGTTCGACCGCCGTTGGCAAAACGCTGGTGCGTAACGCCGCAGAAACCATGAAGAAAGTCTCCATGGAGCTGGGGGGAAATGCGCCGTATATCGTGTTTGAGGATGCGGACATCGACGCGGCTGTTAAAGGGGCCATCGCCAATAAATTCCGTAATGCCGGGCAGGTCTGCGTCAGCGTTAACCGCTTCTATATTCAGGAAACCGTCTACGACAAGTTTGTCAATAAACTGGCCGATGCGGTCACGGCGCTGAAAGTCGGGAATGGCCTGGAGGAGGGGGTTGTCGTTGGCCCGCTGATCGAACCTTCGGCGGTGAACAAAGTGCGCGAGCACGTTGAGGATGCTGTTGCCCGGGGCGCGACCGTTCTGGCAGGCGGCAAACCGCACCCGCTGGGCGGGAACTTCTGGATGCCAACCGTACTGGGTGACTGCCATGAAGGGATGAAACTGGCAGAAGAAGAGACGTTTGGCCCCGTGGCGGCCTGCTTCCGTTTCACCTCGGAAGATGAAGTGATCCAGCGTGCCAACAACACGCCCTATGGGCTGGCGGCTTACTTCTACACCCAGAACCTCTCGCGGGTATTCCGCGTTTCGCAGGCCATCGAGAGCGGGATGATTGGCATCAACGAGTGCGCCGTCTCCACGGAGCTGGGGCCATTTGGTGGCGTCAAAGAGTCAGGGCTGGGACGTGAGGGCTCCGTACTGGGGCTGGAAGAGTATCTGGAAGTGAAAACCCTGCATATTGGGGGATTATAATAGACAGGGCGGCAGATGCCGCTCGCCTGGACTGGGTGGCTGGCAATGAAAACCTATACCTTTGATTTTGACGAGATCGACAGTCAGGAAGACTTCTATCGTGAATTTATCCGGGTGTTTGATCTTGAACGGCAAAGCGTGACGAATCTGGATACGCTGTGGGATGTGGTGACCGGTAGCCTGTTGCCGCTACCGCTGGAGATCGAGTTCATCCATTTGCCCGATAAGCTGCGCAGACGTTTTGGCGCACTGATATTACTGTTCGATGAGGCGGAAGAAGAGCTGGAAGGGCAACTGCGTTTTAACGCGCGGCATTGAAAGAGATAAAAAAAGCCCCTGACCATGAGGCCAGGGGCAAGTCGTATGATGAGATACGACGAGGGTTTATTTGTACAGTTCTGCCGTAGCATGCCAGTGGTCACCCTGATTCAGTTCGGTGACGCGATAGCTGCTGGCGCCTGCTTTTTCAGCTTTGGCGGCAAGTTCGGAACGAATATCCATCGGCGAGCCGGTAACGGATGTTACGGACACACTGCCCATAGGCTGCAGATTTTGTGCCTGGTCTGCGTTCACCTGCTGAACGGCTGCGCTTGCGCCGAAAGAGAGAACCGATGCCAGACCGAGGGTTGCGATGATCAATTTAGTTTTCATAGTCTTTACTCCTGAAGAGGTTTTGCTCAACGGCGAGAAGGGTTGAACCGCTATTTTTATGCCTGGTGCCGTTGAGTGGAGATTTACGTATTCAGTTATTACTAAAACTTATTTATACAGCTCAGCAGTAGCGTGCCAGTGGTCACCTGAACGCGCTTCAATGATGCGATAGGATGACGCACCCTGTTCTTCCGCTTTTTTGTTCAGCATTTCATGCATGTCCATCGGAGACGTGCCGATCGCGCCGACAGAAACCGTACCGATTGCCTGGCGGGATTGCGCCTGTTCGGCATTGATGGAGTCCGCTGCGAAAGCACCGAATGACAGGACAGACAGGACGCTCAGCGTCGCTACAGTGGTTTTGATTTTCATGATTCTTTACCTCGTCGAATTTTTTAGTGGGGTCTTGTTTCGTGACCCTCATCACAAAATCAAGTATACACTAATAACGGAAAAAATTAATACCAGACTAATGGTTTCTGTTGTTATTACGTATTAACCGGTCTTTTTTTAATAACCAAAACGCATAAGATTGAATGTTTTTTGTTCGCTAATCGTGGTTATCTCTAATTAAATCATATGGATATTTGATTTTGATATTTTGTGCGATTTTTTGATTTATCATTCACCAAGTGAATGTTAAAGGGTGGTAAAAAGCACTATTTGTCAAAGCAGGGGCAGTGGAATAGCGGGAGAAAAAGAGGGGGAGCAGAACGATCCCCGCAGCGGTGCTACGGGGAGAGAGGATTACAGTTCCTGTTCGAACAGCACCAGAATCGCTTCGTGGAGGTCTTTCACCGAGAATCCGTTAGCCGGAGTGGTAAAGATGGTGTCATCACCGGCGATGGTGCCGAGAATACCCTCCGTTTTACCCAACGAGTCCAGCATGCGGGCAATCAGCTGCGCAGCACCCGGGCTTGTGTGGATCACCACAACAGCGTCGTTGTAGTCGATATCGAGAACCAGGTTCTTGAGCGGGCTGGAGGTGGTTGGCACGCCAAGTTCCGCAGGCAGGCAATAGACCATCTCCATTTTGGCATTGCGGGTACGTACCGCACCAAACTTGGTTAACATGCGGGAGACTTTCGACTGATTGATGTTATCGAAGCCTTGTTCCTGCAGCGCCTGAACAATTTCTCCCTGAGAACTGAATTTCTCTTCTTTGAGTAGCGCTTTGAACGCCTTGACTAATTCTTCTTGCTTAGACGAGCTTCGCATAAGTCACCCGGAATATGACGATAGAAACAACATTATTATGCATGTGGATGAATTTTTATGCAAATTATCTACCAGGCAGCAGCCTGAAATAATGTTATGAAAGGGAGTGATTTTATCAGATTTCGTTATCAGAAAACATGCCTGGGTCACGCCACGCAAATAAGCTTAAAAGTAAATTAAATGTTATCAAAATGATGTTGTTTTGGTGGCGGGGCAGGGTGTATTGTAACCCCCTCTTAATGCGTTGCCGTCTGTCGTCAGAGCCTTCTGAAGAGAGATAAAGTCGCGCGACCTCAAATTCTTTAGCTACGAAAATTGTAATTAAACACTTGCTGAATTATGGTCGCCGCAACGGATTTACAGATACTTAAGTTAACCATAATAAGGAGTTTAGGATGAAAGTCGCAGTCCTCGGCGCTGCTGGTGGTATCGGCCAGGCGCTTGCCCTACTACTGAAAACCCAACTGCCTTCAGGCTCAGAACTCTCCCTGTACGATATTGCTCCGGTAACCCCAGGTGTGGCGGTTGACCTGAGCCACATCCCGACCGCTGTAAAAATCAAAGGCTTCTCCGGTGAAGACGCGCGTCCTGCCCTCCAGGGTGCAGACGTGGTGCTGATTTCTGCAGGCGTGGCGCGTAAGCCAGGCATGGATCGTTCAGACCTGTTCAACGTCAACGCGGGCATCGTGAAAAACCTGGTGCAGCAGATCGCAGAAGTCTGCCCGAAAGCGTGCATCGGTATCATCACTAACCCGGTGAACACCACCGTTGCTATCGCGGCAGAAGTGCTGAAGAAAGCGGGTGTTTACGACAAGAACAAACTGTTCGGCGTGACCACGCTGGATATCATCCGCTCCAACACGTTTGTTGCTGAGCTGAAAGGCAAACAGCCAACTGACGTTGAAGTCCCGGTCATTGGCGGACACTCTGGCGTCACCATTCTGCCTCTGCTGTCACAGATCCCTGGCGTGAGCTTCACCGAGCAGGAAGTGGCTGATCTGACCAAACGCATCCAGAACGCGGGCACCGAAGTGGTGGAAGCGAAGGCGGGTGGCGGCTCTGCGACCCTGTCTATGGGCCAGGCGGCTGCGCGTTTCGGTCTGTCACTGGTTCGCGCGCTGCAGGGCGAGAAAGGCGTGGTTGAATGCGCTTACGTTGAAGGTGATGGCGAACACGCTCGTTTCTTCTCTCAGCCGCTGCTGCTGGGTAAAAACGGTATCGAAGAGCGTAAGCCGATTGGCACGCTGAGCGCGTTTGAACAACACGCGATGGAAGGCATGCTGGATACGCTGAAGAAAGATATCACCCTGGGCGAAGAGTTCGTTAACAAGTAAAACGAACCCGCTTTTGTCGGCCGGGTAAGCGTTGGCGCCACCCGGCAAAAAAACCGAAGCACTTACTGGCTTCGGTTTTTTTATGGCTGTCAGTTGGTGGCCGGGTATTCCTGAATGGTCACATGCAGCGTCAGTTTCTTATCGTTGCGCATGACTTCAACAGGGATGATGGAACCCGGGCGAATTTCTGCTACCTGGTCCATGGTCTCCAGCGCAGAAACCGCCGGCGTGCCGTTGACCGACACAATGACATCATTGACCTGAATTCCCGCGTTAGCCGCCGGACCACCCGGTGCGACCTCGTTGACCACGATGCCCTGAATCTGATCGATACCGCCGCCCTGGGTATGCATAGGCGCAATTTCACGGCCGCCGATACCGATATAGCCGCGGATCACACGGCCATCGCGGATCAGCTTATCCATAATTTTGGTTGCCAGCTGGAACGGAATGGCAAAGCCGATCCCTTCCGGCGTCTCTCCGTCGTTACTCTTATCGAACGAGAGGGTATTGATGCCCATCAGCTCACCCAGCGAGTTGACCAGCGCGCCACCGGAGTTACCGTGGTTGATTGAGGCATCGGTTTGCAGGAAGTTCTGCCGTCCCGATGGGTTGAGACCAATACGACCGGTCGCGCTGATAATCCCCTGGGTGATAGTCTGGCCCAGGTTGTAGGGGTTGCCGATAGCCAGTACGACGTCACCAATATGCGGGGTACGTTTACGGTTGATCGGGATAACCGGTAAACCGCCCGTAGCGTTAATTTTCAGAACAGCCAGGTCGGTCAGGCTATCCGACCCCACAAGTAACGCCTCAAACACGCGGCCATCCTGCAGGGCGACGATGATCTGATCGGCATCGTTAATCACGTGCTTGTTGGTAATAATGTAGCCCCGCTCGTCCATAATCACCCCGGAGCCGAGGGTACGGATCTCCAGTTGGTTATGGGCTGAGGTATTGAGACCACGGTTATAGACGTTGACGACGGCAGGTGCGGCACGGCGAACGGCCTGATTATAGGTGGCCGGTGTTTCATCCGTGCTATCAAACTGGGGAGCCGACAGTTTATTGAACTGACGTAAAGACGGCAGCGCCAGCAGCAGCAGGCCAGCGACAATCAAACCGATGACAATAGAACGTAAGAGCTTTAAAAGCATGATGCGCGTGTCGTGAAAAAAGGAACGATTTGCAGCATAACATGAGTTATCCGGACATCACACGCAGCGGTGATGTCCGGGATCGCAAATGCTTAGCGCAACAGAATATAGATAGACTCATTGCCACGCATGACCTGCAGGGCAATCACAGCCGGTTTACTTTCCAGCAGCTTGCGCAGTTCAGCAATGGACTGCACGCGATTACGGTTTACACCAATGATAACGTCATCCTGATGCAATCCGGCCTGTGCGGCAGGGCTGCTCTTCTCAACGGTGTCGATGGTGATCCCCTTCGTCCCGTCTTTCAACTGCCCGTCGCTCAACGTAGCCCCCTGTAGCGCTGGAGCGATAAGCTCTGCACTGGCGGAGGAAGAGGTGCTCTTATCCAGCGTCACTTCAACACTGAGCGGCTTGCCGTCGCGGATCAGGCCCAGCTTCACTTTGGCGCCGGGTTCGGTTGTGGCAATCCGCGAGCGCAGTTCTGCAAAGCTGCTCAGCGGTTTATCGTTCAGGCTGACGATCACGTCCCCCGACTTCACGCCCGCTTTTGCCGAGCCGGAGTTTGGCAGCACTTCACTGACGAACGCCCCGCGCTGCACGTTAATATTGAACGCCTTCGCAATATCCGCGCTCATCTCCATTCCTTTGATACCCAGCAGCCCACGTTTGACCTCGCCGAACTGGATGAGCTGCTGCGCCAGGGTTTTGGCCATATTGCTCGGAATAGCAAAACCGATCCCAATGCTGCCGCCGCCCGGGGCCAGGATCGCAGTGTTGATTCCAATCAGCTCGCCGTTAAGGTTGAGCAATGCCCCGCCGGAGTTCCCGCGGTTGATTGAGGCATCGGTCTGGATAAAGTTTTCCAGCCCTTCCAGATTCAGGCCGCTGCGGCCCAGCGCCGAGACGATCCCGGACGTCGCGGTCTGCCCTAAACCAAAGGGGTTGCCCACGGCGACGGCAAAATCACCGACGCGCAGTTTGTCGGAATCCGCGATGGCAATCTGGGTCAGGTTGCTGGGGTTTTGCACCTGCAACAGCGCGATGTCGCTCTGGTCATCGCCGCCAATCAGTTTGGCATCAAACTCGCGCCCATCATTAAGCAGAACGCTGATTTTATCAGCCTGGCTGATGACATGGTTGTTAGTCAGAATATAGCCTTTGGCTGCATCAATAATGACGCCTGAACCCAGGCCTTCAAAAGGCTGAGCCTGCTGGTCGGGAGCCTCATCGCCAAAATATTTTTTCAGTTCTTCAGGGACGCGTTGGCTTTGTACGGCCGTGCCTTCAACCTGTACGCTAACGACCGCCGGCAACACTTTTTCCAGCATGGGGGCGAGGCTTGGAACGGCCGCTTGCCCGGGCACCTGGGAGGGAATGGCGGCCACTACGGGGAAGGACGCCGAGAGAGATAACCCGACACTTAACGCGATAGCGCTCAACAGCTGGTTTTTTTTCTTCATCGATGTTGACTCTCGTAACCTGGAATAAAGGAAAAACGGCCCTAAAAACACGTTGATGTTATTGAATTTTAAACCGCTGAACAATGAGGTGTTTAACTAAATGATAGCTGGGGTCATGAAGAAAGGACGGGCGCAATCGCTGCGCCCGTAAAATAAATTCAGGTTGTGCGATTAATCGCGTTTTACACCGCCGCGCAGCAGGCCGGACGCGCCATCTGAATAGTCGCGAGGCATCTGGACAGGGGCCTGATCGTTACCGGCTTCAGAGTCTGCCAGACGGTTGCGGAACGGGTTGGTTTCCGCCGTCATTTCCGGCAGCAGGCTGCTGGAGCTTTTGGCCATATGTTGATACAGCTGACGATAGTCGGTCGCCATGTTGTCCAGCAGCTCGGCGCTACGGGCAAAGTGGCTGACCAGCTCTTCACGATACTCTTCCAGCTCGGCTTTGTTCTTTTCCAGTTCGTACTGCAGTGACTGCTGCTGACGCAATTTGCGGTTACCGAAACGCATGGCCACAGCACCAATGACGATGCCGACGACTAAACCGATTAGCGCATATTCCCAGGTCATGAACTTCTCCCGTTGTCTTGTTGTTCCGTAGGGTGTTGGCTCGGCTCCTGCCTGTGCCTGATAATGCCACTATAACCGCTATTTCCGCAGAAGTGGAATCCTGACGTATCATCGCGTAGTGTAGAACGGCCTTTTTTTCATCAGTCACGCCTGCTGATGAGCGTTAATTGAAGGAATAACAATAAGATTATGCAAAACCTGTCCCCTGCATCACGATATCAACTGGCCCTTAACGAGGGCACGCATCAGCCGGATGACGTTCAACGTGAGGCGGTGAGCCGTCTGGAGATGATTTATCAGGAGCTCACGGCCAGACCCGCTGAAACAGAGCAGAGCAGTGGGCTAAAGGCGGCGTTTGGGCGGTTACTCGGTAAAAAAGCGCCACCAGAGCACACGCCGGTGCGCGGTTTATATATGTGGGGCGGTGTCGGGCGGGGAAAAACCTGGCTGATGGATCTGTTCTATCTGAGCCTGCCGGGGTCGCGTAAACAGCGTCTGCACTTCCATCGTTTTATGCTGCGGGTGCATGAAGAGCTGACGGCGCTGCAGGGTAAAAGCGATCCCCTGGAGATTGTGGCCGACAGATTCAAGGCGGAAACGGACGTGCTCTGCTTTGATGAGTTTTTTGTCTCTGATATCACCGATGCCATGCTGTTAGGCGGCCTGATGAAAGCGTTATTTGCCCGCGGGATTACGCTGGTTGCTACCTCGAATATCCCGCCGGACGAACTGTACCGCAATGGCCTGCAGCGGGCTCGCTTCCTGCCTGCGATTGACGCCATCAAGCAGCACTGCGACATCATGAACGTGGATGCCGGGGTGGATTACCGCCTGCGCACGTTGACCCAGGCGCACCTGTGGCTTTCACCGTTAAATACCGAGACCACCCGCCAGATGGACAAACTATGGCTGGCGCTGGCGGGGGCAAAACGCGAGCATGCCCCGGAACTTGAGATTAACCATCGCCCGTTACCTACCCTCGGTGTTGAGAACCAAACGCTGGCGGTCTCCTTTACGACGCTCTGCGTTGATGCCCGCAGTCAGCATGACTACATTGCGCTTTCGCGTCTGTTCCACACCGTGATGGTGCTGGATGTGCCGGTGATGACCCGGCTGATGGAGAGCGAAGCACGGCGCTTCATTGCGCTGGTGGACGAGTTTTATGAGCGTCACGTCAAGCTGGTGGTCAGCGCCGAGGTACCTTTATATGAGATCTACCAGGGGGAGCGGCTGAAGTTTGAGTTCCAGCGCTGCCTCTCGCGCCTGCAGGAGATGCAGAGCGAGGAATACCTGAAGCTTGAGCATATGCCATAATAAATGCCACCCTCTCCCTGTGAAGGGGGACTTGTAGGCCGGGTAAGGCGCAGCCGCCACCCGGCATTTTCCACCGCCTCGAAAAACCCAATTTGAATCACATTTAAGGGTCGATCTTTGACCTCAACTTCTCTATAATCTTGCGACCCCACGTTACGAGAAGGTTTTTTTCCCGAAACTTTCTATGTGTCGGCATGAGCTATTCGAAGGGGTAGGTTTGCCGGACTTTGTCGTGTGAACCTCAACTGACTAAACGTTTGGGTGTTCACCAACGTGTAACTTATTATTTGGGTAAGCTTTTAATGAAAACTTTTACAGCTAAACCAGAAACCGTACAGCGCGACTGGTATGTTGTTGACGCGACCGGTAAAACTCTGGGCCGTCTGGCTACTGAACTGGCTCGTCGCCTGCGCGGTAAGCATAAAGCGGAATACACTCCGCACGTTGATACCGGTGATTACATCATCGTTCTGAACGCTGATAAAGTTGCTGTAACCGGCAACAAGCGTACTGACAAAATGTACTACCACCACACCGGCCACATCGGTGGTATCAAAGAAGCGACCTTTGAAGAGATGATTGCCCGCCGTCCTGAGCGTGTGATTGAAATCGCGGTTAAAGGCATGCTGCCAAAAGGCCCGCTGGGTCGTGCTATGTTCCGTAAACTGAAAGTTTACGCAGGCAACGAGCACAACCACGCGGCACAGCAACCGCAAGTTCTTGACATCTAATCGGGATTATAGGCAATGGCTGAAAATCAATACTACGGCACTGGTCGCCGCAAAAGTTCCGCAGCTCGCGTTTTCATCAAACCGGGCAGTGGTAAAATCGTTATCAACCAGCGTTCTCTGGAACAGTACTTCGGTCGCGAAACTGCCCGCATGGTAGTTCGCCAGCCGCTGGAACTGGTTGATATGGTAGAAAAACTGGATCTGTACATCACTGTTAAAGGTGGTGGTATCTCCGGTCAGGCAGGTGCGATCCGTCACGGTATCACCCGCGCTCTGATGGAGTACGACGAATCCCTGCGTTCTGAACTGCGTAAAGCTGGCTTCGTTACTCGTGACGCTCGTCAGGTTGAACGTAAGAAAGTGGGTCTGCGTAAAGCACGTCGTCGTCCACAGTTCTCCAAACGTTAATCCATTCTGCTTGCGCAGAACGATTGGCGAAAAACCCGCTTCGGCGGGTTTTTTTATGGATAATGCGCAGGTTATCCACAATATCAATGCATATATCTTCTCTTTTTCCACATTTCCAGAAACGCTCACCACAAAGTCATCAAAATCTGGTAAACTATCATCCAATTTTCTGCCCAAATATCGGTGAATACTCGCTTTTTGTTCGATTATTGAACAATGTGTTTTCTCTGGGATGGGCGATACAACATCTGGCTGGCCCCTGTTGGGCCGGTAGCAGTAAAAATTCTGAATATACCTGGAGGTTTTCATGGCTGTCGCTGCCAACAAACGTTCGGTAATGACGCTGTTTTCTGGTCCTACTGACATTTATAGCCATCAGGTTCGTATCGTGCTGGCCGAGAAGGGTGTCAGTTTTGAGATCGAGCATGTGGAAAAGGATAACCCGCCTCAGGATCTGATCGATCTCAACCCGAGCCAAAGCGTACCGACGCTGGTGGATCGCGAGCTGACCCTGTGGGAATCCCGTATCATTATGGAATATCTGGATGAGCGTTTCCCGCATCCGCCGCTGATGCCTGTTTACCCTGTTGCACGTGGTGAAAGCCGCCTGTACATGCAGCGTATCGAGAAAGACTGGTACTCGCTGATGAACGTGATTACCAGCGGTTCCGCTGCGGAAGCTGACGCTGCGCGTAAGCAACTGCGTGAAGAGCTTCTGGCTATCGCCCCTGTGTTTGGCCAGAAACCGTTCTTCCTGAGCGATGAGTTCAGCCTGGTAGATTGCTACCTGGCGCCGCTGTTGTGGCGTCTGCCAACCCTGGGTGTTGAATTCAGCGGCCCTGGCGCCAAAGAGCTGAAGGGCTATATGACTCGCGTCTTTGAACGCGACTCTTTCCTGGCATCTTTAACTGAACCGGAACGTGAAATGCGTCTCGGCCGAGGCTAATGACTGTGGAAATGTCACAACTCACCCCACGCCGTCCGTATCTGCTGCGCGCCTTCTATGAATGGCTGCTGGATAACCAGCTCACGCCGCACCTGGTAGTGGATGTGACGTTGCCGGGCGTGCTGGTTCCAATGGAATACGCACGCGACGGACAGATCGTGCTGAATATTGCGCCGCGAGCAGTGGGTAACCTGGAACTGGCCAACGACGAAGTGCGCTTTAACGCGCGTTTTGGTGGAGTGCCGCGTCAGGTATCGGTGCCGCTGGCTGCCGTGCTGGCTATCTACGCGCGTGAAAACGGTGCGGGTACCATGTTCGAGCCGGAAGCGGCTTACGATGAAGACGTTGCCAGCCTGAATGATGACGATACCGCCGGGGAGCGTGAAAGCGACACGGTCATGTCCGTTATTGACGGTGACAAACCCGATCACCAGGATGATAACGATCCGGATGACGATCCGCCACCGCGCGGGGGGCGTCCTGCTCTTCGCGTTGTAAAATAAAAACAGGCCCAATCGGGCCTGTTTTTTTACACTTCCAGGTAGTTCAGTATACCGTCTGCCGCCTTACGGCCTTCGGCAATCGCCGTCACCACCAGGTCGGAACCGCGAACGATATCACCACCGGCGAAGATTTTCGGGTTGCTGGTCTGGAACGCGTTATCGCTGCCTTCTGGCGCAATAATACGGCCCTGCGAATCCAGCTCGACGCTGTGCTTCGCCAGCCACTCCATGCTGTGCGGACGGAAACCGAACGCCATGACGACGGCATCGGCCGGAATCACATGCTCAGAGCCCGCCACAATCTCCGCACGACGGCGGCCTTTGGCATCCGGCGCGCCCATCTCCGTGCGCGCCATCTTCACGCCGCTCACTTTTCCGTTGGCATTCACTTCAATACCCAGCGGCTGGATGTTGAACTGGAACTCGACACCCTCTTCACGCGCGTTTTTCACTTCGCGTTTGGAGCCAGGCATGTTCTCTTCGTCACGACGATAGGCGCAGATTACGTGTGCCGCATTCTGACGAATAGAGGTACGCACGCAGTCCATCGCGGTATCACCCCCGCCCAGCACAACCACGCGTTTACCTTCCATGCTGACGAAAGGCTCATCGGCTGTTTCGCCATAGCCCATAATCTGTTTAGTGTTGGCAATCAGGAACGGCAGCGCGTCATAAACGCCCGGCGCGTCTTCGTTTTCCAGACCACCACGCATGGACTGATAGGTGCCCACGCCCAGGAAGACGGCGTCGTAATCTTTCAGCAGGTCGTCGAGCTGCACGTCGCGGCCCACTTCTGTGTTCAGTTTGAACTCAATCCCCATGCCGGTGAAGATTTCACGGCGGCGGGTCATGACCTCTTTTTCCAGCTTGAAGGCCGGGATCCCGAAGGTCAGCAGACCGCCGATCTCCGGGTGACGGTCAAAGACCACCGCCTTCACGCCGTTACGGGTCAGGACGTCCGCACAGGCCAGGCCCGCCGGGCCCGCGCCGATAATCGCCACGCGCTTGTCGGTCTGCTTCACGCCGGACATATCCGGACGCCAGCCCATCTCGAAGGCTTTATCGTTGATATAGCGCTCGATGTTGCCGATGGTCACCGCGCCAAACTCGTCGTTCAGCGTACAGGAGCCTTCGCACAGACGGTCCTGAGGACACACGCGGCCGCACACTTCCGGCAGGGTGTTGGTCTGGTGAGACAGCTCGGCGGCTTCAAAAATACGCCCCTCGTTGGCCAGCTTCAGCCAGTTCGGGATGTAGTTATGTACCGGACATTTCCACTCGCAGTAAGGGTTACCGCAGGACAGGCAGCGGTCTGCCTGTGCTTTGGCCTGGCCTTCTGAAAACGGCTCATAGATTTCTACAAATTCAATTTTACGGATCTTCAGCGGTTTCTTTGGCGGATCAACACGCTGCAGGTCGATAAACTGGTATACGTTCTGGCTCATCTGAATTCCTTACTGCGCCTGCACACGCAGCTCTGCTGCGCTACGACTACGGTGACCCAACAGGGCTTTAACATCGCTGGACTTCGGTTTAACCAGCGCGAATTTTGCAGAGAATGCTGGCCAGTTCGCCAGGATCTCTTCGCCGCGCGAAGAACCGGTATGCTGCACGTGTTCGGTAATCAAACCGCGAAGGTGTTCTTCGTGGATGGCCAGCGTATCAACGTCCAGTACTTCCACCAGTTCCGGGTTCACGCGTTTGCGGAACTCGCCGTCTTCATCCAGGACGTATGCAAAACCGCCCGTCATGCCTGCGCCAAAGTTCACGCCGGTTTTACCCAGGACGCAAACAATCCCGCCCGTCATATATTCACAACCGTTATCGCCAATGCCTTCCACCACGGTGATGGCACCGGAGTTACGCACCGCAAAACGCTCGCCCGCACGGCCTGCAGCGAACAGACGACCACCGGTCGCGCCGTACAGACAGGTGTTACCGATGATGCTTGCCTCATGGCTGCGGAAGGCAGAACCCACCGGAGGACGCACCGCCAGCAGACCGCCCGCCATGCCTTTCCCGACGTAGTCGTTGGCATCGCCGGTCAGGTATAGCTCAACGCCACCGGCGTTCCACACGCCAAAGCTTTGACCCGCGGTACCGCTGAAGTGCGCGGTAATCGGATCTGCCGCCAGCCCCTGGTCACCGTGCGTCTGCGCAATATAACCGGAGAGGGACGCACCCACAGAACGGTCAGTGTTGCGGATATCAAACCAGAACGTTTTGCTCTGCTTGTCATCCACGTACGGTTTCGCCTGCTGCAACAGCTGCGCGTTCAGCACGCCGTTATCGAACGGTGGGTTGTTCTCGGTGCAGTAGACCGCTTTGCCAGGGTGTGGCTGCGCGGTTTCCAGCAGCTTGCTCAACTCCAGCTTCTGCTGCTTCGCGGTGAAGCCTTCCAGCTCTTTCAGCAGGTCGGTACGGCCAATCAGGTCTACCAGGCGCTTCACGCCCAGCTGCGCCATCAGCTCACGGGTTTCACGGGCGATGAAGTCAAAGTAGTTAGTCACTTTGAACGGCAGACCATGGTAGTGGTTCTTACGCAGCTTCTCGTCCTGAGTTGCAACACCGGTTGCGCAGTTGTTCAGGTGGCAAATACGCAGGTATTTACAGCCAAGCGCAACCATTGGGCCGGTACCGAAACCAAAGCTTTCCGCACCCAGAATCGCCGCTTTGATAATGTCGAGGCCGGTTTTCAGGCCACCGTCCACCTGCAGACGGATCTTGTGACGCAGACCGTTAGCCACCAGCGCCTGCTGGGTTTCCACCAGGCCCAGTTCCCACGGGCAACCCGCATATTTCACGGAGGAGAGTGGGCTTGCACCGGTACCACCGTCGTAACCGGCGATGGTGATGAGATCCGCATAGGCTTTCGCCACGCCGGTGGCAATGGTGCCAACGCCCGGTTCGGAAACGAGCTTCACGGAGATCATCGCTTTCGGGTTGACCTGTTTCAGGTCGAAAATCAACTGCGCCAGATCCTCGATAGAGTAAATATCGTGGTGTGGTGGCGGAGAAATCAGCGTCACGCCCGGTACGGAGTAGCGCAGTTTGGCGATGTACGGCGTGACTTTATCACCCGGCAACTGACCGCCTTCGCCCGGTTTTGCACCCTGAGCGACTTTAATCTGAATGACATCGGCGTTGACCAGGTACGCTGGGGTGACGCCGAAGCGGCCGGAGGCCACCTGCTTGATACGGGACACTTTGTTGGTGCCGTAACGCGCCGGATCTTCACCGCCTTCACCGGAGTTGGAATTGCCGCCGATGCTGTTCATGGCTTCCGCCAGCGCTTCGTGGGCTTCCGGGCTCAGCGCGCCGATGGACATCGCCGCGGTATCAAAGCGTTTGAACAGTTCAGATGCTGGCTCAACCTCGTCAATGCTAACCGCTTCATCACCCGGATTGAGGGCCAGCAGGTCACGCAGCGTCGCCGCCGGACGGTTGTTCACCAGCTCAGCATACTGCTGATAATCACTGTATTCGCCGCTCTGCACCGCCTGCTGCAGCGTGCGCACCACGTCAGGGTTATAGGCATGATACTCGCCGCCGTGAACGTATTTCAGCAGACCGCCCTGATCCAGCGGCTTACGTGCCAGCCATGCGCGTTTCGACAGGTTCACCAGATCCTGCTGGAAGTCAGCAAATCCGGCTCCGCCGATACGGCTGACTACGCCCTGGAAGCAGAGGTTTGCCACGTCGTTATGCAGACCGACCGCTTCAAACAGCTTCGAACAACGGTAGGAGGCAACGGTCGAGATGCCCATTTTGGACATGATTTTGTACAGACCTTTATTGATGCCGTTACGGTAGTTCAGCATCACTGTACGGTAGTCTTTGTCGATCGCGCGGGTGTCCACCAGGCGGGCCAGCGTTTCGTAGGCCAGATATGGGTAGATCGCCGTCGCACCAAAGCCTAACAGCACGGCAAAGTGGTGTGGGTCGCGAGCGCTGGCGGTTTCAACAATGATGTTGGCGTCGCAGCGCAGGCTCTTATCGACCAGACGCGTCTGGATAGCACCCACCGCCATCGGCGCAGGCACCGGCAGACGGTTTTTCGCGATATTACGGTCGGACAGCACCAGCAGAACGGTACCGTTACGTACCATCTGTTCGGCTTTGTCACACAGCGCATTCACCGTCTCTTCGAGGCTCGCGTCGTTCACGTCGAAGGTAATATCGAGCGTGTCAGCGCGGTAGTGCTCCTCTTTCATGGTGGTGAGCTGTTTGAAATCGGAATACAGCAGGATCGGCGATTTAAAGGTCAGACGGTGCGCCTGGCCTTCGGCCTCGCAGAAGACGTTCATCTCACGACCAATGCTGGTGGCCAGCGACATCACGTGTGCTTCGCGCAGCGGGTCGATTGGCGGGTTGGTGACCTGCGCGAACTGCTGACGGAAATAGTCATAAATGATACGCGGCTGGCTGGAGAGCACGGCAAACGGGGTATCGTCACCCATCGAGCCGACCGCTTCCTGGCCGTTTTCACCGAGCACGCGGATAACCGAGTCCAGCTCTTCTGCGCTGTAGTTAAACTGCTTCTGGTAGCTGGCGAGGGTATCGTCGTCCAGCTCGCGGCTGCCCACCTCTTCGTCCGACAGATCTTCAAACGGCACCAGACGACGCACGTTTTTCTCCATCCACTCTTTGTACGGATGGCGGCTTTTCAGGTCGTTATCGGTTTCGGCGGAATGCAGAATGCGCCCAACGCGAGTGTCGATAACCATCAGTTCGCCAGGACCGACGCGGCCTTTCTCAACCACTTCGTCAGGCTGGTAATCCCAGATACCGACTTCAGAGGCACAGGTGATGAGCTTATCTTTGGTGATGACGTAGCGGGCCGGACGCAGGCCGTTACGGTCCAGGTTACAGGCGGCAAAACGACCGTCGGACATCACGATGCCCGCTGGGCCGTCCCACGGCTCCATGTGCATGGAGTTAAAGTCGAAGAACGCACGCAGCTCTGGATCCATATCCGGGTTGTTCTGCCAGGCTGGTGGCACGAGCAAACGCATGGCGCGCACGATATCCATCCCGCCCGCCAGCAGCAGTTCCAGCATGTTGTCCATCGAGCTGGAGTCGGAGCCGGTTTCGTTCACGAACGGCGCGGCATCGTGCAGGTCAGGGATCAGTGGCGTCTGGAACTTATAGGTACGGGCGCGGGCCCACTGGCGGTTACCGGTAATGGTGTTGATTTCGCCGTTGTGCGCCAGATAGCGGAACGGCTGCGCCAGCGGCCAGCGAGGTACGGTGTTGGTGGAGAAGCGCTGGTGGAACAGGCAAATGGCCGATTCCAGACGCAGGTCCGCCAGGTCCAGGTAGAAGCGCGGCAGGTCAGCCGGCATACACAGACCTTTATAGATATTCACCAGGTTCGAGAGGCTACAGACGTAGAACTCTTTATCGTCCTGGAGACGTTTTTCAATGCGGCGACGGGCGATAAACAGACGGCGTTCCATATCACGTGGACGCCAGCCCGCAGGGGCATTGACGAAAATCTGTTCAATACGAGGCAGCGAGGAGAGGGCGATTTCACCGAGCACCCCTTCGTTGGTAGGCACATCGCGCCAGCCGACAATAGACAGGGTTTCACGCTGAAGTTCTTCTTCGACGATGTGGCGCGAAGCGGCAGCTTTTTCAGGATCCTGGTTCAGGAACAGCATACCGACAGCGTAGTTTTTGGCTAAACGCCAGCCGCGCTCTTCCGCCACGATGCGGAAGAAACGATCGGGTTTTTGCAGCAGCAGGCCGCAACCGTCGCCGGTTTTACCATCGGCAAGGATGGCGCCACGGTGCTGCATTCGGGCCAGTGCGTGAATAGCAGTACGCACTACCTTGTGGCTAGGTTCGCCTTCTATGTGGGCGATCAGGCCGAAACCACAGTTATCCTTCTCAAGGGATTTATCGTACAACATATCAGTGAACCTCCCCAGGCTCGTCGGGCTTCTCTCTGAACGTAACCGTGGCGCACAGGCGCAGAAAGAGCATGGCGACGGGGTTTGCGTTTCATACGCGGACCTCGCATTCGCCCTCTTTTTCATCCTTTCGCGCAGGTAAACAAGTTTGAGGACTTGCTTCAGAGGGAATCTCAATTACTGCATAAATATGATGAGCAGGCCGCTCATCCAGAAAGCTTCCAGCGGATTTCCAACTTATCGGGAATTGGTACACAGGTCAAATGGCAATCTTATTTATACAAAAATGTGCTAAAGGTAAGTTATCTATTTGTAATTAAAGGGAATTTAAGTAATTTTACATTGAATGAATGCCCTTGCAGGGCGTAGCGGAGTGTGATCTGACTCACTATCTGAAAGCGGTATTATCAATGCAGCATGCTGAATAGCGGTTTTTTAACAGAATATTACGCTGCTGTGGGGGTTAAACCCGCATAAAGTCACTGTTTTTCAGAGGTGGCGCTATAAATGAAAAAAACAATCAGAACATAAGGAAAAGTAATCACTGCTGGCGTGAATGAAATTGCAGTAATCCTGAGTAGTTATTCATATAGGTAAAAGCCGTCCAGGGCGATTGATCCAAGTCATCGCCGACAGAGGCTAAAAGTGGCAGGCTTGTCCCCTTTCTCCGGGACGGTCTATCAGATTATGCAGTTACAGAAATTAGTCAATATGTTTGGTGGGGATCTTTTGCAGCGGTACGGGCAAAAGGTTCACAAGCTGACGCTGCATGGCGGGTTTAGCTGCCCAAACCGGGACGGGACGATCGGGCGCGGGGGCTGCACGTTCTGTAACGTTGCGTCATTTGCAGACGAGGCCCAGCAGCATCGCTCTATTGCCGAACAGCTTTCTCATCAGGCGAGTCTGGTAAACCGCGCCAGACGCTATCTGGCCTATTTTCAGGCCTATACCAGCACGTGGGCGGAAGTCCAGGTGCTGCGCGACATGTATCAGCAGGCTGTCAGCCAGGCCAGTATTGTCGGGCTCTGTGTGGGTACGCGGCCGGACTGCGTACCGGATGCGGTGCTGGATCTGCTTAGCGAGTATAACGATCAAGGCTACGAGGTTTGGCTGGAGCTGGGCCTACAGACCGCGCACGACAAAACCCTGCACCGCATCAACCGTGGTCATGATTTCGCCTGCTACCAGCGCACTACCCGTCTTGCCCGTGAGCGCGGGTTGAAAGTCTGCTCGCATCTGATTGTCGGGTTGCCTGGTGAAGGGCAGCGGCACGGCCTGGAGACGCTGGAAAAAGTGGTGGAGACCGGCGTGGACGGTATCAAGCTGCACCCGCTGCATATCGTGAAGGGCAGCATTATGGCCAAAGCCTGGGAAGCCGGGCGCTTGAACGGTATCGAACTTGACGCCTATACGGTGACGGCGGGGGAGATGATTCGTCACACGCCGCCGGAGATTGTCTACCATCGCATCTCTGCCAGCGCCCGCCGTCCAACGCTTCTGGCACCCTTGTGGTGCGAGAACCGCTGGACGGGGATGGTGGAAATTGACCGCTATCTTCAGGAAAACGGCGTGCAGGGTTCGGCTCTGGGGCGCCCGTGGGTTCCCCGTCTACCGGCGACGGCCGCCTAACAGGCTCCCCAGCATGCCGCGCACTATCTGATTAGTCACCTGCCGCGCAGCGCTCTTCGCCATGGTTTGTACCACGCCGTCGCGCTTACCGCCGCGCGGCCCGGTGCTACCAAACAGGATATCTTTGAGCCCACCGAGAATACCGTCATCCACCGCCACCGACTGCCCTTTAGCGGCAGGGGCATCCTGCGATTCCGTTGTCGCCTGGACCCCTTTTTGCAGCATCTCAAACGCGGATTCCCGATCCACCTCGTCTTCATACTTCCCGTACACCGGGGAGTGGTTAATCAGGCCGTTGCGTTCATCGTCCGTCACCGGTCCCATCCGCGAACAGGGAGCGATCACCATCGCGCGTTCCACCACGGACGGGCTGCCCTTCGCATCCAGGAATGAGATCAGCGCTTCACCGGTGCCTAACGCCTGAATAGCGGCTTCGGTATCAAAAGCCGGATTGGCGCGCATGGTTTGCGCAGCGGCTTTCACCGCTTTCTGATCTTTCGGCGTAAAGGCGCGCAGGGCGTGCTGAACGCGGTTACCAAGCTGGCCAAGCACGTTATCCGGGATATCAGACGGGTTTTGCGAAACAAACCAGACGCCGACGCCTTTAGAGCGGATCAGGCGAATGACCTGTTCAATCTTGTCCAGCAATATCTGCGGCGCATCGTTGAACAGCAGGTGCGCTTCGTCGAAGAAGAACACCAGCTTTGGTTTTTCCAGATCGCCTGCTTCGGGCAGTTGTTCGTTCAGCTCGGAGAGCATCCACAGCAGGCTGGCGGCATAAAGCTTCGGCATCTGGTAGAGCTTCTCTGCACTGAGGATATTGATAATGCCTTTGCCGTTACTGTCGGTGCGCATCCAGTCTTTGATATCCAGCATAGGCTCGCCGAAGAAATGCTCAGCCCCCTGTTGCTCAAGCGTCAGTAACCCGCGCTGAATGGCCCCTACCGACGCGCTGCTGATATTGCCATACTGGTTCTGGAAGGATTTCGCGTTATCGCCAATGTACTGAGTAATGGCCCGCAGATCTTTAAAATCAAGCAGCAGCAGACCCTGGTCATCGGCAATGCGGAAGATAATATTCAGTACCCCGGACTGGACGTCGTTAAGGTTCAGCAGGCGGGCGAGCAGTAGCGGGCCGAGATCGGAGACGGTGGCGCGCACCGGGTGGCCTTTCTCACCAAAGATATCCCATACGACCACCGGGTTGCCGTGTGGCGTCCAGTCCGTGATGCCAATATTCTTCAGCCGTTCGAGCAGTTTTTCTGAGGCGGTACCCTCCTGAGCCACACCGGTTAAATCGCCTTTCACGTCAGCCATAAACACCGGTACGCCGATCTCTGAAAGCGACTCCGCCAGCTTTTGCAGGGTCACGGTTTTCCCCGTCCCGGTGGCACCGGTGATCAGGCCGTGGCGGTTCGTCATGGCGGGCAGTAAATACAGCTCTTTTTCCAGCGTCCGGGCAATTAACAATGGTGTACTCATGATGCGCTTCCTCTCGTAGTCCTGGGTGGAGTATAGGCAACCTGACGGCAAAAGGGATGAGTAAATTCCTGAGTTTGCGGCGCATTATCCAGCGCGGACTATGCTTTTGCATACGGTTCACAAAATAGTGGGAAACTATGTCCAGATTCTTCTTTAATGACCGCAAACAGCTAGTCAACGATGCCATTGAAGGCATACTGCTCTCTGCGCCCCATGCAAATCTCGTCAAGCTTGATATCGATCCGGCCATCAGGATTGTCGCGCGCGGCGACTGGGACAAAAGCCGCGTGGCGGTGATCTCCGGTGGTGGCTCAGGACACGAACCCGCGCATGCCGGATTTGTTGGCAAAGGCATGCTGACGGCGGCGGTGTGTGGCGATCTGTTTGCCTCGCCGAGCGTGGATGCGGTACTCAATGCCATCGTCGCCGTAACCGGCGATCGCGGTTGTCTGTTGATCGTCAAAAACTACACCGGCGACCGTCTTAACTTCGGCCTCGCGGCGGAAAAGGCCAAACGTTACGGTCTGAAGGTGGAGATGGTGATTGTAGCGGATGACATCGCGCTGCCGGATAACAAGCAACCGCGCGGTATTGCCGGCACCGCGCTGGTGCATAAGATTGCGGGCTATGCGGCGGAGCTCGGGAAATCGCTGAGTGAAGTGCGGGAGATCGCGCAACAGGCCTGCGACAACCTCTGGAGCCTGGGCGTTGCGATGCAAACCTGTAACCTGCCCGGCAGCGAGGAGGAAGAGGGGCGCATTAAGCAGGGCCACGTTGAGCTGGGTCTGGGCATTCACGGCGAGCCCGGGGCGTCCGTGGTGGATACCCAAAACAGCAAAGCCATTATCGACACGCTGGTCACGCCACTGAAAACAGAGGCGGGTGAGGGGCGCTTTGCGGTGTTGATTAACAACCTCGGCGGCGTATCGGCGCTGGAGATGGCGCTGCTGACGAAAGAGCTGGCGCACTCGGCGCTGAAAGAAGAGATCGCGTACCTGATAGGTCCCGCACCATTGGTAAGCGCCCTGGATATGAAGGGCTTTTCGCTGACGCTACTGAAGCTTAACGATTTCTTCGAAAAGGCGATTCATGCCGACGTCGAAACGCTGGGCTGGCAGAAACCCGTGGCGTTTGCGCCCTTGCGCACCGTTGAGCACAGTGCCATTCATGACCGCGTGGAATATACCCCCTCGGACAATCCGCAGGTGGGAGAGTGTGTCTTCTCAGTGACAAAAACGCTGATCCAGCTGGAAAACCGCCTCAACGCGCTGGATGCGAAAGTGGGAGATGGCGATACCGGCTCCACCTTTGCGCAAGGTGCGCGGGATATTGCGCAGCGTCTGGAGGAGAATACCCTCCCGCTTAATGATGTCTCTACGCTCCTGTTACTGGCTGGCGAGCGGCTGGCCACGGTAATGGGCGGATCGAGCGGCGTATTAATGTCGATCTTCTTCACCGCGGCCGGGCAAAAGCTGCATGACGGACAATCGCTCCCGGAGGCGTTGCTCAGCGGGCTGGCGCAGATGAAGCAGTATGGCGGGGCGGATCTCGGCGATCGCACGCTGATCGACGCGTTGCAACCGGCGCTGGAGGCTTTACAGAAAAAAGATCTTCAGGCTGCGGCGCAGGCGGCGCAGCAGGGGGCGGAGGCAACGGCGAAAATGGTAAAAGCGGGTGCGGGACGTTCGTCGTACGTGAATAAAGAGAATCTGGATGGCGTAATGGATCCGGGGGCGGTGGCTGTCGCGGAAGTCTTTGCGGCACTGGCTCGGTAGTCGAAAAAGCCCGGTGGCGCTGCGCTTACCGGGCCTACAAAAACGAACCCTGGCCGGGTAAGGCGAAGCTGCCACCCGGCACTATCACATCAAAAATCCGCTTTTAACACCACGCGATAACGGGCTTTGCCGTCGCGCACGTGCTGGATGGCTTCGTTGATTTTCGACATCGGGTACAGTTCGGTGGTCGGTGCCACTTTGGTGCGCCCGGCGAACTTCATCAGTTTGCGCAACTCGTACGGCGTACCGGTCGCAGAGCCGGATACGCTACGATCCCCGCCGATCAGGGTAAACGCCGGAACCGGCAGCGGCTTCATCACCGCACCCACGGTGTGGAAGTTACCGCCGTAGGCCAGGGCTTCAAAATACGGTTGCCAGTTAAGATCCACGTTAACGGTGTTAATGATCAGATCAAACTGACCCGCCAGCGCCTTCAGCGCGTCCGGATCGCGGCTGTTAACGACTTTATCCGCCCCCATCGCCAGCACTTCCTGTTCTTTCGCCGGGTTCGAGCTGAATGCCGTTACTTCGCAACCCATCGCGTGCAGCAGTTTAATGGCGATATGCCCGAGGCCACCAATACCGATGACGCCCACGCGGCTGGTGGCAGTGATATGGTGCATCAGAAGCGGTTTGAAGACGGTAATACCGCCGCACAGCAGCGGACCGGCGGATTCAATATCAATGCTGTCCGGCAGCGGAATGACCCATTGCCAGTCGGCGCGCAGCTTCTCGGCAAAACCGCCTTTGTTCAGAATGGTGGGAACAGCGCCTTCGAGACAGTTGATCTGATTCCCGCTGATACAGGCGTCGCAGTGCCCACAGCTGCGTGCTGTCCAGCCTATGCCCACGCGCTGGCCTACTTTCAGCCCTTTATCCTGCGCAGCGCTACCGAGCGCGACAACACGGCCAATGACTTCGTGCCCGGCAACCAGTGGATAGCTTGAAAAGCCCCATTCGTTGTCGATCATCGAGAGATCCGAGTGGCAGATCCCGCAGTAATCAACCTGTACCTCGACGTCTTCTGCTTTTAGAACGCCTGCATCGTACTCGTACAGTTCAAGTTCTGCACCCGCCTGCGGTGCGGCGTAGCTTTTTATCTTCGACATCGTGTTTCCCCCGTTGTGGTGTGAACTGAGAGTGTAGAGCATTCAGTTAACCACCGTTTAACAGAAGAGGGCAGCAAAAAGGTTTACAGCGTTTTCAACATCCTGACTTCGCAATCGACATGCCCGGTGCAGCCCAGCGGTGCATCAATATGCTCAAAGCCCAGATGTTCATACAGGCCGATGGCCTCTTTGAGGAAGGCGGTTGTTTCGAGGTAACAGCGGGTAAAACCCTGTTTGCGCGCGTGGTCCAGGGCAAGCAGCGCCAGCTTTTTCGCCAGGCCTTGTCCGCGAACGGACGGCAGAAAATACATTTTTTGCAGTTCGCAGATATCCGGCTCGCTGCAGCTGAGGGGCGCTACGCCGCCGCCGCCGACGACCTGGCCGTTCTGCTCGATGACCCAGTAAGCATGCCCCGGCTGGCTGTACAGCTGAAACAGTTCGTCCAGATTCGGGTCGGCAACCGTGTAGCCTTTATCGGCCGTCAGGCCATATTCGGCAGAAACCGTGCGGATGACGGCGGCGATAGCCGGGTTGTCCTGCACAGCGATCCGACGCATCGTCGTCGCGACGGGAGTGATCACGCTCATAGCATTACTCATTACAAAAATTGACACACATTTGCTGTTAATAGCACCGCGGAAAGGGGAGTGCAAGCGAGGAGTTTTCAGGAAGGATACCCCTTACGCCCTGAAGCGTAAGGGGGTAATAGCATTACAGGGCTGCGATAACCGCCTGCTGCTCAATCAGCTTGGTCTTCGCATCGGCGAAAGCCACCAGACGCTCACGCTCTTTCGCGATGACCGCTTCCGGCGCACGGGCAACAAAGCCTTCGTTCGCCAGTTTGCTTTCGATCTTGCCGATTTCCACGTCGACTTTCGCCACTTCTTTCGCCAGACGCGCCAGCTCAGCATCTTTGTCGATAAGGCCTGCCATCGGGATCAGCAGCTCGGCGCCGTCGATGATTTTGGTCACGGAGACCGGACCTTTGTCATCAGCAGGCAGCACGGTGATGCTTTCCAGGCGCGCCATGGTTTTCAGGAAGGTGTTGTTCTCGTTGACACGACGAACCGCCGCCTCGCTGCAGCCGCGCAGCAGCAACTCCAGTGGTTTGCCCGGGGCGATGTTCATTTCAGCACGGATGTTACGTACCGCTACGATCGCCTGCTTCAGCCACTCGGTATCTGCAGATGCCGCGTCATCAACTTTCGCCGCATCGAATTCCGGGAACGGCTGCAGCATGATGGTGTCGGCATTGATGCCTGCAATCACCTTCACGCGCTGCCAGATGGTTTCGGTGATGAATGGAATGACCGGATGCGCCAGGCGCAGCAGACCTTCCAGGACGGTAATCAGCGTATTACGCGTACCGCGCAGTTCAGCCTCAGTGCCGCCGTTCATGACCGGCTTCGCCAGTTCCAGGTACCAGTCACAGAACTGGTTCCAGGTGAATTCGTACAGAATGCCCGCCGCGATATCGAAGCGGAAGCTGTCCAGCGCCTCGCGGAACGCTTTCACCGTCTGGTTGAATTCCGCCAGGATCCAGCGGTCTGCCAGAGACAGGGTCATCTCGCCGCCGTTGAAGCCGCAATCCTGATCTTCGGTGTTCATCAGTACGAAGCGGCTGGCGTTCCACAGCTTGTTACAGAAGTTACGGTAACCTTCCAGACGCTTCATGTCCCAGTTGATGTCGCGACCGGTAGAGGCCAGCGCCGCCAGGGTGAAACGCAGGGCGTCGGTACCGTGAGCCTCAATCCCGTTCGGGAACTGCTTCTCGGTACGCTTGCGGATTTTCTCTGCCAGCTGTGGCTGCATCATGTTGCCGGTGCGTTTTTCCAGCAGCTCTTCCAGAGAGATACCGTCAACCATATCCAGTGGGTCAATGACGTTACCCTTGGACTTGGACATCTTCTGGCCTTCATCATCACGGATAAGACCGGTCATGTAGACGGTATGGAACGGAACCTGCGGCTTGCCGTCTTCGTCTTTGATGAAGTGCATGGTCATCATGATCATGCGGGCAATCCAGAAGAAGATGATGTCGAAGCCGGACACCATCACGCTGGTTGGGTGGAACTGACGCAGCGCGTCGGTGTTCTCCGGCCAGCCGAGTGTGGAGAAGGTCCACAGTGCGGAGGAGAACCAGGTATCCAACACGTCTTCGTCCTGGCGCAGGGCAACGTCTGCACTCAGGTTGTTTTCCTGACGCACTTCATCTTCGCTACGTCCTACGTAGACGTTGCCTTCGTTGTCGTACCACGCCGGGATACGGTGACCCCACCACAGCTGACGGGAGATACACCAGTCCTGAATGTCACGCATCCAGGAGAAGTACATGTTTTCGTACTGCTTCGGCACGAACTGGATGCTGCCGTTCTCAACCGCTTCAACAGCCGGTTTCGCCAGCACGTCGGCACGCACGTACCACTGATCGGTCAGCATTGGCTCGATAACCACGCCGCCACGGTCGCCGTACGGCACGGTCAGATCGTGAGGTTTGATCTCTTCCAGCAGGCCGAGCGCGTCAACGGCAGCCACGATCGCTTTACGCGCCGCAAAACGTTCCAGCTTCTGGAACTCAGCCGGAATGTCGCTTGAGTAAACGTCAGATTCGTTGCCTTTGGTGTCATACACTTCTGCGCTTTCACGGATATCACCGTCGAAGGTCAGAATGTTGATCATCGGCAGGGCGTGACGACGGCCCACTTCATAGTCGTTGAAGTCGTGCGCCGGGGTGATTTTCACGCAGCCGGTGCCTTTTTCCATATCGGCGTGTTCGTCGCCCACAATCGGAATACGGCGGTTCACCAGCGGCAGCACCACGAATTTACCGATCAGATCTTTATAACGCGGATCTTCCGGGTTAACGGCCACGCCGGTATCGCCCAGCAGGGTTTCCGGACGGGTGGTCGCGACCACCAGGTAATCTTTACCGTCTGCGGTTTTAGCGCCGTCGGCCAGCGGATAGCGGATGTGCCACATGGAGCCCTTGGACTCGCGGTTTTCCACTTCCAGGTCAGAGATGGCGGTGCGCAGTTTCGGGTCCCAGTTTACCAGGCGTTTGCCACGGTAAATCAGGTCTTCTTTGTAGAGGCGGACGAAAACTTCTTTCACGGCGTTGGACAGGCCTTCGTCCATGGTGAAACGCTCGCGCTCCCAGTCAACGGAGTTGCCGAGACGGCGCATCTGACGGGTAATGGTGCCGCCAGATTCTGCTTTCCACTGCCAGATTTTGTCGATGAAGGCGTCGCGACCGTAGTCGTGGCGAGTTTTCCCTTCTTCAGCGGCAATTTTACGCTCAACCACCATCTGGGTCGCGATACCCGCGTGGTCAGTCCCCGCCTGCCACAGGGTGTTTTTACCCTGCATACGCTGGTAGCGGATCATGGTGTCCATGATGGTCTGCTGGAAAGCATGACCCATATGCAAACTGCCGGTGACGTTCGGCGGCGGGATCATGATGCAGAAGGACTCTTTGCTTTCGTCGCCGTTAGGCTTGAAATAGCCCTGCTGTTCCCAGTGCTCGTAAAGCGGCTGTTCGATATCGCGTGGGTTATATGTCTTTTCCATTATTTCCAGGTTGCCGTATTCAGGTTAAAACCAGCCAGGCGGTACGCTTTATAGCGTTCGCGCGCCAGTTGTTTCAAAGATTCTTCGTAAGGGACAAAGTCTACCACTTCTGTGAAAGCGGTGGCAAAATCTGCAAAATCTATCCGCAGGCTAATCAGAATATCGCGTGCGCTGCTGCTGCGCTTTTGCGGCCAGGCAATTTCAACCGGTGCGCCGCCGCGTGGGCCTTCGCCTGACAGGTTATGCGGTACAAAGCTCTCCGGCGGGCGCGCCCACAGCGCTTCATCAAGTCGAATCGCCTGCTGTTCATCTTCACAGGCAATCAGCACACGTTTACCTGCGCGCCAACGTTCTGCGGCAATTTCACACACCAGCTGTTCGACGGCGCTCAGGCCATCCTGATGGGTGTCGTTGTCCAGAAGGTAGAACGTTGCATTCTTCATATATGGGGGTTCTTGTTTTGGATTCAAAGGCAAAGCCGGGTGGCGCTACGCTTACCCGGCCTACAGTTTGCTGCCGTGATGACTTACTCGTCGCCGTTAAAACCCGCGCGGTTCAGCAGGAACTGCGACAGTAACGCCACCGGACGACCGGTTGCGCCTTTGGCCTTACCGGAGCGCCATGCGGTGCCCGCGATATCCAGGTGCGCCCAGTTGTACTTGCGGGTAAAGCGTGCCAGGAAACAGCCTGCAGTGATAGCACCACCAGGACGTCCGCCGATGTTCGCCATGTCCGCGAAGTTAGACTCCAGCTGATCCTGATACTCATCACCCAGCGGCAGACGCCATGCGCGGTCGCCGGCCTGCTCCGAGGCACTAATAAGCTCATGCGCCAGCGGATTGTGGTTCGACATCAGACCGGTGATGTGATGGCCCAGCGCAATCACACAGGCGCCGGTGAGCGTAGCGACGTCAATCACCGCTTCCGGCTCGAAGCGTTCCACATAGGTCAGCACGTCACACAGCACCAGACGGCCTTCGGCGTCGGTGTTCAGCACTTCAACCGTCTGTCCGGACATGGTGGTCAGGACGTCACCCGGACGATAGGCACGACCGCCAGGCATGTTTTCGCAGCCCGCCAGTACGCCAATAACGTTAACAGGCAGCTGAAGCTCCGCCACCATGCGCATCACGCCATACACCGCCGCCGCGCCGCACATGTCGTACTTCATCTCATCCATGCCTTCGGCCGGCTTGATGGAGATACCGCCGGAGTCGAAGGTCAGGCCTTTACCGACGAGCACGATAGGGCGCGCATCTTCGGACGGATTGCCCTTGTACTCAATGACCGACATCAGCGACTCATTCTGCGAGCCGTTACCCACCGCCAGATAAGAGTGCATTCCCAGCTCTTTCATCTGCTGTTCGCCAATGACGCGGGTAATGACATTCTTGCTGTAGGCATCGGCCAGCTGACGCGCCTGAGAGGCCAGGTATGCGGCGTTACAGATGTTCGGCGGCATGTTGCCGAGGTCTTTGGCCGCTTTAATGCCGGCAGCAATGGCCAGACCGTGCTGAATGGCGCGCTCGCCGCTGGTCAGTTCGCGACGGGTTGGCACGTTAAAGACCATTTTACGCAGCGGGCGACGCGGCTCGCTTTTATTGGTCTTCAGTTGATCGAAGCTGTACAGGCTCTCTTTTGCCGTTTCGACCGCCTGACGGACTTTCCAGTAGGTGTTACGCCCTTTGACATGCAGCTCCGTCAGGAAACAGACGGCTTCCATTGAACCGGTGTCATTCAGCGTATTAATCGTTTTCTGAATCACCTGCTTATACTGACGCTCATCCAGCTCGCGTTCTTTGCCGCAGCCAATCAGCAGAATGCGTTCGGACAGGACGTTTGGAACATGATGCAGTAACAGCGTCTGCCCTGGTTTGCCTTCCAGTTCGCCACGGCGCAGCAGGGCGCTAATATAGCCCTCACTGATTTTATCGAGTTGTTCGGCGATCGGGGAGAGTCGGCGCGGTTCAAAGACGCCCACAACGATGCAGGCACTCCGCTGTTTCTCCGGGCTACCGCTTTTTACACTGAACTCCATGCACTACGCTCCTGAATCTTAAAGACAACGGCGGCGGCTACGGATAGAATTGAAACCTTTCGTAACTCATGTCCGCTGTTGTGGTGACTTCGTGTTAATCTTACGTTACTACGGTTTCGACACGTCAGAAAAAGTCCTGAAGCGTGAATCCGCCGGATGTTTTAATCTTAGCGATGATTTCGACGACTCAAGAGAATAAATGACGTTTAAGCCATGAAACAAGCGAAATTCCTGCAAAGAGACGGGTTTTTACGGGCGTATTTAAAGTGATAATCATAAGATATCTGGTGCGGGAGACGCTCAAAAGCCAGCTGGCGATCCTCTTCATCCTGCTGCTGATTTTTTTCTGTCAGAAGCTGGTTAAGATCCTCGGTGCGGCTGTTGACGGCGAAATTCCAACGAATCTGGTGCTTTCCCTGCTTGGTTTAGGGATCCCGGAAATGGCGCAGCTTATCCTGCCGCTAAGTCTTTTCCTTGGTCTGCTCATGACCCTTGGGAAGCTCTACACCGAGAGTGAAATCACGGTGATGCATGCCTGTGGCCTGAGCAAAGCGGTACTGGTGAAAGCGGCCATGATACTGGCGCTGTTCACGGGAATTGTTGCGGCGGTGAATGTAATGTGGGCGGGCCCCTTGTCTTCCCGTCATCAGGACGAAGTGCTGGCCGAAGCGAAAGCCAACCCCGGCATGGCGGCGTTAGCCCAGGGGCAATTCCAGCAGGCGACCGACGGGAACTCCGTGCTCTTTATTGAGAGCGTTGACGGCAGCAAGTTTAACGACGTCTTCCTGGCGCAGCTGCGTACGAAAGGTAACGCGCGTCCGTCAGTGGTCATTGCCGACTCCGGGCAACTTGCTCAGCGCAAAGACGGTTCTCAGATCGTGACGCTGGACAAAGGTACCCGTTTCGAAGGGACCGCGATGCTGCGTGACTTCCGTATTACGGATTTCCAGAACTATCAGGCTATCATCGGCCATCAGACGGTGGCGCTCGATCCAACCGATACCGAGCAGATGGATATGCGTACCCTGTGGAATACCGATACCAACAGAGCGCGTGCGGAGTTCCACTGGCGTATTACTCTCGTATTTACCGTATTTATGATGGCGCTGATTGTTGTTCCGCTGAGCGTGGTGAACCCGCGTCAGGGACGCGTGCTCTCGATGCTGCCAGCGATGCTGCTTTACCTGATCTACTTCCTGCTGCAAACCTCGATTCGTTCCAACGGCGCGAAGGGTAAGCTGGACCCTATGGTCTGGACATGGTTCGTGAACAGCTTGTATATCTTACTGGCGCTGGGATTAAACCTGTGGGATACGGTGCCTGTGCGCCGCATACGTGCCCGATTCTCGCGTAAAGGAGCCATCTAATGCAGGCGTTTGGCGTTCTTGATCGCTATATCGGTAAAACCATTTTTACCACCATCATGATGACGTTGTTCATGCTGGTGTCGCTCTCCGGCATTATCAAATTTGTCGACCAGCTGAAAAAAGCCGGGCAGGGAAGTTATGACGCGCTCGGCGCGGGAATGTATACCTTGCTCAGCGTGCCGAAAGATGTGCAGATCTTCTTCCCGATGGCGGCGCTGCTGGGTGCGCTGCTGGGGCTGGGGATGCTGGCGCAGCGCAGTGAACTGGTGGTTATGCAGGCATCGGGTTTTACCCGTATGCAGGTTGCGTTGTCGGTAATGAAAACCGCGATCCCGCTGGTGCTGTTGACCATGGCGATCGGTGAGTGGGTTGCGCCGCAGGGTGAACAGATGGCGCGTAACTACCGCGCTCAGGCGATGTACGGTGGTTCTCTGCTTTCCACTCAGCAAGGGTTATGGGCGAAAGATGGCAACAGCTTCGTCTACATCGAACGCGTAAAAGGCGATGATGAGTTAGGCGGTGTGAGCATCTACGCCTTCAATGACCAGCGCCGCTTGCAGTCAGTTAAACACGCCTCTTCGGCGAAGTTTGACCCTGAACATAAGCAGTGGCGTTTGTCGCAGGTTGATGAGTCTGACCTGAGAGATCCGAAACAGATCACCGGTTCTCAGACGGTGTCTGGTACGTGGAAGACCAACCTCACGCCCGATAAGCTCGGGGTCGTGGCGCTGGATCCTGACGCGCTTTCCATCAGCGGTTTACACAACTATGTGAAATACCTGAAGTCGAGCGGCCAGGATGCGGGACGTTATCAGCTCAACATGTGGAGCAAAATCTTCCAGCCGATGTCCGTGGCGGTGATGATGCTGATGGCGCTGTCGTTTATCTTCGGCCCGCTGCGCAGTGTGCCGATGGGGGTGCGCGTTGTCACCGGTATCAGCTTCGGCTTTGTGTTCTACGTGCTCGATCAGATCTTCGGTCCATTGACGCTGGTGTATGGCATTCCGCCAATTATTGGCGCGCTGCTGCCAAGCGCCAGTTTCCTCCTGATCAGCCTCTGGCTGTTGCTTAAACGCTCCTGATTGACCTCTCCTCGCTTCCGGTTACCCGGGAGCGAGGCTAATCTCCTGTTTCACCCCGCACTTTTTCTCACAACCTTCAACGTCCCGCCGCGAATTTGAGTATTATTGAGCGATAAAGTCGTGAAGGGATCCTCTATGAAGCAAATTCGAATGCTTGCCCAGTATTACGTCGACCTGATGATGAAGCTTGGGCTGGTGCGTTTCTCCATGCTGCTTGCGCTGGCGCTGGTCGTTCTGGCCATCGTCGTGCAAATGGCCGTCACCATGGTTCTGCATGGTCAGGTCGAGAGTATCGACGTCATCCGCTCTATCTTCTTTGGCTTGCTGATTACTCCCTGGGCGGTCTATTTCCTGTCTGTGGTAGTTGAACAACTGGAAGAGTCCCGTCAGCGTTTGTCAAAACTGGTCGATAAACTGGAAGAGATGCGCGAGCGCGACCTGAAGCTTAACGTTCAGCTCAAAGACAACATTGCGCAGCTCAATCAGGAGATTTCGGATCGTGAGAAGGCGGAAGCCGAGCGTCAGGCCACGCTTGAGCAGCTGAAAATCGAAATGAAAGAGCGTGAGGTCACGCAGATCCAGCTTGAACAGCAATCCTCTTTCCTGCGTTCGTTTCTGGACGCGTCGCCGGATCTGGTGTTCTACCGCAATGAAGATAAAGAGTTTTCCGGCTGTAACCGCGCTATGGAGCTGCTCACCGGGAAAAGCGAGAAGCAGCTTATCCACCTGAAGCCGCAGGACGTTTACTCTGAAGAGGCGGCCGCCAAGGTTATGGAAACGGACGAAAAAGTGTTCCGTCACAATGTCTCGCTGACCTATGAACAGTGGCTGGATTATCCGGACGGACGCAAAGCCTGCTTTGAGATCCGTAAGGTCCCCTACTATGACCGCGTGGGGAAACGCCACGGCTTGATGGGCTTTGGCCGCGACATTACCGAGCGTAAGCGCTATCAGGATGCCCTGGAGCGTGCCAGCCGCGATAAGACCACCTTTATCTCTACCATTAGCCACGAATTGCGTACGCCGCTGAATGGTATCGTCGGGTTGAGCCGCTTTCTGCTGGATACCGACCTGACCGCGGAGCAGGAAAAATACCTCAAAACTATCCATGTCTCGGCGGTCACGCTGGGGAATATCTTCAACGATATTATTGATATGGATAAAATGGAGCGCCGAAAAGTTCAGCTTGATAATCAGCCGGTTGATTTCACCAGCTTCCTTGCGGATCTGGAAAACCTGTCCGGCCTGCAGGCGCAGCAGAAGGGACTGAGCTTTGTCATGGAGCCAACCCTGCCGCTGCCGCATAAAGTGGTGACTGACGGTACGCGTCTGCGTCAGATCCTGTGGAACCTGATCAGCAACGCGGTAAAGTTTACCCAGAAGGGGCAGGTGGCCGTGCGTGTCCGCTATGACGACGGTGACATGCTGCACTTTGAGGTTGAGGATTCCGGGATTGGTATTCCGCAGGAGGAGCAGGACAAAATCTTTGCCATGTACTACCAGGTGAAAGACAGCAACGGCGGGAAACCGGCTACCGGTACGGGCATTGGCCTGGCGGTGTCGAAACGGCTGGCGAAGAGCATGGGCGGGGATATCACCGTTGCCAGTCAGCCGGGCAAAGGCTCGACGTTCACCCTGACGGTGCATGCTCCGGCGGTGGCGGAAGAGGTTGAGGATACCTTTGAAGACGACGATATGCCGCTGCCTGCGCTGCATGTCCTGCTGGTGGAAGACATCGAGCTGAACGTGATTGTGGCGCGCTCGGTGCTGGAAAAACTGGGCAACAGCGTGGATGTCGCGATGACGGGCAAAGCCGCGCTGGAGATGTTTAAACCGGGTGAATACGACCTCGTTCTGCTGGATATTCAACTGCCGGATATGACCGGGCTTGATATCTCCCGTGAGCTGACGCGTCAGTACGCGGCCGATGAGCTGCCGCCGCTGGTTGCGCTGACGGCGAACGTACTGAAAGATAAAAAAGAGTATCTCGATGCCGGTATGGACGATGTGCTCAGCAAGCCGCTGGCGGTGCCTGCTTTGACCGCTATGATCAAGAAGTTCTGGGATACCCATGATGAAGAGGAGAGCACCATGACGTCTGTTGATAGCGCAAAAGCCCAAACGATACTCGATACCGCGATGCTGGAGCAGTATATCGATCTGGTTGGCCCGAAACTGATTACCGACGGTCTGGCGGTGTTCGAAAAAATGATGCCAGGCTATCTGAGTGTGCTGGAGTCCAACCTGACCGCGCGCGACCAGAAGGGCATCGTGGAAGAAGGACATAAAATCAAAGGTGCGGCCGGCTCGGTCGGCCTGCGCCACCTGCAGCAGCTGGGTCAACAGATTCAGTCGCCTGATTTACCTGCATGGGAAGATAACGTGGGTGATTGGGTTGAAGAGATGAAACAAGAGTGGCAAAACGATGTTGCGGTGCTTAAAGCCTGGGTCGATACCAGAAAAAAAATGACCCCGGCTTAACCGGGGTGCGCGAATACTGCGCCAACACCAGGGAAATTGTGGCTGCGCCTGTTTTTTCAAGTATTTTTCGAATCGGCGCCGCCTGAAAAATTTAGGCCGCACGCAGATAAGATAGCAAATCTTAAATGGTTTGTTACATGAATCAGTGAAATGTGTGAAGCATAGCGTTTTAATCAAAATTATTAATGTGCTTCAGCAAGTTGCAGAAAAGGATCCTCATGATGAAAAAGATTGGTGTCGTGCTGAGTGGATGCGGTGTTTACGATGGCTCTGAAATACATGAAGCCGTCATTACGCTGCTGGCCCTGGCAAAACAGGGTGCAGAGGTGATTTGTTTTGCGCCGGACAAAAATCAGGCGGATGTGATTAACCATCTCACGGGTGAGCCAATGGCGGAAACCCGTAACGTACTGGTTGAGGCCGCGCGTATTGCCCGCGGAAATATTCACCCTCTTATTCAGGCAGACGCCACAGAGCTTGATGCGCTAATTGTGCCCGGTGGGTTTGGCGCGGCCAAAAATCTCAGTACGTTTGCCACCCAGGGGGCGGAGTGTCAGATCGATCCGCATCTAAAAACGCTGTCGCAGGCTATGCACGCGGCGGGAAAACCGCTGGGCTTTATCTGCATCGCCCCCGCCATGCTGCCTAACATTTTTGATTTCCCGCTGCGCCTGACCATCGGGACGGATATTGATACCGCGGAAGTCATTGAAGATATGGGCGGCGAGCACGTGCCTTGTCCGGTGGATGACATTGTGGTGGACGAAGACAATAAGATCGTCACCACGCCTGCGTATATGCTGGCGCAGAATATTGCAGAAGCGGCCACGGGTATTGAGAAGCTGGTGGCCAGAGTGCTGGTGCTGGCTGAATGAGTCGTCCATCCGGTGCTGGCGCATGGGTGAAGCGCACCCTGTTGCGCATCGTTCTTGTGCTGGCGGTCTTCTGGGGCGGGGGACTCGCCCTGTTCAGCATTCTGCCCGTGCCATTTTCTGCCGTGATGGTTGAACGTCAGCTCGGCGCATGGTTTACCGGTGATTTCAGCTATGTCGCGCATTCTGATTGGGTGAGCATGGACGACATCTCGCCCTTTATGGGGCTGGCCGTGATTGCGGCGGAGGATCAGAAATTCCCGGAACACTGGGGGTTCGACGTCGCGGCCATAGAGAAGGCGCTGGCCCATAATGAACGCCACGAAAACCGCGTGCGCGGCGCATCAACTCTGTCACAGCAGACGGCAAAGAATCTGTTTTTATGGGACGGCCGCAGCTGGGTACGAAAAGGGCTGGAAGCGGGGCTGACGCTGGGCATGGAAACGGTCTGGAGTAAAAAGCGCATTCTGACCGTCTACCTGAATATCGCTGAGTTTGGCGATGGGGTATTTGGCGTGGAAGCGGCTGCACAACGCTATTTTAATAAACCGGCCAGCCGGTTGAGTATGTCTGAAGCGGCGTTATTGGCCGCGGTGTTACCTAACCCTATCCGCTTTAAAGCCAGTGCCCCGTCAGGGTACGTGCGAAGCCGTCAGGCGTGGATTCTGCGTCAGATGCGTCAGCTGGGTGGGGAAGGGTTTATGCAGCGTAATCAGCTGATGTAAGGCGGGTAAGCGCAGCGCCACCCGCCAGAAAATGAGGCGTTAGTCTTCGTCAAAACCAGCGTTAAACAGCGCAACCACCGCCGCCAGCGCTTCCTCTTCCTGAGGGCCGGTAGCTTCAACTTCAATCTGGCGGCCTTTGGCGGAGTCCAGCATCAGCAGCGCAATCACGCTGTTTGCTTCCGCTTCGGTACCTTCATCATTTCGCAGCAGAACTTCCGCATCGAAACCCTGCATCAGTTCAAACAGCTTCATCGCCGGGCGCGCGTGCATGCCCAGCTTATTGGTGATCTCAACGGTTTGTTTTACGGTCATGTTTTACGTTTTTCCAGCGTGCGATGACGGGACTGAACGTTCTTCCCGCGCGAGCGGAAATAGTCGGCCAGCTGTTCGGCGATGTAGACCGAACGATGTTTACCGCCGGTACAGCCAATCGCCACCGTCAGGTAGCTGCGATTGTTTGTCTCCAGCATAGGTAACCATAGCTCAAGGTAGCTTCGCGTCTGGTAGATAAAATTGTGAACTTCTGTGTGCCTGTCGAGGAAGGCCGCGACGGGTTTATCCAGACCGGTCATGGGACGCAGTTTCGGATCCCAGTGCGGGTTCGGCAGGAAGCGCACGTCGAAAACATAATCCGCATCAATTGGAATCCCGTGCTTAAAGCCAAAGGATTCGAACACCATCGTCAGTTCGCGCTCGCGCTTACCCAGCAACCGGGTACGCAGCATTTCCGCCAGCTCGTGAACGGACATCTCAGAGGTGTCGACAATCAGGTCAGCGCGTGAACGCAGCGGCTCCAGCAGGTCGCTCTCTTCGTCGATAGCGCTCTCCAGAGAGAGGTTCTTGCTGGAAAGCGGGTGCAGACGACGGGTATCGCTGTAGCGACGGATCAGGGTATTGCGGTCTGCATCAAGGAACAGCAGCTGAGGCGAAAACGCATCAGGCAGGTTACTCATTGCTTGTTCAAAAATTTCAGGCGATTCAGGCATGTTACGAACGTCGATACTGACGGCGGCAGAGGTTTGTCTTTCCGCAAGCGTGCGAGCCAGATCGGGCAGCAACACGACTGGCAGATTATCTACGCAGTAAAAACCCATGTCTTCCAGCGCGCGCAGAGCAACGGACTTCCCCGACCCTGAACGACCACTGACAATCATCAGCACCATGTTCCGTTTCTCCTCAGGACAACAGATGTGAAGGCCATCTCCTGGTTATGCATCATCCTGATTGCCTTCTGCTTCAGTGATAATCTGATAGAGCTCTTCATCACTTTGGGCCGAGCGCAGTCGGCGGCAAATGGTTTTATCGGCCAGACGTTTGGCGACCAGCGACAGCGTATGCAGATGGGTTTTCGTCTGGTCGGCAGGCACCAGCAGCGCGAAGAGAAGATCGACGGGCTGGTTATCAATGGCATCGAAGGCGATGGGTGTTTCAAGCTGCACAAACACACCCACGGCACGCAGGGTATCCTCTTCCAGTTTGCCGTGCGGGATGGCGATGCCGTTGCCGATACCGGTACTGCCCATTTTTTCACGGGTCAGGATCGCTTCGAACACCACCTGTGGCGGCAGGCCCAGCTGTTTTGCGGCCAGCTCACTGATGATCTCCAGCGCACGTTTTTTGCTCTGGCAGTGAACAGCACTGCGGGTACATTCCTGGTTAAGGACATTGCTCAGTTGAAGAGCGGAATCGTTGTTCATCATAATTTCACCTAAGCGCTAACTGTACAAATGGCCTGTTGTGTTTCACAACAGGCCGTCCTGCACCCGTTAACTGCCCGGACAATTAGTGTTGTTTCAGTTTATCTTTATGTTTATTGAGCTGTCGCGCAAGCTTATCAATCAAGCCGTCGATAGCCGCGTACATGTCTTGCCCTTCCGCACTGGCATGAAGTTCCCCCCCGTTAACATGCAGGGTGGCATCCGAGATATGAGTCACTTTCTCCACTTTCAACACAATATAGACCTGGTTGATCCTTTCGAAATACTGCTCGAGTTTTGCAAACTTCGTATTCACAAAGTCGCGTAAAGCCTCAGTAATTTCGACGTTTTGTCCAGTGATGTTGAGCTGCATAGTGTCTTCCTTATCGGTTGTGTCAGACCAGCTGTTTACGCTGGTTGGACGGCGGAATGGATAAAGACTCTCGATACTTCGCGACAGTACGACGTGCCACCATAATACCCTGTTCGGACAGCATGGTGGTTAACTTACTGTCACTCAGTGGCTTCGCGGGGTTCTCCGCGGCGATCAACTTCTTCACCAGGGCACGAATCGCGGTTGACGACGCTTCGCCGCCACCCTCGGTATTAACGTGGCTGGAGAAGAAATACTTAAGCTCAAAAATACCGCGTGGACTGTGCAGATACTTCTGCGTGGTGACACGGGAAATGGTTGATTCATGCATCTCGACGGCCTGAGCGATATCCGCCAGCACCATCGGTTTCATATACTCTTCGCCCTGCTCAAAGAACGCCTGCTGCTGTTCGACAATACAGCGGCTGACGCGAAGCAGCGTATCATTACGGCTCTCCAGACTTTTGATCAACCATCGCGCTTCCTGCAAATTGCTACGAATATATTGATTGTCGGAGTCGTTACGCACGCTGGTGCACATGGAGGCATACTGCTGGTTGATTTGCAGGCGAGGAATGCTGTCAGAATTCAGTTCAACGACCCAGCGGCCATTGTGTTTTCGGACCAGCACATCCGGGATCACGTATTCGGGTTCGCTGGTCTGGATCGACTGACCGGGGCGCGGATCGAGCGACTGGATGAGATTCACCGCTTCTTTCAGCACATCTTCTTTCAGCCGCGTGACGCGCATCAGGGTGCGGAAATCGTGGTTAGCCAACAGATCCAGATGATCGCTGATGATTAAGCGCGCCTCATCGAGCCACGGCGTCTCTTTGCTGAACTGAGAAAGCTGGATCAGCAGGCAGTCGCGCAGATCTCTTGCGGCCACGCCTACCGGATCGAAACGCTGAATGCGCTTCAGAACGGCTTCAACCTCCTCAAGCTCAATCTCTTCGTCGCCCATGCTTTCGAGGATGTCGTCCAGCGTGACGGTTAAATAGCCGGTGTCATCAACGGCATCGACAATGGATGTGGCAATCGCACGATCGGTGTCGGAGAAGGGGGTCAGTTCCACCTGCCACATCAGGTAATCCTGAAGCGACTGGGTGGTTTCTCCCTGATAGACCGGTAGCTCATCGTCCTGGTAGTCCGCACGCGTTCCGGATGGGGTTCCGGCGGTGTAGATCTCATCCCAGCTGGCATCCAGCGGAAGCTCGTCCGGCATCTCTTTTTGTTCGAGTGCATCCGCGGTGTCGAGCGCTTCTGTATCCTGCGATTGCTGGGTATCTACCTCGTCATGAAGATCGGTTTGTTCCAGCAGGGGGTTACTGTCCAGCGCCTGCTGGAGTTCCTGCTGAAGTTCTAACGTGGACAGTTGCAACAGGCGAATTGCCTGCTGTAGCTGCGGCGTCATTGCCAGTTGTTGGCTGAGCCTTAATTGCAAACCTTGCTTCATGTTCAGAGCATTTTTCTCCGGTTCGGCGTTACGTTACCTCTACCCTATCAGAGTCTGAAGTCTTCCCCAAGATAGACGCGCTTAACATGATCATCTTCGAGGATTTGTTGCGGCGTACCGTGGGCGATCAGGTTACCCTGGCTCACAATATACGCACGTTCACACACGGCCAGCGTTTCACGCACGTTGTGGTCGGTGATCAACACGCCAAGCCCGCTGTCGCGCAGGTGCTCAATGATACGTTTAATGTCGATAACGGAGATCGGATCAACACCCGCAAACGGTTCATCCAGAAGGATAAATTTCGGGTTTGCGGCCAGTGCACGCGCAATCTCAACGCGTCGGCGTTCCCCACCGGACAGTGCCTGACCGAGGCTGTCGCGCAGATGCTCAATGTGGAACTCTTCCATCAGCTCGTTGGCACGATCCTGACGCTGTTCGCTGGTCAGATCGTTACGAATTTGCAGAACCGCCATCAGGTTATCGTAAACGCTAAGGCGACGGAAAATGGAGGCTTCCTGTGGCAAATAGCCGATCCCGCGGCGTGCGCGTGCATGCAGCGGCAGAAGGCTGATGTCTTCATCATCAATGACAATGTTGCCAGCATCGCGCGGCACAATGCCAACGACCATGTAGAAGGTTGTCGTTTTACCCGCACCGTTAGGGCCAAGCAGACCCACAATTTCGCCGGAGTTAACGGTCAGACTGACATCCTCTACGACACGGCGGCCCTTATAGGCCTTCGCGAGATTTTTTGCAGTTAATGTTGCCATAACGAATTAGTTACTCTTCTTCTGTGCCGGGGCCTGGCCTTTGCCTTTGTCCTGCAGCTGTGACGGTACCAGTACGGTGGTGACGCGTTTGCCTTTCTCGCTGGAGGCCTGCATTTTTTGCTCTTTAACCAGATAGGTAATCTTGTCGCCGGTAATGTTGCTGTCCAGCTGTTCCAGGTACGCATTTCCGGTCAGGATCACCAGATCCTTCGCCAGCTCATAGTGCATATGCGTGGCATGGCCTTTCACCGGTTTGCCGTTGTCCTGCATTTGGTAGAAGGTCGCCGGATTACCGTAGCCATCGATAATCTCTTTGCCCTGCTCGCCACCCGGACGGGTAACAACCACCTTGTCGGCGTTGATTTTGATGGTGCCCTGAGTCATGACGACGTTACCCGTGAAGGTGACGACATTACCCTGCATATCAAGAGACTGGGTGTCGGACTCGATATGAATCGGCTGCTCGGTATCGCCCGTTACAGCAAGCGCGGGGAGACTGGTCGCCAGCATCGCGCTGGCGATAATTACTTTAAGGCTGAGTTTGTTTGTTTTGAATTTCATAGGAGGTTCTAACCTTTTCAATCAGCTCGGCGTTTTTGCTGCGTAAGTTCCCGCGCATTCTCAAACCGCTGGAATTAAATGTTGTGCCATACAGAGTAACCAGATCCTGCGACGTCACATCCTGGGTCACCAGGTTGATCTGGGCATTATCCGTCGTAATTTTTCGCAGTTGCGAGTCAGCGGTCAGGGCGTTGACTTCAACGTGGCCATACAGATAAAGCATACGGTCATTTGTCAGTTTTGCCCGGTCTGACTTGATTGACCACGTCGGTACTTTGTCCTTATCAAACGTGGTCATAACAGGTTGGGTAAACCACGAAATACCGTCATCTGAAAAATATTCAACATGCTGGGCAATCAGGCGATAGTTCAGCGCGCCTTGCGGGCTGTAGACCACAGTGTCGCTGTGATCGCTTTTATAGGTTGGATCGTTATTGTTGATCACTTCCGTTTGCGTATCGTCGCGATCGGCAAGGTTCACGCCAATCAATACCAGGGCGATAAGCGAAAGCAAAATGATAACCCAACGTCTGGTTTTACTCATATCGATTGCCCTTTGGCCTCATCAAGCTTGCCCTGCGCCAGCAGGAGCAGATCGCAGACTTCACGGACGGCACCTCGGCCCCCGTTGATGTGGGTAACGTAGTCCGCACGCGGGATCAGCAGCGGATGCGCATCGGCAACGGCGATACTCAGCCCAACTTCAGCCATTACTGGCCAGTCAATCAGATCGTCCCCGACGTAGGCCACCTTTTCCGGTGCGATAGCCAGTTTACCCAGTAAATCGTTGAACGCCGCCATCTTATCGGATTGACCCTGATACAAATGGGTAATGCCTAAGGTTTCACAGCGGTCTTCTACCAGTTTAGCTTTCCGTCCGGTGATGATAGCCACCTCGATACCTGAGGTCAGCGCACAGCGGATACCGTAGCCGTCGCGAACGTTAAACGCTTTTAGCTCTTCACCGTTATTACCCATATAAATCAGGCCATCGGAGAGTACGCCATCCACATCCAGAATGAGCAGGCGAATGTTTTCCGCCTTTGCCATCATCTGGGTACTGACCGGACCATAACAGGTTGCAAGGGATGCACCCGCATTACTCATTGTCTTATCCTTCATTACACTACGCCTGCGCGCAGCAGATCATGCATATGTACCACACCCAGCAACTGGTCGCCATCGGCAACCATGACGGAGGTGATATGACGGGACTGCATCAGGTTCAGCACATCCACTGCCAGCGTACCCGGACGCACACGAATGCCGCCGGGTGTCATCACATCGGCAATGCCCAGCGTACGGACATCCACACCCATGTCGAACACGCGACGCAGGTCGCCATCGGTGAAGATCCCCTGAATTTTCATCAGATCGTCGCACACGACCGTCATACCCAGATTCTTACGGGTGATTTCCAGCAGCGCATCACGCAGGGAGGCGTCTTTACTGACGTGGGGGATTTCATCCCCGGTGTGCATAATATCGTTAACCCGCAGCAGCAGCTTACGCCCCAGCGCGCCGCCCGGGTGGGAAAGGGCGAAATCTTCCGGCGTAAAACCACGGGCTTCCAGCAGCGCCACGGCGAGCGCATCACCCATCACCAGCGCCGCGGTGGTGCTGGAGGTCGGCGCCAGGCCGAGCGGGCAGGCCTCTTTCGGCACCTTTACGCACAGGTGAATATCGGCTGCGCGCGCCATGCTACTTTCCGGACGGCTGGTCATGCAAATGAGCGGCACCTGCAGACGCTTCAGTACCGGGATCAGCGCCAGAATTTCATTGGACTCACCGGAGTTGGACAGCGCGATGACGATATCCTGCGGCGTGACCATACCCAGATCGCCGTGGGCGGCTTCCCCCGGGTGGACAAAGAATGAAGAGGTTCCGGTACTGGCAAACGTTGCCGCCATTTTGCGTCCAATGTGGCCGGACTTGCCCATCCCCATCACCACGACTTTGCCGGCACAGTAGAATATCTTCTCACATGCCAGACTAAAATCCTGATTAATGTACTGATCCAACTGCGCCAGACCTTCACGTTCAATCTCCAGAACGTCTTTGCCTGCTTTCTGAAAGTCAAAACCCGGCTGCAATTCTATTTGCGACATAATGCGTTTCCGTTTACCCAGAGAGAAGAGGCGAGAGCCAGTACAGCATCGCCATCCATACGATAAATCCACCCGTCAACAGCGCGCCTGCGCCTTTGCCAATCTGTCGTTGCCGCCGCCAGCAGAGCAGGGCAAATATCACGCTGACCAGCAGCATCACACCGTAATCGCGTGAAAACGCCAGGGGATTAAAGGGCCCCGGCGTAATCAGGGCCGGCAGGCCCATTACTATCGCGATATTAAAAATATTGGAGCCGATGATATTACCAATGGCAATGTCATCCTCCCCTTTTCGCGCCCCGGCGATGGCCGTAGCCAGCTCCGGCAGACTGGTACCGATGGCAATAACCGTCAGGCCAATGGTCAGTTCACTGATGGCGAAATAGTTCGCCACGACCGTCGCGTTATCTACGACCATGCGCGTGGCCATCGGCATGATGATCAGCGCCACGCCAAGCCAGAGCAGGGCAACGGGGAGCGTGCCTTCCCGCGGGAGTTCGGCGACCTGCTCACGCGTGAGGCTATCGTGCCCCTGCTTCTCAGCCAGACGGGCGATCTTAACACTATACAGCAACCAAATGACGGCCAGCGCCAGCAAGAAAATGCCGTCACTGACGCTCAGTATGCCATCATAAAATACGCATCCTGCCAGCAGACTTACGATTAACATTAGCGGCAATTCACGACGCAGAACATCAGAATGCACGCGAAATGGATGGAGCAGTGCCGCCAGCCCTAAAATCAACAATATATTGACGATATTAGAGCCAATCGCGGTGCCGACGGCCAGGTCTAACTGGCCATGCAGCGATGCCGAGACAGAGACGATGATTTCAGGAAGTGATGTTCCAACGCTGACAACGGTCATCCCGATGACGAGAGGTGGCACGCCCGTCAGGCGACACAGGATAGATGCAGCAAACACTAAACGGTCAGCACTGTAGACCACCAAAAGTAAACCAATTATTAACAGTGCTGTTGCTAAAAGCATCAAAAGTCCTTTCTTCAGGTATACTCGTCGGTCCATCGCGCGGGAATGGCTGGACTGCATACAGTCTGAGGCGTAACGAATTCCTAATTTTGACTTTATGCGCCGGAAAAGTAAAACAAATGCCAGCTTTCGCTAACCTCAACGGCTATTATTCTGTAAAAATGCTGAGTTTAGGGCTGATCCAGGCTGCATGCCTAAACGTGAGCAGGGTAAGAAAGGAACCATAAATGAGCCAAACGATGGCGAATTTAGTCGATGTCCGCGGTGTGAGTTTTTCTCGCGCCAACAGATTGATATTTGATGATATTTCGTTGACCGTACCGCGTGGCAAGATCACGGCCATCATGGGGCCGTCCGGGATCGGTAAAACGACCCTGCTGCGTCTTATCGGTGGGCAGATCCCACCCGACAGCGGTGAAATCCTCTTTGATGGCGAAAATGTCCCGGAGATGTCGCGCTCGCGTCTGTATACCGTTCGCAAGCGCATGAGCATGCTCTTTCAGTCGGGGGCGTTGTTCACCGATATGAACGTCTTTGATAACGTGGCCTATCCACTTCGCGAACACACCAGCCTGCCGCCGGCGTTGCTGAAAAGTACGGTGATGATGAAGCTTGAAGCCGTCGGTTTGCGTGGGGCGGCGAAGCTGATGCCTTCGGAACTCTCCGGCGGGATGGCGCGCCGCGCCGCGCTGGCGCGAGCCATTGCATTAGAACCGGATTTAATCATGTTCGATGAACCGTTCGTCGGGCAGGATCCCATCACGATGGGCGTGCTGGTGAAGCTCATCTCTGAGCTGAACAGCGCACTTGGCGTAACCTGCATTGTGGTTTCTCACGATGTACCGGAAGTGTTGAGCATCGCCGATTACGCCTATATTGTGGCGGACAAAAAGATCGTCGCACACGGTAGCGCCCAGGCGTTGCAGGAAAATTGCGATCCGCGCGTGCGACAGTTCCTCGACGGTATTGCCGATGGCCCTGTGCCGTTCCGCTACCCGGCGGGCGACTATCGTGACGATTTACTGGGAATAGGGAGTTAAGCCACTCATGCTGTTAAATGCGTTGGCCGCTCTCGGACACCGTGGCATAAAAACCATCAGGACGTTCGGGCGTGCCGGATTGATGTTATTCAACGCGCTGGTCGGCAAGCCGGAGTTCCGAAAGCATGCGCCTTTACTGGTGCGGCAACTCTATAACGTCGGCGTGCTGTCGATGCTCATCATCATTGTGTCCGGTCTGTTTATCGGCATGGTGCTGGGGCTGCAGGGCTACCTCGTTCTGACAACCTACAGTGCGGAAACCAGTCTCGGGATGCTGGTGGCGCTTTCGCTGCTGCGTGAACTGGGGCCGGTTGTGGCGGCGCTGTTGTTCGCCGGACGCGCGGGGTCGGCATTAACGGCTGAAATTGGCCTGATGCGTGCGACTGAGCAGCTCTCCAGTATGGAGATGATGGCGGTTGACCCGCTGCGTCGCGTAATTTCACCGCGTTTCTGGGCTGGGGTGATCTCTTTACCGTTACTGACTATTCTGTTTGTCGCCGTGGGTATCTGGGGCGGTTCGCTGGTTGGCGTTCACTGGAAAGGCATTGATGCCGGTTTCTTCTGGTCCGCCATGCAGGATGCCATCGACCTGCGAATGGATCTGGTTAACTGTTTGATTAAAAGCGTGGTATTCGCCATTACGGTCACCTGGATTGCCTTGTTCAATGGTTACGATGCCATCCCGACGTCGGCAGGCATTAGCCGTGCAACTACACGTACAGTCGTACACTCGTCGCTGGCCGTACTGGGTCTGGATTTTGTGCTCACCGCACTGATGTTTGGGAATTGAGTTCATGCAAACGAAAAAAAATGAAATTTGGGTCGGCGTGTTCCTGCTGCTGGCGCTGTTGGCCGCACTGTTTATCTGCCTGAGAGCGGCGGATATCACCTCCGTGCGTACCGAGCCGACATATCGCATCTATGCCACCTTCGATAACATCGGTGGGCTGAAGGCCCGTTCACCGGTCCGTATTGGCGGCGTGGTGATCGGACGCGTATCAGATATTACGCTTGATGAGAAAACCTATCTGCCACGCGTCGCGATGGATATCGAAGAGCGTTACAACCATATTCCGGACACCAGTTCCCTGTCGATCCGGACTTCCGGTCTGCTGGGTGAACAATATCTGGCGCTTAACGTCGGCTTTGAAGACCCCGAGCTGGGAACTACTATTCTTAAAGACGGCAGCGTTATTCAGGATACGAAGTCCGCAATGGTGCTGGAAGATATGATTGGTCAGTTCCTTTACAACAGTAAAGGGGATGAGAAAAAATCCGACGCTGCCCCTGCGCAGTCTGAAGATCATACCGACGTCGCACCGACACCTGGCTCGACGCATTAATTTCAGGAGAAGTCATTCATGTTTAAACGACTGTTAATGGTGGCCATGCTGGTCATTGCCCCTCTTACCGCTGCCCATGCTGCGGATCAGAGTAACCCGTACAAACTGATGGACGAAGCGGCGAAGAAAACCTTCGACCGTCTTAAAAACGAACAGCCTAAAATTCGTGCGAATCCTGATTACCTGCGTGACGTTGTTGACCAGGAATTGCTGCCGTATGTGCAGATTAAATATGCGGGTGCGCTGGTGCTGGGTCGTTATTACAAAGACGCGACCCCTGCGCAGCGTGAGGCCTACTTTGCCGCGTTCCGTGAATACCTGAAGCAGGCTTATGGTCAGGCGCTGGCGATGTATCACGGCCAGACCTACCAGATTGCGCCTGAGCAGCCGCTGGGTGATGCGACCATCGTGCCTATCCGTGTGACGATCAACGATCCAAACGGCCGTCCACCGGTTCGTCTGGATTTCCAGTGGCGTAAAAACAGCCAGACCGGCCACTGGCAGGCGTATGATATGATTGCCGAAGGGGTAAGCATGATCACGACCAAGCAGAACGAGTGGAGCGACCTGCTGCGCACCAAAGGCATTGATGGCCTGACTGCACAGCTGCAGTCCATTGCTCGTCAGAAAATCACGCTGGACGAGAAGAAGTAATGTCACAGCAACTCAGCTGGTCGCGTGAAGGCGAGACATTGAAACTGTCCGGCGAACTGGATCAGGACCTCCTGAACCCGTTATGGGACCAACGCCATGAAGCCATGCAGGGCGTGACGCTGATTGACTTAAGCGGTATCACCCGGGTGGATACGGCAGGTGTTGCGCTGCTTGCCCATCTGGTTGCCGAGGGGAAAAAGCAGGGGGCGAGCGTCAGGCTTCACGGCGCGAGCGATAATGTCGTGACCCTTGCGCAGCTGTACAATCTTCCTCAGGACGTACTGCCTCGTTAATATTTTCAGTGCGTTACTTCCGAAAGCCCTGACAGTTTCATCGTCGGGGCTTTTTGCTTGTTTAAGACGACGCCACTTTGCTCTAAGATGTTGGGCTTGTTTTCACTATCAGATGATTAAGAACCCATGGAAAATCATGAAATCCAGACAGTGCTGATGAATGCACTCTCCCTTCAGGAAGCCCACGTCACTGGCGATGGCAGTCACTTCCAGGTTATTGCTGTGGGTGAGATGTTCGACGGCATGAGCCGCGTGAAGAAACAGCAGGCTGTGTACGCGCCGCTGATGGAATATATTGCGGATAACCGCATCCACGCCCTGTCGATTAAAGCGTTCACCCCGCAAGAGTGGGCACGCGATCGCAAACTAAACGGTTTTTGAGCTGAGGGCGACAGGCCCGCAGCACGGTTGAATTTATAAGAGAGCACACAATGGATAAATTTCGTGTACAGGGGCCTACGCGCCTCCAGGGCGAAGTCACAATTTCTGGCGCGAAAAACGCCGCGCTGCCAATCCTCTTTGCTGCGCTGCTCGCGGAAGAGCCGGTAGAAATTCAGAATGTCCCGAAACTGAAAGATATCGACACGACCATGAAGTTGCTCACCCAGTTGGGCACTAAAGTTGAGCGTAACGGCTCTGTCTGGATCGACGCCAGCAATGTGAATAACTTCTCTGCCCCTTACGATCTGGTGAAAACCATGCGTGCTTCCATCTGGGCGCTTGGCCCGCTGGTGGCGCGTTTTGGCCAGGGGCAGGTTTCACTTCCGGGCGGTTGTGCCATCGGGGCGCGTCCGGTTGACCTGCATATCTTTGGCCTGGAAAAACTGGGCGCAGAGATCAAACTGGAAGAAGGTTACGTTAAAGCGTCCGTCAACGGTCGTCTGAAAGGCGCACACATTGTCATGGACAAGGTGAGCGTGGGCGCAACGGTCACTATTATGTCTGCGGCAACGCTGGCTGAAGGTACCACGATCATCGAAAACGCCGCGCGTGAGCCGGAAATTGTGGATACCGCCAACTTCCTCGTGGCGCTGGGGGCGAAGATCTCCGGTCAGGGTACTGACCGTATCACCATTGAAGGCGTTGAGCGTCTGGGCGGTGGTGTTTATCGCGTCCTGCCGGACCGTATCGAAACCGGCACCTTCCTGGTGGCAGCGGCGATCTCTGGCGGTAAGATTGTTTGCCGTAACGCACAGCCTGATACCCTGGATGCGGTGCTGGCGAAGCTGCGCGATGCCGGCGCGGATATCGAAATCGGTGAAGACTGGATCAGCCTCGATATGCACGGTCAGCGTCCAAAAGCTGTCAATGTGCGTACGGCGCCACACCCGGCGTTCCCGACCGACATGCAGGCGCAGTTCACCCTGCTGAACCTGGTCGCCGAAGGGACCGGCTTCATCACTGAAACCATTTTCGAGAACCGCTTTATGCACGTACCGGAGCTGATCCGTATGGGTGCGCATGCAGAAATCGAGAGTAATACCGTAATTTGCCACGGCGTGGAGAAACTGTCGGGTGCTCAGGTGATGGCCACCGATCTGCGTGCGTCTGCGAGCCTGGTGCTGGCGGGTTGTATCGCGGAAGGGACAACGATTGTGGATCGTATTTATCACATCGATCGTGGTTATGAGCGTATCGAAGATAAACTGCGCGCGCTGGGTGCGAATATCGAGCGTGTGAAGGGCGAGTAATCGTTCCGGCAGCCCCCTGCCAGCAATGACCGGGGGGTTGCTGTGCCTGTCAATTAACGTGTTATTCCTGCAATCCTTTCTTTGCCTTTTTCTGGCGAATCATGCGCGTTCTGTCAATAAACTCATGGGTAATAGGATCGTGGTAACGCGAGGGCCAAATCACCCACGGGTGCGTATCTAGCGCCGTTGCGATAATGAGCTCTCCCTTAGGCCAGGGGCGGGTGAGGGCGTTTGCCAGGGTTGAAGAACTCAGTCCGTGGCGGCGTGACTCTGCTGCCAGTGACGTGCCTCTTTTGCGCAGTGCGGCAATAATATCCGCCGTGTGCCAGTCGATAAATTTCGTGTCCATAACGCTGTCCTTAGTTCGGATTCACCTTCGCCGTTTCGTCAGAAACGACGGGGTTACTATACCCATTTCACACTCTTGTTCTAAAAAGTTCGCGTTACTTGAAGGGATATTCAGAATAAGACACAGCTTTATTCATGCAGTCTCTAAACCGATGCATTTACATGAAGACGTAATTTACAGGAACGTACGGGAATCTCCCCGCAAAGGCGCGGGGAGAAACAGGAGGGATCAACGATCGCGCTGAACGGCGATGTGCGCCAGACCGATCAGCGCATCGCGCCACGGGCTGTCTGGAATAACCTGAAGTGCAGCAATGGCTTTATCCGCTTCCTCTTCCGCACGCTGGCGCGTCCACTCGAGCGATCCGCAAATGGCCATGGTTTCCAGTACGGGTTCCAGAAGATGGCGGCCATTTCCCTGCTCAATCGCTTCACGGATCATTTTCGCCTGGTCGGCCGTTCCGTTGCGCATGGCGTGGAGCAGCGGCAGGGTCGGTTTGCCTTCGTTCAGGTCATCACCAACGTTTTTGCCGAGCGTCTCGCCGTCCGCACTGTAGTCCAGCAAATCATCTATCAGCTGGAATGCCGTACCCAGATAACGACCATAGTCCTGCAGCCCTTTTTCCTGGGCCTCGGTACAGTCAGCCAGAATGCCGGAACACTGGGCGGCTGCTTCAAACAGGCGCGCGGTTTTGCTGTAGATCACGCGCATGTAGTTTTCTTCAGTAATATCAGGATCGTTGACGTTCATCAGCTGCAGTACTTCGCCTTCTGCGATGACGTTAACGGCTTCGGACATCACTTCCAGTACTTTCAGGGAGCCCAGACTGGTCATCATCTGGAAGGCGCGGGTATAGATAAAATCCCCCACCAGTACGCTGGCTGCGTTCCCGAAAGCGGCGTTCGCCGTGGCTTTGCCACGACGCATATCCGATTCATCCACAACATCATCATGCAGAAGCGTCGCTGTGTGAATAAATTCGATGAGCGCTGCGATGGTGATGTGGGCATTTCCCTGATAACCAACGGCTCTGGCAGCCAGAATGGCAATCATCGGGCGTATGCGTTTACCGCCACCGCTGACAATGTAATAGCCCAACTGATTGATCAGTTGAACGTCAGAGTTGAGTTGCTCCAGGATTGCTGCATTCACACCCGCCATATCTTGCGCGGTTAACTCGTTGATTTTTTCTAAATTCATCGCAAAAGCCGGGCTTTTTATCCTGTTGATCCCATCTACTATGGGGTAACGAAGGGTTTCGGTTTATCAATAGTATTGCTGATTGTACTGAAAAAACGGCTCAGATAAACGTTACCGTACGTGTTGTGTTTTTTTTCTTCATGTATTGACGGTAGCACTTGTCAAAGGCTCGCGTTTTGCGTAATATTCGCGCCCTATTGTGAATATTTATAGCGCACTCTGATTCATACGAGGACGTGCGCGGAAGCGGAGTTTATATGTACGCGGTTTTCCAAAGTGGTGGTAAACAACACCGAGTAAGCGAAGGTCAGACCGTTCGCCTGGAAAAGCTGGACATCGCAACTGGCGAATCTGTTGAGTTCGCAGAAGTTCTGATGATCGCAAACGGTGAAGAAGTCAAAATCGGCGTTCCTTTCGTTGATGGCGGCGTTATCAAAGCTGAAGTTGTTGCACACGGTCGTGGCGAGAAAGTTAAAATCGTTAAGTTTCGTCGTCGTAAGCACTACCGTAAGCAGCAGGGCCACCGTCAGTGGTTCACTGATGTGAAAATTACTGGCATCAGCGCCTAAGACCTGAGGAGAGATTTAAATGGCACATAAAAAGGCTGGCGGCTCCACACGTAACGGTCGCGATTCAGAAGCTAAACGCCTGGGCGTTAAGCGTTTCGGTGGCGAATCCGTTCTGGCGGGTAGCATCATCGTTCGTCAACGTGGTACCAAATTCCACGCTGGCAATAACGTAGGTTGCGGTCGTGACCACACTCTGTTTGCTAAAGCAGACGGTAAAGTGAAATTTGAAGTTAAAGGCCCGAACAACCGTAAATACATCAGCATCGTTGCTGAGTAAGGTTTTCTCGGTCCGGTAACGGATTAAAGCCCCGCAACCTGTTGCGGGGCTTTTTACATTGGAAACCCGGTAATTTTTTCTGTAGGGAAAACGGGCATGAAGCAGCAGGCCGGCATAGGTATTCTTTTGGCGCTCACTACCGCAATGTGCTGGGGTGCGTTGCCAATTGCAATGAAGCAGGTACTGGAAGTGATGGAGCCGCCTACGGTGGTCTTTTATCGCTTTCTGATGGCAAGTATCGGCCTCGGGGCGATTCTGGCTGTCAAAGGTAAGCTTCCTCCGCTGCGACTCTTCCGTAAACCGCGCTGGCTGGTGTTATTGGCTATCGCGACAGGTGGACTGTTTGGGAACTTCATTCTGTTCAGTTCTTCCCTGCAATATCTTAGCCCTACGGCGTCACAGGTGATTGGTCAGCTTTCACCCGTGGGCATGATGGTCGCCAGCGTCTTTATCCTCAAGGAGAAGATGCGCGGTACGCAGATTATCGGGGCGAGCATGCTGCTATGCGGTCTGGTGATGTTCTTCAATACCAGTCTGATCGAGATTTTTACCCGGCTGACCGATTACACCTGGGGTGTGATCTTCGGTGTAGGGGCAGCAACGGTCTGGGTGAGCTATGGCGTCGCGCAAAAGGTGTTATTGCGTCGTCTTGCCTCACAGCAGATCCTCTTTTTGCTGTACACTTTGTGTACACTGGCGTTGTTGCCGTTAGCGAAGCCGGGGGTAATCACCGAGCTTAGCGACTGGCAACTGGCGTGCCTCTTTTTTTGTGGGCTGAACACGCTGGTTGGTTATGGCGCGCTGGCCGAAGCAATGGCGCGCTGGCAGGCAGCACAGGTGAGCGCATTAATTACGCTTACTCCGCTGTTTACGCTGTTATTTTCAGATTTGTTATCAATGGCCTGGCCCGATGTCTTCGTCAGACCGATGCTCAACCTGTTGGGCTATCTCGGTGCGTTTGTCGTGGTTGCGGGCGCGATGTATTCCGCCATTGGTCATCGTCTTTGGGGACGTTGGCGCAAAAATGAAGCGGTTGTAGTAGTCCCCCGCTCAGGCGAATGAGTTACGGAGTGTAAAATGAAGTTTGTTGATGAAGCGACGATCCTTGTCGTGGCTGGTGATGGCGGCAACGGTTGCGTGAGCTTCCGCCGTGAAAAGTATATCCCTCGTGGCGGCCCTGACGGCGGCGACGGCGGGGATGGTGGTGACGTGTGGCTGGAGGCGGATGAGAACCTCAACACGCTGATCGACTACCGTTTTGAAAAATCCTTCCGCGCTGAGCGTGGTCAGAACGGCCAGAGCCGTGACTGTACCGGTAAACGCGGAAAAGACGTCACCATTAAGGTGCCTGTCGGTACGCGTGTGATTGACCAGGGGACCGGTGAAACCATGGGTGACATGACCAAACACGGTCAGCGCCTGATGGTCGCTAAAGGTGGCTGGCACGGTCTGGGCAACAGCCGTTTTAAATCATCTGTTAACCGTACGCCACGTCAGAAAACGATGGGTACGCCGGGCGATAAGCGCGATCTGCAGCTGGAGTTGATGCTTCTGGCAGACGTGGGCATGCTCGGGATGCCAAACGCGGGCAAATCGACGTTTATTCGTGCCGTCTCTGCTGCGAAACCAAAAGTGGCGGACTATCCGTTTACAACCCTGGTGCCAAGCCTGGGCGTTGTTCGTATGGATAACGAGAAGAGCTTCGTGGTTGCCGATATTCCGGGTCTGATTGAAGGCGCAGCGGAAGGTGCCGGTCTGGGTATCCGCTTCCTGAAACACCTTGAGCGTTGCCGCGTCCTGCTGCACCTGATCGATATCGATCCAATTGATGGTTCCGATCCGGTAGAAAATGCCCGTATCATCGTCGGCGAGCTGGAGAAATACAGCGAAAAACTGGCCAACAAACCGCGCTGGCTGGTCTTTAACAAAATCGACCTGATGGATAAAGCCGAAGCGGAAGCAAAAGCGAAAGCCATTGCTGAAGCGATGGGCTGGGAAGATAAATACTATCTTATCTCCGCCGCAAGCCAGGTGGGCGTGAAAGATCTGTGCTGGGATGTGATGACCTTCATCATCGAGAACCCAGTTGTTCAGGCGGAAGAAGCCAAACAGCCTGAAAAAGTCGAATTCATGTGGGATGACTACCACCGCCAGCAGCTCGAAGAGCTGGAAGCGGAAGAGGATGATGAAGACTGGGACGATGACTGGGATGAAGACGACGAAGAAGGCGTCGAGTTCATCTACAAGCACTAATCGTCGTGAAAGGCCCCTGTTGATTCAGGGGCTTTTTTTATTCTAACGTTGCAGGCAGCCAGCAGCTGGCAATGAGACCGCCTTTCTCGCCATTCTCCAGCGTCAGTTTTCCATGATGAAGCTGCAGGATACGCTGCACGATGCTCAGGCCCAGGCCACTGCCACCAAAGCGTTGGTCGAGACGACGGAACGGTTCTGTGATTGACTGTCGGTGCGCTTCATCGATACCAGGCCCCTGATCGATAACGCTGACCTGCGTTCCGCCGCCCTGCGCGGATAATGTCACTGTGATGGTTGTCCCTGCGGGGCTGTAACGTCCGGCATTTTCAAGCAGGTTGCGCAGCATAAGGCGCAGAAGCACAGCGTCTCCCTGCACCGTGAGCGTACTTTTAGGCGGCCAAATGACCGTATGCTCTTTGGCTTCATGCTCAAGGCCAAGCGGCGTAATAATCGTATCTGTCCAGTTCACCGTCTCGTAGTGACCGCTCGCCATCGCCTGCCCGGCTCGCGCCAGCATCAGCAACTGTTCAATCGTGTGCATCAACTGATCGATACGGGTTATCAATGTCGCGGCCTGCGGCGTGCCTGACTGCGCCATGAGTTCCAGATGCAGCCTGATCCCGGCGAGGGGCGTTCGCAGCTCGTGTGCGGCGTCGGCTGTAAACAGCCTCTCCTGTTGAATGGTGTGATCCAGCCGGGCAAGTAGCTGATTGAGAGAGGTGGTGACAGCGCCAATTTCTTCCATGTCAGAGTACATCGGAAGCGGGGTCAGGTTATCCGCCGAACGATTCGCCAGACTGGCACGCAGTTTATTCAGGGGCCGGGTTATCCAGGTAACGGCCCAGAAGGAGAAAAACAGGGTGAAGCCGACCATCACCAGGGAAGGGACCAGCAGCGAGGCAATCGCTTCACGGATCTCTTTCTCGACATGGTTATTGCGTGATTTGGCAGACAATGTCTCATTGACCAGAAAACCGATCTGCTCGCGGCTTTCATGCCAGAGCCAGATCACGCTGATCAGCTGGAAAAACAACAGTATCACCGCCAGCAGGACCATTAACCGCCGACGCATGCTGTTCATTTCTGACTCTCCAGACGGTAGCCCACGCCGCGGACGGTTTTGATCCTGTCTTTCCCGAGCTTACGACGCAGATTATGGATATGAACCTCAAGGGTATTCGACCCCGGATCGTCCTGCCAGGAGTAGATATCCTGCTGGAGGGTTTCACGGTGCACCGTCTGTCCGCTGCGCATAATCAGGCGCGTAAGCAGAGCAAACTCTTTGGGCGTGACTTCTACCGGCTGGGACTGGCGCAGGACCTGCTGGGTTTGCAGATTCAGCGTGATATCGCCGTCGGTGAGTAAGTTATCACTGTGTCCCTGATAACGGCGGATTAGGGCCCGGACGCGCGCCTGCAACTCTGCCAGAGCAAAGGGCTTCACCAGGTAATCATCGGCTCCAGCATCAAGGCCGGTGATACGATCTTCAATGGCATCGCGTGCCGTCAGGATCAACACCGGATTAGCGATGCCGCGGCGACGCCACTGGGTGAGCAGGGTCGCGCCGTCTTTATCCGGTAAACCTAAATCGAGGATCACCAGACTGTATTCGCCGCTCTGGATCAGGGCATCGGCCTCCGCCGCTGTGGCGGCGCAGTCGAGGGCATATCCTTCACTGGCCAGCGCAAGCGCTAGCCCTTCCTGTAATAACAGATCGTCTTCAACTATAAGTAGTTTCATCGCTAGTTATTCTGGTAGATGTCCTTATAAAGCCTGCTTTCGAAGCGAACCAGTGGAATACGACGGTTGCGCTGGTCGGTCGGTTCGACGGCATAGCCGGAAAGATACTGCACGAATGCCATACGTTGTCCGCTGGCGGTAGTGATGAAGCCTGCAAGGTTGTATACCCCCTGCAGTGAACCTGTTTTGGCTGACACTTTACCGTCAACACCGGCAGCGTGAAGGCCGGCCCGGTATTGAAGTGAACCGTCATGCCCGGCGAGCGGCAGCATCGAGATAAAGTTTAGCTCAGTGTCATGTTGAGCAATGTACTGAAGCACTTGCATCATGGTTGCCGGGGCGATCAAATTGTGTCGTGATAACCCGGAGCCATCGACAGCGATAGTATTACCCAGGTCGATTCCCGCCTGCTGACGTAAGATCTGACGGACTGCATCGGAACCTGAACGCCAGGTTCCAGGAACGCCAAAGCGCGCGTGACCAATCATGCGGAACACCGTGTCAGCGATCATATTGTCAGACTTCTTCAGCATGATCCTTAGCAGATCGTGCAACGGTTCAGACTGTTTGCTGGCGATAACCGTGCCGGGTTGATTAACCTGCGTCTGGCGCAGCAGGGTACCGGTATAGGTGATCCCTGCCTGTTTCAGTTCGTCCTTAAGAATAGCGCCTGCGTAGCTTGCGCCATCCTGGATGGCGAAGGCCAGCGGCAGTGGATCGGCACGCTGCGTCAGGCAGCCGGTAAGCGTGAAGCGATTAAGATCGCCGGGCACCACATCCAGTTCGCAATACTGTGCATCCGGAGAGCCCTTGGCCAGCGTGCGTACCTGGCTGAACATCGTGACCGGGTAATAAGACGCCACGCGGATAAACGCTAAATCATCCGGTTTGGGGGCGCTGTAAAGTGAAACCGAGAAGCAGTTTCGGTCAACAATCGCGGCGGCGGGTGGGGCGCTAAAGCATTGCGTCATGTCATTCCACGGCCAGCCGGGGGCTTTATCATGGCTGGCAAAGATGGAGGTGTCGATCAGTACGTTGCCATCAACCTTCTGCACGCCCGATTTTTTCAGCACCGCCACCATATTGCGGATATCCTGGCGTTTAAAGGTCGGGTCGCCGCCAAAACGGGCGATCAGATCGCCTTTCAGCTCGCCATTTTCGACCTTGCCTTTGGTCTCTAGCGTGGTGGTAAAGCGGAAGTCAGGACCAAGCTGAAGGAGGGCGGCAAGCGCAGTGATCACCTTCTGGGTGCTGGCAGGCAGGGCCATCTGTTGACTATGGTAGTCAATCTCCGGCGTCTGCGCCCCGACCTTTTGCACCATCAAGGCAAGGTTGGCACCTGCGGGCAGTTGATTAATATACTCATCAACATTCGCGGCCTGAACGCTGAACGTTATACTGGTAGTCAATCCGATGATAAATCTGGAAAATCGCATAATCTCGCGCTAACAACCCGAAAACAAACCGTCATACTACGGTGCATGGCACTGCAAAGTAAACGATGACCCATAGTGAACTTCGCGGTAAAATGCGTATCTAATTGAAAATTGCTGCTGACCTGGGGCGTTGCTCCCGGGTCGGTTTTCTTTTTGCTTCTGGCCTGCTCTTGAGGGCTGGGGCAGGGAACATTGCTCCCAACAGGAATGTTTAAGAGGTATAACAAATGCAAGCTATTCCGATGACCTTACGTGGTGCCGAAAAACTGCGCGAAGAGCTGGATTTCCTGAAATCCGTTCGCCGCCCTGAAATCATCGCCGCTATCGCGGAAGCGCGTGAGCATGGCGACCTGAAAGAGAATGCTGAATACCACGCGGCGCGTGAGCAGCAGGGTTTCTGTGAAGGGCGTATTAAAGATATCGAAGCGAAGCTGTCGAATGCGCAGGTTATCGATATTACCAAAATGCCAAACAATGGCCGCGTGATCTTCGGTTCAACAGTTACCGTGCTGAACCTGGATACCGACGAAGAGCAAACGTATCGTATCGTGGGTGACGATGAAGCCGACTTCAAACAGAACCTGATTTCGGTGAACTCACCGATTGCTCGCGGCCTGATTGGCAAAGAGCAGGATGATGTTGTCACCATCCGCACCCCTGGCGGTGAAGTCGAATACGAAATTATCAAGGTTGAGTACCTGTAATTCGCCTCTCTGCAAAGATGTTGATACATTGTAAAGAAAGGAAAAAGGCCGCATAGCGGCCTTTTAACAACTCAAGGAGCATGGCATTTTGCTCACCTGCTGACAGAAATCCCTCGTTTAACACAGAAAATGTGTTTGATTCAGGATATCCTTAGCGTGGCAGCGAGATTTTACGCTCTTTAGATGGGCGATAGAGCACCAGCGTTTTACCGATGACCTGTACATTACAGGCGCCGGTTTCGCGCACGATGGCTTCCACGATCAGGTTTTTAGTGTCTCTGTCTTCAGAGGCGATTTTCACCTTGATCAGCTCGTGGTGTTCCAGCGCTTGTTCAATCTCGGCAAGCACCCCTTCGGTCAAACCATTGTTGCCAAGCATCACTACAGGCTTGAGCGGATGTGCCAGACCTTTAAGGTGCTGTTTTTGTTTAGTACTCAGATTCATCGTATATTTTTGCTTACGTTGGGATTGAAAACGGTTCATTCTACCGCCATCTCCCTTATATCGCCAAATAGCTGCGTAGAAATTTACGTCACAGGCAAGCAACGATGAACCAGGACGGAAATGTTAAATGACAGGTAAAAAGCGTTCTGCCAGCTCCAGCCGCTGGCTTCAGGAACACTTTAGCGATAAATATGTTCAACAGGCACAGAAAAAGGGGTTGCGTTCCCGTGCCTGGTTTAAACTTGATGAAATACAGCAAAGTGACAAACTTTTTAAGCCGGGGATGACGGTTGTCGACCTCGGAGCAGCACCTGGCGGATGGTCCCAGTATGCGGTAACGCAGATCGGCGGAACGGGCCGAATCATCGCGTGCGATCTTTTACCAATGGATCCCATCGTCGGTGTCGACTTCCTTCAGGGCGACTTTCGTGATGAATTAGTGCTGAAAGCGTTACTTGATCGTGTAGGTGACAGTAAGGTCCAGGTTGTCATGTCAGATATGGCACCAAATATGTGTGGAACACCGGCGGTGGATATCCCCCGCGCCATGTATCTGGTGGAGCTAGCGTTAGAAATGTGTCGTGATGTACTAGCGCCTGGTGGTAGTTTTGTTGTGAAGGTGTTTCAGGGCGAAGGTTTCGAGGAGTATCTTAAGGAAATTCGCTCCCTGTTTGCGAAGGTCAAAGTTCGTAAGCCGGACTCTTCCCGGGCCCGTTCCCGTGAAGTGTATATTGTAGCGACCGGGCGAAAATGATAACCGGTAGATTTCAGGCGAAAGTTTGAATGAAACTGGATATAGAGTATCCTGACGCTGTTTTTAACACAGTTGTAATATGAGGTTAATCCCTTGAGTGACATGGCGAAAAACCTAATACTCTGGCTGGTCATTGCCGTTGTGCTGATGTCAGTATTCCAGAGCTTTGGGCCCAGCGAGTCGAATGGCCGCAAGGTGGATTATTCTACCTTCCTGCAGGAGGTCAATCAGGACCAGGTTCGCGAAGCGCGTATCAACGGACGTGAGATCAACGTTACCAAGAAAGATAGTAACCGTTACACGACTTACATCCCGGTGAACGATCCTAAGCTGCTTGATAACCTTCTGACCAAAAACGTCAAAGTTGTAGGCGAGCCGCCAGAAGAACCAAGCCTGCTGGCTTCTATCTTCATTTCCTGGTTCCCGATGCTGCTTCTTATCGGCGTCTGGATCTTCTTTATGCGCCAGATGCAGGGCGGCGGTGGCAAAGGTGCCATGTCGTTCGGTAAGAGCAAGGCGCGTATGCTGACGGAAGATCAGATCAAGACCACGTTTGCTGACGTCGCCGGTTGTGACGAAGCGAAAGAAGAGGTGGGTGAACTGGTTGAATACCTGCGCGAGCCGAGCCGTTTCCAGAAACTGGGCGGTAAGATCCCGAAAGGCGTTCTGATGGTTGGTCCTCCGGGTACCGGTAAAACCCTGCTGGCGAAAGCCATCGCGGGTGAAGCGAAGGTGCCGTTCTTTACTATTTCAGGTTCTGACTTCGTCGAAATGTTCGTGGGTGTTGGTGCATCTCGTGTGCGTGACATGTTCGAGCAGGCTAAGAAGGCAGCACCGTGCATTATCTTCATCGATGAAATCGACGCCGTAGGCCGCCAGCGTGGCGCGGGCCTTGGTGGTGGTCACGATGAACGTGAACAGACCCTGAACCAGATGCTGGTTGAGATGGACGGCTTCGAAGGTAACGAAGGTATCATCGTAATCGCGGCGACTAACCGTCCGGACGTTCTTGACCCTGCGCTGCTGCGTCCAGGCCGTTTCGACCGTCAGGTTGTTGTCGGTCTGCCGGATGTTCGCGGCCGTGAACAGATTCTGAAAGTCCATATGCGTCGCGTACCGCTGGCGCCAGATATCGATGCGGCAATCATTGCGCGCGGTACCCCGGGATTCTCCGGTGCGGACCTGGCTAACCTGGTCAACGAAGCTGCACTGTTTGCCGCTCGCGGTAACAAGCGCGTGGTGTCGATGGTAGAGTTCGAGAAAGCGAAAGACAAAATCATGATGGGTGCGGAACGTCGCTCCATGGTGATGACGGAAGCGCAGAAAGAGTCCACCGCATACCACGAAGCAGGCCACGCGATTATCGGTCGTCTGGTGCCGGAACACGATCCGGTGCATAAAGTGACGATTATTCCACGCGGGCGTGCGCTGGGTGTGACCTTCTTCCTGCCTGAAGGCGACGCGATCAGCGCCAGCCGTCAGAAACTGGAAAGCCAGATTTCGACCCTGTACGGTGGTCGTCTGGCGGAAGAGATCATCTACGGGCCAGAGCATGTTTCTACCGGTGCGTCCAACGACATTAAAGTCGCGACAAATCTGGCGCGTAACATGGTGACTCAGTGGGGCTTCTCCGACAAACTCGGTCCGCTGCTGTATGCAGAGGAAGAGGGTGAAGTGTTCCTGGGCCGCTCCGTGGCGAAAGCGAAACATATGTCCGATGAAACAGCTCGTATCATCGACCAGGAAGTGAAAGCGCTGATTGAACGTAACTATGGTCGCGCACGTCAGATCCTGAACGACAATATGGACATCCTGCATTCGATGAAAGATGCACTCATGAAATATGAGACCATCGATGCTCCGCAGATTGACGACCTGATGGCTCGCCGCGAAGTGCGTCCGCCAGCAGGCTGGGAAGACCCAGGCGCTTCCAACAATTCTGACAATAATGGCACTCCGCGTGCGCCGCGTCCGGTTGATGAACCGCGTACGCCGAACCCGGGCAACACCATGTCAGAACAGTTGGGCGATAAGTAAGTCACTGCTGTTGAAATGTTTTTCTGTACCTCAAACCCTGGAGCTTGCTCCGGGGTTTTTCTTTTCCGTTAAACCACACTAATACCAGGGATTTAGCCATGAAACTATTCGCCCAGGACTCGCATCTCGATCTTTCACATCCTCATGTGATGGGGATCCTGAATGTTACCCCTGACTCCTTCTCAGATGGCGGCACGCATAACACCCTGATCGAGGCGGTTAAGCACGCCAATTTAATGATCAACGCGGGTGCCACCATCATTGACGTTGGCGGTGAGTCGACCCGACCTGGTGCGGCAGATGTTTCGGTGGAAGAAGAGCTGGCACGCGTGGTGCCGGTGGTTGAAGCCATCGCCCAGCGCTTTGAGGTATGGATCTCCGTCGACACCTCCAAACCTGAGGTGATTCGTGAAGTGGCGAGAGTGGGCGCTCACATTATTAATGATATTCGTTCACTGACAGAGCCGGGGGCGATTAAAGCGGCTGCGGAAACCGGGCTGCCGGTTTGTCTGATGCACATGCAGGGTCAGCCGAAAACGATGCAGGATGCGCCGAAGTATGACGACGTCTTTGCTGATGTAAATCGCTTCTTTATTGAGCACATCGCACGTTGTGAACGTGCGGGCATCCCAAAAGAGAAATTGCTGCTCGACCCGGGGTTCGGTTTCGGTAAAAATCTCTCACACAATTATGCGTTGCTTGCACGCTTATCAGAGTTTCATCATTTCGGCCTGCCGCTGCTGGTGGGTATGTCGAGAAAGTCGATGATTGGGCAGTTGCTTAATGTCGGTCCGAGTGAGCGCCTGAGCGGGAGTCTGGCCTGCGCGGTGATTGCGGCGATGCAGGGGGCGCACATTATTCGTGTCCATGACGTCAAAGAAACAGTAGAAGCCATGCGTGTGGTGGAAGCCACACTGGCAGCGAAGGAAAACAAACGCTATGAGTAATCGTAAATATTTTGGTACCGATGGTATCCGTGGGCGGGTAGGCGATGCGCCAATCACCCCTGATTTTGTCCTGAAGCTTGGCTGGGCTGCTGGCAAGGTACTGGCACGTCATGGTTCCCGTAAGATCATTATCGGCAAAGATACCCGTATTTCGGGTTATATGCTGGAGTCTGCGCTGGAAGCCGGTCTGGCGGCTGCCGGTCTTTCTGCCTCCTTTACAGGGCCAATGCCAACGCCAGCTGTCGCGTATCTGACCCGCACCTTCCGCGCGGAAGCGGGGATTGTCATTTCTGCTTCTCACAACCCGTTCTATGACAACGGCATCAAATTCTTCTCTATCGATGGCACCAAGCTGCCGGACGAAGTGGAAGAAGCCATTGAAGCCGAGATGGAAAAAGAGATCACCTGTGTAGATTCCGCTGAGCTGGGGAAAGCGAACCGTATTGTCGATGCAGCGGGTCGTTACATTGAATTCTGCAAAGGTACGTTCCCGAATGAGCTGAGCCTGGCGCACCTCAAAATTGTGGTGGACTGTGCAAACGGTGCGACCTATCACATCGCTCCGAATGTCTTCCGCGAGCTGGGTGCGAAAGTGATCGCTATCGGTTGTGAGCCGGATGGTCTGAACATTAACGAACAGGTCGGTGCGACGGACGTTCGTGCTCTCCAGGCGCGCGTGCTGGCGGAGAAAGCCGATCTGGGTATTGCGCTGGACGGTGACGGTGATCGTGTGATCATGGTCGACCACGAAGGGAATAAAGTCGACGGCGACCAGATCCTGTATATCATCGCGCGTGAAGGTCTGCGTCAGGGTCAGCTGCGCGGCGGCGCGGTGGGGACCCTGATGAGTAACATGGGTCTGGAACTGGCGCTGAAACAGCTTGGGATCCCGTTTGTCCGCGCGAAAGTGGGCGACCGCTATGTGCTGGAGAAACTTCAGGAGAAGGGCTGGCGTATCGGTGCTGAAAACTCCGGCCACGTGATCCTGCTGGACAAAACGACCACCGGTGACGGTATCGTGGCCGCGCTGCAGGTCGTTGCCGCCATGGCACGTAACCATATGACCCTGCAGGATCTCTGCAGCGGCATGAAAATGTTCCCGCAGGTGCTGGTAAACGTGCGCTTCACCGCCGGCAAAGGCGATCCGCTGGAAAGTGAAAATGTGAAAGCGGTAATGGCTGAGGTTGAAGCCGCGCTTGGCAGCCGTGGGCGCGTTCTGCTGCGTAAGTCTGGTACTGAACCGCTGATCCGCGTGATGGTAGAGGGCGAAGACGAAGCGCAGGTGACGGAATTTGCGCACCGTATTGCGGATGCCGTAAAAGCTGCATAACCGTGCACACTAAATGATTAAAAAGGCGGCGTTTGCCGCCTTGGTTTTAAGCAATTAATGGCTTTTTGCTGTTTTTTTCCGCAGTTGATACAATGCGTCGAAAATGCCCTTGCGAAGGTCATTCGCTTTGGTTAGTATTCACACCCGCTTCAGTGGGAAACAAAAATCCTGCTAATTGGTCGAAGCATTGGTATGCGGCAAATCCGCAAGGAACAGGTTGATTATGTACGAAGCTCTTTTAGTTGTTTTCCTTATTGTAGCCATCGCTCTCGTAGCGCTGATCATGCTGCAGCAAGGTAAAGGCGCTGATATGGGAGCCTCCTTCGGAGCAGGCGCTTCCGGTACGCTGTTCGGTTCAAGTGGTTCTGCGAACTTCATGACCCGCACAACGGCGATTCTGGCTACGCTGTTCTTCATCATCAGTCTGGTGCTTGGCAATATCAACAGCAACAAGACCAACAAAGGAAGCGAGTGGGAAAATCTGAGCGCGCCAGCTAAAACTGAGCAGACTCAGCCAGCTGCACCGGCTAAGCCAACCAGCGATATCCCGCACTAAGTATTCTGTACCGAGGTGGTGGAATTGGTAGACACGCTACCTTGAGGTGGTAGTGCCCTAACGGGCTTGTGGGTTCGAGTCCCATCCTCGGTACCAATATTCCAGAAGAAAGACGTCGAAAGACGTCTTTTTTTTCGTTTGTATTCTGTGGATCTGATCTTTTGTAGGGCGGGTAAGCGCAGCGCCACCCGCCATTTTTGCCCGGTGGCGCTGCGCTTACCGGGCCTGGGAAAGCTACAAAAAAGGCGCCTGTTGGGCGCCTTTTGCTTGTCACATCAGCGATTACTTCTTGTCGCTGTGCTCCAGGTTTTCAACCTGCGGCAGACCGTTATCGGAACTGGCTGACAGCAAACCGTTCTCAACATAGTTGAACAGCTTCTCACGGGTATCGGTGATATCAAGGTTACGCATGGTCAGCTGGCCAATACGATCGTCCGGCGAGAAGACGGATTCGCCTTTCTCCATGGTCAGACGCTCTGCTTTGTAAGTCAGATTGTCAGACACGGTGTTCAGGATGGAGTAGTCATTCCCGCGACGCAGTTCCAGAGTCACTTCACCTGTAATCGCACTTGCCACCCAACGCTGCAGGGCATCACGCAGCATCAGCGCCTGTGGATCAAACCAGCGGCCCTGATACAGCAATTTACCCAACTGACGGCCATGAGAGTGATACTGCTCGATGGTGTCTTCGTTGTGAATACCGGTCAGCAGACGCTCGTAAGCGATGTGTAGCAGCGCCATACCCGGGGCTTCGTAGATGCCACGGCTTTTCGCTTCGATGATACGGTTTTCAATCTGATCGCTCATGCCCAGACCGTGACGGCCGCCAATACGGTTAGCTTCCAGCATCAGTTCGACATCATCAGAGAAGGTTCTACCGTTCAGCGCCACCGGATGGCCGCGTTCGAAACGCACGGTCACTTCTTCGGCCTGGATTTTGACACTCTCATCCCAGAACTTCACACCCATGATCGGGTTAACGATCTTCACGCTGGAGTTCAGGAATTCCAGATCTTTTGCTTCGTGCGTCGCACCCAGCATGTTCGAGTCGGTAGAGTAGGCCTTCTCGACTGACATCTTATAGTCAAAACCGCAGGCGATCATAAACTCAGACATCTCATGACGACCACCCAGCTCGTCGATGAAGTCGGTATCCAGCCACGGTTTGTAAATCTGCAGTTCGGCGTTGGTCAGCAGGCCATAACGATAGAAACGTTCGATATCGTTGCCTTTATAGGTGCTACCGTCACCCCAGATGTTTACGCCGTCTTCTTTCATGGCGGCAACCAGCATGGTGCCGGTAACCGCACGGCCTAGCGGAGTGGTGTTGAAATAGGTCAGGCCGCCGGTGGTGTTATGGAACGCACCGCACTGAATAGCCGCGATACCTTCAGCGACCAGTTGCTTACGGCAGTCAATCAGGCGCGCGTTCTCTGCACCATACTCTTTTGCGCGACGAGGAATGGCATCATAGTCGTCCTCATCCGGCTGACCCAGGTTCGCAGTATATGCATACGGAACCGCTCCCTTCTGGCGCATCCACAGCAGTGCAGCGCTGGTATCCAGGCCGCCTGAGAAAGCGATGCCAATACGTTGTCCTACCGGAAGATGCTTGAGAATCGTCGTCATAGAATAAAACCCTGCTTGATTGACTGATTAGAGACCGCTTTCGCTCTCTTGTGCATTTTTATGCAAAATAAGTGAGTATTCATTTAATCATCTTTTGGCGAAGACCGGAAGAGACTCGTGCGTTTTTTGTAAAAATTTTGGTCTGTTCTGTCTGGCGGATGTCGCCTTGACAGGTTGGGGCAACTATCAATATACTAAACGCCGGTTTTACGTCCCGTCTTCGGTACCAAATCCCAGCATTATTTGCAAATTCTGTCCAAAACGCGTAGAATTTGCCACGTTTCAGG
>NZ_POVL01000089.1 GCF_002939185.1 Enterobacter sichuanensis | reverse complement strand
CCAAACTGAACCGCCACGATATCCAGGCGCTGGAGGATTCCCCGCCGGACATCCTGCTGTTCACAGGCGGTACGGACGGCGGAGAAGAGAGTTACGGACTTGCCAATGCCCGCGCACTGGCAGCGTCCACGCTGGATTGCGCCATTATTTACGCCGGAAATCGCGATATTCAGGACGACGTGCAGGCCATTCTTGGCCATAAAGATTTGATCACCGTCGACAATGTGTTGCCTGACCTCGATCACCCGAATCCTTATGCCGCCCGCAAGGCCATCTGCGATGTGTTTCTTTCCCGCATCGTGAAGGGGAAAGGACTGGACGTTATCGTCGGGGAAACCGGCGAAGAGCCGATGCCCACGCCGTGGACCGTCTACGAGCTGGTGAAAGCGATCAGTGATGTCGACAGCGCGTGGAAAGAATTCATGCTGATCGACATGGGCGGTGCCACCACCGACGTCTATTCCGCCAGCGCCAACACGCTCTCTCCGGATACTGTTCTGCACGGCGTGCCTGAGCCATTTGTGAAACGCACCGTAGAGGGAGACCTCGGCATGCGCGTCTCGGCGGTCGTGGTCGGTGAAAGTACCCAGGAACTGGTGAACGCGGTGTTCGCCCATCAGCCTCAACGCAAGGACGCGTTTTATGGCTATCTGCGTCATCTGGTCGCACATCCGGATTATCTGCCTGTCACCGAAGAAGAAAAACATTTCGACACGCTACTGGCCGGGCTGTGCGTGGGGTACGCCAGCGAACGCCATGCTGGCACCAAAAAACAGGTCTGTACCTGCGTCGGCAACGTCGATTTGCAGGTGGGGCGCGATCTCACCACCGTGCGCAAAGTGGTGGGTTCCGGGGGATGGCTCTCCCGCGCCAGCCAGTTCGATGTGCACCGCTGGCTGAAGTACCGCGAGCTGGACGACAGCAGCAGACGCGTTCTTTTACCCGGGCAGTTTGATTATTACCGCGATGCAAAAGGTCTGCTTCCTCTGCTGGCGAATGTCGCCAGGCTGGACCCGCAGGCGGCGGCTCGCACCAGTATTCATTGTTTAACCCTATAAAACCTAAGGCAGCAACGAATGGAACTTCGAAATAAAAAGCTAACCCATGACGAATTCATGACTGAGCGGCAACAGGTCTTACAAACCTGGCATACCGGCAAGGACGTTGAGAACTTCGAAGATGGCGTGAAGTACCAGCAAACCATTCCTGAGCAAAAACGCTTTTCTCACGCACTACTGAAGGCCGACCAGGAAGGTAAAACCCTGAGCCAGCCGCGCGCAGGCGTAGCGCTCATGGATGAACATATCGCCCTGCTGAAAACGCTGCAGGAAGAGTGTGATTTGCTGCCCAGCACCATCGATGCCTATACCCGTCTGAATCGCTATGAAGAGGCCGCGGTAGGGATCCAAAAATCCATCGAAGCGGGTACCTCCAAACTCAACGGCTTACCGGTCGTCAACCACGGCGTCGCCGCCTGCCGACGCATGACCGAAGCGCTGGAGAAACCGATTCAGGTACGTCACGGCACGCCGGATGCGCGCCTGCTGGCGGAGATCGCGATGGCCAGCGGTTTTACCAGTTATGAAGGCGGCGGTATCTCTTACAACATTCCGTACGCGAAGCGCGTCACCCTGGAAAAATCCATTCGCGACTGGCAATACTGCGACCGCCTGATGGGTCTTTATGAAGAGAACGGTATTCGTATCAACCGTGAACCGTTTGGCCCGCTGACCGGCACCCTGATCCCGCCGTTTGTCTCCCACTCGGTGGCGATTATCGAAGGTCTGCTGGCGCTGGAACAGGGCGTGAAGTCAATCACCGTTGGCTACGGCCAGGTGGGTAGCCTGACGCAGGATATTGCTGCTATTCAGGCTCTGCGTGAACTGTCCCACGAATATTTCCATAACCACGGTTTTGACGATTACGAGCTGAGCACCGTCTTCCACCAGTGGATGGGGGGGTTCCCGGAAGATGAGTCGAAAGCGTTTGCCATTATCTCCTGGGGCGCAGCGGTGGCCGGTATGTCCGGAGCGACCAAAGTGATCACCAAGAGCCCGCACGAAGCATTCGGTATACCCACCGCCGCCGCCAACGCCCAGGGACTGAAAGCCTCGCGTCAGATGCTCAACATGGTGAGCGATCAGAAATTCCCGCCGTGTGCCGCCGTCGAGCAGGAAGTCGAGCTGATTAAGAGTGAAGTCCGCGCCGTGCTGAAGAAAGTCTTCGAGCTGGGCAACGGGGATGTCGCGCGCGGTACGGTGCTGGCGTTTGAAGCTGGCGTGCTGGACGTGCCGTTTGCCCCCGCCTCCTGCAACGCGGGCAAAATTCTGCCGGTTCGTGATAACGCCGGTGCCATTCGCGTGCTGGAAGCCGGCGCGGTTCCGCTGCCGAAAGATATCCTCGACCTGCATCACGATTACGTCGCCGAGCGCGCGCGTTTTGAAGGACGTAAACCCTCATTCCAGATGGTTGTTGATGACATCAACGCGGTATCCCACAGTAAATTAATAGGAAGACCATAATGAAAATTAAACAGGCCCTTTTCACCGCAGGCTACTCCTCATTCTATTTTGACGATCAGCAGGCAATTAAAAACGGTGCCGGACATGACGGATTTATCTATACCGGCAACCCGGTCACGCCTGGGTTTACGTCAGTTCGTCAGGCGGGTGAATGCGTCTCCGTGCAGTTGATTCTGGAAAACGGCGCGGTGGCGGTGGGCGATTGTGCAGCGGTGCAATATTCAGGTGCAGGCGGTCGCGATCCGCTGTTCCTGGCTGAACACTTCATTCCGTTTCTTAACGATCACATCAAGCCGCTGCTCGAAGGCCGCGACGTTGACCGCTTCCTGACGAACGCCCGATTCTTTGACGAACTGCGTATCGACGGTCATCTGCTGCATACCGCCGTACGTTATGGCCTGTCGCAGGCGCTGCTCGACGCGACGGCACTGGCGACCGGTCGTCTGAAAACGGAAGTCGTTTGTGATGAATGGCAACTGCCGTGTGTCCCTGAAGCCATTCCGTTATTCGGACAGAGCGGCGACGACCGCTATATCGCCGTCGACAAGATGATCCTCAAAGGCGTTGACGTACTGCCGCATGCGCTTATCAACAACGTGGAAGAGAAACTGGGCCTGAAGGGGGAAAAACTGCGTGAGTATGTGCGCTGGTTATCCGACCGCATCTTAAGCCTGCGCACCAGCCCGCACTATCGCCCGACGCTGCACATCGACGTGTACGGCACTATCGGTTTGATTTTCGATATGGACCCGGTACGTTGCGCCGCCTATATCGCCAGCCTCGAAAAAGAGGCCCAGGGCCTGCCGCTCTATATTGAGGGACCGGTGGATGCGGGTAATAAACCGGATCAAATCCGCCTGCTGACCGCCATCACCCACGAGCTGATGCGTCTGGGCTCTGGCGTGAAAATCGTTGCCGATGAGTGGTGTAACACCTATCAGGACATTGTGGACTTCACCGATGCGGGCAGTTGCCACATGGTGCAGATCAAAACCCCGGATCTGGGCGGTATTCACAACATCGTTGATGCGGTGCTGTACTGCAACAAACATGGCATGGAAGCCTATCAGGGCGGTACCTGTAACGAAACGGAAATCAGCGCCCGCACCTGCGTGCACGTGGCTCTGGCCGCTCGCCCGATGCGCATGTTGATCAAACCGGGCATGGGCTTCGATGAAGGTCTTAACATCGTGTTTAACGAAATGCACCGCACCATCGCATTGTTGCACACTAAGGATTAAATGATGGCACGTACATTTAAGATCTTATCGCCAACGGCAATCCTGGGCTATGGCTTCCCGGAAGAGAGTTTTCGTAAGGCTATGGAAGCCTCGCCGGATCTTATTGCTGTTGACGCGGGCTCATCCGACCCGGGTCCCCACTACCTGGGGGCAGGTAAGCCTTTCACCGACCGGGCGGGGGTAAAACGCGATCTGCGCTATATGATTGTGGCTGGCGTTAAGCACAACATCCCGGTGGTGATCGGTACCGCCGGAGGGTCCGGTGCCGCACCGCATCTGGAGTGGTGCCGGCAGATAATCCTTGAGATTGCTCAGGAAGAGAAGCTCTCATTCTCGATGGCGCTGATCCCATCGGATGTCGATAAAGCCACGGTGCATCAGGCACTGGACAACGGGAAAATTACAGCCCTGGATTTCGTCCCGGAACTGACCCACGAGGCCATCGAAGAGAGCACCTATATCGTGGCGCAGATGGGCATTGAGCCTTTCCAGCGGGCGCTGGCGGCCGGGGCACAGGTGGTGCTTGGCGGGCGGGCGTACGATCCGGCCTGCTTTGCCGCACTGCCCATTATGCAGGGCTTCGATGAAGGTCTGGCGCTGCACTGCGGTAAGATCCTTGAGTGCGCGGCGATTGCCGCTACGCCAGGGTCCGGCTCCGACTGCGCGATGGGCATCATTGACGAGCACGGCTTTACGCTGAAAACCTTTAATCCGAAGCGTAAATTCACCGAAACGTCGGCCGCGGCGCACACCCTGTATGAGAAATCCGACCCGTACTTCCTGCCGGGGCCGGGCGGCGTGCTGAACCTGAAAGGCTGTAGCTTCAAAGCGGTCAATGAGGGCGAAGTGTACGTCAGCGGTTCCCGCCACGAAGAAACGCCGTATGCGCTGAAGCTGGAAGGCGCTCGCCGGGTCGGCTTCCGCTGTCTGACCATTGCCGGTACGCGCGACCCAATCATGATTGCCGGGATCGATAACATCCTCGAAGAAGTGCAGGTCAGCGTGAAGCGCAACCTCTCGCTGAATGACGACAGTATCCGCATGACGTTCCACCTGTACGGAAAGAATGGCGTGATGGGCAACCATGAGCCGGTGCAGTCAGCCGGGCACGAGCTGGGTATTTTGCTGGATGTGGTGGCTCCCACCCAGGATATCGCCAACAGCGTCTGTTCGCTGGTGCGCTCTACCCTGCTGCATTACGGCTATGAAAACCGGATCGCCACAGCGGGCAACCTCGCGTTCCCGTTCTCCCCTTCCGACATTCAGAGCGGCCCGGTGTATGAGTTCTCAATCTATCACCTGATCGAAGCAAGCGACGCGCTGCGATTTGATTTCCACCTCGAGCAGGTCACGCCAGAAGGGGTTCAGTTATGAAACAGAGTATTCGCTCACTGGCGCAGGTCATTCGCTCAAAAAACGCCGGACCGTATGAGCTGGTTCTGGATATTTTATTTAAAACGCATGAAGACTATCAGCGGGTAAAAGCCTCGAAGCAATTAACGCCACAGCTTATCGCCCGTTTATATAACGTGAAGCCTGACTTTATACATCGCATTGTCTGGTTTGACCCGGCCAATGCGGTCAAAATCATCATGCCTCGCGATATTATCTCCGGCAACATTGGTGATAATGATGTTTATGGTGCCCAGCAGCATGCACCGTTATTAAGCATTGAGTTTGATCTGTAACACTACAAATACAACAACGTCCATTGGGATATAGATATTTGCTGTATCACTGTATTCCAGATAATTCATGCGGTTGGTCACAACAAACGTGCGTCTGAGCGGTTCGTCAGGGCTCAGGCGCACGCGACCCTACACCTTAACCAACCTTTATCCGATGGAGTAAACATGAAAAAAATAAGCTTAACAAAAATGATCATATTAGGTTTGATACTCGGCATGATAGCCGGGGTGGTCATTAATAATATGGCATCAGCAGATATAGCAAAATAGTACTCACAGGATATTTCTATTTTCACCACGATATTCTTACGCATGGTGAAAATGATTATCGCCCCGCTGGTTATTTCAACCCTGGTGGTCGGCATAGCCAAAATGGGTGATGCGAAAACACTCGGCCGTATATTCTCCAAAACCTTTTTCCTCTTTATTTGTGCTTCGCTGCTGTCGATCGCGCTGGGGCTGGTTATCGTCAATATCTTCCAGCCTGGCGCCGGCATTAACTTTGTCGCTCATGACGCCGGGGCCGTTGCGGCCGTTCAGTCCGAACCGTTTACGCTGAAAGTATTTATCTCTCACGCGGTACCGACCAGCATCGTTGATGCCATGGCCCGTAACGAGATTCTGCAAATCGTGGTGTTCTCGATTTTCCTGGGCTGCAGCCTGGCGGCCATTGGCGAGAAAGCCGAGCCCATCATTAAGGTGCTCGACTCTCTGGTCCATGTGATGCTCAAGCTGACGGGCTACGTCATGCTGTTTGCACCGCTGACCGTGTTTGCCGCGATCTCCGGGCTGATTGCCGAACGCGGTCTGGGTGTGATGGTCAGCGCCGGTATTTTCATGGGCGAGTTCTACATGACGCTCGGCCTGCTGTGGGCGATTCTGATTGGCCTGTCCACCATGATTGTCGGTCCGTGCATCAGTCGTCTGACAAAAGCGATCCTCGAACCTGCGCTGCTGGCTTTTACGACTTCAAGTTCAGAAGCGGCTTTCCCTGGCACGCTGAACAAACTGGAAAAATTCGGCGTCTCCTCCAGGATTGCCAGCTTTGTCCTGCCGATCGGCTACTCCTTTAACCTCGTCGGCTCAATGGCCTACTGCTCGTTTGCTACCGTGTTTATCGCCCAGGCGTGCAATATCGAACTGAGCATTGGGGAGCAGATCACCATGCTGCTGATCCTGATGCTGACCTCGAAAGGGATGGCGGGCGTGCCGCGTGCATCAATGGTGGTTATTGCCGCCACGCTCAACCAGTTCAACATTCCGGAAGCGGGCCTGATTCTGCTGATGGGCGTCGATCCGTTCCTCGACATGGGCCGTTCCGCCACCAACGTGATGAGTAACGCGATGGGTGCCGCTATCGTCGGTCGCTGGGAAGGCGAGCACTTCGGCGTCGGCTGCCGCGGCAAGGTTCCGGCCAAAGAAAGTACCGCTTCAGACACTGAAATCGCCATGTATTGATTACAAAGGCCAACGGTCGTTGGCCTGTCGTTTTTCGATTTACAGGATAGCCCATGAAGATAAACATTTTCGGCGTCAGCCTCTTATCCGTCAGCCTGTTTTTTAGCGCCGCCACGCTGGCGCAACCCGCGCCGGATTACACGCAGCTGCTGGAGCAGGCCCATCAAAAATTTAAAGATAATTTTGAGGGAAAAGTCGCCGACTACATTCCCGCCCTGGCGACCTATAGCCCCAACAATTTCGCCATCACCCTCGCCACCGTTGACGGCAACATTTACCAGGTTGGCGATGTGAAAAAAGCATTTCCCATGGAGTCGCTGAGCAAAGTTTTCACCCTGGCGCTGGCGATGGAGCAGCGTGGCCCACAGGAGGTCCTGGATAAACTCGGCGCCAGTGCGACCGGTCTGCCCTTCAACTCCGGCCTGGCGGTTGAGCTGACCAAAGGGGCGCCGGAAAACCCGCTGGTTAATGCAGGGGCGATGAGCACGGTAAGCCTGATTGAGGCGAAAGATAAGTCCGAACGCTGGAACAAAATTCTCGATAACCTCAACGCGTGGGCGGATGCCTCGCTGACCGTCAACGAGCCGGTGTTCAAATCAGAAATGGAGACCAATCAGCATAACCAGGCGCTGGCGATGCTGATGGCGTCCTATAACAGCTTTTATGGCGATACCCGGGATGCCGTCGAAATCTATACCCGCCAGTGTTCTGTAGACATCACCGTTGAGCAGCTCGCCAAAATGGGCGCAGTGCTGGCGAACAGGGGCAAATCGCCTTTCAACGGTAAGCAGTTGCTGAATGAACGCTACGTGCCGCAGGTTCTGGCGGAAATGGCGATTGCCGGATTGTACGACGGCAGCGGCAAATGGCTGTACACCGTTGGGATCCCGGCGAAGAGCGGCGTCGGCGGCGGCATGGTTGCCATCGTGCCCGGCCAATACGCCATCGCGGTCTATTCGCCACCGCTGGATGCCGCCGGGAATAGCGTCCGCGCCCAGCAGACGATTGCGTATGTCGCTGAGGCGACGCAGGCCAGTCTCTTTTTAGCCCATTGAACCCAACCGACTGTGATTCTGTAAGCCGGGCGCGGCAGTTGCGCCAGTGCCCGGTAAAAACAACCACAAAGTGAGAAGTACTATGTCTAAACCATTTGTCTGGCAGGACCTGTTTGTTCAGAGTAAAGATACGACGGAATATGAACTCCTCAGCGCGCAACACGTTACGGTGACGGAGCTGGAGGGCGAGGAGGTCATTAAAGTGGCGCCTGAGGCATTGACCCTGTTGGCCCAGCAGGCGTTTTATGAAGCCTCATTTTTCCTGCGCGCCGGACATTTAAAGCAGATAGCCAGCATTCTGCACGACCCGCAGGCCAGCAGTAACGATAAGTATGTCGCTCTGCAACTGCTGCGCAACGCCGAAGTATCGGCAAAAGGCGTACTGCCAAACTGTCAGGATACCGGCACGGCCACCATTGTGGCGAGCAAAGGCCAGCACGTCTGGACCGGTGGTGACGATGCCGAAGCGCTGAGCAGAGGGATTTACGCCACCTTTAGCGAGTGTAACCTGCGCTATTCGCAAAACGCACCGCTGGACATGTATACCGAGGTTAATACCCAAACCAACCTGCCGGCGCAGATAGACATCAGCGCCACACCGGGGAGCGAATACCGCTTCCTGTTTGTCAATAAAGGCGGCGGTTCT
>NZ_POVL01000088.1 GCF_002939185.1 Enterobacter sichuanensis | reverse complement strand
TCTCACTTGGATCGATCCGCTGGGGTTAAAGAATTGTGGTATCAAATATGGTGAACTGGATAATTTAGGTCGTCCAACAGGCGTTCAGGCCCGATTAAATGCGACTCATATAAATACTGGAACGCATGCAAATCCTAATATTCAACCACCTGGATTTATTACCGGTGCTGGCTCTAATCGAGCTCGAGGACATTTGCTTGGTCGTCAATTAGGTGGCTCTGGGGATGATGTACGAAACCTAGTAACTATCCAGCAGCGCCCAGCCAACACACCTGTAATGAGTGCTGTTGAAGGTCGAATAAGGAAAGCATTAGAGCAGGGGGAAACTATTGATTTGAATATAACTCCTATTTATCATGGTCCTTCCAGAATTCCTGCTGGAATTACAATTAAAGCAGAGGGTACTGGAGGGTTCTTCGAACATGTCACAGTACTTAATCCTCCAGGAATGTAAATATGCCAATAAATAAACTGATTACAATATTAGCAGCACCTGTCGCCCCTTCGGATTCGGGGAAGGGAATGAAATGGCCACAGATTGAGGATGGTTTACCTTTCCCCTCTGATTATATTGAGTTTATAAATGAGTATGGTTCAGGTCGTATTGCGGACTTTATTGTTATTTTTAATCCATTTAGTAAAAATGAAGATGTTAATTTTTTTGAACAGTATAAATTTATTTTGGAAGACCTTAATTATCTGATTGAGTCAGATAAGGATTATTATAATTATCAACTGTATCCCAAGGATAATGGGTTGATTCCGTTAGGAGTTACCGATAATGGGGATTATCTATTCTGGGTGGTAAATTCTAAAGATAATAGTGAGCTATGGACCGTTGCTATTATTGCAGCACGATCACCAGAAGTTGAGTATTTTGATAGTGGGCTAACTGATTTTCTTGAGGGGTTATTAAAAAATAAAATTAGATGTAAATCATTCCCTGATGATTTCCCCCCATCTGTTATCAAGTTCGAAAGCATTTGAAATAAGAAGTCGGGATGTTTTCCCGACTTTATAATTACAATTAAATTATGTATGTAAAAATTAATTGTAGTTTGATTTTTTTGAGGTAGATTATCTAACATCAAGGAGTTATATACTAAGGATAGCTTATGCCTATTTCATGCGGTAAACCCAAAACAAAAGATGAACTTAGAATTTTGGAGGCGAAATTTAAAGTCGGTTTGCCAGAAGATTATAAAGAATTCCTCAGGTTGAAAAATGGTTTTGTTGTAAAATTCCCAGATTTTTGTGAGCTGGAGTACGAAGGTGTCGATGAAGGGGTTATCGCCTTTTATGCCCTTTTTGGAATAAATATGAAAAATCCAAACCACGACATTTTTCGTCAAAATGAAAATTTTTTAAGTGAACTTGATTTCATTGATGATAAGTTAATTATTGGTGATGATCCTGGAGGTAATTTTTACCTTATATTAAATGGCAATGAAAGCCAAGGTGTGTATTATTGGGACAGAACACATCTACATGCTGAGGATGATATCCAAGAGTTTGAGATCGCTGAGCAAAATGAGTGCGGTAATATCTATAAAATTACTAATAGCTTTACGGAATTTTACAAGAAAATTAGTGAGATATCTCTTGATGCAGGAATGAATGTAACTGTTGATTTATGATTTTTCAAAATAAAGCCATAATCAGAATATGATCATAGCTTATTTTTTTTTACATTTAGATGTTAGTAAATAGATAAACAGTAATAAAAAGAATATCAGATATGCTTGTATTTTACCATTGGTAATAATGCCCGTGCATAGAAAAAAGGCATTAACAGAAAGCGGCTCAGCATTTGTTAACAGCTAATTTAGACGCTTTTGGTAAGCAGGCCAAGAATGGTGCGATATATGTTGAATTTGATGTACCGGAAAAAACATTAGTACCTACCAATGAAGGGTGGGCAAAAATAGTAGGGACAGATTCTATTGAGGGGCGATTAGCTAAACGCAAAGGCTTGGAAGTTCCTGAAATGCCAACAGCACAAAATATCGCTATCAAAGGTGAGGAAATTAATGGGAAAGTTAGAAAAAGATGCTAAATAAATTTGAGCAATGGGTGATTCAGCAGGGTGATTATATTCTTACTCATAATAAAAATGAGTTATCCAATAGTGTGGTGGTAGATTTCGAAAACGAAAACTATATAGCAAGATTTACGGTTTGGGATGATTTTAGCTGTATGTCAGAAGTAATGGATGTAAATACAGGTTTGTACAAACTAAATAAGCGAAATGAATTTTCAACATTTTATGAGCTTCTGGATATATTTGACATTTTTCGAATGAATATACAATAGATTATTGGTCCGATAAGAGATATAACTCTCTTCAGAGCAGTATGATGATAAAACGGGGCTGCATAATAACCTGTTCCGCTACTACGACCCGCAGGTCGGGCGGTTTATTGTGCAGGATCCGATTGGGCTGAATGGCGGGTGAAACCTTTATCAGTATGCGCCGAATCCGTTGTTATGGATTGATCCCATGGATTAACCGCCCTAGATACTACAGGATACAATGTTTATGGATTATTTGATCCGGGAGAAACAAAATCTTATTACGTTGGTATAACTGATGATCTTCTCAGGAGAGCGGGAGAGCATAGGGATTCTGGGCGATTAACTCCGGGTGCTCAGTTGCTTCCTTTAGATGAGAATGTGACCTATGCACAAGCTAGAGGTTACGAACAATCCTACATCGAGGAATATAAAACTCGTACCGGAACATTAGGTAAAGATATTTCAGCTACTAATCGCGGGAATAAATAGAATTCATTTGACCATAGACGTACTGACGGAAGAGGACAGTTTTTTGAAGCAGGATACAGCATCAAAAAAAATGGTTCAGGCGGAAAAGGAAAAAGGTCCGGATGAGTAACTTTAAATTTTGGGTATGGGAGAAAAAACCAAGAACCATGCTTCGCTATGTTAAGCCTGGCGATATATTTTGCTTTAAGGTTGATGGAGGAAGATATCGTTTTGGTCGTATTATGTCATTAATGTCGGTAGGGCATATAGCTGAAATTTTTGATATTTTATCTGATGCACCTAAAATAACCGAGGATGAAATTGAGAATGCTAAAAGAATTATTCCTCCGTTGATTATAGATACCTATTCTCTGCTTGATAAAAAATTGAGCCAGAAAGTGACTGGAGAATAATTGGGCATCAGGATAATTATTCTCCTGATAATGTTGATGAGATTTATTTTGCATTCGGTATTGGTGATTCTTGCAAAAAGAAAGATTTTTATGGGAATGTTTTCCCAATCGATGAAAGTGAATGGAATGCTCTTCCTAAACTATCACCTAAAAGTGATTTTGATATAAAGAATTTATTAAGTAAAGTTTAGGTGTGAAGCCGGGATAAAAAAACTCCCAGTTGGTTTATGATTAATAATTACCTGATGGTTTAGTAAATGAGATATGCAGGAGTTAGAGGAATACAAAACTCTATTGGTCTTTAATAGCATTGAATGCATAATTGCCATGAAGAAGAATAATGCGCGATCCTGTAAGCAATGTAATGAATGTCAATAATATTGTGGTGAGTATACCGACACTAAAATGCCAAAAATAACAGTATCTAAATTTGATGGAAATAAAGTTGAGTTCACCTCAGTTTTAGGCAATGGAGTGGCTGTTTGGTGTGGTGAACCACCGAAAGTAAATAGTTGTTATAATGTCGAATTTGATGTGGATGACATTTTTAAATGGGGCTTGAATATTAATGATGTTTGTCAGGAGACACCTGAAATCAAGATGGATGGTGAGGGAATATTATTTGTTTCTCAGGTCATCTCTTATGAGAGTGACAGGTTTTTAACTGTTTCATTAGGTGGTCAGATTATTTTTTTAGATGTTGAGGCCTACCCAGGCGGTTGTAAATATGTTTCGTTTTCAACAGCTATAAAAAATATCTCACTGTATCCTTTTGTAGTGTAGATGGAAACTAAGAAGAACTTACCTGTTCCGTTACTACGACCCACACACAGGTTGGGCAGTTAATCGTGCAGGATCCGCTTGGGTTGAATGCTGGGTGGAATTTTTATCAGTATCCGCTGAATCCGCTGGGGTGGTTTGCTCCGTGGGGTTATATAATAGTAATACTGTCATAAGAGCGGTGACGCCTGGAAACCCGAGATTATGTGAGCGGATAAAAAACAATAAGTACAACAGCTTAGCATAAAATAACACCGGCCTAACATATTGCAGGTGCTCCGCATTTGCGTGACTCTTGGATTTCCTCCACCAGAAGCCAGGCATCAGCAGAGAATTTACAAACACCGTTTACTCGAAATGCTGCTGCGGCGCATCAGGAAGTATTGATTTTTGGTGAGATTCCTCACGAAGTCATCATATTTAAATAGGTGATTTATGTTATGTGATGTAAAGAAAAAAATAATTGATAATGACTTTGTTAATAATGTCAGAATTAATATGGTTTTCAATGATGAACAGTATAATGACTTGGTTTCTAGTTTAGAGGAGGTTGCTAACTTATTGAAAAATAAGGAGTTCATAGATAAAGGATTAGCTTTGTATTTATATACAATACCTCAAATGATAAGAAATGCGTATGCGAGTTTTGAACAAGTGGAAAACAAACCAGATTTGGCTTTTAGATTAGAAGATGCATGGATAGAGTTAGACTCGCTAGTAATAAACTGTTTAAGCTAATAAGAATGAAGGCCGGATGAGAAATTCGCCCGACTTTGATATGATATAATTATTTCTTGAACCACAAACATATAATTAATAATCCATCCTCTATTACGACCCGCAGATCGTGCGGTTTATTGTGCAGGATCTGATTGGGTTATGTAAGGAATATGAGGTTAGAGGTAACAATCCATACCAGACGCGGGTTGATCCTCGTTACCCCGGAAGACCTCATTATGCATTCTCAATAGATAACAGAACATTAGTATCAGGAATACTTATTTCAAACTGCGATATAAGAAAACACCAAAAATTTTGGAGTTAATAGTCTGATATGCATCGGGTTCCTTAAGTAAAAGCAAGTTATATACAATAAAAGAAATGAGACACTTACCGAAAATAGATGACACCTAGATTAAAGTATTTCCTGAACATGTGAATTGTAAAGGAGATACAATAATACATTATCAGGTCGATTTTGGATCATATGCTATATCCACACCTGGACGTACTCATGTTCGTAGTGGCGGTGTTTGGTATACGGAATGAGGATAATAATTATGCTGTTAACAATAAATGAAATTGAAGTTAAGTTGCATGAGAAGTTCTCTCCTTTTAATGGAGAGATGGATGATTTGATTTTGAAAAAAAGAATGGCACCTGTAAATAATATCAAGCATTCAGAGGAAAGTCTTGGCGTAAATTTCCCAAAGGATTTTATTGAGTTTGTCAATAATTATGACATTGATAACTTCTCTTTGGGGAATTTATCTTTCGGCCATGGTGATGATTATTTGGAGAAAATAGTCAGGATTAACAGTGATGAGTTTAACCATTGGTGGATTGGCGAGCATAGACCAGATGGTGTGATATGTATTGCAATATCAGACCCTTATACTATCTTGCTTAATACTCACGATGGCAAAGTTTATGCTATTACAAGTGAACAAACTATGGATGGATGGGAATCGATAGCTGATAATTTTGAGCTATTTATCAGAGGTGTTGGTTCGCATTTTTTTAAAGTCTGCTCGCTAACGGAAATTATAAAGTCAACAGGTGCAATCGATATTTCATTTTGGAATAAAATCTAACGATAGTGTCTGGTGATAACTTATTTATGTCTGAACTTGGTGTGTGTTTTTTTGATACAATATAAAACTGGTGAAGAAACGGTTTTCCTTAATTGATGGGATTTGAAATGGACATTAACTCATCCTTCGAATTCAGCGTTTTTGTATGGTTTAGTACGTGCGGAATCTTTTCCAAAACCGCATTTGAAGATCCTTTAGGGTAAAATTATCATGTATCTTTCTGATTCGGAAAAAAAACTAACTATATATGAAATAAATGATTTCAATGCAAGTTTTGATGATCGTCTTCCCATGTCATTTCTTGATTTTTATCTTAAAAATAATGGCGGGTATCCTCATAATTATGAAGATGGTAATCCTTTTATGCTTGGTGGTTTTAACCCTATAAAATATGGAAACCTGCCGATTGAGCAACTCTATCGCGACCTTATTGAGTCGTTTGGTGAGTTGAGGAATATGGTCCCTTTTGCCTATGATGGCGGGGGGAACTCTTTTCTACTATCTCTCAAACCTGATGATTCATTAGGGAAGGTTTTTATTTTTCTGATGGATGATAAAGAGGTTGAATTGGTTGCCGATTCGTTCTCGGCATTTTTAGAAGAATTGTTTTCTTGAAAGTAAAGAGGCAGTTTATAACATTCTCGGCAGTGAGGTTGCTGTTATCGCAAACTCAAAGTAAGGTTCGTTTAAAATATTTAAATTCAGTCATTAATTTGAAAACTTATAGATTTACAACCCGGCTTATGCCGGGTTTATTAATATTGAACGGCAAATGTTAAATTTTTCAGATCCAATAAACGCTTTGCTTCCAGAAACTGATGTGCAACCTTATGTTATTTATGGATTTATGAAGCCTGTGCCAACGTACAGGAAAATAAAACTTCCCCTTGGTTTGGTGAATTGGGTCGGGCACTCAATATGAGATTTAACAATCTGTACAGAGTTATATTGATTCCGGCCATTAGAAAGTAATTAAGAAAACAGAAGGCAAAACCTGTGGATAGAGTAGAGTTACAAAGTGAGTTAAATAAATTAAACATACCCAGAGATAGCTACTCTATTGATGGTGTTAAGGATGAGACATTATGTTTGATCCTCGATAGAGGGCTATGGTGTGTTTTTTATAGTGAACATGGAAAACGCACAGAGGTTGATTTTTTTGCAACTGAAAGTGATGCCTGTCAATCCTTCCTTGCCAGAATCACCAAATGGTTCTAGTTTCAAAAAGTATGTAAAATTAGGTGCCAGTTTTTGGAGTTTCTTAGGCTGGTACTAATTTTCATGATTTGATAATAATAATCAAAGCATGTGAGTGTAATTCTGCCGCATCAACCTTTTTTAGTATGGTAAGTACTGCTTTCTAATCAGAAAATCGTCGCCACGTCGCACGACACCACCAACAACCGCTTCCTGTGGCAGGGCTACCGCCTGCTGCAGGAGCAGGAGAGTTGGATGTGCCGCACCTACAGATTATTTAGCTAATGACCCTGTATTTACTAACAGACGTCGTGATGCATCCAAAATTGCCGGAATGAGCGAAATAGAAGTGTCTATAGATAGTAAATTACGTAGTACTCTCCTTGATTTGAGAGAAGAACCTATTGGTTTCAGAATTTTTAAGAGTCATGAGTTAGGTGACATGGCAAGGCGTGGTGATGTTCAGCACAAAGTCGGCTGTAAGTAGGAGATGATGAGTATACATAAAAGATGGTTAAGCTTTGTATTGCTTGACGATATATCATTTAAAGAGCTGCTTATAAAGCTAGAACAGGTATTTGAACGGACACTAATTTGTGAAGATGATGAGGGGCGTTATATTGCTAAAGCTGAATGTGATGGTTTTACTGTAACGCTTATAGATAAAGAAGATAGGCTAAGCGAATTTTTATGCGATGAAAACTATAGTCTTGAAATAGCGATAAGATCTGATGACTATTTTAATTCCAATTTTGAAAATTTCATAAAGGAAACTTTAAGGAATGGTAATATAAAATGGGGAAGATCAGTTTGGGCTCCTGATAAATTATCTCAATGACTAAACTGTTTTAAAGGTTCTTTAAACCCAGTTAATTAAATAGAGTTTTACTTGGTTTTGTTTTTTTATTTATTAAATAAAATGAATGCTTTATATTTATTTACGATCCAAACGAAACTTGAAGCCTGCTGGCGAGGGTAGAACATCTTCCTGATCAGAACAAAGGTGGAATTTACCGGTTCAACACTACCTGAATGGGGCCTTGCAGCTGACTTGCACAATTTTTTTGGTCTAAAGTGCCTTATGAAAAATGTAGAAAGCTAATCAGGAGCAAATAAAGTCTAGAGGAGGTAGGTGTGGCTGATAACCAAGAAAAATCTTTGACTTTAAGTCAAACTGAGATAGTCGCCTTGAAAAAAACGATAATGTATTTAAAATTTTCTTGTGAGGAAACCGAATCTGTAATGTACGCAGGTAATCCTCTGATTAACTCTATTTTTTCTAAACTAATAGAGATTGATGATTTAGGACAGCAATCTATTGATTTTTATAATAAAGGTCATGCTGAGAACGAAAGGTTTATTTTGGCTAAATTAGATAAGTTAGAACTTGAAAATGGTCGGGAATTTCAAAGCGAAGTCAAGGAAAGTTCTTTTAGGGAATGCCTTTTTCCGTTCTCAAGAAAATAACTTCTGTATTGTAAATTGTCGGTTTGGAAATACTCCTTACCGGCTCTTCTTTAATCCGCTGATGGTTAATGCTCCATTAGAGTCAAAATTACTGCACTCCGTTGTGTCTTTCCCGTATTGAGGTTCTATAAGTCAATTCGAAAAATATCATGGGGCTAAGTATTAGTCTCTTAAAGCTTAAAAGCAGCCAACTCATTGAATCCAAAATGAAATAGGGGTGGTAATGTCACGTGAACTGGTTTTTTATGTAGATGATGAAGGTGTTTCAGTCGATTTAATCTTAACAGTATTTGGGCCTTCTCTCGTCCAATGCATAAACCTTGAATCTGATTCGGTCGATGAAAAAATGAAAAAAGACATCGATTTTCTTATTAAGAAACAGAAAAATTTTTCCGAGAAAATCGCAACTGAAACCCAGGCATATAGTAAGCGTATATATGGTACGGATGCAAAAGACTTGATTTTGCTGAAAGTTTATCTTTCTCCAGATGAAGACAATGAATTTGGGTTCATGTTCTCGACCGATTTAGATGAGGAACATGGGATTGGTATCAAATTTAAAGGGCTTGTAGTGAAGAAAATTGGTAGTGGCGAAACAGCATTTTTATAGAATTTAATTATATCTATCCGATCAGGCAGACCCATTCCTGTGGCAGGGCTACCGCCTGCTGCAGGAGAGCGGGCTGTGCAGCACGTATGTATACGACCCGAATGAAGCCTGGAGCCCGCTGGCGCGGGTGGATCACCTTCGTGACCAGCGCAGCGGTGAGATTTACTGGTTCAAC
>NZ_POVL01000087.1 GCF_002939185.1 Enterobacter sichuanensis | reverse complement strand
TGTTCCCGTTTGGGGAACGAGGCGCATATTACGGTGTGCCTCCGATCCCGTCAATGCTTTTTCTCACGTTTTGAATCGTTTGCTGCAAAAATCGCCCGAACGATGATTTTACAGGCATTCCGGCGCTTTTTCAGGCGCGCCACATACAGCTTCCGCCTTTCTTCTGCACCAGATCCAGACGGGATTCGTGGTTAAGCAGCTCTTCATCGCTGGCTAAAACAACCCGCAACCGACTGGCCTGGCGAACGACGCGCTGAATACCCGCTTCGTCCTGCGTCTGCTGGGATTCGTTTTCCATGCTGAACTTCATTGACGTCTGGCCACCCGTCATCGCCAGATAGACATCAGCCAGGATCTGGGCATCGAGCAACGCCCCGTGCAGCGTTCGCTTGGTGTTGTCTATCTCATAGCGCGAACAGAGTGCGTCAAGGCTGTTACGCTTGCCGGGGAACATTTTCCTCGCCAGCGCCAGGCTATCGGTGACCTTGCAAAACGTATTTGTTTTCGGAATATCGCGCTGGAGCTTACTAAACTCATAGTCCATAAAGCCGATATCGAACGAGGCGTTGTGGATGATGAGCTCAGCGCCTTTGATATACTCCAGAAACTCGTCCGCCACCTCCGCAAAGGTCGGCTTATCCAGCAAGAACTCATCGGCAATACCGTGAACGCCGAACGCTTCGGGATCCACCAGCCGATCGGGTTTCAGGTAGACGTGGAAGTTGTTCCCCGTCAGACGACGGTTCACCACTTCAACGGCACCGATCTCGATGATCTTATGCCCTTCGTAGTGCGCGCCGATCTGGTTCATACCGGTGGTTTCGGTATCGAGGACAATCTGGCGAGTAATTGCAGTGCTCATAGCGGTCATTTATGTCAGACTTATCGTTTAACTGAACGTTTCAAATACAGGAAGTCTACCAGAGATGCGTAAACAGGTAGAAATTTTCACCGATGGATCTTGTCTCGGCAACCCAGGGCCTGGCGGCTACGGTGCGATTATGCGCTATCGCCAGCATGAAAAAACTTTTAGCGAAGGCTATTTTCTGACCACCAACAACCGGATGGAGTTGATGGCGGCCATTGTGGCGCTGGAGGCGCTAAAAGAGCATTGTGACGTGGTGTTAAGCACCGACAGCCAGTACGTGCGTCAGGGGATCACCCAGTGGATCCACAACTGGAAAAAACGCGGCTGGATGACCGCCGATAAGAAGCCGGTCAAGAATGTCGATCTCTGGAAACGGCTTGATGCCGCGCTGGGGCAGCATGAAATAAAGTGGGAGTGGGTAAAAGGCCACGCCGGCCATCCGGAAAACGAACGCTGCGACGAACTGGCGCGGGCGGCGGCGGCCAACCCCGCTCATGAAGATGCGGGCTATCAGCCCGACGCCTGATCGTTTTTTTTGTACTGTCGCGTGGCGCCCACGGTCTGGCGGATGGGCGTTTTCGATTTGCTCTGCTTCATCGGATTAAGCGTAAGAGGAATGGTTCGCTTACGCGCCACAATAAACTGCAAACAGCCCAGTGCAGGCAGATGGGTGCTCAACACGACGCCCCCCTGCCGCGCCCAGGGCAGCACCTGAAAACCACCGTAGCTGAGCACTTCAAAATTCAGCAGTGAAAGCCAGTCAAGCTGGCGCATCATGGTGAACATCCGGCTGTTGTAAGGTGGGGTGCGGCGCAGCACCGGCACCAGCTTACGCAGCCCCATCAGACTCAGCGGATTGAAGGCGCTAAGTACCAGCCAGCCGTCATCAATCAGCACGCGATCGGCTTCGCGAAGCAGACGATGCGGGTCGCTGCACCAGGGTAACGTGTGCGCGAGCAAACACGCATCAACGGATTTTTCGGCAAACGGCAGATGCAATGGGTCGGCCTTCACCTGAACCGGCGATCCGCCGAGAGAGACATTGACCTGATGCGAGATAGCGCAGCTTTCGGTATTGATTTCCGCGCTGAGATTGCCAATCTTAAGCAGGTGAAAGCCATACATTTTCGCGAGCCAGGGCCTGAGCTGCTGTTCTAACGCCTCGCGATAGTATTCACCCCAGGGCAATTCCGCCCAACGTTCCGGTGCTGCGACAGTCTGAGGTATCCTTGCCGGTTTCATCAACACACCCGCCACGCTATAAGAGGTAATGTATGAATCTTATCAGTATTCCTGCTTTTGAGGACAATTACATCTGGGTTTTGGTTGACGACCAACGTCGATGCGTCATTGTCGACCCCGGAGAGTCCGCCCCCGTTTTGTACGCTATTAAGGAAAATGGCTGGCAACCTGAAGCCATTCTGTTGACCCACCATCATCACGATCACACTGGCGGTGTTGGCGAGCTTCGCGCCCGTTTTCCGCATCTTGTGGTTTACGGACCGGCAGAGACACAAGATAAGGGAACCACGCACGTAGTCGAAGAGGGCAAAAATATCCTCATCGGCGAGTGGGAGTTTTCTGTATTTGCTACACCAGGTCACACTTCAGGACATCTGTGTTTCTACAGTAAACCTTATCTGTTTTGCGGCGACACGCTGTTCTCCGGAGGCTGCGGAAGACTCTTTGAAGGCACACCAGCCCAAATGTATCACTCTTTACAGAAGATTAGCGCCTTACCTGACGACACCATTATTTGTTGCGCGCATGAGTACACATTAGGAAATATGAAGTTTGCTGTTAGCCTGTTACCGGAGGATCGGGCGATTCAGGATTATTACCACAAAGTGAAGGAGTTACGTGCAAAAAACCAAAATACACTCCCCGTAATTCTGAAAAATGAGCGCCAGATTAATTTATTTTTACGAACAGATGATGTTGATTTAATTAATAAAATTAACCAAGAAACAAATTTGCAACAACCAGAAGAGCGATTTGCATGGTTAAGGTCAAAGAAAGATAACTTCAGATAATTGCGGGTTGCCTTTTCAAAAATTCGCCGTTATCATCGCTCGTCTTTTAAGCAACTATTGACACACACATGAAGGCAAAAGCGATATTACTCGCCTCTGTCCTGCTTGTAGGTTGCCAGTCGCAGAACGGCAGCAACGTACAACAGCACGCACAGAGCCTTTCTGCAGCTGGTCAAGGGGAAGCAGGGAAGTTTACAAGTGCAGCGCGCTGGATGGACGATGGGACATCTTTCGCGCAGGATCAAGACTTGTGGACCTCTATTGGCGACGAGCTAAAGATGGGAATTCCGGAAAACAGCCGGATTCGCGAACAGAAACAGAAGTATTTAAGAAATAAGAGCTATCTCCACGATGTAACGTTACGGGCAGAGCCGTATATGTACTGGATAGCCGGGCAAGTTAAAAAACGTAACATGCCTATGGAGCTGGTACTCCTACCCATAGTGGAGAGCGCTTTTGACCCACACGCGACGTCTGGCGCCAATGCCGCAGGCATTTGGCAGATCATTCCGAGCACCGGGCGAAACTATGGTCTGAAACAGACCCGCAACTATGATGCGCGTCGCGATGTTGTCGCTTCCACGACAGCCGCTCTCGACATGATGCAACGTCTGAACAAGATGTTTGACGGTGACTGGCTGTTAACTGTCGCAGCGTATAATAGTGGCGAAGGTCGTGTACTGAAGGCAATGAAAGCGAATAAAGCACGGGGTAAATCCACCGATTTTTGGTCGCTCTCACTGCCACAGGAAACAAAGATTTACGTACCGAAGATGCTGGCATTGAGTGATATTCTCAAGAACAGCAAGCGTTACGGTGTACAACTGCCAACACCAGACGAAAGTCGTGCACTGGCGCGCGTTCGCCTCAGCAACCCGGTTGATATTCAACAGGTCGCTGATATGACGGGTATGTCGGTCAGTAAATTGAAAACCTTTAATGCTGGCGTTAAAGGCTCAACCCTGGGGGCAAGTGGCCCACAGTATGTAATGGTTCCGCAGAAGCATGCTGAGCAATTACGCGAGTCTTTAGCTTCGGGTGAAATCGCCGCCGTTCAGTCAACGCTGATCGCGGATGCATCATCCGTCAACAGCCGCAGTTATAAGGTTCGTTCAGGTGATACGCTTTCGGGTATTGCATCACGTCTTGGCGTGACGGCAAGCGATCTGCAGCAGTGGAATAACCTGCGCAGTTCAGGCCTGAAAGTCGGTCAAACGCTGACGGTAGGTGCAGGGAGTAGCGCACAGCGTCTCGCCAGCAACAGCGATAGCATTACCTATCGCGTGCGCAAAGGCGATTCACTGTCCAGTATCGCAAAACGACACGGCGTGAACATCAAAGATGTGATGCGCTGGAACAATGATACTGACAACCTGAAACCAGGCGACCAACTGACGCTGTTTGTGAAGAACAGCGCTACGCCAGACTCCTGATGACACGATCGCAAGGTAAAAAGGCACCGATTCCCCTCGGTGCCTTTTTTGTTTATCCCGCTTTCTGGGCTTCAGCCATGATGGTATCGCTGGTGAATGAACCGTCATCCTGCAGTTCAAAGTACGCCTTCACTTCTGCGGACGCACTCTCCTGATACAGCCTGATCGCCTGGCTCAATGCTTCCGGGGTGCGCATACGCGCGATCCACGAGCTGAACTCCAGCGGCAAACGGTCTGTTATTAACGCGCGCGTAATCAGGCCCGCTTCAGTGATAAAGGTTAACCACTCTCCGGCAGAGTAGTTTTGCACATGGGAGGTGTCGCGCAGCGCTTCCACCGTCTGCAGCCAGATATTGCGTACCGGATGCCCGGGCGACATGACATCCATAATAATGAAGATGCCACCTGGCTTCAGAACGCGTTTGACTTCGCGTAATGCCTGGCCGACATCATGCCAGTGGTGCGCGGAATAACGGCTGATCACCACCTCAAATGACGCATCGTCAAACGGTAAGGATTCGGCATACCCCTGGCGCGTAGCAATGTTCTGCAGCCCTTTCGCTTTTGCCGCTTCAGCAACCACTTCCAGCATCTGGCCGGATAAGTCATATGCGGTGACCTGCGCCACCTGCTGCGCAGCCGTAAAGCTGGCATGCCCCGCGCCGCAGCCTAAATCCAGCACGTGGGCCTGCGGGAATGCCGCCAGGCGTTCACCGAGACGCACCAGATCGCGGCCATAAGCGTGTACGGCGCTGCTCAGATAAGCATTTGCCTGAGAACCGAACTGTTTTTCTACGTTGTCATGATGGGTATGTGTTGTTGTCATCGTACTGTCCTTTGTGAGTTTAAAATAAAGGGCAGCACCCGCACAGGCCTGCCCCACGGCAGACCTGACACACCATTATTTATCAGGTTTGCCGGGACTGAATTCGACGAGTAGAGGATTGTGATCGGAGGCACGCGTGACCAGAACAGAGGCGTCGTGCACGCTCAGACCACGATAGAAGACAAAATCGAGAGGACGACCAAAGGCTTTTTTGCGCTGGTCATCGCTAAAACGAACTTCACGCAGCGACATTTCGCGCGCAAAGCGGTACAGCGCATTCATGCGCGGGCGGCTCCAGGCATTGAAATCACCGGCCATGATGATCGGCCCACTGTGATGCGCAATCTGATCGCCAATAGGGAGTAACTGCTTACTATACACATCCACACCGAGGCTGAAATTGACCGCGTGGATATTCACGACCATCAGCATTCGGGTATCCGGCAGCGGGTAGACCGTCACCAGCGCCGATTTCGCCAGGCGCAGGATAGGCTCGCGTTCGCGTAAGGGGCAACAGTAGACCGGATGCGCCGCAGACAGCGTCATTACACCGGAGGGATGTTGAGGCAAAACAAATGCTGGCACCTGGTCGGCGGCGAGATAGTTGGTGGTCGCAAACCTGACCAGCTCAGGGGTGGTTTGCGCCTCCTGGAGCAGAACCAGGTGGGCATCTTTTCCAAAGTTCTTGAGGACCGATAACCACTCGGCGCGCTGCTGCTTAAAGATATTCCACACCAGCACGCGAATTTTTTCATCGCTACTTAACGGAGTACCGGCGGGCAATGCCTGGCTGATGCTCGCAAACGACCCCGGAGGCAAGATCCTCTCCGCGGGCATTCCGGCAACATAACGCATGGCATAGGTATTTTTTCGCACTTTTGGAAACAGCCTCTATAACATGAACCAGCCCGGAAAACGGACTGGTTCTAATGTTATAGGGACTTTAGGTCATACTTTCAACGCAATTTCTGAGAAACCGCTTTCCAGTTTTGTAAGCAAGCACTTACTCACGTCATCCCAGTGCCACACGGGCAGGTTTATCCAGACGTCCGCTCAGACCAATCAGCAGGAAGGCCACCAGGACAATCACCGCGCCGATCCAGGGCGTCTGAGTTAATCCAACATGCGCGACGGTTTGTCCGCCAATGATGGAGCCCAGCGCGATACCAATATTAAATGCGGCAATGTTCAGACCTGATGCCACATCCACCGCATTTGGTGTGTAGAGCTCAGCTTTTTGTACAACGTAAACCTGAAGCCCGGGCACATTGCCAAAAGCAAAGATCCCCATGACGAGTACCGTAACCAGCGCAGCGTAGTGTATCGAAGCCGTGAACTGGAAAATCAGCAGCAGCACGACCAGGGCAGCGAAGATGAATTTCAGTGCCGGGACCGCACCATGCTTATCTGCCAGCTTGCCACCCCAGATATTGCCAATCGCAACGGAGATACCGTATCCCAGCAAAATCCAGCTCACGGCATTGGGAGAGAAACCGGCCAGATCCTGCATCATCGGTGCCAGGAAGGTGAAGGCGGTGAATACCCCACCATAGCCCAGGGCGGTAACCGCATAGATGATCAGTAAACGTGGGTGCGTAAGCACTCTCAGTTGATCGCGCAGGCTGGCGCTCGCCCGGCCGGGAATATTCGACGGAACCAGCAGCAGGCTGGCCACCAGGGCGATGACCCCCAGTAAAGAGACGGCCAGGAAAGTTTCACGCCAGCCAAAGTGCTGTCCGATAAACGTCCCCAACGGTACGCCCGTGACCAGGGCGACGGTCAGCCCACCAAACATGATTGCAATGGCTGAAGCCGCTTTCTCTTTAGGTACCAGGCTGGTTGCAATGGTGGAACCAATCGAGAAGAACACACCGTGTGCGAGGCCAGTCAACAGGCGGGCAATCACCAGCGTTGTGTAGTCCGGCGCTTGCCAGGCCAGAATGTTGCCGGCGGTAAACAGCACCATCAGCGCGACTAACAGCTGTTTACGTGGGAAACGTCCGGTCAGGGCCGTCAGCACTGGCGCACCGACGGCAACGCCCAGGGCGTAGATTGAGACCAACAGCCCGGCGGAGGGCAACGAGATCGCAAGCTGGTGAGCAATGGTAGGAACCAGTCCTACGATAACAAATTCGGTCGTGCCGATTGCAAAGGCACTGATCGTCAGGGCAAGTAGCGCCAGTGGCATAAAATACTCCGTATCATCAGGATTAAGATGACAGGCAGTATGCGCCAGTGGTTAAATAACAAAAATGGTTAAAATCTCAATAGAATTTTGCAGGTGGTGCAACAATGAAAGCTACGTCCGAAGAGCTGACTATCTTTGTCGCCGTCGTCGAAAGCGGCAGTTTTAGCCGTGCGGCCGAACAGCTGGGGCAAGCTAACTCCGCCATTAGCCGCGCGGTAAAAAAACTGGAGATGAAGCTTGGGGTGAGTCTGCTCAACCGGACGACGCGGCAGCTCAGCCTGACCGAGGAAGGTGAGCGCTATTTCCGCCGCGTACAATCGGTCCTGCAGGAGATGGCGGCAGCGGAGACGGAGATCATGGAAACACGCAGCACCCCGCGTGGGTTGCTGCGCATTGATGCGGCCACACCGGTGGTTCTGCACTTTCTGATGCCGCTGATCAAACCTTTTCGTGAGCGTTATCCGGAAATGACACTCTCTTTGGTCTCCTCCGAGACCTTTATCAACCTTATCGAACGCAAAGTGGATGTGGCGATCCGGGCGGGAACACTGACGGATTCAAGCCTGCGTGCGCGTCCTTTGTTTGCCAGCTACCGTAAAATTATCGCCTCGCCGCAATACATCGCTGAACATGGCAAACCTGAAACGGTTGAAGAGTTGAAACAGCATCTGTGTCTGGGCTTTACGGAACCCGTGTCGTTGAATACCTGGCCTGTCGCCTGCCCTGACGGTCAGTTGCATGAGATCACCTGCGGGTTATCGTCTAACAGCGGGGAGACGCTGAAGCAATTGTGTCTTGAAGGCAACGGGATCGCCTGTTTGTCTGACTACATGATTGATAAGGAAATAGCGCGTGGTGAACTTGTGGAACTGATGGCGGATAAACGTCTGCCGGTCGAAATGCCTTTTAGCGCAGTGTATTACAGCGACAGAGCGGTGAGTACACGCATCCGTGCCTTTATTGATTTTCTGAGTGAGCATATAAAAACAGCTCCCGGAGGAGCTGTGTGAGGGTTAAGTGTACAGAGGGTGGGTCAAACTTAATCCCAGTTTGGCGCTAAACCTTCAGGGCTGACCAGGCGGTCGTTGCACTCCAGAGCAGCGATCGCTTTTTTGTCGTCAGCATCCAGTTGAAGATCCACAGCTAACAGGTTGCTGGCCAGATTTTCACGTTTAGTTGATGATGGGATCACCGCATACCCTTCACCCATCGCCCATGCCAGGATCACCTGCGCAGCCGTCGCATCATGTTTCTCAGCGATGCGCATAATCACTTCATCTTTCAGCGCCTTACCGTAAGCCAGCGTCATGTAAGAAGTGATGTGGATGCCGTGCTGTTTGGCCCAGTCCACCACTTTGCGGTTTTGCAGATAAGGAGAGAGTTCAATCTGGTTGGTCGCAATGTTGTCTGCGCCAACAGCGGCAATGGCTTTTTCCATCAGCGGAATGGTGAAGTTGGAAATGCCAATTTCACGCGTCAGGCCCTGCTTTTTCGCTTCCAGAAGTGCCTGCATGAATTCTTCCACAGAGACGGCATCGTTTGGTGATGGCCAGTGGATCAGCGTCAGATCGACATAGTCGGTGCGCAACTTCTTCAGGCTCTCTTTCAGGCTCGGGATCAGCTTGTCTTTGCTGAGGTTTTCAATCCAGATTTTGGTGGTAATAAACAGTTCGCTACGCGGTACGCCGCTTTCTTCAATGGCCTGACCCACGGCAGCTTCGTTTTCATAGATCTGTGCCGTATCAATTGCACGATAACCGAGTTCGAGTGCGGTTTTTACAGATGCGATAACAACGTCGTCTTTCAGGCGGAAAGTGCCCAGGCCAAATGCAGGGAGAGTCATATAATCCTCGTTATTCATAATGTTTGTTAACTGAGGAGAATTATCGCTACAGCGGTTATGAAGAAAAAGATCGTAAAACGCAGAGGATTTTTGCTTGTTTAGCAATAATTGGGCGACAGATAAGAAAAAAGCCCTGAGCGTTAACTCAGGGCTT
>NZ_POVL01000086.1 GCF_002939185.1 Enterobacter sichuanensis | reverse complement strand
ATTAGAAGAACCCCGTACCGTAAGGTGCGGGGTTTTTTGCTTTGGGCGTTAGAAAACACGCCGGATGGCGGCTTCGCCTTATCCGGCCTACGAAACCTGTCGGCCCGGTAAGCGCAGCGCCACCGGGTATGGATCACACGGCAAAGAGAAACAAGAATACTAAAGAAGGGATTTATAAACGCAGAAAAGCAAAAACCCAGCCATAGGCTGGGTTCTTTAAATAGTGGTGCCCGGACTCGGAATCGAACCAAGGACACGGGGATTTTCAATCCCTTCAAAAAAGACCAAACGATCCATCAGCACTAACAGTTTTTTACTGGTTTACCTTGAGAAAAATGTTTAAGTTTGGTTCTTCATGACTTAAGTATTGCTTAAATACGGCGTTTCGAAGCTACCATAATCCTACCATCAAATTGCCTTGGTTTAAGATGGCCCATCTTCGTATCCCAGTTCTAACAACTATATTGCATTAGGTGAGAGTACTTCATAATGAGCAAGCTAAAGCAATTAGCTCTTCAGAGATATCTGGGCTGATTCTGGTTGTTATGAGCTGCAACATCTGACGTCCTCAGGTTAAGGTTTACTAAGATAAGTTTGTTTTCTTCGAAAGCTCTTGATGTTTCATGACATTGGCTAGATCGTGAACATATTGAAAGTTCGAGATAGTCACGGTAAACCTCACTTAAAGCAATTACAGTAACTAAGGTTACTACTACGTGGAGCAATTTTGATATAGTTGGAGAGAATAAAGAAGAGTTCTGTTGTTCCAGGCTCTTGGTCTCGTTGAAGCACAAAAGGATAGGGTGTGAACAAAATAAAAGCTGACTCAGATTTTCTTGTTAGTCATAAAACTAAAACATTGATTGGTATGACTTTGTTCGTACTTAAGGCAAGCCCTAATGTTCCGTTTACCGCCAGGCAATTGGCAATCAAAGTTTGCGAAAGCTTTCCTGAATACGCAGAAAAGAAACTTGCTTCATCAGAACATCTTTCGAGTGTTGAAGACCTAATCTCCCAGGTAGCGGCAGAGATAGGCGCCCAAAGACCTTCGCTGGTTAAGAGAAATGCTCATATTAATGTGACGGCAGGAAAACCTAGAAAGTATCTTTGGTCAGATGATGAGGCAAAGGGCATACAATTAAATAAAGATATCTTTGTCACGGATGATGCTGACGTTTCTGATCCCCATGGCGAATTTTATTCTGAGCATGAATTATATCCTCTTCTAAGCGAGTATACTTCGAGTTCATTAAACGTGCTTGTTCGTCGTGTAGATGAAAAGAAATCCAAAAAGGGAGCCTTCAAGAGTAATAAGTGGGTACATCCAGATGTTATAGGGGTCCAGGATATTGGTCATAATTGGTCGTCCTTGACTAAGGATGCGGTTTCAATTCTTGGTGGTAAACGTGCTTTTCTTTGGTCTTTTGAAGTAAAAAAATCTTTAGTTATTTCGAACGTTAGAGAGGCATACTTTCAGACCGTTTCTAACTCATCATGGTCTCACTATGGCTATCTTGTAGCTGCAAGCATTGAGAATAACTGTATTGATGAGTTAACTGTTCTGAATGCGGCACATGGTATTGGCGTTATCCTCCTCGATGTACATAATCCGTCTGAAAGTCAGATTCTTCTTCAAGCAAAAGAAAAAATAAGTTTAGATTGGCAAACTATTAATCGTCTTATTGAATTGAATCCAGACTTTAAAGAATATATTGATTTGATAAACCAATTCTCGTTAAATAAAAAACTTAAAATAAACGAATGGGGTATTGAATATGAATAGGTTTTTTCTCTTAATCAATTGTAAACGTTAACTAATAAAGGTCTTAGGAGATAGTTATGGCTTATGATTTGACTAATACTCTGGTCATTGGTATTAGGGAAGGTGCGAATAAGTCACCAAACGCAAAAAAACGCCTATGTAAGTGATTGAATTTAATTGACTAAAAGTTTCATTTTCGTTGCGGAGGGTACTTATTCGCACCCTCCTTAACAGTTTCCATGCACAAGAAAATGCCAAGCAAAATGAACCTTTGGCGGAAGGTCCTTATGCAATGCTGCTAAAAAAAATAGCGAGATTACAAGACCGATTACCTGCAAGAGTTGATTATTCACCGATAAGAATTGCTCTTGTTACAGCAAGAAATAGCCCATCCGAGCTACGAGTTATAAAAACATTAAGAGCTTGGGGGATAAATGTTGATGAGGCATTCTTTCTGGGTGGGGTCGAGAAAACAAAAATACTTAAAGCTTTCAATCCTCATATATTTTTTGATGATCAAGATGTCCACCTTGAGCCAGCATCAGTATATGTCCCTTCAGGCCGAGTACCTTATGCTTCTCGCTCACCATTATATCAGCAAATATTGTCAATCAAGCCAGCTTAATTTATGTCAATGTCATTGCCCTGATGAGTCGGGGCGGAACTATCATCATGGTCACGAATTTTTCTCAGATGACAGTTATCTGCCGAAGATAGTCTTGCAATAAAATCTATCGTTTAAATAAACTATGGGATTCGGTATTTTTTTTGATGTAAAAATAAAAAGATAATATCATAAATGTTAAACCTCAAAATAGCCGAGCAGCAAACGCCAAAACAACAATACTGACATTACCATTAACTGTCGCGATGGTTCTGAGTCGGTCGTCTTTAAGTGTTTTACCATCAAAAGTTGCGATGGTGCGGAGTCGATCGTCTTTCAAGGTCTTCCCATCAAATGTTGCGATGGTGCGGAGTCGGTCGTCTTTCAGGGTTTTACCGTCAAAGGTAGCGATGGTGCGGAGTCGGTCGTCTTTCAGGGCTTTACCATCAAACGTCGCGATGGTCCTCAGTCGATCATCTTTCAAGGTCTTGCCATCAAAGGTCGCGATAGTCCTGAGTCGATCGTCTTTTATAGTTACGCTCATAAGTATTCTCCTGTGATGCATCTATTCAGTACTTTACCATCCAAAATCAAGCAGTGGTTTCTGTGAGTTCTGGACGCTAATTGTTTGAATGTGCGTTAAAAATTCATCCAGTTAGCATTAACATTAACCAGCGCTTCATCGATCATACAGGTCTGACGCAGTTTAAAAGATACAATCTTACCTATAAATTGCGGTGGCGCATTGTTCTTTTATCTGGCTACTAGAGGTGTCCACCAACCCCTTTAAATTTTTCGATAAACGCCCCAATTTTCTGGAATACAGTCTGCTTTTTCGTTTTGTACTGAGGATTCAACGGACTGAGCTTTGGTAGCGTCTCGTTTAACTCCGTCCCATTTTCGGTAGCATATTCCCGTTTTAGTGATGTGCGGATATAGCGCCTTGCAGCCTCTTCATTGAGGTTTTCTTCCTTAATCAACGCCTCTGCTTCCCTCTGCTGTTCACGCTGAGCATAGGTAAAGAATGCATCAATGATACTGGCTTTGTCGGGCATGTCATCAAGGTTAGTTTGCTGAATAAAGTCAACAATCAGACCTTCTTTGGCACGGTTGCCCAGACTTGAGCGGATTAAGCGTCTGACCTCTTCAGTCAGGGCTTCTTTACCTTTTTTCTCTCTGTTGTGGTCGAAAATCAGGCCAAGAATGTAGTCCAGGTTAATTTCCTGCGACTTGAGCAGGTCAATTTCAAACACCACGTCATCCCAGTCTGTGGTTGATTTATCCCTGTCGTTTGCTGCTTTTTCGCGTCGCTGCCAGTCCCGGATATCATTGTATGCTGAGCGATAGTCTTGAACTTTACGTTCTGCCGGGAGACGAATGGTTTGTAATTCAGCAAATTTTTCATCATCCACATAGTGCTCTGCTTTAAAGGTTTCTACCGCTTCCGGGTCACTAATATCAACCTTCTGCAGGGCTTTCAGCGTGGCAAATTCATCATAGTTTTGAAGGATGTTTTCTGCCCGCAGATATTCACCAAACAGTTTGACGAAGGCTTTTTTCTCTTTTTCACTGTCGATACTGGCAGGGTCAGGGAAGCGCTGCTCCAGCTCCGAAACAACAGCCATAAAACCTCGTTTAGCCTCACCGGTTGCCGCATCGGTAAAGCCCTGCATGTACTCTTCGTAGCTTTTTTCCAGCACCACATTCTTGGTGTTTTTGTCGCCAAATAGTGTGATGGCATCAATGGTCGGACGCTCCAGGTCCCTGAAAGTCACGATATTGCCGAAGGTTTTGGTGGCATCATAGATACGGTTTGTGCGGGAAAATGCCTGCATCAGGCCGTGATAACGCAGGTTTTTGTCAACGAACAGAGTGTTAAGCGTCGGGGCATCAAAGCCGGTTAAGAACATTCCCACCACGATGAGAAGGTCAATATCCTGATTTTTCACTCGTTGAGCTAAATCGCGGTAGTAGTTCTGGAAGCCGTTACTGTCGGTACTGAAATTGGTTTTAAAGTGGTTGTTATAGTCATCAATGGCTGAATCCAGGAATTCCTTTGCGCTGCTGTTCATTGCGCTGGTATCAAAGCTTTCGTCAGTAATATCACCAATGGCGCTTTGCTCTTCATTTGCAGCAAAGGAGAAGATGGTTGCAACCCGAAGGCGTTTATAGCTGCCAGATTTCTTCTCCGCTTCTTCCTGTAGCATTTTAAACGTCGTGTAATAAGCTTTTGCCGCATCCACGCTGCTAACTGCTAACATGGCGTTAAAGCCCTTAGCTCCCGGGAAGGTTCGGTGTGTTTTCTGCCGGAAGTTATTGATAATGTATTGCGTTATTTCCTGGATACGTAGTGGGTGCAGAAAGGCCTGGTGGTTTTCAGCCGCGCTGAGTTTTTTCTCATCAGTTTCCGTTTCAAGAGACTTAAACTGTGGGCGGACATCGTTATAGTCCACCTTAAACTTCAGTACTTTTTCATCACGAATCGCATCAGTAATGACGTAAGAATGTAATTCACGCCCGAAGACGCTGGCGGTGGTTTCTGCCCCCAGTGCATTTTCCGGGAAAATAGGCGTACCGGTAAAACCAAACTGATAAAAGCGTCTGAATTTCTTTTTGAGGTTTTTCTGGGCCTCACCAAACTGGCTGCGGTGACACTCATCAAAGATAAACACCACCTGCTGCTGATAGACGGGCAGGTCAGCTTCGGCTTTCATCAGGTTATTGAGTTTCTGAATGGTTGTGACGATGATTTTGTTATCGTCCTTATCAAGGTTTCTTCTGAGGCCTGCTGTATTATCCGAACCATTGACACTGTCCGGAGAGAAGCGCTGGTACTCCTTCATGGTCTGGTAATCGAGGTCTTTCCTGTCGACCACGAAGAAGACTTTATCGATAAAGTCCAGCTCAGTAGCCAGACGTGCGGCCTTAAAGCTGGTCAGGGTTTTTCCTGACCCTGTGGTATGCCAGATAAATCCACCGCTTTCGGGTTTTGACCAGTTCTTCGCTTTAAATGAGCTGTTAATTTTCCAGAGGATTCGCTCAGTGGCGGCAATCTGATAGGGGCGCATGACGAGCAGCGTCTGGCTGCTGTCAAACACGCTGTAATTAAACAGAACATTCAGCAGGGTATGTTTCTGGAAGAAGGTGGCGGTAAAGTCCTTCAGGTCCTTAATCAGAGTGTTATCCGACTTCGCCCAGTTCATGGTGAAATCAAAGCTGTTTTTATCCCGCTTAGTGGTACTGGCAAAGTACCGGGTATCGGTTCCGTTAGATATCACAAACAGTTGCAGGTATTTAAACAGGGAGTTGTCGCTGTTAAAGCTTTCCTTGCTGTAACGGTGTATCTGGTTAAAGGCTTCACGAATAGCCACGCCGCGCTTTTTGAGTTCGATTTGCACCAGTGGCAGGCCGTTAACCAGAATGGTGACGTCATAACGGTTAGCGTGTGAGCCGGTCTGTTCAAACTGCTGAATGACCTGCACCTTATTGCGCAGCAGGTTCTTTTTATCTATCAGATAGATGTTTTCCAGACGACCGTCATCAAACGTGAAATCACAGATATAGTCGATATGGATTTTACGAGTTTTGTCCAGGCTGCTGTCACTGGGGCTGTCCAGATACTGCTCTGCGAAGCGCCGCCATTCACTTTCGTTAAACACCACACCATTAAGATGCTGAAGCTGGTCCCGTGCATTCGCCAGCATCGCTGTCGGTGACTTAACGGATATAAATTCATAGCCCTGATTCAGAAGGTCCTGAATCAGTTCCCGCTCAAGATCCGATTCGCTCTGGTAGCTGTCGCCGTTCTCCAGAACTTTGGTGTATTTATCAAGGACGATAAAGTTATTGGATTCAGCAATGGTGTGTATCTGTTGTGTCATGGTGCATCCTGTGCGTCATCTGGCAAATTCCGGAAGGGTATCAGAAGCATCTTCCGGCATTCTTAAAGCCTGATACCGGGCGGGTGAGAACAAACCCTGCCGGTATCAATGGTCCGTCAGTTGCTGGCGGTTTCTGGTCTCGGGAAGCTGAACAATAAATCACGATAGTACTCGTACTGTTTATGGCGCAGCTCGATTTCGCGCGGGAGGCCTTCTGAAATCGACTTAGTGTAAGTATCGAATTTATCAAGAGTTTCAACGATCTGAACTTGTTTGATGAGTGAAATTATTGGTATTTTTACTTCAAGTATTTGACCTTTACGCAAATTTGTTTGATCAACACCATTGTCATGTTTCAGCAATTGCGGGGTTCTATTTAAAAAATAGTGCAAAAACTTAGGGAGTAATTCATTACTGTTTTTTACTGTAATTCCACCAATACGTTGGTTTAAAGTGTATTTATGATCTTCATCAACAATAAATGTTTTTGAAAGTGCTTTGCCATTGGGCAGGTCACTCATAACCAAAAGAATATCGTCTTTAAAAAGAGGGCATAGCTGTTTGTTTGATAACTTGGCGACTTCGCCATTGGTAGATATAAACTTAGAGTTTACAACAATATATTTACCGTCTTCTGATATGTCTTTTTCATGCCCCTTTCCATTAGCAAAAGTTGAGACTTCCTCCAAAGCCTTCCACTCAACCTCACCCTCATCAAAACTCAGCAACTGGTCGCGATAGTAGTTGTACTGTTTTTTGCGCATGTTAAGCTCAGCGGTAAGCTCAGCGGTAAGTGCAGTAAACTTATCCAGAATCCGAACGATTTCAGACTGGATGGCAAGGGATTTTTCCGGATTATCCGGGCAGGGGATTGGGAATTCAAGTTTTTCAATTACTGACTTTGAGAGACGCGGAATACTGGCACGGCGTACTTGTCCTGAAATTTTATTCTTTTGCGTCAACAAAAAATGAAACAAAAACCTGTCATTTATGTATTCTGGTGTGATTGCGAAATGAACATCGTCGGCAGCCCAAAATTCATTTTCGCTATAACCAATTTCACCGGCTGCACCCGCACAGATAATGAACGAAGATTGAGCTGCGACATTATACTCATGATAGTAACCGAGTGGTGTCATGCTGTTTTGGTAAACCGCATATTTACCTCTAGTTTCTAACTGAGATTTTACGAGCCGCCTTCCGCGCTGAAAATTTACAACATCTCCCAATGATTTCCACTCAACCTCAACCCCATCCAGCAATTTTTCCAGATAACTCAACTCGCTCATTTCTGCACCTCGCAGCCTTCAATTTCAGCCACAATCGCATCAATATCTTTACGCAACTGGTCGATTTTGCTGACCGTAGTTTTAAGCTCTGCATTTAGCTCAGCAATATTGATAATTTCGCGGTTATCTTTCGCTTCTACATAGCAGCTCACCGACAGGTTATAGTCATTAGCGACAACGGTCTCAAACGCGACAGATTTCGCCAGATGAGCAACATCTTCCTTGCTGGCAAATACCTGCATAATCTGTTCGATATGGGCATCGGTCAGGATATTGTTGTTGGTCTCTTTTTTGAATAGTTCGCTGGCATCAATAAACTGAACTTTGGTATCCGTTTTATGTTTAGACAGCACCAGAATATTGACGGCAATAGTGGTGCCAAAGAACAGATTCGGTGCCAGTGAAATCACGGTTTCGACATAGTTATTATCAACCAGATACTGACGGATTTTCTGCTCCGCGCCGCCACGGTAAAAAATACCGGGGAAGCAAACTATTGCTGCACGCCCTTTAGCAGACAGGTAGTTCAGCGCATGTAGGACAAATGCAAAGTCCGCTTTTGATTTCGGGGCCAGTACACCAGCTGGAGCAAAGCGCTCATCGTTAATCAGGGTCGGGTCGTCACTGCCAATCCACTTAACCGAGTACGGAGGGTTAGAGACAATCGCATCGAACGGTTTTTCATCGCCAAAGTGAGGCTCAGTCAGGGTATTCCCCAGTCTGATATCAAATTTGTCGTAGTTGATGTTGTGCAAAAACATGTTCATACGTGCCAGGTTATAGGTCGTATGGTTGATTTCTTGTCCGAAAAAGCCTTCTTCAATGATATGGTTATCAAACTGCTTTTTAGCCTGCAATAACAGAGAACCGGAACCTGCTGCCGGGTCGTAGATTTTGTTAACGTGGGTCTGCCCGTGCATAGCCAGTTGTGCAATCAGCTTAGAGACGTGCTGCGGTGTAAAGAACTCGCCGCCTGACTTACCAGCATTCGCCGCATAGTTAGAAATCAGGAACTCATAGGCATCGCCGAACAGGTCAATCTGATGTTCGTGGAAGTCACCAAGTTTTAGCCCTTCAACCCCTTTCAGAACCGCAGCCAGGCGGGCATTTTTATCTTTAACGGTGTTACCCAGGCGGTTACTGGTGGTATCGAAATCAGCAAACAAACCTTTGATGTCAGCTTCTGAAGGGTAACCGTAAGCAGAACTTTCGATAGCAACGAAGATGCTGTTTAAATCTGCATTCAGTCTGTCATTGGTATTTGCTTTCGCAGCTACGTTGCAGAAAAGCTGGCTTGGGTAGATGAAGTAGCCTTTGGTTTTGATGGCATCGTCTTTAATGTCATCAGTAATTACGCTGTCATCCAGTTTCGCATAACAGATACTGTCATCACCGGCTTCAATATAGCTGGAAAAATTTTCGCTGATAAAACGGTAGAAAAGTGCACCGAGTACATACTGTTTAAAATCCCATCCATCTACGGAGCCTCTGACATCATTGGCAATGGCCCAGATTTGACGGTGTAGCTCTGCACGCTGCTGAAGGCTTGTCATTTTGTATCCTGTTGTATGATTCTTAAGTACTGCTATTGGCCCGATTTTATCGCAATTTCATTCCGTTGGCAGGCTTTGCATGTCATGCGTTGTACTGAGTGTTCGTTTGCCCGGTTATGTAACCAACGCTCTTTCAGTCAGGCCAGTAGAAACGTTGTGCTGACAATAAATACTGAGGCCCCAACACTTTCGGGGCTTAAGATCAGTCAGTGAGAATTTCTTCATCCGTATCCATTGTGGATGGTGATGAATCTATTTTTGTTGTAAGAAACACCCGACTCAGTAGTCTTTGCTTCAGGGCGTTTCTTCGCTCATTGTAGAATTCCGGGAAGCGACTGAACTCAATATTTTCATCTGAAACTAACAACATTGATGGCGA
>NZ_POVL01000085.1 GCF_002939185.1 Enterobacter sichuanensis | reverse complement strand
CTTAACATGACTACTCCATGCGCTATTAAGTGAGTGGTTATTCTTGTAGATCTGTCAGATAACTTTGCACTTGATAGCCATAACGGGAGACAGGATATATTTCAATCTGTTTTTCTGCCGAAGTTATTTTCTCTTTCGCACTCGCCGACATTTTTTCACCCGGCAAAATATACGCCTTAGCGAATTGAACGGTCTTACCTGATGGCAATAATTTTGCTTTTTGCTCCATACGAACAATGTAAGGGGTTTTATTCTCGACAGTGACGTTGCCGTTATTCATTTGCCATTTTAAGTCTTTCCAGGGTTCGAGATTGACTGCCAGTCCGGCCGGGCGAATAATAACGGGCAAATTCTGGCTGAATGCGACTTTTACTTTATTTTTTTCACGCTGCGGGATAGCGGTAAAAATGACGCGCTTGATGTGTTCCACCTTCAGCGGCTCTGCGCTGCTTTTCAGTACAAAGCGCACGCGCTGGGTTTTGCCCGCGTCGACACGTACAACCGGCTGTGTCACAATCAGGCCAGGCTTTGGGTCATCGGGTAGGTCAACCAGTTTGGTATACAGCAATTGGGCATCGGCATCCGTGTTTTTGACGTCCATACTGGCACCCTGCTCGTCTTCTTTAACGATCAGCAATGGAGTTTCTGGCACCATTCCAGCAGCCAGGGCATTAAACGAGGTTAACAGGCAGGTACAAATCAGCGTTCTTTTCAAAAACAACATAATATTAGTCCATTAATATTTAAATAACACTCCACAGATGTGGAGTGTTTACTTTGAGGCTATTACAGATAAACCAGCTCGATGTTGGTTAAACCGTCCAGCGTTAATTCGTCGCTAATATCCAACTCACTCGCTGGGTTAATCTGCGCCACGATGCCGATGTTGAAATTAACTTGTTTCAGCACGGCAGGTCGATCATTAACGGTATCGTTGGCGAAACCGTATGTCTCACTTTTATCCGTAACAACTTGCAGATAATGAAGCCCGTTTTTTGCGTGCCAATCCGTAGTCGCGGTAGCATCCTTCGAATATACTGGATGCAGCGACGCACCCGTATCGTCTGTCGCGGTACCCTTATCCCTCTGAATACCCATGGCATAAGCGCCAATCTTCTTACCGTTAAACATGCCCAACCCTGCTGTACTTGCAGGGCTTAATAAAAATTCCAGATCGCTAAACGCGGTAGACAAGTATTCGGTTGGCGCGGAGTCAGCGTGCGCATCGTTAAACGTCACACCAAAACGCGTAGGGGTTTCGCAGGTAATGGAAATAGAGACAACTTTCGTACCCGGGAGAGATGTTACCGTGTTGTAGTTTAACTCAGTTGCTTTAACCGTACCAAAATCAGCATTACCGCTGCCGCCTACAACAGAAGGCGTACAGGAGGATGGGACAACTTTACCGCTTACCTGCAGATCAAGGCTGGTTCCCGCTATTGCCGAAGACGCCGCGACAGCCAGCACGGAGGCCAGCACCCCTTTTTTAAACATCGCGTTCATTTTATTTCCTTATGTGAGTGAAATAGAAAGCAAACCAAATAATGAATATCTGGTCTGGATATCAGCACTACAAAATTTGCGTCTGGAAAATAGCACCACAAATTAACGCGAACAATAATTCAAAATGATTTTAGGATTTGCGCCTGAGGAAATCCTAAGAGTTGAACATTACACATATTTTTATTGAATATATAATTGATAAATATATGCAGGGATCTGGTCTGACCCTATATTAAAACTGTGTATTATTATGATTAATTTCAAACAAAAGTAACCAAAGAAGGGAGATTTTTACAGTTATTGTTTCGTTAATAAGAAAATGCCTGGAAGATGTGCGGGAGAATCGAGGAAGGAGTCGTGGGTGTAAACCTGTCCCGGCTCCGAAGAGCAGGGACAGCGGCAATATCACTTATTTGTTCAGTTCGGCGGTCATGTGAACGCGGTTACCCGAGAACGCCTGAGTAATTTTGTAAGATGATGCACCCGCTTCCTGAGCCTGAGCTGCGATTTTCGCTTCTGCGCCGTCAATGGTAGAGGCGCTTGCAGTCACGATCTGCGCAGCGAAAGAACCGAAAGAAGCAGCCAGAGCGATTACAGCGACAAAAGTTTTGATGCTTTTCATGATTTAAACCCTTTCATTAAGTTGTTTAGATAAGGCACCGTGCCTTGATGTGATAAATACTAGACCTCATCACGAACAACTAAAAGCGGAAGGATTTGCTATTATCATTCAAAATTACTGATCAACTATTAATCGCTGTGGATGGGTATAAATGGTTGCCCTTCCCGGCTTGCAGAAGCCCACCAGCGTCAGGTTGCAGCGCTCCGCCACCTCTACCGCCAGCGTGGTTGCCGCCGATACGGCAAACAGGATCTCCACCCCGCACATCGCCGATTTTTGCACCATCTCATAGCTGGCGCGGCTGGAAACAAGTGCCGCGCCCTGCTGCCAGACCTCACTTTCCCGCGCACGACGACCCAGCAGCTTATCCAGCGCCACGTGGCGGCCAACGTCCTCATGTCCCCCGGCAATATCGCCCGACGGCAATACCCACGCTGCTGCGTGCGTGCAGCCGCTCAGCTGGCCGATGGACTGAACATCGTTGAGATGCTCAAGCGCATGGTCGAGGTGTGCCAGATTAAAGTTCTGCGTGAAAGGCAGAGGTACAACAGGCTTGCCAATATCGTTGAGCTGCTCGACACCACACACGCCGCAACCGGTGCGCCCGGCTAGTGCGCGACGGCGCTCTTTTAACCCCATAAAGCGGCGGCTGGAGAGTTCGATTTGCACCTCAAGGCCGTTGCATGCCTGCACCACGTCCATGCCGTAGATCTCCTGCGGGTGCTCAATGATGCCTTCCGAAAGGGAGAATCCTGTCGCGAACAGTTCGAGATCTTTTGGCGAAGCCATCATCACCACATGCGAGATGCCGTTGTAAACGAGTGCAACAGGCACCTCTTTCGCCAGATAATCAGGCGTGGCGTGGGCAATGTGGGGCGGCCTGTATACCGACAATTCCACAATGCCGGCAGGCAGGGGGGACGAATGGGGGGCACGATTTTGTTTAGACACAGCGCTATTCCTGAACAACCACGACGGTAAGCCTGCTATTGCAGCACAAACCACAGGCTTTACGCATAGTATGGATCAACTATTCGACAACCATTCTCCTACTCATTCAGAAGGGGTGCAACCTGACGCCCGCTACACCGCTTTAACATGCAGCGCTATTAACGTGATCAATATCACACTTTATAATCAGCATGGTGATAATACGTTCACTTTGTATTAACGCCATTAGAACAGCGGTACCAACATTGTGGTATTCTGATGATATCCCTCGTGGAATTGAGGGATTAACGCAAATTTTTTCCTTTGCGGTCCTTCTTCAACCGCGAAGTCAAAACACTATATGTAAGCAATGTCGAAACAAGGAGTGACCCATGCAGGTCAGCAGAAGGCAGTTCTTTAAGATCTGCGCTGGCGGTATGGCAGGCACCACGGCAGCGGCACTGGGCTTTGCGCCCGGCGTAGCGCTGGCGGAAACGCGGCAGTATAAACTGCTACGCACCCGCGAAACCCGTAATACCTGTACGTACTGCTCTGTCGGTTGCGGGCTGTTGATGTATAGCCTCGGCGACGGTGCTAAAAACGCCAAAGCGTCTATTTTCCATATCGAAGGCGACCCGGATCATCCGGTCAACCGCGGCGCATTGTGCCCGAAAGGGGCGGGTCTGGTGGACTTTATCCACTCCGAAAGCCGCCTGAAATTCCCTGAATATCGCGCGCCTGGCTCCGACAAATGGCAGCAAATCAGCTGGGAAGAGGCGTTCGACCGCATCGCTAAACTGATTAAAGAAGACCGCGATGCCAACTTTATTGAGAAGAATGCCGACGGCGTTACGGTCAACCGCTGGCTCTCCACCGGGATGCTGTGCGCCTCTGCTTCCAGCAACGAAACCGGTTATTTAACCCAGAAATTCACGCGCGCACTCGGTATGCTCGCGGTCGACAACCAGGCGCGTGTCTGACACGGACCAACGGTAGCAAGTCTTGCTCCAACATTTGGTCGCGGTGCGATGACCAACCACTGGGTCGACATCAAGAACGCCAACCTCATTGTGGTGATGGGCGGTAACGCCGCTGAAGCGCACCCTGTCGGGTTCCGCTGGGCGATGGAAGCCAAAATCCACAACGGTGCGAAACTGATTGTGATCGATCCCCGCTTTACGCGTACTGCGTCGGTGGCGGATTTCTACACCCCTATTCGTTCAGGTACTGACATCACTTTCCTGTCAGGCGTCTTGCTGTACCTGATGACCAACGAAAAATATAACCGCGAATACACCGAAGCCTATACCAACGCCAGCCTGATCGTGCGTGAGGATTACCACTTCGAAGATGGTCTGTTCAGCGGTTATGACGCCGAAAAACGCAAATATGACAAAACCAGCTGGAACTACGAGCTGGACGAGAAAGGCTTTGCGAAGCGCGATACTACCCTGCAACACCCGCGCTGCGTGTGGAACCTGCTGAAAGAGCACGTCTCCCGCTACACGCCGGAGGTTGTCGAGAACATCTGTGGTACACCGAAGTCGGACTTCCTGAAGGTGTGCGAGCTTATCGCCGAAACCAGCGCGAAAGATAAAACCGCGTCATTCCTCTACGCCCTCGGCTGGACGCAACACTCCATCGGCGCGCAGAACATCCGTACCATGGCGATGGTTCAGCTACTGCTCGGTAACATGGGGATGGCAGGCGGCGGCGTGAACGCCCTGCGCGGTCACTCTAACATTCAGGGTTTGACCGACCTCGGCCTGCTGTCTCAAAGCCTGCCGGGCTATATGAACCTGCCAAGCGAGAAGCAGACCGACCTGCAAACCTACCTGACCGCCAGCACGCCTAAACCGCTGCTCGAAGGCCAGGTGAACTACTGGGGCAACTATCCGAAGTTCTTCGTCTCGATGATGAAAGCCTTCTTCGGCGACAAAGCGACGGCGGAAAACAGCTGGGGCTTTGACTGGCTGCCGAAGTGGGACAAAGGTTACGACGTTCTGCAGTATTTCGAGATGATGCACCAGGGCAAAGTGAACGGCTATCTGTGCCAGGGCTTTAACCCGGTTGCGTCGTTCCCGAACAAGAACAAGGTTGTTGAGTCGCTGTCGAAACTGAAGTTCCTGGTGACGATTGACCCGCTCAATACCGAGACCTCAACGTTCTGGCAGAACCACGGTGAATCGAACGATGTCGACCCATCGAAGATTCAGACCGAAGTGTTCCGCCTGCCATCGACCTGCTTCGCGGAAGAGAACGGCTCTATCGTCAACTCCGGACGCTGGCTGCAGTGGCACTGGAAAGGCGCGGACGCCCCGGGTATCGCCATGAACGACGGCGAAATCCTGGCCGGTATCTTCTTACGCCTGCGTAAGATGTACGCGGCAGAAGGTGGCGCGAACCCGGAACCGGTCCTGAACATGACCTGGAACTACTCAACGCCAGAAAATCCAGCGCCGGAAGAAGTGGCGATGGAGAGCAACGGTAAGGCGCTGGCGGACGTTATCGACCCGGCCACCGGCACCGTGCTGGCGAAGAAAGGCGATCAGCTCAGTACCTTCGCGCACCTGCGTGATGACGGTACTACCTCCAGCGGCTGCTGGATCTTTGCCGGTAGCTGGACGCCGAAAGGCAACCAGATGGCCAACCGCGATAACGCCGACCCGTCAGGCCTGGGCAATACGCTGGGCTGGGCATGGGCATGGCCGCTCAACCGCCGTATCCTCTATAACCGCGCATCCGCTGACCCGCAGGGCAACCCGTGGGATCCAAAGCGTCAGCTGCTGAAGTGGGACGGCGCGAAATGGGGCGGCGTGGATATTCCGGACTACAGCACTGCACCGCCGGGTAGCGATGTCGGGCCGTTTATTATGCAGCCTGAAGGGATGGGACGTCTGTTTGCTATCGATAAGATGGCGGAAGGGCCGTTCCCGGAACACTACGAGCCGTTTGAGACGCCGCTGGGCACCAACCCGCTGCACCCGAACGTGGTCTCTAACCCGGCAGCCCGTATCTTCAAGGGCGATTTCGACGCGCTGGGGAAAAAAGACAAGTTCCCGTATGTGGGCACCACTTATCGTCTGACCGAACACTTCCACTACTGGACCAAGCACGCGCTGCTTAACGCCATCGCGCAGCCGGAACAGTTTGTGGAGATCGGCGAGAAGTTGGCGAACAAGCTCGGCATTGCCCATGGCGATACCGTTAAGGTCTCTTCTAACCGTGGCTACATCAAAGCCAAGGCCGTAGTGACCAAGCGTATTCGCACGCTGAACGTTCACGGCCAGCAGGTGGATACCATCGGTATTCCGATTCACTGGGGTTATGAGGGCGTGGCGAAGAAAGGGTTCATTGCGAACACCCTGACGCCGTTCGTCGGCGATGCGAACACGCAGACGCCGGAGTTTAAGGCCTTCCTCGTGAACGTGGAAAAGGTGTAACGGAGACGACTTATGGCTTATCAATCTCAGGACATTATCCGTCGTTCCGCGACTAACAGTTTCACGCCCGCGCCTCAGGCGCGGGACCACCAGCAGGAAGTGGCTAAGCTCATCGACGTGACCACCTGTATTGGCTGTAAAGCCTGTCAGGTGGCGTGCTCGGAGTGGAACGACATCCGTGACGAAGTGGGTCATAACGTCGGGGTGTACGACAACCCGGCGGATCTGACCGCCAAGTCCTGGACGGTGATGCGTTTCTCTGAAGTGGAGCAGAACGACAAACTGGAATGGCTTATCCGCAAAGATGGCTGTATGCACTGCGCGGATCCTGGCTGCCTGAAGGCGTGCCCGTCAGAAGGGGCTATCATTCAGTATGCGAACGGTATCGTCGACTTCCAGTCTGAGCAGTGCATTGGCTGCGGCTACTGCATCGCGGGCTGTCCGTTCAACGTGCCGCGACTGAACCCGGAAGACAACCGCGTCTACAAATGTACGCTGTGCGTCGACCGCGTTAACGTCGGCCAGGAGCCTGCCTGCGTGAAGACCTGCCCAACCGGCGCTATCCATTTTGGTTCAAAAGAGGATATGAAAACGCTGGCGGCAGAGCGCGTGGGCGAGCTGAAAACCCGTGGTTACGACAACGCAGGCCTGTACGATCCGGCCGGGGTTGGCGGTACACACGTGATGTACGTTCTGCATCACGCCGACAAGCCGAATCTGTATCACGGCCTGCCGGAGAACCCGGAGATCAGCGCCACCGTGAAATTCTGGAAAGGCATCTGGAAACCGCTGGCAGCGGTTGGTTTTGCTGCCACCTTCGCAGCGAGCATCTTCCACTACGTCGGCGTCGGGCCGAACCGCGCGGAAGAGGAAGACGACAACCTGCATGAAGAGAAAGACGAGGTGCGCAAATGAAAAAACGTGACACCATCGTGCGCTACACCGCGCCGGAACGCATCAACCACTGGATCACCGCCTTCTGCTTCATGCTGGCGGCGATAAGCGGGCTGGGGTTCTTCTTCCCCTCCTTCAACTGGCTGATGCAGGTACTGGGAACGCCACAGCTGGCGCGCATCCTTCACCCGTTCGTGGGTGTGGTGATGTTTGCCTCGTTTATCATCATGTTTTTCCGCTACTGGCACCATAACCTAATCAATCGGGATGATATCTTTTGGGCGAAGAATATTCGTAAGATCGTCGTCAACGAGGAAGTAGGTGACACCGGGCGTTATAACTTCGGCCAGAAATGCGTATTCTGGGCGGCGATTATCTTCCTGGTCCTGTTGCTGGTCAGCGGCGTGATCATCTGGCGTCCGTACTTTGCGCCTGCTTTCTCAATCCCGGTGATCCGATTCGCGCTGATGCTGCATTCATTTGCCGCAGTGGCGTTAATTGTGGTTATCATGGTGCATATCTACGCCGCCCTTTGGGTAAAAGGCACCATTACCGCGATGGTGGAAGGCTGGGTAACCAGCACGTGGGCGAAGAAACATCACCCGCGCTGGTACCGAGAAGTTCGCCAGAAACAGGAAAAGTCATCTGAATGAGTATTCGCATAATCCCGCAAGATGAGCTGGGGTCGAGCGAGAAACGCACGGCGGAATATATTCCGCCGTTGTTATTCCCCAGACTCAAGAACCTCTACAACCGCCGCGCAGAACGTCTGCGCGAGCTGGCAGAGAACAACCCGCTGGGCGATTTTCTGCGTTTTGCCGCGCTGGTTGCCCATGCGCAGGAAGTGGTGCTGTACGACCATCCGCTGCAAATGGATCTGACCGCGCGCATCAAAGAAGCCAACGCGCAGGGCAAGCCGCCGCTCGATATCCACGTCCTGCCGCGCGACAAGCACTGGCATAAGCTGCTGCATTCGCTGATTGCCGAGCTGAAGCCTGAGATGAGCGGTACCGCGCTGGCGGTCATCGAGAATCTGGAGAAAGCGTCCGAGCAGGAGCTGGAAGAGATGGCGAGCGCGCTGTTTGCCTCTGACTTCTCACAGGTCAGCAGCGATAAAGCGCCGTTCATCTGGGCTGCGCTGTCGCTTTATTGGGCGCAAATGGCAAGCCTGATCCCCGGCAAAGCTCGCGCCGAATACGGTGAAGCGCGTCAGTTCTGCCCGGTGTGTGGCTCCATGCCGGTCTCAAGCATGGTACAAATTGGCACCACCCAGGGGCTACGTTACCTGCACTGCAACCTGTGTGAAACCGAGTGGCATGTGGTGCGTGTGAAATGCAGCAACTGCGAGCAGACCCGCGATCTGAACTACTGGTCGCTGGAAAACGAAGACGCGGCGGTGAAAGCCGAAAGCTGCGGTGACTGCGGGACCTACCTGAAGATTCTGTATCAGGAAAAAGACCCGAAAGTTGAAGCGGTCGCTGACGATCTCGCCTCGCTAATTCTGGATGCGAAAATGGAGCAGGAGGGCTTTGCCCGCAGCTCTATCAACCCGTTCCTGTTCCCGGGTGAAGGGGAGTAATTCCCTGTGACAGTGCCGGGCGGCGTGTGCTTGCCCGGCCTACAGTTGATAAGGTAAAACTACTCCGGCGATCCCCTGAAAGTCTTTGGTATTCCGGGTGATTAACGGGCAATTTCTGCTTTGAGCCGTCGCTAAAATAATGGCATCCGGAAGCTTCATGCCATGCCGCTCGCGGAGCATTACGCTTCTTTCTGCGATATCTCGGTTTACCTCAATAATCTCAAAAGCGCCCATTAACGCCGCTGTTTTCGCTTCATGGCCATACTTGCGTGCCCCCACCATGACTTCCATCCAGGTGATGAGACTGATCGCTCGGTGCGATGCAGCGCTTTCGATTGTATTTGCTGCCTCGACACGATTATTGAAAAGGTCGATCAGGATATTGGTATCAAACACCGCCATGTGTTCCATACCTACCACTCCTCACGCAACTTACGTTCATACTCAAGCCCATCTTCCTGCTGGTTTCCCCACAAGCCAAGCGCATCGCGAATAATCGAAGAACTCTGCTGGTCGAGATACTGCTCAATTGCTTCACGCAGTAATTCGGCACGAGGTTGGTTACGTAGCTGTTTGAGGTTATCGAGACGCTGAATAACGTCATCCGACAAATCGATCAGGATCCTGCCCATGTTAAGCTCCGCCAGCAAACTCATATATCACCTTAGTATATCATTATTGTCCATTTTTAAGGCAACATACGCTTTCTGTAATCCGGATTAAAGCACCAGCCAGGCTTTTCCCTGGTATTTGCGAGCCGCTTTCCAGATCAATGAGTTCACAAAATTTGTTGTTTTCATCCGCATGAAACCAGGCTGTAAACTGTATATTA
>NZ_POVL01000084.1 GCF_002939185.1 Enterobacter sichuanensis | reverse complement strand
TTAGAGAGGATGTAAAAGTAAAATAATTGTTATTTATTTGCCTTAAGAAAGCAGATGGAAAAAAACAAAAAACGTACTAAAATTTATGTCCTGAATAAATCAGTCATTAAGCATTACTAAGTTAATAAAAATCACTTCTGTTTATATTCATCCGTTGATTCGATAACCTTAATTGTATTTCATATACATATCTTTAACATGGTTTTTACCATGTTCACCACATCAAAACACAATTAACACATAGAATTGTTTTTGATTTAAATCAATGTTTAATCCTTGGAAAAAGGCGCCGAAAAGCGCTAAATTGTTCCCGATCAAAATGGCCGAAAAGTGGTAATTTTGCTATAAATTGATCGCCGTCGAAAAACGTAAATATGATTCAATAAAAACCTGTTTATTGTAAGGGTTTTGCAGCGTATTATATTTACGGGATCAATTTGAGTTTTTTATTAACGTATTCGTAACCTCACGTCATCGTTTTTATCCTCCCTCAGGGTAATAACGACGACAAGGATGCGAATAATTTGTATTGGGGCATGCGTGTGGGTCTCGTTCTGACGGGGTTCACTCTCGGAGTCTTCATGCGATGAGCAAGGAGTCATGATGTTAGATATAGTCGAACTGTCGCGCTTACAGTTTGCCTTGACCGCGATGTACCACTTCCTGTTTGTGCCACTGACGCTTGGTATGGCGTTCCTGCTGGCCATCATGGAAACGGTATACGTTCTCTCCGGCAAACAGATTTATAAAGATATGACCAAGTTCTGGGGCAAGTTGTTTGGTATCAACTTTGCGCTGGGCGTGGCAACCGGTCTGACCATGGAGTTCCAGTTCGGGACTAACTGGTCTTACTATTCTCACTATGTAGGGGATATCTTCGGTGCGCCGCTGGCCATTGAAGGTCTGATGGCCTTCTTCCTCGAATCCACCTTTGTAGGTCTGTTCTTCTTCGGTTGGGACCGTCTGGGTAAAGTCCAGCATATGGCGGTAACCTGGCTGGTGGCATTAGGTTCGAACCTGTCCGCGCTGTGGATCCTGGTCGCGAACGGCTGGATGCAGAACCCTATCGCGTCTGATTTCAACTTCGAAACCATGCGTATGGAGATGGTCAGCTTTGCCGAGCTGGTCCTGAACCCGGTAGCACAGGTTAAATTCGTCCACACCGTGGCTTCCGGCTATGTGTGCGGCGCGATGTTTGTGCTGGGCATCAGCTCTTATTACATGCTGCGTGGTCGTGACTTCGCCTTTGCTAAGCGCTCCTTTGCTATCGCTGCAAGCTTCGGTATGGCTGCCATCCTCTCTGTTATCGTTCTGGGTGATGAATCCGGTTACGAAATGGGTGACGTGCAGAAAACCAAACTGGCCGCAATTGAAGCCGAATGGGAAACGCAACCGGCACCTGCTGCCTTTACGCTGTTCGGTATCCCCGATCAGGATGCGCAGGAAAACCGCTTCGCGATTCAGATCCCTTACGCGCTGGGTATCATCGCAACCCGTTCTGTTGATAAGCAGGTGACGGGTCTGAAAGAGCTGATGGTTCAGCATGAAGAGCGTATCCGTAACGGTATGAAAGCCTACTCGCTGCTGGAACAGCTGCGTGCCGGCTCGACAGACCAGGCTGTTCGTGACCAGTTCAATACCGTGAAGAAAGATCTCGGTTACGGTCTGCTCCTGAAACGTTATACCCCGAACGTTTCCGATGCGACGGAAGCGCAGATCCAGATGGCAACCAAAGACTCCATTCCGCGTGTTGCACCGCTGTACTTTGCGTTCCGTATCATGGTGGGCTGCGGCGTCATCATGCTGCTGATCATTGCTGCGTCCTTCTGGTCCGTGATTCGTAACCGCATCGGCGAGAAAAAATGGCTGCTGCGTACCGCGCTGTACGGTATTCCACTGCCGTGGATCGCGATTGAATCTGGCTGGTTTGTTGCGGAGTATGGCCGTCAGCCATGGGCGATTGGTGAGGTGCTGCCAACGGCAGTGGCGAACTCCTCCCTGACAGCGGGCGACCTGATCTTCTCCATGCTGCTGATTTGTGGTCTGTACACCCTGTTCCTGGTGGCTGAACTGTTCCTGATGTTCAAGTTCGCGCGCCTTGGCCCGAGCAGCCTGAAAACCGGTCGCTATCACTACGAGCAGTCCACTGCGACTACTCAGCCGGCACGCTAAGACAGGAGTCATCAAATGATCGATTATGAAGTATTACGTTTTATCTGGTGGCTGTTGGTCGGCGTTCTGCTGATCGGTTTTGCCGTCACGGATGGTTTCGACATGGGGGTGGGGATGCTCACCCGTTTCCTCGGTCGTAATGACACCGAGCGTCGAATCATGATCAACTCCATCGCCCCGCACTGGGACGGTAACCAGGTGTGGCTGATCACCGCTGGCGGCGCGCTGTTCGCTGCCTGGCCGATGGTCTACGCGGCTGCGTTCTCCGGTTTCTATGTGGCGATGATTCTGGTGCTGGCCTCTTTATTCTTCCGTCCGGTCGGTTTCGACTACCGTTCCAAGATTGAAGATACCCGCTGGCGTAACCTGTGGGACTGGGGCATCTTTATCGGTAGCTTCGTTCCACCGCTGGTGATTGGCGTGGCCTTTGGTAATCTGCTGCAGGGCGTACCGTTCCACATGGACGAGTACATGCGTCTTTACTACACCGGTAACTTCTTCCAGCTGCTGAATCCGTTTGGTCTGCTGGCAGGTATCGTGAGCGTGGCGATGATCATCACTCAGGGCGCAACCTACCTGCAGATGCGTACCGTGGGTGAACTGCACCTGCGTTCTCGCGCGACGGCTCAGGTTGCCGCGCTGGTTACGCTGGTCTGCTTCGCGCTGGCCGGTGTGTGGGTGGTGTACGGCATTGATGGCTACGTGGTGACGTCCGCTATCAACCACGCAGCGCCGTCTAACCCGCTGACGAAAGAAGTCGCGCGTCAGGCAGGTGCATGGCTGGTGAACTTCAACAATACGCCTGTTCTGTGGGTTATCCCTGCACTGGGTGTGTTGCTGCCGCTGCTGACCGTGCTGACGTCTCGCCTGGAGAAAGGCGCCCTGGCGTTCGTGTTCTCTTCACTGACGCTGGCGTGCATCATCCTGACTGCGGGTATTGCCATGTTCCCATTCGTCATGCCATCCAGCACCATGCTGAATGCTAGCCTGACCATGTGGGATGCAACCTCCAGCCATATGACGCTGAACCTGATGACCTATGTTGCTTGCGTGTTCGTTCCGATTGTTCTGGCCTACACCATCTGGTGTTACTGGAAAATGTTCGGACGTATCACTAAAGAGCATATCGAAAGCAACACCCACTCTATGTACTAAGTAAGGAGCTGAATATGTGGTACTTCGCATGGATTTTAGGGACGCTTCTTGCCTGTGCTTTTGGTGTCATCACTGCCCTGGCGCTTGAGCACGTTGAAGCGACCAAAGCAGGTGAAGAAAAACACTGATGAATATTATCGCGACACTTTACGCGGTAATGGATAAGCGCCCGTTACGGGCGCTTTCTTTAGTGATGGCATTACTGCTGGCAGGTTGTATCTTCTGGGACCCTTCGCGCTTTGCAGCGAAAACCAGCGAGCTGGAAATCTGGCACGGCTTTCTCATTATGTGGGCGGTGTGCGCAGGTGTGATCCACGGCGTGGGCTTTCGCCCGAAAGCCATTCACTGGCAGGGGATTTTTTGCCCCCTCATTGCCGATCTGGTGCTTCTCGCAGGTTTGATTTTCTTCTTCTTCTGAATAAGAAATGTCCGTTAACGTTATGGGCTTACCCGAGCCCATAAAAATTTACTCTCCGTTTACTTTCTCCCATTCCAAACCATCTTTCCCGCGCGTATAGTAGCGAAGTTTAAAAGCTCTAACTTTTGTTGCATTACTGGGATGTAAAGTGAATACAACGCTGTTTCGATGGCCGGTTCGTGTCTATTACGAAGATACCGATGCCGGTGGTGTGGTTTACCACGCCAGCTACGTTGCTTTTTATGAACGGGCACGCACAGAGATGCTGCGCCATCATCACTTTAGTCAACAGGTGCTGTTGGCTGAGCGAGTTGCCTTCGTGGTACGCAAGATGACGCTTGAGTATTTTGCGCCTGCCAGACTCGACGATATGCTCGAAGTCCAAACTGAAATTACATCAATGCGCGGGACCTCACTGGTTTTCACGCAGCGGATAGTCAACGCAGAGAACACCGTACTGAACTCAGCTGAAGTACTGATTGTTTGTGTTGATCCAACCATAATGAAGCCTCGTGCGCTTCCTAAGTCTATTGTCGCGGAGTTTAAGCAGTGACTGACATGAATATCCTTGATTTGTTCCTGAAGGCAAGCCTTCTGGTTAAACTTATCATGTTGATTTTGATTGGTTTTTCAATCGCATCCTGGGCCATCATCATCCAGAGAACGCGTATCCTCAATGCCGCTGGCCGTGAAGCAGAAGCGTTTGAAGATAAGTTCTGGTCGGGCATTGAGCTTTCTCGTCTGTATCAGGAAAGCCAGGGACGCCGTGAAAACCTGACCGGCTCCGAGCAAATTTTTTATAGCGGCTTCAAAGAGTTCGCCCGTCTGCACCGCGCAAATAATCATGCGCCGGAAGCGGTCGTGGAAGGGGCCTCGCGTGCCATGCGTATCTCGATGAACCGTGAGCTGGAAAATCTTGAAACCCACATTCCTTTCCTCGGTACTGTCGGTTCCATCAGCCCGTATATCGGCCTGTTTGGTACGGTGTGGGGCATCATGCACGCCTTTATCGCGCTGGGCGCGGTGAAGCAGGCGACCCTGCAGATGGTTGCCCCGGGTATTGCAGAAGCACTGATTGCGACCGCTATCGGTCTGTTTGCGGCAATCCCGGCGGTTATGGCTTACAACCGTCTGAACCAGCGCGTGAACAAACTGGAATTGAACTACGACAACTTTATGGAAGAGTTCACTGCGATTCTGCACCGTCAGGCGTTTACCAGCACCGAGAGCAACAAGGGGTAAACCATGGCCAGATCGCGTGGACGAGGTCGTCGCGAGCTCAAGTCCGAAATCAATATCGTTCCACTGCTGGACGTTCTGTTGGTACTGCTGCTGATCTTCATGGCGACAGCGCCAATCATTACCCAGAGCGTGGAAGTGGATCTGCCGGATGCGACAGAATCACAGGCGGTAAGCACCAATGACGATCCTCCGGTTATCATTGAGGTTTCCGGCGTAGGGCAATATAGCGTCGTGGTTGAAAAAGATCGTATGGATCAGCTTCCACCTGAACAGGTCATTGCTGAAGCGCAGCGTCGCCTGGAGTCAAATCCGAAAACGGTCTTCTTAATCGGTGGCGCGAAAGACGTACCCTACGATGAAATTATTAAAGCGCTGAACTTGCTACATAGTGCGGGTGTTAAGTCAGTTGGCTTAATGACTCAGCCTATTTGATCATCCGCGTAGTTTTTGGGAACCGATAGTGTCAAAGGCAACCGAACAGAACGACAAGCTTAAGCGAGCGATAATCGTCTCCGCAGTGCTGCATGTGATTCTCTTTGCAGGGCTGATCTGGAGTTCGTTCGACGAGCATATTGATGCATCAGGCGGCGGTGGCGGTTCTTCCATTGATGCCGTAATGGTGGATCCCGGTGCGGTCGTGCAGAACTATAACCGTCAGCAACAGCAGCAGGCGAGTGCAAAACGAGCTGAAGAGCAGCGTGAAAAACAGGCGCAACAGCAAGCGGAAGAACTGCGTGAAAAGCAGGCCGCTGAGCAGGAGCGTCTGAAGCAGCTTGAAAAAGAACGTTTGCAGGCCCAGGAAGCGGCGAAAGAGCAGGCACAGCAGCAGAAGCAAGCTGAAGAGGCCGCGAAGAAAGCCCAGGAACAGCAAAAGCAGGCGGAAGAGGCGGCAGCGAAAGCCGCAGCGGATGCAAAAGCACAGGCTGATGCCCAGGCGAAATTAGCGGCCGAAGCGGCGAAGAAAGCTGCTGCCGACGCCCAGAAGAAAGCCGAAGCGGAAGCCGCGAAGAAAGCCGCTGCTGATGCCCAGAAGAAAGCTGAAGCGGAAGCCGCGAAAAAAGCCGCTGCTGATGCCCAGAAGAAAGCAGAAGCAGAAGCCGCGAAAAAAGCCGCTCAGGAAGCAGAGAAGAAAGCTGCTGCCGAAGCCGCGAAGAAAGCGGCTGCAGCCGAGAAAGCAGCAGCAGAAAAAGCTGCCGCTGCTGAAAAAGCGGCTGCGGAGAAGAAAGCGGCCGCAGAGAAGGCTGCTGCCGACAAAAAAGCTGCAGCTGAGAAGGCCGCTGCCGATAAGAAAGCAGCAGCTGAAAAAGCGGCTGCTAAAAAGGCTGCCGCCGCTGAAAAAGCCGCTGCTGCCGCAGGGGTTGACGATCTGCTGGGCGATCTCAGTTCTGGTAAGAATGCGCCGAAAACAGGCGGCGGGGCGAAAGGGAGTGGTCAGCCGTCTAAAGACAGCGGTACTTCGGGTGCCAACGGTGGTGCTACGGGGGCAGATATCAGCGCTTACGCTAAGCAGATTCAGGTGGCTATTCAGAGTCGTCTGTTTGATGCAGGCCTTTACCAGGGCAAACAGTGCGTGCTGCATATCAACCTTGCGCCAGACGGCCGGTTGAAAAATGTGACGTCTGAAGGGGGCGATCCTGCGCTTTGTCAGGCAGCATTGGCCGCAGCAAGATCGGCGAACATTCCTAAACCGCCTAGTGAGGCTGTTTATGAAAAGATAAAAGATGCCAAACTGGACTTTAAGCTGTAATCGACTCTCCTTACGGAAGTATGAAAAACAGTCTATTGTCGTAACCAGGGTTTAGTAGTTTTGTCTATTTGGGTTTGTTAACATTCTGCTAAATTATCGTGGGTAAGGTTACCCGGATAAGGGAGATATGATGAAGCAGGCATTACGTGTAGCATTTAGTTTTTTAATGCTGTGGGCAGCTGTACTGCACGCAGAAGTACGTATCGAGATCACCCAGGGGGTGGACTCGGCACGCCCAATCGGTGTTGTTCCGTTCCAGTGGGCCGGTTCTGGCGCTGCACCTGAAGATGCCGGTGGCATCGTGGCGGCTGACCTGCGTAACAGCGGTAAATTCAACCCGTTAGATCGTTCTCGTCTGCCTCAGCAGCCGGGGAGCGCGCAGGAAGTTCAACCTGCGGCGTGGTCTGCACTGGGCATTGATGCCGTGGTTGTGGGTCAGGTTACCCCTAACCCGGACGGCTCTTACAACGTGGCCTGGCAGCTGGTGGATACCGGCGGTGCACCAGGTACCGTTCTGGCCCAGAACTCTTATAAAGTCACTAAACAGTACCTGCGCTATGCGGCACACGCAGCCAGCGATGCGGTATTCGAAAAACTGACCGGCATTAAAGGTGCGTTCCGTACCCGTATTGCTTACGTGGTACAGACCAACGGTGGTCAGTTCCCGTATGAGCTGCGCGTATCTGACTACGATGGTTACAACCAGTTCCTGGTGAAGCGTTCTTCCCAGCCTCTGATGTCACCAGCCTGGTCTCCGGACGGCTCCAAACTGGCCTATGTCACCTTCGAAAGCGGCCGTTCTGCGCTGGTTATCCAGACGCTGGCTAACGGTGCTGTTCGTCAGGTGGCGTCGTTCCCTCGCCACAACGGTGCGCCGTCGTTCTCTCCGGACGGGTCTAAACTGGCCTTTGCGCTGTCTAAAACCGGTAGCCTGAACCTGTACGTAATGGACATTGGCTCTGGCCAGATCCGTCAGGTCACCGACGGTCGCAGCAACAACACTGAACCTTCATGGTTCCCGGACAGTCAAAACCTGGCGTTTACCTCTGACCAGGCTGGCCGTCCACAAATCTACAAAGTAAACATTAACGGCGGTGCTCCGCAGCGTATTACCTGGGAAGGTTCTCAGAACCAGAACTCAGACGTGAGCAGCGACGGTAAATTTATGGTAATGGTAAGCTCCAACGGTGGGCAGCAACACATTGCCAAACAAGATCTGGTAGCGGGTGGCGTGCAAGTTCTGTCGTCAACGTTCCTGGATGAAACGCCAAGTCTGGCACCTAACGGCACTATGGTAATCTACAGCTCTTCTCAGGGGATGGGATCTGTGCTGAATCTGGTTTCTACAGATGGGCGTTTCAAAGCGCGTATTCCGGCAACTGATGGACAGGTAAAATCACCTGCCTGGTCGCCGTATCTGTAAATAATAATTAATTGATTACTAAAGGAATCATAGAAATGCAACTGAACAAAGTGCTGAAGGGGCTGATGATCGCTCTGCCTGTAATGGCAATCGCAGCGTGTTCTTCTAACAAGAACGCCAGCAATGACCAGAGCGGCGAAGGCATGATGGGTGCCGGCACCGGTATGGACGCGAACGGCAATGGCAACATGTCTTCTGAAGAGCAAGCGCGTCTTCAGATGCAGCAGCTGCAGCAGAACAACATCGTTTACTTCGATCTGGATAAATACGACATCCGTTCTGACTTCGCTGCGATGCTGGATGCTCACGCTAACTTCCTGCGTAGCAACCCATCTTACAAAGTCACCGTAGAAGGTCACGCGGACGAACGTGGTACTCCAGAGTACAACATCTCCCTGGGTGAACGTCGTGCTAACGCTGTTAAAATGTACCTGCAGGGTAAAGGCGTTTCTGCTGACCAGATCTCCATCGTTTCTTACGGTAAAGAAAAACCTGCAGTACTGGGTCACGACGAAGCGGCTTACTCCAAAAACCGTCGTGCCGTACTGGTTTACTAAGAGAATTGCATGAGCAGTAACTTCAGACATCAACTGTTGAGTCTGTCGTTACTGGTTGGAATAGCGGCCCCCTGGGCCGCTTTTGCTCAGGCACCAATCAGTAGTGTCGGCTCAGGCTCGGTAGAAGACCGGGTCACTCAACTCGAGCGTATTTCAAACGCTCACAGCCAGCTTTTAACCCAACTCCAGCAACAACTTTCTGATAACCAAAACGATATTGACTCTCTCCGCGGACAGATTCAGGAAAGCCAGTATCAGCTTAACCAGGTTGTGGAACGTCAGAAGCAAATCTTGTTGCAAATAGATAGCCTGAGCAGCGGTGGTGCAGCGCAAGCACAGCCAGCCGCGGGCGATCAGAGCGGGGCGGTAACCTCTGCGCCGGCAGCGGATGCATCTGCTTCAACAGGCGCGCCTGTACAGAGCGGTGATGCAAATACCGATTACAACGCGGCCATTGCCCTGGTGCAGGATCAATCTCGTCAGGATGACGCGCTTGTTGCGTTTCAGAACTTCGTTAAGAAATACCCTGATTCCACTTATCAGCCGAATGCGAATTACTGGCTTGGTCAGTTGAATTACAACAAGGGTAAAAAGGACGATGCGGCGTTTTATTTTGCCTCAGTGGTGAAAAACTATCCGAAATCGCCAAAAGCGCCTGATGCGATGTACAAAGTGGGCGTTATCATGCAGGACAAAGGCGACACTGCGAAGGCCAAAGCGGTTTATCAGCAGGTGGTTGCAAAATTCCCGGGCACCGAAGGTGCTAAGCAGGCGCAAAAACGTCTGAATTCGATGGGATGATTACCGCATGACCAGAAATCGCGTTATTTCTGGTCGTGCCGCATGATTACTAAGCAGTTAAGTGATCTTCATCGAAATTTTTGTTGCGCTGAATTCTTAAATCAGTAATATATGCCGCCGTTGCCACGGGATATCAAACAACGTGAAAACAGCGTAAAAGTGGGTCGTTAGCTCAGTTGGTAGAGCAGTTGACTTTTAATCAATTGGTCGCAGGTTCGAATCCTGCACGACCCACCACTAAGTCAGGTGGAAGTAGTAGTAAAACGTGAAGGATAACGTTGCGTCAGCAACGGCCCGTAGGGCGAGGCGAAGCCGAGTCATCCTGCACGACCCACCACTTAACGCATTATCAGCAGTACAGAGTGGGTGATTAGCTCAGTTGGTAGAGCATCTCCTTTACACGGAGGGGGTCGGCGGTTCGAGCCCGTCATCACCCACCAC
>NZ_POVL01000083.1 GCF_002939185.1 Enterobacter sichuanensis | reverse complement strand
TTCATCAACGAGTTGCAGGTCAGATGGTTATACTGCTTTGTGCTTTAGCTGGCTGAGTACAGCCTGAAATCATCACCGTAATGCAACGATGCCCAGCACAGCCTCGCGTTTTTGGCGGCGATGGCTACAACAGCCCGCCAGTACCCCCTGCGCTCAACCAACTTACAAACCCAACGGCTGAATGAGTCAGTCCTTTTCTCTGCACCAATCAAAACCGAACGGGCCCCCTGAACCAGAAGCGTTCGCAGATATGAATCGCCCGCTTTCGTTATTCTGCCAAGCTTTGATTTTCCGCCACTGCTGTACTGTGATGGTGTAAGTCCCAGCCAGGCTGCCAGTTGGCGTCCATTCTTAAAATCATGGGCATTACCGATACTGGCGACCAGCGCACAGGCCGTTGTGGGACCAATCCCTTTCAGTTCCATCAGTCGTTGGCTGCGGTGATCCGTTTTTGCCATGCGGGACAGGATCCGGTCATATTCAGCGATGTTATCTTCAATGCGATTAATGTGTTCCAGCAGATCATCAACGCATTGCTGAACCTGAAGCGGCAAAGAATTCTTCTGTTCAGAAACGATGTGGCGCAGGGCATCTGTACTTTGTGGAGCGATGACGCCGAATTCAGATATCAAACCTCTTAATCGGTTATATGTTGCTGTTTTCTCTTCGATAAAACCTTGTCTGGTACGGTGTAGACATTGCATCGCCTGCTGGCTCTCATCCTTCACTGGCACGAACCGCATATGCGGGCGACGGACAGCCTCACAAATAGCCTGGGCATCAGCTGCATCATTTTTTCCTGATTTACCGGCCATGCGATATGGCGATACGAACTTTGCAGCCATCAAACGGGGCTCATGGCCATACTGCCGAAACACTCTTGCCCAGTAATGGGCGCCTGAGCACGCCTCCATCCCGATAACACAGGGAGGCAGGCTTGCAATTAACTCAGGAAGTGCAGCACGCGATACTTTAGGTTTAACCAGAACAGTTTTTCCATTTTGATCAACGCAGTGAACAGCGAACACATTTTTAGCAAGATCGATACCGACAGTAGTGATAGTCATAACGAATCCCTCCAGGGCTATGTTTACCCCATGATTGCACAAGAGCTAATCAGGCACATATCCAGGGGAAGTCCCTTCCATTCGGTAAGCCTGTTTTTTGAACAGGCTTACCTGTAGCAATAGGGTGTACTCCCGCGCTATACGGCATTTTCAGAGGTTTGACCTTAATCGGATAACCTAAATGCGATACTGCAAGAGCGACAACTTAAAAGCGATAGCCACTGACGCAAAATCAACCCCTTACGAACCAAGATTGGTTAAATAATGCGCTTAACGTACAAAAATTTCCGATCTCCAAACTGACCCCAGGAAGATCAACTGGGCGCACTGGGGCTGGTCACTAACGCCGTCGTGTTATGGAACACTATGTATATGCAGGCAGCCCTGGATCATCTCCGGGCGCAAGGTGAAACACTGAATGATGAAGATATCGCACGCCTCTCCCCGCTTTGCCACGGACATATCAATATGCTCGGCCATTATTCCTTCACGCTGGCAGAACTGGTGACCAAAGGACATCTGAGACCATTAAAAGAGGCGTCAGAGGTAGAAAACGTTGCTTAACGTGAGTTTTCGTTCCACTGAGCGTCAGACCCCAAATAGAACCCGTCATGCGGGAGACTCGCAGTTTGGACACTTTATGTTAATTGAAGACATAGGCATCAAAGACAAATAGGTCCAATACTCGCCATTCTTAATTAATCGTGTATTGCATGTACCACAGTGGGTATACACGGTAAAGTGTGTACACTCATTGCACCGATACCAACGCTTTTGATTATTTGAACTCATTGATTTCGTTACATCAACTACTTTTTCAGACCCGCAAGAAACACAAAAATTCACCGCATGAGTATCATCCGATGCTCCTCGAAAAGATGTATTGTCTTCAATGCCGTACTGTAGAAACATCCCTAGCATACGTTGGATTTCATCAAGATAGCGTTGCGACTTCATTGGGTTAGCACATACTGCACCATAGTTTGTAGCTTGACGTTGATGGTATGCTGGCTCCCAATCAAACATGGATAGTTCGCCCAAATAACTGTCTTTCGCCCATTCCTGTGGAGATACGACTTTCTCAACCGCATCTAACACGGGGTGCAGAACAAACACACTGTTTTCTTGGCATTCGCTATAATCTTTGCCGTTGTAAAGTTCATGGATAACCCCACCGATCCCGCCTCTAAGCTTGAGATAGGCAGCAGAATAGTACTTTGCATCGACGACTAACCGCTTTGAAATCTGGTTACCACTTTTGGTAATCGCTTCTACATCCAAAACAAAATCAGGGCGCTTACCATTGGCTAAGAACGGCTCGTATTGCAAGGTGACTTTTCTTGAAACATTAGGGTTGAAAAACTGAATGCTGATTTGTTCTTCATTGCCTTGAATATTCGCAATCAATTTTCGTTTCCAGTTGTCCTCTGGCAGATATCGGAATGCCTGAGTCAGCACTTTGATGATTTGCAGCAAACACCAACGTTCATAAATTAGTGGCATGTTGACTAGTCCAATCGCCTCGATTTTCTCCAGCGAAAGTAAAATGTCTTCATCGGCCAAGCCAATCTGCTCTTTTAACTTTTTAAAACCCGAGTGAACCGCTTGATAGGCAGGGTTTTGCACAAAAGTCATAGAGTTAGGAAAGGTGCTTTTACTTTTGACTTTGCATTGACGCCATTCTTTTTCTACTTGCTGGAAAGGCTTTATTTTGGGCGCCAGTACCTGATGCACTATTCCTACTTTTTCATGCTCACTAGCAAAGTAACTAAGGCGCTTTCGAATTGTCTCTCGTTCTTTCTCCTGTTCAGAGAGCTCTTCCGGTGTCAGCTTCGTTTTCCAACCATTTTCATTTAGAGCAATGCCTTGCTCGCGCAACTTGGAAAACTTCTCTTTATCTCTTAAGAGGGATCGTGAATCCGCCAGAATCGTTAGTTTGGATATGTACTCTGGGTACAAGATCGAAGCTGTTCCTCTCCTAGAGGGAGGAGGCATAATCGCCACCATGTCATAGTCGCTGTATGGCTGAAACAAGCTCGCGTAATACTCACCAGAACTAAAAATAGTATATCCATCAAGTTCAAACTGTTGCCAATCATCATGCTGGGACGGCTTAATTTTCGCCCACCACTCATTCTCAGATCCTGTGGTTTTTTCTAATCTGAGGTAACCTTTAGCGGCATGATTTGGCGAAAAATATTTATTGGCATTAATTTCACCTAACTGACTCGCCAACTCGGCATTGATTACTTCTGTATCAAAGCGCTTTTTAAGTCGTTCTAAGTCTTTAACTACTAGGTCACGGTTGATAATACGATAGTCTTTTAAACTGTCTAAACGCTCATTGAGCTTTTCAATAGCCCCAGAAAAACGACTCTTTTTGCTCTCAGCCACCTTAACCAATTGCTTTACAATGCTCAGCGTGCTCGAAACCACATACAGCACATACTGGTTTTCTGGCACGTTGTAACTCGGCTCAGATGCGCGGCTCGTTAAATGCTTACGCGAACCTTTGGTACAAATCTCCATAAATGTACGTGGAACAGGACGTACTTCTTTTGCTGGCTTTAACGCTTGAATTTCTTTCAGTTCAACTTTGGGCTTTTTGAGGATGGTTTGTGCATTGCTAAGAATTGATGCGACTAATGACAGCGCTTCTTGGTCGATGGCTGCAACCTGTGAATTTTTAGCGTCGCCCGTGATATGACTATTCTCATCGAGGATCAGCTCCCACAGGTCCGCTTTAAAATCTGACAGGTAACGTGAAAGATCCGATTTGGTCTGTTCGGAGATATCAATATCAAGCTTTAGTGTCGAGTTACCAATAACAAACGTGATCTGACCAGCCGTTCGCCTCGCTTCACTGCGCCACACCCGTTGTTTTGCGTCCCAATGAGCAGGCTCAACCCACCACACAGCATTAGATGCGGGATCGGTTATCGACTCTAACTGCTTTCTATCACCATTAGGCATGACAATGTAAGGCGGAGACTGATCACCCTGCTTAGTTTTTATCGCAAGTTGAGCAAAACGTAGCTCATCGACCTTAGGGTAGATGGTGGTGTGTGCGGAAAATGCATTGTTCCCCGTCTGCTCAAGCTTTAGCGAGTACTCCGACTCGCTAACACTGACTAAGGTTTGCTTATCGTGCCATTTGGTCTCGATAAACTTGATAACGAATGGAGTTTCCATGATTACGCCCAGTAGTTCACAACGCCATCATTCGATTCAGCCGTTTTAACTAAACGCTCTATCGATTTGGTGCATGAAAACTCCGCCGCTATTTCTACTTGGTTGTCCAGCAGCGACTCAAGGCGAGGTAAGAATACACGGCTAACAAGCTCAGCTTTACTGTAATCACCCACTTGCTTATCGCCATCAAATGTGAATTTTGGTAGCACCTTATGAACGATAAAGTTGTTGATGGCCAGAGACTTATTATCGTTTACATCGCTAAATAAACTTACATAGTTAAGCCCTTGTCGAATAGTTCGCATACCAAATTCCACGCCAAGCGGGTCGAAAACATCGCGGTTTAAAGTCGTAAATAACTCGCAGAATTCATTCAAACGTTCAAATTTCGGATAAGGGGTACGCTCACCAAGCTCTTCAATATCAAACACTAGCGGTAAAGTAACGTCGTCGAGCCCGTAAGAGTCAATCTCATCAAAAATAGCATCCCAGTCGGTCAGCAAAGGACTCTTGAACTTCATCACGTGTGCACGATCAAGTATTTTTGGTGAGAGGTAATGGGTTGTTTCGTCGATGTTGATAGCACCAATAATTCTTACGTTCGCTGGAATCGTGATTGACGAAGGCGTGCCGAGAACACCTGCCAACATACGTCTGATATCACCGTGGTATTTAATCAGTGAGTCTTTATCGCTAAAGCCAAACGCGCGCTTCATTTCAGCGTTAATTTCTTCATCTTGCATGAGCGCAACGAAGTCCACGATGCCATTTTTGCTGAACTTTTCTTGCGCGTTAGAAATGACAGAAACAACCCCTTTTAGCTCGGCAAGAACGTGTGCAGCTTCATCATCCGAGTAAAGTTGAATGGTCGGTTGCTCGTTACGCTCCTCTAGCTTAGAAAGAAAGTCGGCAAAGTAATATTCCACTCGGGCAAGGTTCATTTCGTCTAAACAGATGAAGTATGGGATATCTGGGTTTTGCTTAGCCTCGATCAATGCCTCAAGAAATGGTGTCGCCAAATATTTCTTCTCTAGGGGATTGTAATAGCCCAGCAAATCTTCTGAACTAGTCCAGTTAGGCTTAACCGGAATGATCTTAGATACCCCACCAATAGCCTTGGCAAACGACTGAACCAGGTTTGTTTTGCCTGAGCCTGAGTCCCCCGCCAGAATGATGAGATCATTGGTGCGAATAAGCGTTAGGAAGTTCTCGATAATATGGCGAGGGTACAGGATGTCTCGTTCTTTGAGGTACGCTTGAATGTAAGAAACTGCATCGCTGTAGTTTGAATAAAGGGCTTGTGAAAAAGAGATATGTTCACCACGCTCCTTATTAGACAAGGGGCTTGCAACAAAAAAGTCGAAATCTTCCTCATCCAAAAACTCAAAACTCTTCAGGAAGATGGCTTTCTCTTTGATGAAATCTGTTAGTTTCTCGACTTTTCTTGCCATACTTTCCTCTACTTTTCGGCTCTTTTCGATAATGACGTCTAACTCAGCTTTGCTTTCCTGAATCTTCAGATTTAGCCGATGATTATCATTATTTAGTTCTTCATTTCTCTTGATTGAGCTTTCAAGCTCTGTCGTTGATGCTGTGATTTTATCCTGTGTACTTTTGAATGCGTCTGACAACTCCGCCAACTTGTCAGTCATATCCTGTTGTTTTTCTTGCAACGCTGCCTCTAACGCTTCTGTTTCTGAGGCGATTTTATGTTTAACGCGCTTAACTTCTGCGTCATAAATAACTTTGCGTAGCAGTGTTTCATCTTCATTTTGAATTAGGGCTTGCCGATCTAAATTAGGTAATGCATCGGGCAGATAGGTCAAACGCTCAACCGTCTTATCATTGACGGCTAATAGAAATGGGTTGTTTTTTTTAGCTCTTTGCGGGATGGATGCTAACATCAGTTCACAAGCAACCATCCCTTTAGTGTCATTGCCTAACACTATTTTTGCTACTGATGGGGTTAAAAACACACCTGATTGCAATTCATGCGAATCAGCCAGAGGGTATTCTATGCTTTGGTTGCCACTAAGAGTTTTTGCGTTACGGATACCAGCCCAGTTCCCTGCCTCGTTAATACTCAGTTCACCCCAGACATCAATTTTATGATTTTCCAAGCCCCAACTATCATAAAGGCGTTGGTAAAGCTCTTCATCAGAGAGCCCTTTAACCTCTTCAAGGTTGTAGATAACTTGTTCTAAAGCCATGATTTCTATTCAAACAATAAATAAAGGGATTACCTACGTGTTGAAAACTCAACACATCTACATCTCGAGAAAAACAGGTTTAGTTTTGCTTCTTATCTAGCACTTTTTAGCGAGATAATCACCAACGAGCATTTCAATAAATTCTTTAAGTTCCTGATATTAAACACCATAAGTCTAATATGGCAACAGTTTCTATAATCGCGTTTCGCGAATCCGTGATATGAGCACCAATGTTGACAGTGCCACTTACCACTACACAACTTCATATCGCGTCTACTCTATTGCTAACACTTTCGAGTGATCCGTACCAGCAAAAGTGGACACTTCGCTAAGAAAGTCTGGGGTCAAGTCTTGCAACGTGCACAACGTGCTTTGGCAAGGTCTGCTTTTGGCACATAAGAAATATTCAGAAATTTCGAATACTACATTAGCTCACTCACTTTACTGCAAAAACCGTAACCAACGTTTTCATTGAGTCACCCGAAACCATAACAAAGTGCATTTTGCTACCAACATGCTGCCAAAACTCGGCCTCTTGTGCATATTTTTTGGCTTTTTGGATAGAGGCACTTTCTGGTAACTGGGTTTTAGTTAGCCTTGGGCATAGCAGCTTTGTGCACAAAGCCTTCCAAGGATGCTTAGGTACACCGTCTGAAAGCCGCATTTAATCCCGATGTGCGGCCCTGTGGCTGCGTAAACAGGTTAATGGTGATTGGTTCTTGCAAACCACATGCAAGTTCTATCAGCGTTTCAGTCACGCTCCGAAAGGTACACGGTTATCCTGATAAGGTGTGATCCCTCTGACAATCTGATGACGTCACTACGCTCCGCTTGTTGCTGTATCACCAACGGGGCTTTATGGCTGCAATTGTCTAAATCAGAGGGTTGCACAAGTTATACTCGAAAGTTAATCTGAGATAAATCTTAGATTGCCAGAGGTCTCTTGATGTTTTCAAAATCAAATCGAACATACAAGTATGGCGACCAACCGATAAGAATCACTACTGTGCGAGTGGTTGAGGAACAGTTCAGAGGGGCGGCAACTGCTAAGCAAGTGGATGATTACCTTAGAGGAATATTCCCACACTATAAAGATGATACCCGCCTTAACCTAATAGTTAACACGGTTAATTGCAATCGGAGCTATTGGAGTTTCAACAAAACAGCCAGACGCACAGATGATGTGACTCATCGCCATCATCAATATGATCGATTATTCAAGCGCGGAAACATTTTTGAAATCTATCAACCCTCTATTCATGGCATATGGGAGTTATATCAGGATCAGCAAGGAAAATGGTGTTACCGTCAAGTGAAGTCGGAGTTTGAAGAAGCAGTAGAGGCTGCTGCTAAATTACCCTCATCTACACGGAAACAGATTTTAGCAACGGAAAGTAAAACTCCAGTGCTAACCGAAGTAACAACACGAGTTTATAAGCGAAGCCCGTATGTAGTTGCCGAAGTTCTTTTAAGGGCTAAGGGTAAGTGCCAAAGCTGTAAGCGTGATGCGCCTTTCTTGAAAGAAGATGGTACACCATTTCTCGAAGTTCACCACATTGAGTGGCTTTCTAAAGGCGGGGAAGATTCCGTGGAAAATGCTATAGCATTGTGTCCTAATTGCCATAGGCAAGCTCATTATGGTGCTTTAGAATTAGTGGCGGTTAACAAGCAAGGTTGAACATAACTTCCCGATAACCTCGCCACGCTCAGTGGCGATATAATAGGAGGCCTTACGAGTTAGGGACGGCTCTTCGAAAATCCAGATGATGAAATTTCGGGTGATATTTATATAGATCTGGAACATCTCACAAGCCAACCAGCTAGGACGGGTAGACATTTTCTTGTGTGTTGTAACTACTTACTCAAAGCACGTTTATCTTCCCTCGATTTTACAGCACTACTAATTGTCCCTCGACTACAGGCCATAATTTTCTGAACCTGGCTCCAAGAACTACCGCTATCGAGCAACCGATTAATTGCATCGTATCGAGCCTGATTGACCTGACGCCCCTTATATTTTCCCTCCTTTTGAGCTTTATTAATCCCCTGCCTTTGACGTTCCCGGCGTTGTTCATAATCACGACGAGCCACAGCAGCCAGCATATCAAGCAACATATCGTTGATTGCAGCAAACATGCGACTATCAAAATCATGGCTCGCTGAAGCAATCCAGGTTGTCGGTACGTTGATGGCCATCACTCGAATATCCTTCTGGCGAATCAACTTCTTCAGGCTGTTCCAGTCTTCACCAGTTAAGCGTGAAAGCCGATCAACATCTTCAATGAGGAGAATATCGTTCTGTCGGCAGTCGTTCAGCAGTCTGAATAATTCCGGTCGGTCGAGCCGCGAACCAGATTCATTCTCGATGTAGTAATTGCAGATGTTAAGGCCACGCTCATCAGCAAAGCTATCGATCGCAGCGAGTGCGCGAGAAGCGTCTTGTTCAGATGTTGAGGCGCGTAAATAAGCCCGGACAAAGCTTTGCGGTACGGTATGAGTCACAATGTCGAACCAGTTCAATTTAGGTTATTAAAGCATAACCATATAGTACCTGTTTCGCATGGTATTTTAAAGGCATACTCTAAAAGAACCAAAAAACAAATAATGAGTAGATGTGACCTTGTCACTACACACTCATAAACTCAAACACTCATATACACAAGACAACTCAAATGAGTAGATACTCCTTAACTCATATACACATAAACTCATATTAACCTTTACTCATACAAAGAGTATGATAAACTCAAAAACTCACAGGAGTAATTGAGTAGACTCACAATTGAGGATTTGAGTATGAAGGTGATCTCATTTCTGAATCCGAAAGGGGGTTCAGGTAAAACAACTGCCGTAATCAACATAGCCACTGCGTTGAGCAGGAGCGGATACAACATTGCTGTGGTAGATACAGATCCACAAATGAGCCTGACGAACTGGAGCAAAGCGGGCAAGGCAGCATTTGACGTATTTACAGCAGCATCTGAAAAAGACGTCTATGGAATCCGAAAAGATCTGGCGGACTATGACTTTGCTATTGTGGACGGGGCAGGTTCACTCTCAGTAATCACCTCCGCAGCCGTCATGGTAAGCGATCTGGTAATTATCCCTGTCACCCCCAGCCCTCTGGATTTCTCCGCAGCAGGAAGCGTCGTTACTGTTCTGGAAGCACAGGCTTACAGCCGCAAAGTTGAAGCCCGCTTTCTGATCACCCGTAAGATAGAAATGGCAACCATGTTGAATGTGCTTAAAGAAAGTATCAAAGACACCGGTGTTAAAGCATTTCGTACAGCTATTACACAACGTCAGGTTTACGTGAAATCAATTCTTGATGGCGACAGCGTGTTTGAATCCAGTGATGGTGCTGCAAAAGGTGAAATAGAAATCCTTACAAAAGAGATAGTTAGAATGTTTGAGTAATTACACATTTACTCATATAATCAAATAAGTATAAAAACCGGAGTAGCCTGAATGTCACTTGAAAAAGCGCATACGTCAGTAAAAAAAATGACCTTTGGTGAAAACAGAGATCTGGAACGAGTAGTAACAGCACCAGTATCATCTGGAAAAATCAAACGTGTTAACGTTAATTTTGATGAAGAAAAGCACACTCGGTTTAAGGCTGCATGCGCCAGGAAAGGTACATCAATCACTGACGTGGTGAACCAGCTTGTAGATAACTGGCTCAAAGAGAACGAATAATTGGAAGCCGAAGCGAACAGACAGGCCGACGCAAAACAACTGTTCTCAAAGCAGCCCTGGCTATGTACAACAGCCAATAGTTACTTGATTCTGCAAA
>NZ_POVL01000082.1 GCF_002939185.1 Enterobacter sichuanensis | reverse complement strand
TGGTGGCGATTGAGCCACCCTGGCACGTTCACCGGTCATGTCGTTACAGAGTAGCAAGGAACATAAAGTGAACGGAATAACCTCCACAGCCGTATGTTCCCCCCCTCACCCCAGCCCTCTCCCTCAAGGGAGAGGGGGTCGACTGTGCAGACATTATTTTGTGGGGATCCCTCAGCCCCGTGGGAGAGGGTTAAGGTGAGGACCTCAGCGCTTCGCGTTAAGCTCAGCAATATCCTTCGGCGTGGTGCGACAGCATCCGCCAATCAGCTTCGCACCGGCGTCCAGCCACTGGGGCAGATACCCCGCCAGCGTCTCACACGCTTCGTCGTGGTGGTGCCAGGTTTTGGTCACCGCATCATAATGCTCGCCCGAGTTCGGGTAGACCACCAGCGGCAGCGCCGTCAGGCTTTGCAGATGTTTCAACGCCGCCGTGGTGTTTTCCAGAGCGATACAGTTAATGCCCAGCGCGACAATCTGCGGAGAGCTTGCCAGCACGCTGACCACATCACGCAGCGGCGTACCGTCGCTCAGGTGTTCGCTATCACGTAAGGTAAACGAGAACCACGCCCGGGCGCGGGGATATTCGGCCAGAAGTGCCGCCAGCGCCCTGATTTCCGTAAAGGACGGCAGCGTTTCACACGCCAGCAGATCGGCACCGGCATCCAGCAGCGCTTCCACGCGCGGGCGGTGGAAAGCAGTAAACTCTTCAGCACTGCGCACATAGTCGCCGCGATATTCCGAGCCATCCGCCAGAAAGGCGCCATACGGCCCCACGGAGCCGGCGACCAGCAGCGTGCCCGCATGCGCATTTTCAGCCAGATACGCTTCACGCGCCTTGCGCGCCAGCGCCACGCTTTTGCCGATCAGCGCCCGGGATTGCGCCTCATCGAGGCCGCGTGCCGCAAAGCCCGCAGGCGTCGCCTGATAGCTGGCGGTGATGGCCACCTGCGCGCCAGCCCGGTAGTAGTCGAGGTGGACTTCGCGGATAAGCTCCGGGTTTTCCATCAATACTTTGGCAGACCAGAGGTTGTCTGCAAGATTACATCCCCGCGCTTCCAGCTCCGTCGCCATCGCGCCATCCAGCACCACAAACGGCTGTTTTTCGAGGATGGCGGTAAGCGGATTATTCTGCGACATGTTCAGGCTCCTGCGATGTCATATTTCGGGTCAGGTAGTACGCACCATAACACAGGGCGACAAACGGAATCCCGCAATAAAGGGCAATGCGCTGGCTCGGGTCAAACCACAGGCCGACACAGGCCACCACGCAGAGGATAAAACCGAGCACCGGCACCAGCGGATACCACGGCGCACGGTACTGCAGCGCAGAGAGCGGCTGGCCGGACCGCAGATGACGACGACGGAAAACGAAGTGCGACGCGCAGATGCTGATCCAGACCGCCACCACGGCAAAGCCCGAAATTGCCGAGAGCGCCACGAACACAGTGTCCGGCGCCACCACGCTTGAGAACAGCGCCAGCACGCCACCGAGCATGGAAACGGAGAGCGCCGTCAGCGGCACGCCGTTTTTGTTCACCCGGGCAAAGCAGCGCGGCAGCGTTTTCTCATTAGAGAGCGACCACAGCATGCGCCCGGAGGCATACAGCCCGGAGTTCGCCGCCGAGAGGATCGCCGTCAAAATCACAAAGTTAAAGATGTCCGCCGCGTAAGGAATCCCCACCTTTTCAAACACCAGCACGAACGGACTCTTTTCCACGCCCGCCTGCTGCATCGGGATCAGCGCCGCCAGCACAAAAACAGTACCGATAAAGAAGATGATCAGCCGGGCAATGGTGGTACGGATCGCCACCGGGATCACCTTGTGCGGGTTTTCTGTTTCACCCGCCGCGATACCGATCAGTTCGGTCCCGGAGAAGGCAAAGTTCACCGCCACCATGGTCATCAGGATCGGCAGACCGCCGTGCGGGAACCAGCCCTCGGCGGTGATGTTGCTTAAGCCCGGCGCGGGTGAACCGTCCTGCATCGGGATAAAGCCAAAGACCGCCGCGCCGCCAAGAATAATAAAGGCGATAATGGTGATGACTTTCACCAGGGAGAACCAGAACTCACCTTCCGCAAAGAAGCGCGTGGAGATGACGTTAAGGCCAAAAATCACCACGCAGAAGACCACGCACCACGCCCAGACGGGCACCTGCGGGAACCAGTACTGCATACAGAACCCGGCGGCGGTAAAACTCGACCCGAGCGCCACCGTCCAGGTGAGCCAGTAGAGCCACGCCACGGTGTAACCCGTCGCCGGGCCAAGATAACGCGCGGCATAGACGTGGAACGCGCCGGTTTCCGGCATCGCCACGGAGAGCTCGCCCAGACACTGCATTACCAGCCAGACCACCAGCGCGCCTATCAGGTACGCCAGTAGCGTACCGGCCGCCCCGGTCGTCGAAATAATGTATCCGGTATTGAAAAATAACCCTGTCCCAATGACGCCACCCAGCGAGAGCATAATCAGGTGGCGTGTTTTCATGGTGCGCTTAAGCTGCCCATTTTCTTGTTGTGTTTGCATATTACCTTCTATACGTATGGACATCTAAACATCCAAAGAAGGTGTGTTATACCGCGATTGTTAATAAAAAGCTAGATGACCAGACGTAAACGGGCACGCCGCGCACTGAGTCTGGGGTGGGTGGTGAGGATCACATAGAGAATCGGACGCCAGGCCATAGGCACCTCCGCAAGCAGATACTTACAGCATGGTGCCGGACGAGACGTTCTTCGGTCAGTCGAAAGTAGTATCCATGAAGAGCGGCGTCATACCGCAACGCCACCCGGCGCAAGGGTTGGTAATTCTCACAATCAGTTCTATAGTCGACACAGTTTCTTAGTAACCAGGACTGACTGATGCGCTTTAACGGACTGACCAAAGGTTTCTTTATTTTCATCCTCGCCCTTGTGACATGGGCGTTCTTCGACGTGCTGTCGCCCTACTTTTCCGCCATTCTGTGGGCCGCCATTCTGACCGTCATCTTTAACCCGGTAAAAAACAAGCTGCGCGCCGCGCTGGGGGATCGCAACGGGCTGGCCTCGTTGTTGACCATCGGCATTATCTGTCTGATCGTCTTTATCCCGCTGATGGTGATCCTCTCTTCACTCGCCATTGAGCTGAACGTGGTGTACACCAAACTGCAGGAGAACAACACCCAATTCCCGGAGGTGGTGGCCAGCATTTTCAACCATCTGCCTGACTGGGCCAGCGGTTTCCTCGCGGATCACAACCTGACCAACGCCGCGCAGATCCAGAAAAAACTCTCCGATGTCGCCCTGCAGGGCGGGCAATATCTCGCCGGCAGCGCGTTTCTGATTGGCAAAGGCACGTTTGGCTTCGCCATTAGCTTCGGCATCATGCTCTATCTGCTGTTCTTCCTGCTGAAAGACGGCCCGTATCTGGTGCGCCAGATCCTCGACTCTCTTCCCCTGTCCGATTTTGCCAAGCAGCACCTGTTCGCCAAGTTCGTCGGCGTCTCCCGCGCCACGGTAAAAGGGACCGCAGCGGTGGCCGTGGTGCAGGGCATACTCGGCGGAATTGCCTTTGCGATTGCCGGTATCGACGGCAGCGTACTCTGGGGCGCGCTGATGGCGTTCCTCTCGCTGGTGCCGGCCATCGGCTCGGCGATTGTCTGGGTACCGGCCGCCATTTTCCTCTTCGCCACGCATCAGATCTGGCAAGGGCTGTTTATTGTCGGCTTCTTCGTGATCGTCGTCGGGCTGGTAGATAACATCCTGCGCCCGCTGCTGGTGGGGAAAGACACCAAAATGCCGGACTACCTGATCCTGATCTCCACCCTCGGCGGTATGGAGTTGTACGGCATTAACGGCTTTGTCATTGGACCGCTGATTGCTGCGCTGTTTATCGCCTGCTGGAACCTCTTCTCCGGGCGCGACCACGAAGGCAACGCCGAAGAGCTGGACGCGGATTTCATTGAAGAGGGAAAAAACCCTCCAGATTTGTAAGGATGTGACGATAAAGACCTCACCAGGCGGCACTGTGCCGCCTTTTTTTTCGCCTTAAATCAAACGTTTTCTATAATTTGAAGAACGCCGTCCTCTTCATGTTGTAAAAGGATCATCTGGTGCGAATCGCGACGATAACAAACTGGGCCTACGGTGCCACGGTCTGCCTGACCATCGCCTCTGGCATCATCATGCTGATGGCGTCCAATGCCGACACGCTTGAGCGTCAGGCCGTTGAACAACGCCAGCGTTTTGATACGCTTACGGAAGATATCGAAACCGATATCTGGGCGCAGTCTGATTTAGCCCGGCTGTACGTCATCAAAAAAGATCCGCAGGTTCTCAAAGAATATAACCAGGCCGAAAACAGCCTGAAGCGAATCGAACTTCGGCTGGAAAAGCTGCAGGATAATGGCGCTTCGGATGAAGAACTGGCCCTGCTGCATGAAGGAATAAAGATCGTCGATGAACTGCAGGACGAACAGCAAACCGCACTGAACAGCCTTGAACAGGGTGAAGACGCTCAGGCCGTTGCCCTGCTTTATGGCGCACCCTATGAGCAGGAGCTTGAGCGCGCCCAGAACCAGATCGATCACTTTCGCCAGATACTCGACAAGCGCGTTATCGCCTCCGTTCAGGAGGCGACAAAAAAATCGAAAGCGCTGCGTACGGCTTCTGAAATGATGGTCGGCCTGACCGCCCTGCTGTTCCTGTTTGTCCTTGGTTTTATCCTGAAACGTCGCGTACTGCGCCCCGTGGTGCGGTTGAGCGACGTGGTGCACCGCCTGGCGTCACAGGATTACGCGGTTGAAACGCCCAATTTCAACCAGATTGATGAGATAGGTGACATGGCGCAGGCCATCCGCATTTTCCGTGAAAACGGGCTTGCGCGACAGCGTCTGGAAAGAGAGCGCGATGCCGAATGGGCCATCCGCGAGCTGCTGGCGCGCATGACCCAGCGGCTGCAGGGATGTGAGAACGTTAACGATGTGATTAACGTGGCGGAGCTGTTTGCCCCCAATATCGCGCCGGGGATCGCAGGCCGGCTCTATGTCCTCGACCGCGATCCGTGGCAGATGCGCTGCGTCGCGCACTGGTTGTCGCCGACCGGTGAAGAAGCCACGTTCCATCCGGATGAGTGCTGGGCCATACGGCGCGGGCAGAGCCACCCGCCGGTAAACGGTGAACCGGATATTGCCTGTTATCACCTGCCAACGTCACAGGGGGACAGTTCGCTATGCGTCCCCCTTATCGCCCAGGGCGAGGCCATTGGTTTACTCTCCTTCCAGAATATCACTGCAGAAAATGCTCCTTACCGCGCCTATCTGGAACTGATGGCTGAAGCACTTGGGCTGGCGCTTGCCAACCAGCGTCTGCGCGACGCGTTGCTGGAAAAAGCGTTGTTTGACCCGCTCACCGGCCTGCGTAATCGTCATCATCTGGAAGATACCCTGCAAACCCAAACGGCACAGGCGATGCGCAGCGGCGAACCGTTAAGCTGCATGATGATCGATATCGACCACTTCAAGAGCATTAATGACCGGTTCGGCCATGAAGCGGGCGACCAGGTGATCAAAAGCGTGGCGTCGATTGTTCAGCGGGCCACACATGACAACGGGCTGGCATTTCGTTACGGAGGCGAAGAGTTTCTGGTGCTGCTTTCCGGTGCCGATGAAGAAGAGGCGCACGCCTGTGCGCAGAAGATTTACACCGGCGTGCATGAGCTGTCGCTTCGCTACGGGCTGACCGAGATTGGGCCGGTGGACGTGTCGATTGGGATTGCCAGCTACCCGCAACATGCCCAGACCGACAATCTGCTGCGCGCCGCGGATGTGGCGTTATACCGGGCGAAAGAGCTGGGCCGGTCGCGGATCGTGAGCTTTGGCATGCTGGAGGCGGGTTAGTGGGTCTTTGCGCCTGCTCCTGCGGATGGCGAGAAATGGCACGCGCGATGTGTTAACTGACCAGACAACAAAATCAACCCTCAACGCCTTCTTGCCGGGTCAGAAGATCAATCATTGCCCGGGTGGCTGCCGACTGACGTCGGTGCGGTGCAAACAGCACGGAAAAAGGTCGCGATCGTCCCCGGAGTTGTGGCAGCACCTCAACTAACTGGCCGCGCTGTATTCTGTCCCGGACGATAAATTCATAGCTCTGGCAGATCCCCATCCCCTGCTCCGCGAGCGACACCACGCCGAGTACATCGTCTGATATTTCGATGGTTGACCCCGGCAACCAGTCAATATCGCGCCCTTCATCCCGAAATACCCAGGGGGCGATACGCCCGGTGCGCGGCATGATAAACGGCAGGCACTGATGATGCTGCAACGCCTCCAGCGTCTGAGGTCTCCCTCTCCGATGCAGGTAGTCCGGGGAGGCGACCAGCAGCAATGCCGCCTCTTCCAGCTTACGCGCCACAAGCCCACTGTCGGGCAGCTGTCCCAGACGGATCGCCAGATCGAACCCCTCCGCGATCAGGTCAACGTTGCGATTGGTAATGTTCAGCTCCACCTGAACGCGTGGATAGCGTTGATGATACTGCGCCAGCAGCGGGGGCAGGCGGTAGTGGGCATAGGTGGTGGGGACACTCATTCTCACGCGACCGGTCAGATCACCCTCCTGACCCCGGCCAACGCGTTCGGCGTCATCAAGCAGAGAGAACGCAGTACGCGCCTGCTCAAGATAGACGCGTCCGGCTTCTGTCAGCCCCACCCGGCGGGTCGTGCGCTGTAACAGCTGCCGTCCAAGACGCGCCTCCAGGCGGGTGACCGCGCGGCTCAGCACCGAAGGCGTGGTTGAAAGGGCAACCGCTGCGCCCGTAAAGGAGCCGTGTTCAACCACAGCAATGAAGACTTCAACGTCGCCGAGGTAATCGAATTTCCGGCTCATTTTGCTCTCTCAGGAACAAATGTTTTTCAATCTGGCTAATTTATCTCCCGTTGGGCGATGAGTAAAGTGGCCTGCATTCATCACCTGAACGTGCCACTGGAGTCTGCCAATGTTCAACCGCGCCCTTATTCTGCCCGCCATCGCGATGGCGGCATTGTTCTCTTTTCCGCTCTTCGCCAGTGCAGAGAATCACGCCCCCCTTGAGCGCTGGCGTAGCTATGCTGGCGTAACCTGGGATAGCCCGCAGGACGGGCAAACGCCGACGACGTTTACCGGCTCGGTGAATGCGCCCATTGCAGGTATCCATTTTGATGCCAGCGACCGGGCCTTTGTCAGTACGCCCCGGCTGGTTTCCGCCGCAGCCCCCGCCACGTTGAGTATTCTGGATACCACCTCGCAGTCCGGCCCTGCCCGCCTGACGGCGTTTCCGTCCCGCGAGGGCAATGCGGTGAACACCGATCCCGCTCACAGCCTGCGCAACGTGCTCGGTTTTTATATTGACCGTAAAAACGGCTGGCTATGGGCGCTGGACATGGGGTTCGTCGCGGGAGAAGCCCAATCGCCTGCGGGGTCGCAGAAGCTGGTGGTGCTGGATCTCAACTCAGGCCGCACCATTAAACGTATCGCTCTGGATGACGTGGCGGACCGCAAAGCCAGTTTCCTGAATGATGTGGTGGTCGATGAGAACCGCCGTGTCGCTTATATTTCCGACAGCGGATCGCGGAGTGCTCCTGAAAACCAGGTGGGGCTGATTATCGTCGATTTCGCTACCGGTACGGCCCGGCGCGTACTCGATCGTCACCCTGCGCTGCAGATTGAGCCTGGCGTTAACGTCGTTTCGCATGGAGCGGAAGTCTGGCCAGGTAAACCCTTACTGATTGGTATCAATGGCATTGCGCTCTCTCCCGATGCGGGCACGCTGTACTGGACGGTGACAACCGGCACGCACGCATATGCGGTACCCACTGCGATACTGAGGCAGCCTGCGTCAACCAATGCGCAAATCGCCGAACAGATCCGCGATCTGGGTAGCGTGGGAGGCAATACCGACGGGATAGTGACAGATGAAAAAGGCAACCTCTACATCACCGATGTTACACGCAATGGTATCGTCAGATACGATCCTGAGACCCATTCCATGTCGCTGGTTGCGGCAAATGAAGGGGTGCGCTGGCCAGACACGCCGGCAATCCGTCCGAACGGGGAGCTGATCTTTACCTCAAGTCGCCTCAATGACCATTTTGCGGGAGCCGTTAAACCGGGAGAGGAGCGCTATGATTTGTGGCGCTTGCGTCTCAGTGCTTCAAAGGATTAGTCGCGCGTCACTTCAGTAATCAACATCGACAAACCATTCAGGTAATCCCTTTTTTTAGCCAACTCACGGTATTTGGTTGGGGAAAGTCCATATTGATTTGAGAACGCTCTGCTGAAGGTTGACGGCTCTTCATAGCCTAACATTGTAAATATATCTGAAACAGAGAGCTGCGTATGTCTGAGCATATGCGCGGCTTTTTCAAGTTTCCGGCTTCGGATATAAAGACCTATACTTATGCCACACTCCTGGCGAAAGTTTCGTTGAATATAAGCCAATGAATAACCGGATTTTCGTGCCACATCCAGAACGGTAATGGGTCTGTACAAATTCGAGTCAATCCAGTGAGTCAGGGACTTAATTACAGTTTCACGATCTTTTAAGAGAGTAAACTTTATACACATAAGTATCCACGAAATTTATTTACAAGAAGGCCGCTGGCAAAGTCATCCCATGACAATTGAAAATAAATATTTCCTGAAAGAAAAATCACCCTAAGAATAGGGTGAAGGAACGCTTACTGTATTTTAGAAGGATGTACTTGCAACACCCTCATTTTTCTCTGGACCATACAGTTTCATAAACGCATTAACGGAGGCCTGCGCTTTCCTGACGATTTCACTTTCGTCAGGCTGATCTTTTCTTGCTTTTAAAAGCAAGGGTTCCAGTATGTCAGCCTGGAGAAGAGAACGAAAATACTCAGCCGCCAGCACAGGATCATCTTTTCTTAAGATGTTTTGATTCATTAAATCGGTAAACAGCGCTGAAACATTTGAACGCAGTTTTTGCATTCGCGCATAATATAACTCTCCGATACCCGATCTTCCGGCCTCGGAAATCATTAATCTTTGCAAATCCACAATATCCGGAGAGCAAATATAACGTAAAAAGGCAACAGCAAATTGCTCGATGACAAGCTGTGGTGATTTTCTGAAAAGGCGCACCTGCCCTGCAGTTTCAATAGTCATGCTCTTTATATACTGTTCAGTTTCTGAAGACATGCACTCTACAAATAGCTCTTCTTTCGAAGAAAAGTGACTGTAAATTGTCGATTTTGAGCCACCCACAATCGCGTTAATCTCTGAGATAGACGTGGCATCAAATCCTTTTTGTCGAAACAGTCCGGATGCAACCTCCAGAATCTGTTGCCGTTTAAGCGCTCTTTTATCCATATGTTTCCTCGTTAGTTTAGGTGTCTGCCCGGGGCCAACACTTTTTGTTCTCTGATTTCGGAATCACGTCTGGTAGTAGGGTTTGTAATCGTACTGACGAGTACATTTTCATTTGACGGCATTCAGAAGTCAAGATATAAAGTGTACCGTACTGTACGGTACTGAATTTGGACTACTCAATGAACAGCATGATGAGCGTACTGATGAAAGGTTTTCAGGAGACATTCCCGAAGTGTCGTATTTCCAGTTTAACCAGCTCAAGGATAGTGATGAGCTGCGTTGTCATTTCCGCCATCAGTATGAGCGGATGCGCCATAATTCCCGATTCTGGTACCCCACCCTCTATGAAGACGGTCTCACAACTTAAAAGCGATCAAAGTTTCCCCCGTCAGAACGGCCAATGGCCGAAAGATGACTGGTGGAAGAAATACGGTGACGAGCAGCTCAACGGGCTGATTGATGACGCGCTTAAAAATTCCCCCACGCTTAACATCGCCGAAACGCGCGTAAAACAAGCACAAGCAATGACGCAAAGAGCGAGCGGATCGCTTTTCCCTGAAGTCACCGCCAACGCCAGCTTTATGCGGGACAAAATGAGTTACAACTATGTGACGCCTGAAAGCGCAACGCCTCAAAACTGGAACAGCTACGGGCGTACCACGCTTGACATGAGCTGGGAAATTGATTTTTGGGGTAAAAACCGCGCCGCGCTCGCGGCTGCAACGTCAGGCGAAATGGCGGCCGTTGCAGAAGCTGCACAAACCAGACTGGTGCTCTCTTCGTCTATTGTTAACGTTTACGCAGAGCTGGCGCATTTATACACCGTTCGCGAAACGCTTAACGATACTCTCGCTATACGAACCAGTACGCTTGCGTTGTTCCAGCAACGACATGACGCGGGGCTTGAGGATTTATCCAGCCTTCAACAGGTCGAGACGCGTCAACTCAACGCAAAAGCAAACCTGGTGGCGATAGATGAAGCCATTGCGATCAAAAAACATGCCCTCGCGTCATTGATCGGTGACGGGCCAGACAGGGCGCTGGCAATAACCGCACCCAAAGCAACGCT
>NZ_POVL01000081.1 GCF_002939185.1 Enterobacter sichuanensis | reverse complement strand
GTCTGGTCTGGGCGGTAGTTCTGAATAATTTGAACAATCCTCAGTGCCTAGAATGAACGACGCATGATCGAAGCCCTGTGAGAGGTCATATTCACTTGCTCCTACTGGTAAGCTCAAATATCCCCCAATCACTGAAGAGGGAGCCTGCCATGATGCGCAGCCATCAGAGAGCCAACGCCAAGCCAGCTCGTTTCCTTGCACGTCCAGCAACTGAACCAGTTCTTTGCCGTAACTATTCGCAGTTTGATATACCCAGACAGAATTCATGCCCTGGCTAATAAGGCCCCGAATAACTTGATCAATATCCATTTAATACCCTGTTAAATAATCCCACCACTAAATCATTACCTAATGACACACCTGACAGTCACAAATCGGGATTTTATCTATTGTCATTATTCTCTGGCTGATAATAAGCAGCCATATAACCACGTCATTAAATTACCGGATAGCCGTTCCGGTGAGATCCGATTTTTACGCTATTGCGCAGTTTCCGGAAGTGTACCACGGTCAGGGAATAACCATATCGCCCTTTTATGGTGGTGAGCGGCCGGTCACGGGGCAGGGGAAGGACACAACATATAGCGTCACAGCCAGCTGAGAACACCGCTACATCTTGTGTTTCCGGGCCGCAGCGCGCCGGAGGCCGGAAAGCAGATCCGGAACAACATCTTTTCGGATCTCAGGAGAGGAAGAGAGAGATTATTGCAGGATAAGCACAAAAAAGAGTGAATTGTTGTGATGAGTGGATTATTGCTGTAAATATCGCAATTCAAATTAATTATTAACAACAAAGCAATTTAACAGCGACCCCATCCGGGGTCACCTTAATTTTGCTCAGCGATGTTCAAACCGCACCACTGGTGTATCGGTAATTTCCATCTCCATTTCCCAGAGCGTTTTCATCACACCTTCAAGTGGATCACCGTTGCTGCGGTAGAAAGTGTTAAAAAGGGTTCCATCCGGATACCTGAACAACCTGAGTTCACCAAAGGATTCAGCACTGACCATAAGTGAAAATTTCTGTTCGGAATTGAGGACAAGGTAAATAAGACAGTTATTGATCCTGAAGGGCAGAGAGCGGCTACCTCTGGCCGATACATCAACATGTATGCTAAACGCGTCATGCCTTGCCGGCTGGTAGACCAGCTCCCTCAGTTCTTCGCTGAAGCGGGAACCATAGATCATCAGAATGTAGTTATTCTGATCAGCGGACCGTTGCGCGACTTCCATTAAGAGCGTTTCGAGATTATTGACCTCAATTGTTAATTTAGCCTGTGATTTCCACAGTTCATAATGCAGTCTGTGGAGAATATTTCTCTTCACTTCTGATACCGAAGGAAAATCTCCGTAGACATTCTGATTAAGATCTCTGGCAACATAATCTTTGGAAACACCAACAGGAATGTATCTCACCAGCCAGTTGCGATCACATTCTGAATTTTGAGTAAACGTGAAGTATTTAAGCAGAACATCTTCAGACAATGCCCCAGGAAGTTCGTTTGTAAGACGAGTATCAGTATTTCTGAGTCGCTCCTGGTCTACTTCAGCAGCAACGATATCTGCCGTTTTACTACGGTTGAAGACATCTATGTATTTATCCAGAACATCATTAAAGAACACCACATTCGTTGCATAATCCGCTTCTGAAATAATATAACCTTCATAAGGAACTGAAGGGTCTCGTTTCAGTCGTTCAAGAATAGAAATTATTCTGTCTTTACTGAAATAGGAAAACAACCTTCCCGCCAGGGCTTCATTAACGCGCTGCGTAACCTGTTCAGCTGGTCGCGCGAGCTTTATGGCCAGTAAGGAGAACGCTCCGTAGAGGCTGCCAATATCCTCATTTACTCCTGTATACACCCGCCCGGGAATGTAAGGCCTTTCATTATATGAGTTCATAACCTCAATGGTTTCGGATAACCCGCTGTACCAGCTTGTATTCGTATGCAGATTACAGTGCTCAATTCTCAGTATCATGTCAATGATATCGACAGAACATCTGAATGCAGGTGTCAGCGTGTCATGTGTATCTCTATCTTCATATAATTCAGACATAATGAGATGATTTACAAGATCGGCTAAGTCTATATTTTTTTGCGGTTCAAAATGAGCAATAAGATACCCTGCCATTAACAACCGCAAATCAGATAAGGCATTTGCAAACATAATGGACAAAGCCGCATCTTTTTTATACATGCTGCCCCTGAGTAACATATCCCACTGCGGTTCTGTCTCCTTCAGGGACAGATAATCCGGAGTCAGGAAGAAACTGTGCCAGCGGTACTCTTCCTCCCAGTACCGTGTAAACCGGTTCTGATTAAACCAGAGGCAGAGAACGTCGTGAGCATATCGCACGGAAGAGGCATTATCGGCAACCACTGACGGAATAAGAAGCCTGACGGTATTATGCAGATGATACATCAGGCGGCCAGTAGAATCTTCACTCCCGGGTTTGCCAGTGATCGTGGTCATACTCCAGCCTTCCCACAGTCCGATGAACTCGCGGATAAGGGCCTGGTGAGTCAGCTCCTGGCTGGCCGAGAGGGGGCCCCCCAGTCCCGCTTTCCAGTCGTTTAACACATGCCACACCCTGAAAAGCGAAAGTAAAAACTGTCTGAAATCGGTAAAACACGTGCTCTGTGTTTTTCTGTACACATGCAATGGAATGGCCATCGATTCACGGAAATATTCGCCTGAATATTCCGTTGATTTTACGGATTCACGAAAAAACTTTCTCAATTCATAATGGAATGAATCACTGAAAGTATGGCTAAAACCTGATTCTTTTACTTCATCCAGATAATTTTTATCAACCCCGTAATTGTAACTTCTTTTGATAGAGGTATAGGTATCTGTTAATCTTTCAATTCCTGCTCTGAAGACGCTAATATTTTTATCATTAAGTGCATCGTAAGCCTCACCAAAGAAATCAAAAGTAATATCATCCAGATCCCTTTTCTTCTCAGGGCGTCCTGTTATAATACAACGGATAAATAACCACCGCCACAATCCTGAAACAGGCTTGATATTTTTCAATGACATTAAAGTCAGTTCACCGGAACGAACACCAAAGGAGGGCAGAATGATAATTTCCGCATCCTGCCCATCTACCGCCTCTAGCCTTCTCAGCAGAAATAAAAATGGCCTTATATAAATGTCTGTAACAACATCACCTTTACTGACATTAGATTTAACATGAAGCATCTCGTTTTTCTCAGAGATTGAGTAAGGCAGTATTTTAATATTACCGAGGTAATTTTCACCTACGTTAGCCCCCGGGTAGCGCAGCCACGCCAGAATATATGCTTTTTGTATGTAGTCATCCACTATCTGAGACAAAAAAAACTTATTCAATAGTCGATCGCGCTTGCTCTCATCCAGGACATTCAGACTGGAGACGAAGAACCAGATAGACAGAATAATATTGAAAAGCATCCACACAAAAGCAGTAACGGCGAAAGCTGTATTAAGATATCTGTCACCAACAGATAACATCATACCGCCCACCACAATAAATGCGGCAAGTGACAGTCCACTCAGACCAGAAAACAAATATCCGGAATGAAGTTGATATGCTGACTGAATATGCATCCTTGCTGATTTTTTTTGAAACAGAACACTTATAAGGCCCACGACAAGTGGAAAAACGATACCGATAATAGTCAACTGGCTACCCAGTAAATTAGACATCCAACCTGAAAGCGTGGTAATGCCCTTAAAATGCTGCAGAGCGAAAGGTTGTAATACAGGGCGAAAATATTCGACCACGCAAACAGCCCCGAAGGCTGCGGACCAGAGGACCAGCATAGCCCGGATGTAATGGGTGGTGCAGGCAATAAGTATTCTCTCCACCCGGTTCCAGCGAAGTTTTTTGTAATCCTGGTTCGACTTCAGGCTCCGTCGGAGTTCAGCTCTCACCTGCCATGAGACACTTTTAAGAAGTTTTCCAAACATAGATATCCTGCGTGTTCCATAAGAAATTTTATGAATAATAAGCGGTAGGGACCTTTTTTTCTCTGGAAAATGTCACCCGATGCCCTTCGTGCAAAGTTCGTCACCCTGTTATCCGATTTAGACAATTTCCGGATCTGCACGGCGGGAAACCGGTAAGTGATATGATAATTAAGCAATGCACATTAAATCATACTGGATATGATATTTATCATTTATCATAAAATCATATCTGATATGATGTTTTCTAAATGTGATGTAAATTATACGAAGTATGATTTTTGATTAAACCGGACATGTTCAGACGGAGTGTGCAGGATGTATGAAGATATGTTGTTTTCGCTCAGCTATGAGCAGATGACGCAGATGGCAGAAGAGGAAATAAAGCAATGCGATTTTCGCAGGGATGGCACCCATTATGTCTGGGAAGTGAACAAGGCTCATGACATCCTCCGCTTCTGGTATCTCCTGGCGCTGCGTGGACACACTGGCCTGGCCACAACACGGGTCGAAGCAGACTATAAACGGCTTAAAACGCTCATTTCCCAGAGGAATGAGGGACAATGATGCGGGAAAAATCCCGACGTCCGTCGCCGCTGCAGCGCCGGGTGCTGATTGTGCTGGCCGCCCTCGATGCGAAACGGCCGGGCCCGGTGGCCACGCGGGATATTGAGCGGGTGCTGGAGCAGGGCGGGGACGCCCCGGTGTACGGGCCGAACCTGCGCGCCTCCTGCCGGCGCATGGAAGCCGCGGGCTGGCTGCGCACCCTGCGCGCCCCGAACCTGCAGCTGGCCGTCGAGCTGACGGAGGCCGGTCGCGGCATTGCAGAACCGCTCTTCCAGGAAGCACGCGAGGCTGAAACGGCACGAAAACGACTGACAGACGTCCGGCGTCTGCCGTTACGCCAGACGGCTGCCGGTGACGCGGTGGAGCTGCAGCTGGATGACGGCCATTACACGATCAGGGAAGCGGCCTACGTGATCCGTCTGGACGGTACCACCTGCCTGCAGCTGACGGATGCCGGCGGCATACGCCGGATAAAAGAGGGCGATCCCCTGCAGGTGGCCAGCTGGTATCAGGCCTGTTTTGATGCAGGCCTGCCGGTCACCGTCCAGGTGAATGAGAGCCGGGACTGATCGCCACCACACAAGGAATATGAGCATAAAATGAAAGTCACTGAACCCGGGCTGAATAAGCTGATCGATAACCTGAACACCCTGATTTGCGAGGACAGCCTGCTCACGCGCCAGGAGCGTGAAACGCTGGTACTGGCAGTCGCCGCTATCGGCGCCATGAAAGCGCGCGTCGGCTTGAAAAAAGGCGATGCGCCGACCGTTGCCAGACGGGAAAAAAGGGAGAAAAAAGACCGCCAGCCTGATCCGCGTTTTCCGCGAGCCGGTCATCCCTGGCAGGAAGACGAAAAAACCTTACTGAGTGATGCGCTCGATTCGGTACCGGACGAAGAGATTGGCAGGCATCTGTTCTGGCTTTCCGAGAAACTGGGCAGAACGCCTTTCAGTGTTGCTTTCCAGATCGCGGCAATCAGGGAGCTGCAGGACGGCTGGGAGGAGCAGTTCAGGGAGATTTCGGATAAAATTCGCTTGTCCGGCCTGAGCATCAGTGATTATCTGAAGCAGAACGGCACGGGCCATAACGCCTGAAGAAATTTGCGTTACAGAAAAATTATATAACTGAGGGGCAGTGATGAAAACAGCGATATGGGTGGTGGTGTATTTAACGATGTGTTTTCTGCTTTTCACCGGATGGATGTTCGCCTTTGCGCAGTATGCGCCCTATAACGGGCAGGAACACGCGTTTTCTCTGACGTATCTGCTTAATTTATTTTTTCTTCATGTTGTGATGGTACCTTACTACGAGTTTTTTCAGACTGAAACATACAGCAATGTATTAATGAGTCTGGCAGATGAATCCGGTCAGATGATACGTTTTCATCACGTGGTACCTGTTCTCCGGATATATAGTCTGTCCGCACTCTTAACTTTTGTGGGTTACATCATATATGCAAAATGGTTCACTCATAACTGGCTGAAAGGAAAGCTTCTTCCAAAATGAAACTACCGGGACACCTAAGGATATAAAAAACCAATGACGAAACAGGAATGGATTTTACGACTACGGCGCTGTACATCGAAGGAAACCCTGGAAAGGGTTATAGAAAAAAATAAATATTCTCTGTCAGATGATGAGCTTGAGCATTTCAATGCCGCGGTTGATCACCGGCTGGCGGAGATGACGATGGGAAAGTTGTATGACCGGGTACCGTCAGGTGTCTGGAAATTTGTGAAATAGAACAGGAGACCTTATGAGTTACGGCTGGCTCTTCGAAAGTCCGGATGATGACATTTCGGGTGATAATCATATCAATCTGGAACACCTCCCTCATGAGCTAAAACAGGTTGCTATCCAGATAGTACAAAATCAGTTTGATCGTGATACTGCAGAGAAAAAACTTGCAGAATTAATCCAGAAACTCGAGTTTGATATAACTGCAGCAGAACTGTCAGCATATCTTTTTAAACCGGGAAATGCCTGACGGCTTACCCGGTAGCGATAAGAGGTATAATTAAACGTCAGATTGCCTTTAGTGTGTTGTTAACACATAATCACAACAGCGTTAATCTGAAACTGATATTGCCGGAGGGGATCATCATGACGGGAAGAGGCATTAACACAGTACGTATCGGCGATGAAGTGAAGCACATCACCGAGCTCGATGCACTAACACTCATGCATGAATGGTCAAAACTTACAAAAGAAAATACAGACCAGTATGACTATAACCGTCAGGTCAATCGGGGGTGGCGCGGCTTTATTCTTCGCCTGATGGGTATCCATTTGCCTGAAAAAAACCGTGTTTGTCTTTATGGCATTAATGCCAGAAAAGAATCCATCTATCCCGACTGAAGCCGTGCCGGCAGTGATAGTGAGCAGGCCATTGCAGAAGAATAGCCATAACTTGACTTTAAGTGCATGATATTTAACATAAAAAGCATTAAGCGAACTAATGCTGTGGTGGCTAAATTGAGATGTTCGTCTCTGTCCAAGAGACGAACCGGGCGTGTGTTATCTAAATCCTGGTCCCTTAAGTGTGTCACACACTGCAGCTGGTAGATCGCCAGATTCATATTTATTCGAACAGTCGTTTTCATCCTTGACAAATAGAACTACAGCCATCAGTATCAGAGATACAATCAGGCCAGGAATTACCCCTTTAAAAGCATCTTTAATTTTTCTTTCTTTTTTATAACCCTGAATGCAAAAGAATAAGATGGGAAATGAAAACAGCATCAAATCCATTATATTAAACAAACCGACGATCAATATCGGCAACGCCAGAATGGGACCAAAAATGAATGCAATAATGATTGTGACGATATACCCATTCATAAATCACTCCTTAATTAAATGCTGTCGGATTCATTATATATTGTTTTTATTTTGAATGGCATAATTTATCGGCCAACTTTCTTCATTAATGCATATAAAGCGGCCGGAGTAGTTACAATGCACGGCTATTTTAATGCTAATGTATGCGTACATTAGCATTAAAACACTGATCAGCCTCCGACATCTTATCAGCCAACGGGCTCGATGAGCTCTGGTCCCTGATTCTTCACATTGCCAACAGCGCGCGTTACAGGATGCCATATGAAATGATCAGCTGACACAGCTCCATCTGCAGCAATGTCTTCAGCCTCCTTACCCGAAACGTCCTGTTTCATCCACTCCCGGGCTGCGTCCGGTACCAGGACAAGTGGGCGCCGGTCATGGATATCAACGAGACCTTTATCAGCCGCGGCCGTGACAATCAGAAACCCTTCCGCCTCATCACCACGCTCAAACGGAGTGCATCCGATCGCTGCCATGAGGATTGGCTGGCCGTCTTTACGGTGGATGAAATAGGGGTTCTTCGCCGGAACCGCCGAAATTTCCGGCCAAGTGATTAGTCAAAAAGCAGTTTTGTCAGTTTATACATTTTTCCCTTACTCTCAGTGACCTAAACCATGCTATGACTGCAAATCCCCATCGGATCAACCACCAATATTCAAAACGACGCAAATGCTGGTTCATTGCTCTAAGTGCTTCAAGTATTTTGTCATGGCAATCATCAGACGACTGCTGTTTTCCATTAACTTTATTGATGATACAGTTTGTACAGGCTGCAATCCGTTCACGCGTCAGGGAATCAGCAACCAGAGTTGCTCGCCCTGAAGCGCACAAAAGTTCGTTGAGAGTGTCGCGGGTAAATTCTTCCAGCACCAGCTCGGGAAAAGCCGGTTTAATGCTCCGTGTCTTGTATTTTTCAAACCCTTTATCTGCACATAAGGCATCCATTGCGGTGAACATCAGGCAACTGTAGTCGTTGTAATGTTCTATCGTGAGTTCATAACGTTTCATCCGACTACGTCCCCGTTCTTTTAAAAGATAGGATAACATACCTGACAGAGCTGTAATAAGCATGCTGAGCATTCCCGCAGCCCACGAATTTTTTGAGATAAGTGATAATAATTCTGCTAGCATCTCCACAGGTTGCGGCTCCCTTAAATTAGCACTTTATACCGGATTCGTCGATTAGCAATCGTATCACCTACGATATGAAAATAACTATAATAAATACTTAGACGGTATATATGCTCTTACCATATTTAGAATGAAAGGAACTATAATCGGCACTATCGCTATAACACCACCACCTTGATAATCAAAAAGATATTTGACAAAGAGCACTGTTGTTACCAAAGATAGAAGTACGCTAGTAATCAAGCACTTGTTACTCAGTCTTTCTTTAAAGAATGCTGCATAACCCCAAGTGTAATATATGAAAGTCCCCACAATCGCTATAAGGTTAGAGCCATGACTATCCCCGGAATATTCATAAATATCACTACCGGATTCATCTAAATATCGGTTTGCGTAAACAAAGTTACTAATCATCAATATCAAGAAAATATAAATATTATTTTTTTTCACATTCGTCTCCATAATTTAGACAACACATCCAGATATCTTCTGTATTCTGGCTGTATTGATTATTTATTTGTTACAGTAATATTCAAATGATTTACTATAGAAATCACCAAAGCCCAATGGCCTCCATAACGTATCAAAACCCATATGAGAGCTTAGATTATCGGCCATGAATTTATCATTTCGCTTAAATAACAGATTGTTATCCCTATAAAACTCAGTGCTGTATAGCGCGTACTGGCGTTTTTTACAGTTAATATAAATGTTTTTTATGGTTGCATCGAACTGAAATTTATTTCCAAATGAATCGGCATAACTCATTAGCCTTCCTCTCTTATTTACATCAAAGAAAGGAGCGAAAACGATACCAGCCATGTCCATTTGTGGTTTTATTCTGAGAACCCACATATCTTCTGCTGAGCTTGATGTATATTTTTCCCATATGCTAGCAGCAAGTACATGTTCGGGAATGCATGTATAAAAAACGAAAACTGATAGAAAATTAACCGAAAACTTTCTGAAAATTCCATTTCTCATTTTTTAACCTTTTATTAAATTAACTTGACATCATTGCCTTGATCTTGGCATCTATTTTTTCGGCAAAAATATACGTAAGTATAATTATAAATCCCAAAAGCCAGTCCAGCAGATTAGTTCTATGAAAAATGCTGTCGACTGAGAGGTCGTAATTATATAATTGGTCTGTTAATATAACGGCAGCAATGGAGATAACCCAAAATGAAAGGGTCTTAAATGGTCTTTTCCAGTTTTCTGAAAGGTAATCTTTTAGGTTCTGATCGTTCATTTTTGTCCTCGCGCAAGTGTTCGATAAACAGTAGGTCGGGAGACTGAAAATAATTCAGCCAAATCACTGATTGAATACTCACCACATCCATGCATTCTACAAAGCTCTTTTTGCTGCTTGTCTGAAAGCTTTGGCTGTTTCCCCCTTAGTTTCCCTTTCGCCCGCGCAATAGCCATACCTTCCCGGGTACGAAGACGTATCAGATCGCCCTCGAACTCAGCAAACGTCGCCAGCACGTTAAAAAACATTTTCCCCACCGGGTCTTCTGGGTCGTAGAGACTGGCTCCCAGCGCCAGCTTCACGCCCCTGGTCTGTAATGCATCCGCAATTTCACGCGCATCAGGTACCGAGCGCGCCAGACGGTCAAGTTTCGGTACAACCAGGGTGTCACCACGGCGCACAGCGGCCAGCGCCTGATCCAGCCCTGGTCTCTGCCGGTTTGCCCCTGTCAGCCCTTTGTCGGTGTAAATCCGATCCGGGGAGACGCCCAGGCTGATCAGAGCTTCCTGTTGTGCGGCCAGATCTTGGTGGTTAGTTGAACATCGGGCATAGCCAATGCGAATTTCAGTCATAAATGTGTACGTATAAGGGGCCGTCAAAGAGATTGATATCGTACCAGTGATATGAGACAACTTCATCAGCGATTTATGGCACATCCGAAAATTTATTTAACTGTCCGTTGAACGATCCTCTTACGGACATAATTAATCGGGGTCAGGATGACTACTCGTGGCAAAGCGACAGGCAAAAGTGAACGACTGGCTGTTTTAAATAATGCCGAACAGGAAGCGCTGTATGGTCTCCCTGACTTCGATGATGCACAGCGGCTGGAATATCTTGCTCTGGATGAATCTGAGCTGGCACTGGCCTGTAGTCGTCAG
>NZ_POVL01000080.1 GCF_002939185.1 Enterobacter sichuanensis | reverse complement strand
GTTCTCTGGTGAGTTCGCAACATAATCTAATCTTTCAAGATATTTCTTTGAAAAATGAATTCTTGGGTGAAGGTGATCAATATGAAACACCTCGGTTGGATTCATTTCAGGGAACAGAAGATGCAATAGTGCACGGCAACGACCTTCGCCATATCTGATATTCAGAAGGCTTTCGATGTATTCGTCGTCAAATCTGAGGTCCTTATTCGAGCCTTTGTACCTGTCAATAATCTTCTCAAGAGGAAAATGAATATCTGAAAGACTATTTTTCATTACATCTCTGATACTCGTGAGTAGCGCATCTGCCTGGCTTCCAAAGATCCCTTTCAGAAGTACCATGTAAAACCACTGACTAATTACTGAGCGCTCATTGTGGTTTTTATTCAGGAGATTAATCGTTGTATATAATGCATGTCCACTGGTTTGCTTTTTGTAAAGCCAGTAGGCCACAGGAATGACTGCATTTTTAGATATCAAAGACTGTGGATTGATGCCGAATCGCCTGATAAGAATAAAAGTCTCCTTGATACAGGATTTTATTTCAGACCATTGTTGTTGTATCTTACCGACCTCCTCTGAAGTGAAGTTTTTTACTTTGAACCGGACGTCAGAGTCAATAAGCATCAGGCTGGTTTTTAAGAACCAGTCTCTTTCAATATAAAACCCCATTTCATTATTCTGATAAATGTTTTTTGTCAGTTCATCCAGTTCTCTTCTGAAATCACCCTGCCAGTGCGCTACCGCTATTGACATCAGTAAGTCGGAGAACTCAAGTTTTGTCCCCCCGCTGTTCGTGCGGATGAAAACATCCAGCACATGATCAATGTCCTGACTGCTCTCATTGAAGTAGTGGATAAGATTCTCAGTTCTTATCTTGGTATAAAGTTTAAGCAGAGTTTTTCTGGAAAATTCACTGGAAATGAGATCTCTTTTTTCAAGTTCTGGTACGACAACGTTAAATAAAATATCATCAGGCGAATCATGTTGCTCGTATTTGAATATTTCGTGCAGGCAGAACCAGTGATGTTTGTTATCGGCAAGTGAATCAGTATATTGCTTCTCGGTCAGGAACCTGAAGTTGTACTTCATCATGAGTTCGTCGTCTGACTTAAGTGGCGCTGTTAAATCGACGTAAAGCTTTCTGGGTGGCAGGATGCGATCATCCTGTGCCGAAGGCCACCACATCCGGGGCTGTTTATACGCATACGTTCCACACAATCCAATATATAATGATGTGAGACGCTGCTGACCATCAATCACGGCCTTGAAATCATGAAACCCAGCATTTGTTGCTACGCAGGGGTTTTCTTCATTAAATCGCTGACAGTATTCTTTCAGGAATTCATAGAATTTGTAATCATTTTTAATACTGGCACTACGGATATCCCACATCATGAAAGAGTTTATCGGGTAGTCTCGCATGATGGAATCAAACAGCAAACATATCTGACTGCTGCTCCAGACGAACTTCCTCTGAATTGCAGGCAGAAGATAGTGGCGTAAATTAATTGAATCTATCGCTTGTTTTATCGTTATTGCTTTTTCATACTGGCCAGCCATCATAAACCTCATATGTTATATTAGCTGGCCTATTTTAATTTATTGCGTGTCGGTAGTACAGTCTTTGCACAAACTAATTTATGCAATGGAAAAGCTGACGGCTCGGTTTGTGTTTTTCATTCGGGTAGACTCGCATTGCGGATGCACAAAGTGATGAAACCTGTCTTGCTATATTTTTACCGAAGTTAACAAGAAGGCCGTGCTTTATTTTTTCACCCTCTGCCCTGATGCTGATGACAAAGCTGAACTGATATACGATTACCTCAATGAGGTCATTGCCAAATGTTATGATGGCGGCGTTGTTTATTTCATATTCATAATCCCTCAGGTCAGTGTTAAGTCTTGCTGTTGCATCTACAAGTGCGTATTCTTTATCGATAATCATAACTTTCTCACTTATCATGTTAATGTGATTTAATCATCACTAATAATATGTTGTGATTTTAATTACGATTATTCGTCTGTTTACTCCCGTAATGCATTATCTGATGAATAATGTTCATGTGGGGTAAGGCTTCCATAAAGTCAGACTGTTCAATCAGCGAAATGAGTGTGTTATCGATCTCAAACGTTGTATCCGGTAATACCTCAACCAGCCTGATTCGGGACAGGGAAATAACGAACACGCCCGATGACGTACATCCGGCAAGATACCACTCCGCATGGCTGCAAAGCAGACGATAGGGATGAACGGTATGGCTGACGTTTTCGTCGGTTCTGATACGCACCTGGGTCTGGTTGAGTATGGCGAGCGTCAGTCTGCTGAAATCACCAAAGAGCGTGGGTTTCTGGCGCGGCTCCGGGAGCATAATCCGGTAGGGTGAAGGGTGCTCCCCGTCAAGCATAAGGCTCAGCAGTTTGGCATCCATCGCGGGTAGCAGACGGTCAAGATGCAGCAGTCTCGCCAGTATCTTCATATCCCTTTCCGTACGCCGACGAAAGTAATGCGAGGCAAGCTGATATACGCCGTTGCTCTGTTCAATATCAAGATACGTGAGGCGGACGTTAAAATCCCTTCGCAGCGTTCGCGTTGTCACCCCGAATTCTTCTGCCAGCGTCCCGATATGCAGCTTTTCACCCTGAAACAAACGGCTCAGGATGATGGAAAGGCGGGTTGCCAGTCTGTCATGTTCATTTTCTTGTGTTATCAGCGTCATACATCGTTCCCGAATTTTGCCGGGAAATGATGCCAGCAGTAGCGGACAGGATTTGTCCGCCCTCTGAAGTTTTTTTTAAAGCCTGAAAATCTTAAATGTAAGTGCTAAACGTCAGTATTCTCAGGTGAATACAGATGCTTCTGGCGCATGTAGGCAATAAAGATGCAGGATGGGATCGTGACCCGGTATGCGGGACCGGCTAAATCTATCAGCAGCCAGAGAGAACTCAGCACCCAGCCCACGGGACCTGCAAATGCGCCCATGGTCCGCGTCAGCATGGCATTTCCTGCGAACGTCAGCCCTCTGCCTAGCAGGGCTTTCGCCACGCCATTTGTGACCACAAGCGCCATCTGATAGGCCGCAAACCCGGATGTTTTTATTCCCGCCTGGATTGCCATGGTCAGCAGCTCCGGCGTGGGATTGCTGTAGCCCGTCTGCAACTCTTCCGCCACGGTCTTTAACTGGTCAGGCGTCATCTTCTCAAGACTTTTCTCAAGGATCTTCATCAGCAGATTCATTTCAATCGTCTCGACGCTGGATTTGCTGTTGTAGTTCACCTTCATTTTATCGCAGGCATCGGTAAGAATTTCCCGGTACAGCACCCCTTTACCCCAGCGGAGCAGCGTGGCGAAGCTGTTTGCACCAAACGTCTGAACCTCGGCGGCAATGGCATCCCAGTAGCGCGGATGGTTGGGCTTGTGTTTTTTATACTGAGGATCGTAAGTCAGCGTTTCCGTAATACGTGCCAGTCCGTCTTTCGGATCGCAGATAAGCACAGAAACCAGTAAATCCAGATCGTCACGATGACAGTGGCGCAGAAACTCAAGGTCAGGGTCGTGTCGGTAGGTAGCCATATTTCACCTCATAGCGGATATTGGACCTGACAGTTTAAGGATGTCCCCGGACAGGGCGTGTCCGGCTGAAAAAGAAAAAAGTAAAAAAAAACCTGCCCGAAAGCAGGTTTCTGTTCACCGGATATCGCGTACCGGTTACTTTTTACGCCATTCCTTTTCCACTTTATTCGCGAAGGCATCGCACTGCCGCGCATATTCCGGGTTATAAAGCAGCTCCGACTGCGAAAGCTGCATGGCGGTCATGCTGCCATTACGGGCATTTGATTCGAGCCAGGTTCTGCCATAGGTTTTGTTCATCACCTGGAGCACCCGGTTGAATACCGGTCCGTTGAAGCGGGCATTGAGATTGACGCCTTTTACCTGAAGGCCGCTGTCACTGGTCTGGGTCAGGCGGGTGGAGTACATCGCACAGAAGGTCGAGTTGCTTATCATCTGAGCATCAGCCTGCTCGTCGGCGAACGCGCTGTGGCTGAAGGCTGAAAGCAGAATGGTGGCGGTTAACAGTTTAGAAATTTTCATCATGTTCCCTTATGGATTGAAAAGCGGAGACAGCCTGCCATACGGGGTGGTCAGGAGATGTCCGGCAGAGAAAAAATCAGGGTTTTAGTGAGGGGGCCAGTCGCCAGCGGTGAGGGCCAGCGGATTCCAGCACAAAGGCCAGATGAGCGAGGTCCCGTCTTGCGGTCCGGGGAGATACGTCAAACTGCCGGATGATGTAGCGAACAGATATTGTCTGACCGTAAAACAGCACCATGGTCAGCCGGATGAGCCGTTCTCCCTGTCCGGTAGCGTGTTGCCTGCGACGATTAACGTTCATCGTTGCCATACGCGCCATCGGTCCCCTTTCTGAAAAGAATCGAGGTGTCTGGCAAGCCAGATATCAGGGCATGAATTGCCGGTAACGCAGCGGGCAGTAAACCGGTGGCAGTTAAAGTCGAGCAGGCTGTAGGGATAGCGCTGACCCACTGCCGCCTTTGCCCGTTCAGCGGCCCGCGCACAACCCTGAGGCGTCAAATCCATACAGTCTGTATACACCGAGATAGCGGAGTTCCAGCCATCGAGCCGGTCAAGAAATCCTTTAGCCTTACTTTTGATAACGGTTCCATCGCCATCAAGATGAACAATATCGCCGTTACCCACATAGATACCGCTGTGTGCGGCAAGGCCAAAAAGCAGTTCGCACTGCACGATACCACCGTAAGCCGGTTCATCGACGCAGGAGAGAATGCAGTTATCGATAAATGAATCCACGAAGTTCAGCAGCAGAAGCCGGTACATAACAATCAATTCCTTACTACGGGGGAGAGGGGGGATGCGGGGGAAACGTAGTGAACACTCAGCTTTCCCACAACGTACGGACCGTGAAAACCCCCATATCGTGGTAAGCCATAAAGTTACTTTCCCACAGCGACCAGAACTCACGGGCGTCGACATGAGAGATATCGCCACAACGGGAAAGCCACGTGTATTGTTGCGTCCAGCTCACATCGACATCTTTTTCAAGCTCAGGCCATGGATGCCCTGCATAGTGAAAATCGGTGACGTAATCGAGCTGCCAGTCTTCTCCGGCAGGGATGAGGCGTATTTCGACCGGATGCCAGCCGCCCTTTTCCGGTGAGTATTCAGGGTCACGAAAGTTAATGGTTAATCCGGTGATGGGGTGACGATGGGGCGGTTTTTGCGCAACGATACCCAGAAGCAGTTGGGTGAACGACCGGGAGAGCGGCAGCACATAGCCGCCCTGCAATATTACGGGTGATGACATAGTGAATTTCCTGATTTTTGGTTAACAGAACACAGAAAAAGCGGGGTTAGTCCTGGCTGAGCGTAGCAAGCTGCGTCATACGATGCTGCCAGTCGGCATAGCAGCGGTGCATAAAGAGTCTGCTGCTGTCCGCTTCGATAAGGCAGATATCCGGACTTCTGAGCACAGCAGCAAGAAAAGCTGCGTTATTGGTGCTGCCCTGACCAAACAGTGGGCGAAATACACGGGATGGAAAGCTGTCTGGCTGCTGTTCCAGAATGGCGTGAATCGCATCAAGCGCTATCCATTCACGGGAGAACAGGCCCCCTTCGCCATTGGCGGTTAAGCGCAGGGCAAGACTCCCGGTTTCACCCTCTTTACCCAGCTCATACGTCAGCAGTCCTTTACTGTGGGGGCTGATTTTCTCGGCTTCCCCCATGTAGAACACGGTATAGCTTTCGGTGACGGCGGCTTCGGTAGCGATTTTTTTCTTACTCATGGTTCAGCGCCTCAATCAGGTTCCGGAGTTGAGTGATAACGGTCGTGTCCGGGAACACCAGATAGATACCCTGTCCGTTATCGCAGACGATACCGAGCAGGAGATACCAGCCATCATCAAGTGCGGTGACGTATTCCGGGTTAGCCAGTGCCACTGCCAGCAGCGGGTCTTCGGGGAGGGTGTCATCGTGGTTGAGATGCCAGAGCAGGGTTCCCGTTTCGTTCCAGAAGGTGGTAAACAGGTCGATATCATCGACAGGGCCAAGGATTTCATTGCTGAGGGCTTCCAGCGCGGAGGCGGGCAGTTTGAGAAGGGGAAGACTGGTGGGTGTCGTGAGCTTGAACATGATTATCTCCATAATGAATTGATTTACATGGAAATAATATGTGCATAAAAAGAGGTTTTTTACGTTCATAGTCGTTGGGGTTGGTGAGCTTTGTGAATGTACAAAATCAAAGCACCCGCAGGTGTAAAATGTGATGATTGTCACAATAATAAAAATTAATGGAGTGTGGTTTTGATTGTTGAAAGGTTGATTTACCCTTAAGTTGGGCTGCATATTGTCAAAATCATCACTTTAATCTATTGATTTAAATAGCATTAATTTTAAATGCCTTATTGGGTTGTTTTTTAGTCGAAAATCGGTGGGGTCTATTACCATTTTCTTATTTCAGGGCCTCAAAAGTTGACTTACTTTGGGCGATGCATCCGGAACACAATTTTTTTATAGGGTTTAACGCTATTTTCCCTTTTCCCTGAGCAGGAGTACTCCTGATGAATCATCATGGTCTTTCTGACTTGAGTATTAAATGTCAATGGGCATGTAAGAGCTGATTTTTCATGGGCTTGAAAGTGATGCCACGAATAAATAAGCTTATCCCATTGTTGGCCGACATATTAAATTACTCATTATCATCTGAATTTTCAGAGGACCATGTACATATTATGAAAGTTAATTACCCTTTAAATAAAATAACGCAAGTGCTGGATGAAAAGAGCATCACAGCTGCTCATAAAAATTCCTTCAATGTAGATGTGGAAGCTCAGGGGTATTCCGACTCTGGAGTATCTGATGTTGTAGAATATCCAGGGGTTGCACCTAAAAATACTGGAGGTGTTTTTACTAAAGCCCTTTTTGATGAATATAAAATCCGTGCAGTACAAGCTGCACAAACAATCGAGACCAGCGATAAGAAGTTAACCGGACTTAAGGCAATATTCTATCCATCAGGTCGCATTAAATTTATTGTCCGCAAAAGTATTCGCGGAAAGAATATCTACGTTGCCGTAGGAGGCTACCCGGAAATTTCAATTAAAGATGCAAGGGAGCATGCCTTTAAAATAATTCAGGAGCTCAAGACCGCCGTTGAGGCTTACGGTGAGCGTTTTCTTACTCACAGTAAAATGACGTTTAATGAGCTTGTGGATGAGTATGAGAAAAGCGTACTCAGCACGGGCGTTAAGCGTTCAGCTAACACCGACCTTTCTAAGATCCGTAAATACCTGCGCCCTCTTCTCGGTGACAAAAAGCTGGCAGGTATGACGGAGGCGGATATTCTGAGCTATCTGTATGCTCTCGATCTCAAGCCAGCCACCCGCAACCGCCATCTGGCGCTCATTAAAGCGGTGTTTACCTGGGCTATACGCATGGGATACACCAACCGCTCTCCGGCGCTTTATATCAAAGCGCTGCCTGAAGTGACGTCAGATCGCCGCGCCATGGATGATTCCCAGCTTCAGTGCTGGATGGAAGTGTGTGAGTGCTGGCGTAATGGTAAACCCGATCATGAAGCCCTTGCTCTGCTCATGTTCCTTGCCCTGACGGGACTGCGTCTGGGGGAAACCCGTCATCTTCGCCTTGAGGATGTGGACTGGAGCCGCAAAGTTATCACTCTTCGCCACACCAAAAACGGCAAACTCCGCCGTGTACCGGTATGTGATAAGGCGTTCGTTCTTCTGACAGAACAGCGTCAGCATCTGGGTGATGAAGGCTGGGTATTTCCGGGCAAGGGGACCGACAATCCGGTTGCTGAGCCGCGTCGCCTGCAAAAACGACTTTGTGAGGCTGCGGGTATTCCACCGTTCACCATCCATGAGATGCGTCATACCTTTGCGACAAAGCTCATTGAGAGCGGGGCCGACATTCACACCGTCAAAGACTTACTGGGCCACAGCACGATCAAAGTAACGTCACTTTACTTGCACTCATCACCGGCGCGTTACCACGAAGCCGTTAACCGGGCGATGGCAGATTTGAACCTTGTAAACATGACTTAATGAAAACATTCATAGAGCAGGACATGGCTTATACCGTTATATATTTTACAGGACAGAATTAATGACAATTGAAACTAAAACATTATCAACGCTACCACCTGCGCTTTCACCACTCGCGAAAATTATGTCAAATATGCATCGTGAAAAAACTGACAGGTCAGATGTCAAGAAGCTGCTGAGAAAAGCTTCACAACATAAAGATATCGATCTTTCCGTTATCAACGAAATGGTATTCCGTGAGGGATTGCCGGAGGGTTATGGAGCCAGTGCAGAAGCGCTTTATTCACTCTCAGGTAAGGCCCCGGTACCGTTTACATTTACACCTGTATTTCCTTATGCGAAATGCTTTTCTGCTGATAGTCAGTCTGATATGCAGTTGTTGCTTGTTGCAAGGAATCAGGCTGGAAAGATTATTTCTATTCGTATCAAAATGGATGAACTGTATGCCGATATTGATCGGGTAATGGCCTCTCTCGCTCACAGAGGCGTTGCGATTGATCCTGTTCGTAAAAATGAACTGATTAGATTCATTCTCAAGTGCATGGATATGAAGTTACCGTGTTATCTGGTGACGCCATCTATGGGGATGATCGATAAGAAAGCCGCTTTTTTGCACGGAAAAACCCCTATTTTCTGTGACCTTGACGGATTTGAAAATATTATCCCGGCTTCTGTAAAGCGTATCCCCGAAGGGATTAAGGAATACGGTGAGCTAGATCAGTGGCAGGAACTTATTGCTGAACATGCAAAAGGTGATTATCAAATTTTTGCCATCATGCTCTCTCTTGCATCCCCTTTGCTTGGGCTTGCCGGGCAGGATATTGCTATATTCCATTTCTATGGTCTTTCCACGACAGGAAAAACAATCCTGCTGCAACTGAGTGCATCGTGTCACGGGTATGGAGGAGATGCCGGAAGTAACGGCCCGTCGCTCATTGCCCGGTGGAATGCCACGAGCAACGGTATCGAGAGTCATGCTGCTTTACAATCCGGTACCGTGGTATGTCTTGATGAATTAGGAGCATTTTCTGGAAAAGAGCTTTCCTCCCTGATCTATAACCTGACATCCGGTGTCTCAAAAATTCGTATGGATAAAACGCAGGAGATGCGCGAACCGTTAAGGTGGAACTCGTTCTTTGTGTCTTCCGGCGAGATATCATTTTCCCATAAGCTGCGAGAAAAAAAACAAAACCTGCAGGGCGGTCATGAGCATCGGGTTATCAATCTCCAGATTTTCCCGAAAGATGCCGGAGCCCCTGGAGAGGGGCCGGAAATTATTCGTCAGCATGCTGACAAACTTAAGTCGGGACTTGAGCACTTCTGTGGGACGGCTGGACCCGCTTTTCTCCGTAGTCTGCTTTCTCAGACTGATGAAGAGGGGCTTCCCGTGAGTTATCAATGGTTACATGAATCCGTTAAAGCTAAGGTATCAGAATGTGAAGGCCTGCTTCTGGCTGAGCTGATTGATGAAGGGTATCTCCTGACGGATGTTCAACTCCGTGCGCTTCGACGCTTTTCTTTCGTAATGGCTGTAGGTCTGCTGGCGCAGGAACTGGGTATCTTGCCTTACTCTCCGGAACGAATTGCGACCGCCGTCTGGGAAATAGTTGTTCGTTGGCTGAGTGATACCTCTGTGCAATATAACCCGGTCCAGCAAGCATTGATTGATATTCAGCGTGATCTTGTAAAAAGGGAAGGGGCACATTTCATCGGCCTGAAAGATCGTGAGAGCCGTAAACCCGGAAACCACTGGGGGTATATCCACCATACTAATGAGGATTTTTTAATCTTCGCACCTGTATTTGAAGAGTGGTGCCAGAAACATTCATTAAGCGCTCGAGAAGTCGCTAAGGAGCTGGCATGCCGAAAACTTCTTCGGGTAGAAAGTAAAGGGCATTACAAAAAGCGTCCTCTTACTGGTATGGATAAGTGTTACTACCATATTAAGCGGGAGTTTATCAGTGTTGATTTGAATTTTTCTTAAAGCATTATCTGAATGTAGTTAACTAACTTATCTTTAAACTTATTATTCTGAATAAATTAACAGAAGGGGAACCCCATGACTGAATTCTGCGAATTAAATGAGACTCACTTTTTTCCTGGCGCTATTACAGGCTGTGAAACTATTCGTCCACCATTTACGCTTTATGGTCTTATCATGACGCAGGCTAAATGCAATTTCTATGGTATCTGTAGGGAAGTGACAGACAGTGAGTATCCTGAATTAAAAGCAATGATTAACCGGAATGAAAAGATTCGTTTCTTTGCCAGTTATATTTTCAAAGGTAACGTTCGTTATGATTATCTTGGCGAATTACCAACACTATCAATCGATCAGGCTCGCAATAAAGCCCGATATCTTGCCAGAAGTAATGAGGATGAGACCGCTTATGAATACATCCCATTCTGATTGATGAGTTTACCCTCAAAAAAAGCAGGGGCATTTGCCTCTGCTTTTCAGTTATCGCAAAGAAGGTAGCTGAGCTGTTATCCTTTCCGCCAGAAGTTGGCTGGTGTTTTGTAAGCGCTGAGGATGAAGGTGCGCATAACGCTGTGATGACTGACTACTGCGATGA
>NZ_POVL01000008.1 GCF_002939185.1 Enterobacter sichuanensis | reverse complement strand
CTGGACGCTCAGGAGGTTGCGCTGGTTAACCTGCGCGAGCGTACTCGTTATTAGCGCGATAGCATTGTTCTGAATACCGCCGCTGGCCTTATCAGTTTGTGCACCCAGCTCTTCCAGGCGTGATGCCATTGAGGAATCGAGGTCCGTGACAACCTGGCTAAGGTCAGTGATTGATGCTGTATTCTGAGCACCTACAGCAGCTGCTGAATCAGCTTTGTCAGATGCGGCCTGAGTGGTAGCCGTCAATTGACTTACCGCAGAAGCGCGCGCTTCAGTTTCCGTAGCTAACGCCTGGCGAACATCAGTAATACCCGCTTCATTCTGTGCAGTTTTCGCCTCTAGACGAGTAACATCCGTGACGCGTGCCTCCGTCTCAGTGGCGATCACCTCCCGGAGCTGTTCGAAGGTCGCAGAGTTAGCGCCCTGCTGGGCTGTCTGCCGCACGACAACATCAGCAATAGCAAGCGCGTTGCCGATGATTGCTTCTGCTGTCTGCTTATTCGATCCAACCGCCGCTGCAAGACCGTTTGCATTCTCTTTGATTGCATCAGCCAGTTCTGCGAACTTTTCACTGCTCTCCACCGCGCTCTCGATCAGGTCTTTGAACGTCTCGGAGTCTTTAATTTCCTCCAGGATCACATCTGTGATGTCGGAAACATCGATGCTGGCTTGTCCTCGCACCCATTCTGTGTACCCTGATTCGTTGCCGCTGCGGTCCACCAGCTGCGCGCGGTACCAGAAAATCTGCCCAGCCTTAAGGCCCATCTGCTGATATTTGCGCTGCGGATAAGGCACATCGGCCAGCAGCATCGCATCGTCTTCGGTACCGGTCAGGCTGTACTGAATTTCCGTCTTCAGCGTGTCGTCGGTATTCGCCGGGAATCCCCAGTTCAGCTCGATACCGAATACCACGTTTTCAGAAGCGATGAAGCCAACCGGCTTAGGTGGATTGCCCACTTTACCCGTCAGCGTTTTCTCTTCTGAATAGCCCCATCCGGATGAAATTTCTGCGGCATTGATTGCGCGCACGCGCACCAGGTAGCGCCCGGCATAAATCCCCGGGACGTCGAATGACGTGGTGGAGCTGCGCGGTACGTTAACCCAGTTCCCGTCGTTGCGGCGCCATTGCGCTTCATAGGCGATAGCGTTCTGCGCCTGGTCCCAGCTCACGCGCATTGTTTCGACGCTGATGTTTTGCTGAACCACGGAAAACGAGCTGATCACGATGTTCGCAGGCGGCGACTGGTTACCCGGCGGGATCACGCTCACCGGCCGCTGGTCAATGATGGCTCCGGTATCGATACGGGCATATTTATCCGGATCGTGCGACGCGCCGGTGATTGAGAAAGTGCCATCCCCGTTGTCGGAGACGCTGACAACACGATACTGCTGCGCGTAGAGCTCGTCCGATTCAACCACCCAAACAGCTTCGGCCTGTGGCGTCTCACTGTATGCCGTGGTGACCGTGACTGATTCCCCGTTCACGGCCTGAATGGTCCTGCTCTGCGACGCTCCGGAAGGCAGGTTGAGAATAAGGCGATCACCTGCTGCTGCGTCTGCCACGCGGTCAAGTTTGATAACGCGACCGTTAACAGCGCTGATACGTCCGCCCATAACTTTTCCGGAAAGCAGCTCGTCTGCCACGGCGATGATGTAGCCTGGCTGCGGGATGTTGCCGTCCAGCCCGACATCAAACGAAACAACGCGATCCTTGTTGTTGGTGAGAATACCCCAGCGCCCCTTTCGGTTCGCTTCTGACTGTCTGGTGCAGCCGATGGCTGTCATTTCCAGCTGATTGAAGCCGTATCGCGCCACCAGCGCCTGCTCAAATACCGGCTCCATCGCGTCGGCATAAGCGTTACCCGGGTCTGACCATGAAACCAGCGCTGTGGTGTAGCGGCTTTTCGTGGTGCTGCTCGAATAGGTGAATCGACCGCCAACAACGTTAGCGCGCGTGTAGCTGTAATCAACATCGCGCGGCATGTCAGCCAGGGCCACAATCTGATCCCCGCCCCAGTAGGTCATGCCACGGAAGATAGCAGCAAAATCGCGCAGGACTGTGTAGGCGTCGTTCCGGTCCTGAATGTACACGTTGCAGGTGTAACGTGGCTCGGTACCGTTGCCTCCTTTGCCGTCTGGTACCATCTGATCACAATACTGGGCAACCTGATAAAGCGTCCATTTATCGATGTTAGCGGCAGTCAAACGGTGACCGAGGCCGAACCGGTCAGAAACAACCAGATCGTAAAAAATCCACGCAGGGTTATCCGTCCATGCCCACTTAAACGCCCCGGTCCATGTCCCGCTGTAAGAGCGGGTTTCCGGGTCGTAAGTATCAGGAACCCGAATAACGCGGCCACGAGGCTCACAGGAGATCTGAGGTATAGAGCCATTAAACTGGCTGGAGTCGAATTCAATGTAGAGAAGCGCGGTGTTCGGATATCGCAATTTCGCATCAATCACCTCAGTGAAGCTCTGTAGCGTCATCGTGTCGCCGATTTTCGCGCTGTTGGCGTCAGCGGTAATTTTGCGTAGTCTGATTGTCCAGGTGCTGCCCGCCTGAGGTAAATCAATACGGTGGCTACGTTCATAACCTGAGGTCGTTTTCCCGGTCACACTGGTATTGAGGACTGTCTGCCATGTCCCGCCGTCCGTCTGCAAGTCAATCGCATAATTAACCGAGTAACCAACCAGATCGCCATCGTCCTCCTGCTTGAAAAGCGAAGGCCATTTCAGGCGTAAACGAACCGCCGAAAGCTGTGTATTGGTGAAGGTTCGTGTCCACGCTGTACCGCTCGTTACCTCGGTTCCCACGCTGATTTCGTTTTCGGTACCGGGAATGCCCTGAATGTACTTCTGGGCCTGAGTACCCGAGCGAAATTCCCACGTAACGCCGCTGAAGTTTTGGGAGCCGTCGGCGTTCTCCAGCGCCGTTCCGTCCAGGTAGATATCCTTCCCGGTGAGCTGTCCAGCAAACTCCCCTTCCCCAAGCGCAACGAGGATCTTGGCCTTCGCTACAGATTGCAGATCATCAGGCTGTTCGGTAGGAGTTCGGGAGCTGGAACTCCCCCCTTTTCGTCCGGTAATTGTTTTAGCCATATCGCGCCCATAAAAAAAGCCACCCGAAGGTGGCTTGTAAAAAGGTTTGTTATCTACTGCTGATCTTCGACATAAATTCCTGCAGAAATAATCGCTCCGCCGATTCGACGCTTACCATAAAGCAGAGGCACCGGGTACCCCTGTGCCGCGGTGTTTGTAACACCGCCGAATGCATACGATGCACGGTTATCTGCGCTTTGTTTGCTGGCTATGCCTGATGGCTGTGGTGAAAGAAGCTGAATAACCCCACCGAGGACCAACGAGGCGCCAGTGGCAGCAGCAAACCCCGTCAATCCACCAGCAGCGAAAGCAGCGCCAATACCGCCAGGGCCAGTCAATACAGCAGCAGTAATAAGCACGGCCCCTAGGATTGTCTGCAAAAGACCAGCCTTTTTACTCCCTATTACTACAGGGACAATCCGGATCACTTCGCCGGTGACGGGAAAGCCGAGATCATCAACGCCAATATTCTTTTTATCTCTATAAACGGCATACGTCAGCCCTCGGGCTTTGCTTGTGTTTAAGAATTTCTCGAATCCATTGATGGTTTTCGCGAGTGCATTAATGGCTTCAGCAGTAGTGCGAACCAGACGGTGATGAACCCTTCCATATGTCTTAGCTAGCACGCCACTTAGCTCAATTCTTGTCATTACCTCTTGCATGCTGCCCCCATAAAAAAACCACCCGTAGGTGGTTTGTTAATTTACGCTCTCAAAGCCCAGCTTTTTTCCTTGCTTCTTCAAGGTAGTTTTCTTTCGACTGGTCTTTGTTATTTGCCTCGAAGTTTGGATCTACTATTTTTGATAATTTCTGGTCGATAGACTCAAGTAATTCAACCTGCCTGTTCGCTCTGACGCTGGCGCGGTTGATGAAAAACCAGAGAATTAACCCAATAAAAATACCGACGAAGATCCAACCAAACCCAACTGTATACATATCGTTCTCCTTGCTGTGTACTACACGATAGTATCAGTGACAGTTTGTTAAATAAAATTCTGATGTCTAAGAATCTTCATCGTCCTTTCCTGCCAGTAGCCCCCATACGGCACGCGCTGGCTCAGATGTCCGTACAGGTGGTGCAGCAGCATATTTCCCTCCAGCAGAATTCCCGCGTGGTTCCACTTATCAGCCTGGACCTGCATGATCACCATATCGCCGGGTTTCGGTGGCCCGTCGAATTCACGGAATCCGCACTCATACCAGCAATCCTGATAGAAGTTGTCTGGATAGTCGTTTTCCCACCAGGGATAATCCACACGGTAATCGTGGAGCTCGATACCATGCGTTTGCCGGAAATAGCTCATTACCAGCCCCCAGCAGTCGAAATGTCCAAGCACAAACGGACGCTCCAGCAGCGGCAGTTCTCCGCGCGGCTGGATGGTGCGTAAATCACCCTCCGGCCAGCTCACAATATGCCAGGGTAAAAGCGTTGCGTCGCATTGCGCTTTATCCAGTTCGCTCGGTTGCGTTGTGGCGTCAGGGTGACTGTGAACGATGGCGATCACCGTTCCCCAGTCTTCAGCAGTTGCATAGTCTTCGGGGCAAAGGACAAAATTGTCTTCCGGCGCCGCGGCAAGATTCCGGCACGGGAAATAACGTTCAACGCGGCTTTTCTGCGCCACCACGCCGCAGCACTCGCGAGGGTATTCAGCAGCAGCATGCGCCATAATCGCATCGATGGTTTTCTGACGCATATCAACTCCTGATCAAAGACGTGCCCGGGAAGCCACCAAATGAGAGTTCGTTATTTTCGCCGAATCGGAGTTTGCAGGCCGTCAGCGTGCCGTTGCATTCATCCAGCGACGGATCGCTTACCGGGTTGTTGTTTTTGTCGAAATAGCGGGTGCCGGCATAGTCGCAGCCGTCGCCGGTACGATATTTATTCCGGATGCACCAGGTACACAGGGAATGAAGCTGTCGCGTCGGGATCATTTGCCCCTGCAGGTCCATCGGGCTGGACAGAGCAAATTCAACGGTTTCACCGGCAAGCTCGCCCGTTTTCCCGTCGATATACCAGACCTGCAGCTTCTCCTGAGTCGGGTCTGCTGTGGGGTTGCCGTCTGCGAAATTTCTGGCATCGAGATATTTCTCTTTTGTGTCGTGAATAGTGACTTTCGCCTGCAGCAGATCGTCATAGGCAAGACACAGAGCAGAAATGGAGCTTTCGATGTTCGCAACCGTCAGTGATGGTGTTGCATTACTCCCACTGGTTGATTTCTCCAGACCTTCCAGTTGATACGGCCAGGCGGCGTATTCATTTCCCTGCCACCAGATTGGTTTCGCCGGAAGCTTGGACTCATCCCCACCAGCGGCGATTATTTCCGCTTCCGTGTGGGGAATGCTGTAATTGTGAAAGCGGAGAACGTCCGTTAGCCCAAAGGAAGAACCGTCCACCTCAATCAGACGAACATCGTTTCCGGATTCCAGCTTCTGATAATCTGCGTTTAAGCTCATGGTTTAAATGCCTGGATGAATGTTGCTTCAAGGTTGAATTTTCCCGCGCCAAGCCCGGTGGGTTTATACGTTTCGCAACGATACAAACCCAAAGGTTCGAGCGGTGGCTTCCACTGAAAGGCTTTCGTTCCTTCATGCCTGTCGAGAAAAGTCTTTATGGCAGAAATGTAGGTTTCGTTGCCAGTGAAGTTGAGCGTCCATTGCTGACTCCTCGGGTTTAGTCCATCCCCTGAAACCTGCTCATATCCATCGCCAAACTGGGCTTTTCTGACGCGGAAACTTGTATCAGCCTCCGCGTTAATCCGTGGGCACCAGGTGAAAGTTTCAATGGCCATAATTATCGGGTTCCTTTCATTGCGTTCCAGATGTCGCCGCCGGGACGAATGTCACGCATCACATTCTGCTTATAACGCTGATCAACGAATCGACCGACATCAGCGCCAAATTGCTCAAGTCCAGGTGAAGTTTGTGTAGTGGTATTTCCGTTCCCGTCGATGGTTATATAGACCTGCGGTGCAGAAGATGTAGCCTGTCCGCCGCCAGTTCCAACAGAACGAACACCGAGAGAACCATCCGGCGCGCGGGTCAGCGGCATGATCGCCTCCGGCCCAGCCTCGCCCATGATTCCTGCCCCGCCTTTTGCGAAAGCGAACATCGTGGGGTTTCTGACGATCCCATTACTGAAAGCGCTCAGAGAGGGGGAGTCATAAACGCCGCCTTTGGCGTTAAACTGGAAGTTCGATCCGTAACTGGAAACCGCCGTACCGGTGCTGGCTGATGCTCCCGCCCCGCCCCCGAAGAAGCTGCCTACACTGCCGATGAGAGAGCCAAAGATGCCAGAACCGGAAGAGGCCCCACCCATCGCGCTAACCACCGCCATCTGCAGAGCCACTTTTTCGATAATCTGCAGGACAGAAATACCCCACGATTTCCAGCTAACCTTATTGCCTTCTAGCATTGAGGTGACGTTACCAAAAGCGCTGTCGAGTGTGGTTTTCACCCCATCAGAAACCGTGCCGGATACGTTACTGATTTCATCAAACCAGTTTGCATAGCCGCGTGATACTCCGGACATCCAGTCCGCTTCAGCTGCTGCAATAGCCTTGTATTTCTTATCCAGAGCATCGAGGGCTGCGGCGCGCTGCGCGATGGCCTCGGTACCGCCGTCCGTTTTAGCAAAAACACGGTAGATCTGTTGCGTCTCGTCGAACCGGCTGCGCTGGCGATCGCTCATGCCTGCGGTTTCGGTTGTCAGCGCTGCATCATCGTTAAATTTGCGCGCGGCTTCCGTCAGGTCTTTCAGCGCGTCGGCCTGCTCACGCACTTTTTTAACGTGATCGTCAGCGAGTTGCGTCAGCCTGGCGAGTTCAGCAGACTGAGCCTGAATGGCTTTACGCTGCTCATCCGTCCATTTTGCGCCGGTCTGGTTTGCGGCGGCATAAAGCTCGGCGGCCTGCTCACCTTCTGAAGCACGGACTTTCTGTACTTCAATCGCAACACTGAGATCAGCCATTTTACGGCTGTACTGCTCAGCCTGCTGGGCGGCATCTCGATCTGCCTTTTCAGCAGCGCGCGTGGCGTCTGATTTTGCCTTCTGCGCAGCAGCAACATTTTGAGTATTGTTGTACTCATCCTCTGCGGCTTTGATATAGGAGGCTGCATAAGTGGCATTTTCCGGACCGGTGCGCCCCATCTTTTGCAGATCGTACTGAGCCTGCTGACGTACCTTTTCAATACCCGTTAAACTTGCAAGGCTGGCTTGTTGCTGTTTCTGCAATAATGTCTGCGCATCTTTGTCAGAAACAGTAGCCTGCGGCAAACGGAATGGGCTGGCGGTCAGCGAATTATTATGCTCAATGGCGGCATTGATGCCATCGAGGACCTGCCTGAATGCTGCCCCCTGCCCGGTCATCTGCAACAGGTTGCTGTAATACACATTCGCCGCTGCAGCATTCTGACGCAACAGAACATTATGCCTGTCGGTTGTGGCGACTAACTGTTTTGATACCTCGTCACGCCGACGCTCAGCATCGGCAAGTTGACCATTAATCTCAACCAGCGACTCCTGGGCTGTATTGTATGACCAACTCCCCTCTTCGCTGTTTTTCATCGCAGCACGGGCGTTGTACTGCTGCTGCGTCAACTCTGCGATTTTGCTGTTGAGCTTTGAGATCTCTTCAGCCTGTGCCCTCATTGATACAGCAGTTTTATCAATCTCGTTGCTGTTATTCCCCTGCACCACCAGACCTGAGACAGGCTTTGCATTGGCGATCGCCTCCCCATATTCCAGAGCGGATTTTCTGGCCTGTTCATTCTTTTCATAGACATAAAGCCAGGCGGCACCCATCGCAAGAATGGCCCCAGGGATGCCACCAACAAGAGATAACAAGCCATTAGCCCCTGTCCTGAGCATGCTGACGGTGCCTGTAACCTTATTAAGGCTATCCTGGGAGGCAGAAACTGCCCGGTTAGACTGGATAAGACGCGCATTCGCAGCAATCATTTCGCTGCGTTTTTTTATCAGATTGTCTGTCGCAATCATCGAGGCGTTAGAGCCTTTTGCAACATTCGTTTCTGCCAGGGCAAGGTTATAAGCTGATGTTGCTGCTTCTGCATCGGCAGCAGCTTTGCGCTGAACCTGAGCAGCAGCGTAAGCCTGCGCGCTGGCAAGGCTCACCTGGCTTTTATAGTTGTTGAGTAATTCACTGGTTGCCGTCGCTGCACTACTGGCCACATTACCAAAATAGCGGGCAACGCCAACGGCAGTTAAAACACCGAGTCCGTTAGCGACTCCGGTAATATTATTGGCGAGGCCGTCAAGTACACCAGCTAGAGCAGAGGAAGCCCCGACAGCATCATTCGCGCCTCCTACCCATGCCATGAAGGCATTTTCAACTTTCTGCGCCGATCCGCTGACACTGGCTGGCAGCGTATCGAACTCCTTGCGAAGTTGATCGACGTTGGTCAGCAGTGGCATGATTTTTTCGGTGGTCAGCTGGCCGTTATTTGCCATGTTGCGCAAGCCGCCGACCGTCGTACCCAGCCCGTCAGCAAGTAACTTCGCCAGTCTTCCGCCGCTCTCCATGATGGCATTAAACTCTTCCCCTCGCAGAACGCCTGAACCCAGCGCCTGGCTCAACTGTGTGATAACGGAACTCGCCTCTTCTGTGCTTGCGCCAGACAGCTTCAGTGAGGTTGCTACGGTTTCCGTAACTTTTGCGACGTCAGCAGAAGCGTAACCGGCATCACGAAGGGACTGCGCAATTCTGCTGTACAGGTTGCTGTTTGCCTCGAGGGATGTTCCGGTACGCTGGCTAATCTCCATCAGCACGCGCTGGGATTGCACGTAATCCTCGCTGGAAGAGGACGCAAGGCGAAGACGCCCGTTCAACTGGTTCCACGTGTCGGCAAACTGAATCAGCTGATGCGTGGCAAATGCACCAGCCCATGCACCGGCAAGCCCGGCAGCTGAAGATCGCACGGCTGCAAGCTGAGAGTTCAGGTCAGCCAAAGAACGCTGAGTTTCACGCGTTGCCGCTGCAGCTTTTTTCCCGCCCTGTTCCATAGTGCGGTAGTAATCGGTTCCCATGCGGGACGCTCTGGCGATCTCTGACTGGAAAGAAGATGAGTTCGCCGAAATTTTGATGATTAGCTCGCGCAGCGTTGCCATATTTCACCCATAAAAAAGCCCGCAGCCGCGGGCATCAAAGACTGGACATCCATTCTTCAAGTTTAGAGACTTCAGCGCCTTCTTCCTGCTCACCCCATTTCAGCATCACGTCAGGAATGGTGAATTTCCCGCCCTGAGAGTTCAGCATTGCAACGGAGATCTGCGCCGCCTGAGCATCGGCGCGCCAGTCACCAATCGGACTGATGCGGTCGAACTCGATCCACATTTTGAGCTCGCTGGCGGTCATGGTCTGGAGCAGTTCGTGGAGAGTGCGCCCCAACCGGAGCGCCAGCGACATCAGGAAGAAGGTCAGCGGCTGCTTTACGGCTTTCCCGCTTCTTCCTGGCTCATGCCGAGGTTGAGGGCCTGAGCCAGCAGGCGGGAGTGCACCGGGCCATAAATCTCAGAAACCTGAGCCTGATCGTCATCGCCGAACACGCGTTCACCGTTTTCATCCAGTAAAACGTCAATAAACAGAACGACGTCGGCCTCTTTGTTACGCAAAAACTTCTGCGATTCGGTCAGCAGAGGCGGCTCTTCACCTTCCGGGATCTGAGGATTGACGATTTCCCGGAACTTTACCCAGGCATCGCCGGAAGGTTCGCGCAATGTGACCTTTGCACCGTCCCACTCGGGCACGGTAACACCCGGTTTTGTGCGATACGCTTTCGATGCAGTAAGCGCCACGTTGCGTAATGAATTCTGTGATTTCTTTTGCGCCATTTCATTCTTCTCTTTTTCTGGATCGGGAGATTAAAAAAAAAGCGGCCGAAGCCGCTCAGGAACCAGGTGCGTAAATGCGTTTTGGCTTGCCGCGTACACGCAGGGAATAGGTCGCACCGACAACAGAAGAGGTTGCCGCAGACCAGGAACTCTGGCGAACTTCCACAAGAACATAAAAACCGTTACCTGACGGGAACTCTACGCGGAGTGCGCGCAATTCATCGTTTTCATATGCTACCTGTAAGGCTTCCTGCGCAGCTTCATCACCAACCCAGTTACGGGTAATGCTCATTTCAGCAGGCGCGGCGAGGCCGTTGGTTTGCTCCTGCTCAGTTGAGCAGAGCGTAGTGACGTCGATATCCCCTTTCTGCCCGCCGGTGAAAGTGATTTCCTTCGTTGCGCAGGCGGCTTCCAGCCAGGTAACACCAGCGCCCGGGAATGTTGAAGAGTTAAAATCCTCTGCTGTAACTGGTGCGCCGGAGACGGCAAAGGTCATCCCCTTAGTGACTTCATACTTACTGGTCATGATTTCTCCAGATGAAAAAAACCGCCTGAGCGGTCTGTTGTGGTGAGTTAGCTTAAACGGTTACCTGAAATTCGAGCGTGGCCCGGTGATAGCGCAGATCCGGCTCATAGCCGGGCGTTTTTACGATGTTAGCTGGCTCAAGAACCTGCATGGCATCGAGCGCCATATTCCTGATCGTGCGCGCTTCAGTAATGGTGCGGGAATAAACATCGACCTGCACCGAAACAGAAGATTCAGCCTGGCCGCAGAGAACATCAGCGGCCGCGTCGGTGATAATTGAGAAAATTACCCAGGGCGGCGAGATTGAAGGATTCCCGTCACTGCCGAGCGGTGCAACGTAGGGATAAACCTGCCCCCCGGCCAGCGGCGCCAGCAGAGGATAGAGATCGTCTTCCGTCATTTGCTTAATGCCTCGTCGATGGCCTGGTTCATTCGCCTGATTGCAACCTCTGTCGCCTGCTCCTGGCGAACATCAAACGCGGAACGGATGAAAGGATGTGGCGGCATATTCACCGTACCCATTTCGACGAATCGCCAGTAAAAGGCGTTTCTCGGGTTATTCGCCTTCATCGTGTTATCGCTGTTCCCGGTGCGCGGGTTAACACCACGAATGTGGACACCGGAAGAAATTTCCCCGCGGCGGCGGCTTTTTTGGGTCACCACCACCACGTTTTTTTTCAGTTTCCCGGTGCGCACCGGTGCACGGGCGATCACTTCTTCCTTAAGCACTTCGGCGCCGGCGCGCGTGGCATCACGCAGAACCCTGTTATTCTCAGCGCGGCTGAGCGCCTCAAGGTCTTTTGCGATGTCATTTAAACCAGAAAAGTCGAGGCTCGTTTCAATCATTTTTCAGCTCCCGTTTTGCAAAGAATTTCCAGGCGAGTGCCAGTCGCATTTGCTACAGGAGGACCGATGATATTTAGCACCTGACCTTTATACGGGCCGCTGAGCACTTCCAGACGAGAAGAGGCATTCAGCTCTGACCTGAAGCGCATCCAGACGCGAATCGTTGCCTGCGCCGTTTCCGCGCCGCCTGAAAGCTGCTCTCTGCCGCTGATCCCCTTTACCTCAGCCGGGACCGGGTTGCCACCTGTCCACGATTCAACCGGCTGACCAGATGGATCGCGCGAAGTCGTGAAGGTGAGAATTTTTACCCGGTGCCTGAATCGTCCAGGTTCCATCAGGAGCCCTCCTCAGGTTCAGATTTACCGCGCCAGTTGCGATGGATGAACATCATGCGTTCTGCTGCAGCGTTCTCATATAGCTGTATTTCGCTTTGCGCGGTGCGGTGTTCAAACATGTCAGCAAAGACAAGGAGAACGGCGCCCTTAACGGCTGCAGGAATATCAGCTGCAACTTTCCATGCTGGTTCATCGCACCAGCGTATGCAGTAGTCAAAAGCTGCCTGAGCGTACAGGGTAATCAGCTCGTCCCTGTCGTCTTCCTCAAATTCAATCTGCTGCTTAAACAGGCGGAGGCCAATTACATCCAGAACATCTATCGCCATACGTTAAAAGGGCGGGTCTCCCCGCCCCCTCCATCATGAGCCAGAAGAGAAACTGCCCTTGATGATTGCCGTCGGGCGATAGTGCGCCAGCGCCAGGCGTTCTTCACACAGGATGGTCAGCATGTTTTTCACGAAGTTGTCGCGATCTTCGCGGCTGACTTCTACGGTGGCATCCATGCGATCCCAGACCTGAGATGCCATGTCGAAACCGCCCACAGTGAAGGTACCCGCTGCCTGTGCCTTGGTCGGTACCACCGGCAGGCCCCACATGATGTTGCTGGTAAACGCCTGAGGACCACCGAAGATATAGCGGCCTTCGTTGTCTTTCAGCAGCGCAATGTTGTGCCAGTCGCGCGGGTTCAGGACGATACCGGAAGCGCTAAACTCAGACTCTGTCACCTGATAAATGGCGTGAGCGATAATGTCGGCGCGGGTGTCGCCGGTTGCATTCAGCGAGGTGTCGTAGGCGGTTGCCACTTTGTTCAGACCTTCCAGGTTATCCCCGGTACCGTCGCCGTTCAGCAGCTGGCCTTCTTCCTTCAGCGCCAGACCGTACATGAGGCGGTTGTTGACGTATGACTGCAGCATTGGCGCATCATCCATAACCTGACGTGACGCCTGCACCCAGTGGGCGATGGTCTTCACGTTCGCGGTCTGCTTACTGAAGGTAATATCCGATTCAGGTTTCAGCGCCTTCTCGGCCACCACATCGGCGTTATTGGTAAACACCTCTTCACGGACATATTCCAGGGAGTTACTGGAAATGCGGCCCTGCGCCAGCAGATCACGAATGGTCAGACGGCGCAGGCCCGGCATGATGATGCCTGGAACCTGCATCGGCTGGATCAGGCTACCTGCAGAATCAGAATCACTGCCCAGCGACTTGTTAAAGGTTTTCGCGTCGAAGCTGCCTTTGCTGCCGTTCCAGGACTTCTGCAGTTCTTCCGCTGCGCGTTCGGAGAAGGATTTCTTCTCACCCGGATTTTCGGCACCGGAGGCCAGTTTCTGCTCAAGATCGAAGAGGCGAGTGCCGGATTTGGTCAGTTCTTCCTGTACTTTCGCAAGGTCCGACTGCAGCTGTTTGGATACCTTACCCGTGCTTTCGATTTCAGCTTTCTGTGCATCGAAAAGCTGGGACATTTTCTGCTGGGACTCTTCGATAGCTTTTTGAATGAGAGCGAGTTCAGACATAATTAATTACCTAAGTTAGAAGGGAAAGATTTGATGCTCTGAAGCAGAGCGTTTATTTGTGCTTCGTTTCCGTCGCCCTCGGACTCGCTCCGAATCGCTGACTTAAACCGGGCTATTAACCCTACTGCCTGTGATTTGGTGAGGCCGACTGAATCCCTCAGCCAGTTCTCCACATCACGGATCGTTTCAATGCCATCGACACTTTTCATGGCTGCGATGCCAGCCTGTTCGTTGGCCGGGAAGGTGCAGACGCTTATTTCGCGCAGTGCCTGGACATTCTTGAAAATGCGGCCGGTGGGAATGATGGTGTAATCATCTTTTGCAACCGAAAAGCCAACTGACATCCCCTCAACCGTACCGTGCTGCATTGCAGCTTTCAGGTCGGTGGCCCCGCTGTGCCCTGGCGTCAGTTGACCGCGCACATACAGTCCTTTTTGGTCTTCTGCCAGGTTGTCCCATTTACCTACCGGCAGTTCCCACGTCCTGTGGTTGAAAAACATCGCCACTTTGCGGGTCTGGTTCGCCAGCGCGTTTTTAAATGCCCCGGGCAGAATGATGTCGCCATCGGAATCGGTGTTGTTAAAAACAGAGGCGTAGCCTTCAAAAATCCCCTGTTTACCGTCACCGGTGAATTTGATTTCTGTCTCGTCGAAGGACAGCGTTTTTACGATTTCAGGCATTACGGCCCCCATAAAAATTAAGCCCCGTTATTACGGGGCTCTTTGTTGGTTCCTAAGTCGGTGATCGGCACGTATTGCGACTGGCGCATTGCCACATCGCCACCCTGCAATGGCGGGAGGTTGTCCGTTCGTCGCATCTCGTTGATGGTGCGTAACCCTGCTTCTCCCATTGCCTTCATAAAAGCAGCGCGGGATGCCGAATCGCCCCTCAGCAGGCCGTCGAGGTTGTGCTCAGCATGAATGCGGCCAACATCCTTAGCAGGAATAAGCCACCGCTGAATGCTGTTTTCCCACCGGGAGATATAGGGCTGCAGGGTGTACTGCAGGAAGCCGAGATTCTGCTGCTCGATGCCCGATCCCCAGCTCGTTGATTTCTCGACGTCGCCGACAAGGTGAGGCGGTACGCCAAAGAACCGCGCCAGTTCACTTACCTGAAATTTTCGAGACGCCATCATTTCGGCATCCTGCGGCGTTACGCCAATTGCCGATGTGGAAAAGCCCGCTTCCAGAATCCAGAGGCGTTTTTTAACCGGACCGCCGGCGATCTCTTTGAAGTTCTCTTCGACCTGCGATCGCTGCTGTTCAGTCAGCACTTTCTCGCCGGTTGAGAGGATTTGCGGAGACTTGGCGCCGTTGGCAAAGAAATCTCGCTGCTGGTCCTCCATCGCAACTGCCACACCTGCCGATTTACAGGCAAAAGCAATGGGTGACAGGCCGACCAGCCCGGTGAATCCGAAGCCTTTAAGGTGAAAAATCTCTCTCTGCGAAAAGTCGGCGTATTCGCTGTCGCGTTGATAGCGATAAACCACTTTTTTTCCGACGAGTTTCACATCCATATTGGCAGACTGAAGCGGGAGAAGGCTTATCACGTCACCCGCGCTGTTGCGGTCCACCAGTGCATACGCGTTACCGTAGAAACAGAGCTGCATCGTCATGGCCTCCCTGAATTCCTGGGCGGTCATGTACTGATTCGGTGAGTAGCGCAGCAGTCGCGCCAGCGGATTGCTCAAACCCACTTTTTTGCGGTTGTCATTCTGGTCGGTTTCTAAGACATCAAGCGGTAAGCATGCCGTGAGCGTTGAAATCAGGCTCACGCAGCGCCAAACCGTCGAAATTTGCAGTATCCGTTCATCGTTAATGGATGAATCGCCCAGGTGTCCGTGGGCCGAAACAGGCCCCGTCTGTGAGCCCTGATTTGGGGTGACTAAACGCCCGCCGACAAACCAGGACTGCAGCCTTGCCCACCAGCCGTTATTGGTTCGCAGGTCAATCGTGTATTTAGGTTCTTCCATCACATGCTCAGCGGTCGGAAAATGAAGTCATCGAAGTCACCACCCTGTTCGGTAACTTCCCCATTAGCAGCACCAACGGACATTGTCATTGCGACCATGCCATCAATACGGCCTGTTGCTTTGGACTTATCGAGCTTGCGGTTGCCTGCAGCATCTTTAACCACCACCGCATTCACAGCACACATCGTTAATACGGGGTGCATACCATGCCTCACGCGACCGTTAAGCATTAGAGACTCCAGCGTGTCTACAGCTGGCCCCATATCCTTAAAGCCCTGGCCGAACTCGACCAGCGGGAGGCTCAGCCCAATGGCATCGGCATCCTTCCTGAACTGGTCAATGCGCCAGCGGTCAAAAGCCATCGAGGTAATGTCGAAATCACCGATAATTTCAGCGATATCCGCAACGACGAATGAGTAATCAACCGAAGCGCCTGGCGTGGTGCGCAGCAGCCCTTCTCTCACCCAAACGTCATAGGGTGCGCGGTCCGTTTTGGTTCGCTCTTCAAGAGTCTTTTGCGGTGTCCAGAAGAAGGGGAAAACATCCCAGACACCATCATCTGCTTCGCCAGCGATAACCAGCGCCGTTAAGTCGTTCCTGGCTGACAGATCCAGCCCCGCGTACCACTTCCTCGGGGTGTTAATCGGCATCTCTCCGCAAAGCTCCCACACGCTGCGGGAGATAAACGGCGATACGGTAGAAACGCGCTGATTGAGGTTGAGATTTCGGAAGGTGTTTTCGAAGCTTGGCATTCGGCCTGCTTTCTCGGCCTGGCGCGCCATGTCTTTTTCTGACCTGAATGTTCCCAGTGCCGGGTTCGCAGCCAGCCAGGACTCGCGTTTACTGATATCAGCGTCCTTTGGCGCTTCATAAACGTGGCACACGATGTGCGGATCTTTCGATTTGACCGCATCATCAATCCAGATGCTCAGCAGGTCAGCATCGTTTGCTGCCTGCGTACTGATAACAATCAGCAGCGGGTTTTCATGCGCCCCCTGCGCGGTAGTTATTGCATCGATAAAATCATCCTGCGGCCCCCTAACCTGCCCGGTTTCATCGAGAATGGCCAGAATGGGGGAAAGGCCGTGCGTCGTCTTTCCTTCTGCGGATAAAGCCTTGTATTCGACGTTACACGGCAGGCCGATCAGCTTTTTGCCGCTTGGCGTAATGTGCACAATCTCCTGCAGCTTAGGGTTCAGGTTGACCATCTTCACCGCGAGGTTAAAAACGATGGCCGCCTGTTCCCGGCTAAGTGCACCGCTGACAATCTGCGTGTTCTGGACCGCTTCAGGACCCACCAGGTGAGCCAGCAGGATTCCAGCGATTAAGCCTGTTTTACCGTTTTTTCGGGCGATGCTGAGGATCGCCATATCCGTTCCGGCTGGATTGTCGTAAACCGCCAGGATGAAATCTTTCTGAAAGGGGTCCAACCGCATAGGCTGGCCGATAAGCTTGCCTTCCGGCACGATGCAAAAGCGCTCAATGAACGCTATTACACGCTCACCTCGCGTCATAGTCTTTTATCCGTGCTTGGGAAAGGCGATCAGGTTGTCGTCCTGGTCCTGATGCTCGGTTTTGGTATTTCGTGCATCACGATCATTCTGATTGCGTTTCTTCTGGTCGCGGCTTTCGCCGTTGGTTGCGTGGGAATGGATCTGGAGGTCACGGCGCTGAGCCAGAATAGTTCGCTGCAGCTCAACAATCTGCTTGCGTAGGTCTTTGATAAGCCCTTCGTCGCGGCCCTCTCCGCGTGCTCGCTCTTCTTTGCGTAAATCCTTACGTAAAACCGTTATATAGAGCTGGTTATTTGCCAGTTCTACAGCGGCCAGAAGGTCGGCCGGCGTCCAGCTGTCCAGAGCTTTCGATCTGATATTGTCATGCCAGAATGGTTCGGCTTTTTTTTCCAAACCTGCATGGGACGGAGGATCGATGGTGTCCACTGCTGCATTTTTCATGGCCTGAACCGCTGCCGCCGAACTGTCGGAACGGGTTCGTTTATCTGCCATATGTCAACACCTTAAAACTAAAAAAATCGGGTTAGCGTTAAAATCAAACTTTGGCGGCGGTCATTTGGGGCAAAGGTTTTGAAGATTTGATCCCCCCCCCTGCCCTGATGCGATTCGTTCTCATTTAATTTCATTGCATATGAAATGATTTCACTCATTCATTATCCGCTTCACTTCATCATTCCAGGGCGTCTGTTTATCAACCTGTTCGAGTTTCTGATCGCCTTTACCGCGCCCGGAGACAACATGCCCTGAAATGGTCACCGTCGGCACCTCCTGCCCTACAGCGTGCGAGAACTGAATGGATGTCACGTCCTTCATCTCCACGCCATCAATCACCAGGCGAACGAATTTTCCATCGAGGTATTCAATGCTGAGGTCTTTCATTACGTGCTCCAGTGAGACGCAGGATCGAGCGGGTAGCCGTTGGCATCACAACCTATTACCGCGCCGCTCTTCTCCATTCTCTGTTTCGTTGAGTCATGATGCGCTTTGCACAGTGGCTGCCAGTTATCTTTACTCCAGAACAGGAGCTGTGCTTTCGATATGGCCAGAGGGTTACCTGACTTAAGCGCATCTTTAAGTTTGTGGGGCTCGATATGGTCAACCACCGTTGCTGGGGTTATGCGCCCCTGCTGCTCGCACATCACACATAGTGGGTGCTGCTGCAGGAAACGCAGACGGGCCTTATCCCATCGGCTGCCATATACGCGGGGCTCTTTGTTCATGCCAGTCTCCATGCGCGGCGGCGTTCCGTCCTCGGTTCGTTGTCAGGGTGACGCTCAACCGTCGGGAGGTCAGCGTGATCCACCAGCGAGTAACACGGATAAATCACCCGGCCACCGAATGCCTCACCGACGGCGTAATCAGCTGCCAGCGTTTTATTCCATGCGTTAAGCATGCGCGCCAGCCTGCCCCGAGGAGGGCTGTAACATACGCCGTGAATCAGTTTGCTAAGAACAAGGTAATCAGCGTTTACTCTGTCTGCTTCCACCAGCATTCCGGCAATCTCTTTCTGATACTGCGGCGGTCGGCCGGTACCGAGATAAAAGCTCAGCATGTCGTCAGGGAAACGCACCAGCCAGTCCTGAGCCTTATCACGAAAACCATCAACGGGTAATGCATCCTCTTCGATGATAATCACCCTATCTGACTGTTCAGCGGCCCAACTAAGAGCGCGAAGATGGTTTGCATTTGCACCAGCGCTATGTTCATCCATGAAGATACTGTCAGCCTCAAGCTTACTCGCTAAGTCATTAGCCATGTCTCGGCGAGAGTGGTGGGCCACGATAGCGATCAACATCTGTCAGCCTCATTGTGTGTGAAGTGCTCAAGTCTGGCAGCGACAGCTGCGTCCCTGGCTTCTTCAAGTGACACGAATGTTTTCCTTAGAACAAACTTGCCATTGAGCTTAACTTGCGCGAGCCAGCGCCTGTTGCCGCGATTCAGATAAGTAACCCCGAGTACTCCGGTTTTATTATTTTTCTTAGCGCCGCCGAGGTTCTGATTGTTCTCGCTTCTGCTGGCCAACCTGAGGTGATTGATATTGCAGCAGAGCCTGTTGCGACAAATATGATCGACATCCATACCATCAGGAACAGGACCGTTCACGGATTCCCAAACAAAGCGATGCACACGTAATGCCTTACCGCCAGTTCGTATGCTGCCGTAACCTGTTTTTAACTTTGCTCCGGTCCATACCTGGCATTCGCCTTCAATCTTTGTCCTGGCCTTAATTGCTTCCTGTGGCGAGCTATAAACTGTGTTCCTCACAACCAACGGATCACCGTATTTCCGCCATCTGAAATAGTGCTTTCCGCACATCCCTCTTTTTTCAGAACTATTATCGCAGTCATTCACGGAACATTTTTTAGTCATGTGCATATCTCGCAACCAATAAAAAAGGCCGCCGAAGCGACCTTGATTTATTTTTCAAACTATTTATGGCGAAACCACGCACACTCTCTACCGACACCATCAGTCTTAAAAACTGTGTGGATGCGCGGGCCGGTGACAATGCGATCGCCAAAAGACTTAGCGACAATGCCAAAAGCGATCATGTCACCCACCGCGGCGCCAGCCTGTTCTTTCTTCCAGAAACGATAACTCTCGATCCGGTAGTAAAGACGGATGATGCCGTGAGCGAACGCCATTACATCAGCGCGGGTGCCACCCAGCAGACCAGCGTTAAGCATCACATCGCCGCGGTGCGCTTCAAGGAACTCCTGATAGATACGCTCAGGATGATTCTGTTTCGCCCAGGTGTCGGCGTAGGTCTTCGGTTCAGAACCGACATACACCTTCCCGGGTTCCATTTCTTCCCACGGCGCGCGAAGCATTTCGACATCGGTACCATCAGTACACCAGACGAACCGGTATTCAGGGTGATCGCGCAGGTGCTGCCAGATATGCAGCCAGCGTCGGAAGTAGACATTCATCTTCAAGTCAGGAACGCGGTAAAGCTCAACGTCTGCCGGTGCCGTCTGCAGTTCATCCACCAGCGCTATGCGGCCACACTGTCGAAGCGAGGCCGCCCACTTGATCAGCATGTCAGGTGAGGCCGTCATTTTCGTGCCGCGTTGAGGGTCAGGCTGGCTGGTCAGTAACGTAGTGATAACCACGTCGCGCTGACGCCGATATTCAACGTAACCGGTAAAGCCGGTATCACGTCGTTCGTTGTGGATCTTCACATTACGTTCCACCAGCGCCTGGCGGTCGGGCCTCGGTACCGAACGCTCCACCGCTTCATGCTCATCGAGGGAATGAATCAGCTTGTCTGAACCGAGGACATCAGCATAAGCCCACGTAGTCAGTCCTGCATTATGGATGCGCAGGGCGAGGTCGCTGTGCTCGTACATGCCGCGACCATAAACCGGATCGAATCCGCCCACCTTCTCGATGGCGCTGCGGTGGTAATAAAGCATCACGCCGCGCTGTCCGGTATACGCCACATGCTGATCGTCACGGTAAAGCACCGAAAGGTCATTCAGCTTGTTGCGGCCAGCCAGATCGAGAAACTGGTAAGCCAGATGTGGCTCTGGCGATTGGATGTAAGGGAGGTGCCAGTTATCAGCGATGGCATACGCATCGTCATCCCACAAAAATAAATGTTCGCATCCTGAGTCCATAAGGCATTCAAGGCTGGCATTTTTCGATGCGACAATCCCAAGTGACTTATCGTGCCGGATTAACTTGCACCAATCCGGCACTTTTGCTGGAGGGTTGGACCCGTCATCGATGACGAATACCACAGCGCCGGTAGGTAAATGTTTACGATGTTGCTCAAGTGAATTTGCGAGTACCTGCGGCCTGTTATGCGTAGTTATCGCGATGCCGATTTTATTGTGAGAAACGCTATCGGCGCGGACATAAGGAACCCCATCAATAATGACGTCCATTATTTCCCCTCAAATTCGCATCGTGCTTTTTCAACCGCAGCCGTTGCTTCGGATAATGTCTCAAATTCCTTTTGGAGAATGATATCGCCATTTCTCGTCAGTCTCGCCCTGTACTTTCCGCTTTCCCTGAGAGATACACCCATCACTCCAGTGGAGCTAACTGGCTTTATTCTGTTCCAGACGTTTACTCTGTGCGTTACCACACTTAGGTGTTTTGGGTTGACACACTTTCGGTTATGACAGGCGTGATCAATTTCCAAACCTTCAGGAACATTCTTGACCAGTAGTTCATAACTGGCTTTGTGGGCCAGGGTCATCACCCCTTTATGTTTGAACATTCCATAGCCGTCTGGATTTATGTATGCAAGCCAGTTCCAGCATCCGGTTGACTCATCAACCATATACTTGCTTCTCAATCTATCGAGTGGTGATTTTGCTTTAAGGGAGCCGGTTTTATAGAGCCGAAGATAATGCATCTGGCACATGCTTTTGCAATGCGCTGGCCGTTCACATGAATTAACGGAACAGGTTTTACCTGCATTGCTAACAATCCCATTCATCGGAGCTACCTTTTAGTGATGAACCTTGTCGCACAGGAGATCCAGCCCTCAGAAGGCTCCGACGCCAGCCGGTTCCTCAAGGGTCATCCTGAAAGGTTCTGAGTAGAATGTGCGCGTGCGATGCGCATTAAAAAACCCCGCGGGTGCGAGGCAGTTTTATACCTTGTAGGGGATAAGTGTTGTCTTATCCGCTGAAGGGGATAATCAGAACTATTGCGAGGATCTGATTTCTTTCTGGCAGTTCGCCTGCCACTCTTTGTTATGCGCCAGGATGTCGCGCTTTGTCTGCCGATCCAGCACATCCCAGTCGTGCGCTGTGCCGTAGATGGGTTTAACCCAGTCGCAAGCCGTGTCCACTACCTCAACCCTTACGGGTCCAGTTGTCCCGCAGCTCGCGATCAACATCGTTATCAGGCAAGTGGTTAACAGTCTGCTGTACATTGCTGGCCTCTTTCGTTGTCTCTACACGGCGATCTGCTGCTGCGACCGTTGCAGCTGCGTTATCTTCGGTGCGCTGCTGATCGGCTTTCGCTTCCGCTTTGCTGGTTCCGCGTGAATGACCCAGGCCAAACGCGGCGGCAATAGCAGCAAACACCGCGACAACGAGTCCGGTAATTATCTCAAGCGTCATATAACCACCCGCTCCTTTACCCAGCCATAAACAAACGTTTCGTTCGCGCTGCGCTGTTCTGCCAGCTCAAGATAACGCTGACCCTGGCTACAATTCAGGGCCCGGAGCATAACCAGTTCGCCCTCTTTTCCTCGCCGGGAAAGATAGCTTTTTAACGCGCTGATAGTTCGCGGACCGATAAAACCATCTGCAATCAGATCGGGATAAAGCGTGCCCTGAATGTTGAACACGTTCAGCCAGCGCTGGAACCATTTGGTCTGAACTGATGGGCCCATGTTAACGCCGGTATCGCACAATTCGGCGGCGATGGCTGGTGATACCTCAGAAACAAGGTCGAAGCGTGGCCCTGCCCAGTAGTCAGCCGTCAGGATATCCAGCGCCTGCTGGCGGGTAAGGTTACGCATATCACCGCTGTAACCGTGGGCACGTGCTACCGCTTGCGTGATTCCCCAGTTTGTTGGGCCACCTTTATCGTCGGGGTGATTAACGTAACCGCCCTCTTTGCCAAGAATGGCGTCAAAAATTTCGTCTTTTGTCATTAGTGCCTCAGAAGATCAACCAGACGTGCCAGATTTCCCCGGACCTTCATAACAGCTGCGCATATCAGGAGGTTCGACATCACCACCAGCCAACTGGAGTCACGATAGAGGCCGAAGATGAATTGCCATGGGATTACTGCGTAAACCAGGATGGTTATATACGCCAGGATTGAGATAAAAGGACGGTGCCGGGCACCATGGCGCTGGTAGAACATCAGAACGACGACGATCACCGAGCAGATAAACGCGTTAAAGACAGCTGACGGGTCAATTACCATTTCCCCCTCCTCCGCGTAACCGTGAGAAAAAACCGAACAGGGTGTTCAGGTCCTGGTTATTAAGAAAAGTTAGGATTTTTATACACAGTGCAGACAAAATCACTGCACCGAGTGCATCCAGTGGTTTTTCATAACTCGAGGCAGCATTTAGCCATGAACCAACAAACCCGGCGCCAAGCACTCCAACAATGAATGATGTAAGGAAATATGCAGCCAGGCGAGCACGCGTAAGGTTTGCAGCTGTCGCGACGTAAAACACCGCACCACCAAACGCTCCAAACACCACGCCGAAATCTGTATGAGTAAAGACACCATACAGGACTGAACCCAGCAGGCCTCCGCCGATAACTGCACCAGTGCCGGTTAATGGATCGGACATTACGCCCCCTCTGTAATTGCTATGAATCCTCTCAGTAAGTTTGAGGGGAAATAATAAAAGCCCGCTGTTGATGGCGGGCTAATGAGTTGACTATTTGTAAGGTAGGTGTGAGTAAGACTTATGCTCAGAGGTGAAGCTGTATCGGCTGATTCACTATCGGTCCAGGAGAACCACCGGGCATTCAGTTACTTCCCACAACTCAAAGCGTAGCAGCAGTTTGCAAAACCATAAAAAAAGGCCTGCGTTTTATGGCAGGCTCTCAAGGAATTTGAAACTGTATTGTTGTTGTCATGGTGCCGGGTGCCTCCCGGTGACTCTACCCCAGTCAGCAAAGCCGCGCGCATACCTGCAGATAGCAGTTGACTGGAACGCCCTTTCGCTTAGAAAGGATTCACCACATTCATAATCTATGTTTGAGTCATAATCTGAGTCAATGGCAATTTAACAGGAGGCTAACCAAAAAGACGCCTGTCCGGGTAAACAGGCCGAAGTTTATTCACAACAGGAATTATTATAGTTAAGTGGCGCCGGGGGCCTCCCGGTGGACTCTCCAGACACGAAGTCCGCGATCTCGTTTACGATTCTCACCAGAGAAATTTTGACTGTACACCACGCCGCATACGGGGATTCACCACGACTGCAATTTACCTATGATTCATAAATATCGTCAATCTACCAAACGGTAGGGGTTGATATTTTTTAAACTTTATTAATTAATTTTTTAACTTACAGGATTGTTATTACCACCGTAAGGAACTAAATCCCAGCCGCCGGCTTTTACAACCACAGACAGAAAAATGTGAAAACGTTTTGGCGGGGGATGCGATGTCGTCCCCCGCTTTTTTGTATTCAGTAATGGCAATCGAGGTGGACATCCCCCCTCTTATTGCCGTGAGTCCTCTCAGAATGATGGGAAACAAAAACGCCACCGTGAGGTGGCCTATATATGATTGAAATTTATGATTTGGTAAGGCTTGATCAGACCGGCAAAGCCTTCGGCTTGCCCATGTGATATGTAATAAGGCTGCTTTTGCTGCCATCTTCCCAGACTGTAGAGCTCTCGGTGATCTTCAAAATCACCCAGCCTTTAGAAAGGCCCAAATTGACTTGCTCCACATCTTCTACCGTCCGTACTTCCTGGATTTTACTCAACAAGTTTTCATCTGCGCTCATCAACTGACCCTCAGTTAAAAAACACAACATAACAAACGCATTGAAGAAAAACCTTGCTGGAAATAAAAAAACCCGCACTCAGGCGGGTTTGATGTCGTGCAGGCGTAATATCCCACGATTAGAAGCATACAGGACAGTTTTATGCAAAGTCAACAGTAACGTGCAAAAAAGTGTCGCCATTTGCTCCGATCATATTAATAAGTTGTTGCCTTATCGAATTCTACTGCCGCGTGACGCTCCCACTGGCGCAGCGTGTCCACCAGCATTTCATAAAAGGGTTTCCAGTTGCGTGACCATGAGGACTGATGGAGGTCCGGGAGACGCTTCAGAATGGCACGGTGTACCGTCGCCGAGGAGATAGCAGAGAATCCGTTTCCACTGCAGCGCTCACAGGTTTTAAACACCGGCGCGCCGCGCTCGCTTGTGGCCTTGCGGTCGAGCACCTCTCCTTTACCACCACACCGACAGCGGGCGCTGATTGTTCCCTTGCCTTCGCAAATATCACAGATAGCCGGTACAACCTCTGTTACCTCAGTCCAATGCTCCCAGTCAGACGGACGAACGGCACGAGAGCGGTTAGCCCAATATGGCGCTTTACCCCATGGGTACGAAACTTTGCGGGTAATTTGCTCGCGGGTTGTTCGCCCGGTGCCACTGCAGCTGTGACATGTCACGCTGGTAGCCGCAGAACGGGAGTAATCAGCAAAGGCAAACTGCGCCAGCGTCAACATGCATGCTCCGAGCTTGTCGCCAGCGGCTTTGCGGACATTTTTAGGAGCGTTTTTGATAGCAACCTGCGCCAGCGCCTGAACTGCGAGCTGTTCATCTGTTTTGCTGATGCCGGCCTTGCCGAAGAAAGCAGCCAGGCCGAAGCGCGCTCGGCTGCTGGTGGTGCCAATCGCCGCCATTACGTCTGTTCCTGTAAGGCGGTCCGGAGAGGTTCCCTTCACGTCATCGCTTATGTGCATTCCCTGAGGACTAAAATGTTTGAGCGATGTTTCCAGTTTCATAAGGTTGCCCTCGTTGCTTTGATGTTTTTAATAGTCTGCATTGCTGGAATGCCTTTCTTTTGAATAACGTCTGGCCTGTGTTTTTTGCTGCGGCGCTGAACGCTGCTTTGCCTCCTCCTGGTTAATCGGTAGGAAGTGGCCGTTAAAGAAACGGCGGTAAATTGTACCAAGCTCTCCGTTGCGCTGTTTCGTCACATTGATCTCAGCAATTCCCCGCGCGGGTGATTCCGGGTTATAAACTTCATCCCTATAAAGCATCATTATCAGATCAGCATCTGCCTCAATCTCTCCTGAGTTTTTGAGATCAGAATTCATCGGGCGTTTATTAGGACGCGATTCAACGCCACGAGAAAGCTGACTAAGAGCAAGCACTGGCGTTTTATTGGATTTTGCCAGCCGCTTGAGCCCTTTTGATACCTCCCCCACAGCAAGGTCATAGCGCGCAGTGCTTTCAATTTTTATTAGCGCCAGGTAGTCCACAACCACCAAGGCTATTTCTGGATGCGCCATTTGCAGGCGGGTAGATATCTGTTGGATCTGTTCCACTGTCAGATCGGTTGAATCAACCATCCAGATACTGCGGCCTGTCAGCCGCTCGACACCATTTGTCAGCCTGGCCCAGTCTTCATCATCGAAATTAGCGGCCGCTTTCAGGCGAGAAACTGACATTCCACCGGCAGCAGATACCATACGCTCACCGATCTGTATGTTGGGCATTTCCATGGTGAAGAACAGGACGCCACGTCCCTGCTCTGAAACTTTGTCGATGATATCCAGCGCCAGCTCAGTTTTACCCATGGATGGCCGAGCTGCGATAAACACCAGGTCAGTTGGTTCAATGCCCCCAGTTTTGGCATCAAGCTCTTCAATACCGGTCATGAGGCTTCTGGCTTCCTCAAGCCCTCGGTTGCGTGCATCTACCCGGTCAACCACAGCAGGAAGGATGTCGTCGATATGGATTGGCTGAACCGTCTTTTCTTCAATTGAAATTGCGTTGATGCTGTTCTGTGCAGCTTTGAACGCCGCCAACGCAGCATCACCATTGTGAGCACTCTTGAGATCAGACAGTGCCTTTTCAATCACAGCTTCGGCATCGCGAACAGCTGCGTTACGCTCAAGCGTTGTAACGTAGGAAACGAGAGCTGACTTAGCCCATACAATGCGGCTTGACTGAAGAATAACCGCGCTGTGTTGGGGCATGCTTTCGCACAGTAGTACCGGATCAATCATTCCGGTACCACGCGCCTGACGGCAGATCCCTGAGTAAATTTCACGGTACTGAGGGACGGAGAAAGCGGTAGCTGGCAACCGTGAGAGAATATCTAATACCTCAGGATCAGCGTTGCGCAGAAATATCGCGCCAATAACTGCACCTTCCAAATCTTCATTTTTCCATACTGGCGTCATGATGAAGCTCCTGCCGCAATAGCACGGAAACTTCCCCAGCCAAATGCCAGGCGGTTACGGCCACCATCGGTAACCCTGTCCACGATACGTTCACCAATCGTCTCTTTCAGTTGGTCGAAAGTAAGATTGCTGATCAGGATTGTCGGCAGAATGCTTTCGTACCGTGCATTGATGATTTCTTGCAGAATAGTCATTTCAGTCGGGCTGCCGAACTGAACACCAACCTCATCGATAATCAGCAGATCCAGAGAAGCAAACCGCTCAATAACGTCCTCTTCTGTAACTTCTGAATTGTGGCGCCACGTGCTTTTCACTGCTCTGGTAAGACGCATAACGTCGGTGATTTCTACTTTAGCCAAGTGTTCACGGATGATGTTCTTTGCCATAGATACGGCGAGATGGTTTTTACCTGTTCCGCAGTTCCCTGTCATGACGAGTCCGGTTCCGGCCGTCAGGCGATCAGGCCAGCTGCTGGTGTAACGCTGACAGGAAGAGAGATTTTTGGCGGCATCCTGATTGATAGGCTGGTAGTTATCGAATTCACATGCTTCGAAACGTCGTGCGATCCCCGCATTGTCAATCAGGTCGGCCACTCGTAATGCACGCAGACTGGATTCAATTCCCGCCAGTTCTACTTTCACACACTCCGGGCACTGGGAATGCTTAACATTTTCAACACCCCGGAACGCTCTTCCAATGAGGGAAATACACTCATAGCCGCCATGTTGCTCGCAGGAAGCTGTGTGGCATTCACCAGACTCCCAGCTTCCCCATTGCCACGGTTTTTTATGCTCTACAGCGAAAGCCAGTTCTTCACGAAGCCCTTCTCGCTTCGCCACCAGAGCTTCCCTTTCTTCGCGTTGTTTAATACTCAGCATAGTGATTTCTCCTGCTTACCAGTTGCAATCTGACTGACCGTAGTCCTGTTCGCTGAACCCAGATACAGGGAGCATTCCTGGGCGTCCTTTTGTCGGGCCAGACGGAGCCTGCCATGACTCCTCAAAGTGACGATCAGGACCGAAGAACGTGGCAGCCTGTTTGACGAACTGAGTACCTTCGCTACCCGTTGCACGGACATATCCGGCATAACGTTTCACACCAGCCAGCATTACTTCACTGTTAGTCCCGTCTTTAATTCGTGCTTTCCAGGCTTTCCAGGCTGCAGCCTTAGGATTTCCACCTGCGCGTTTTGGGTACGCCTGCCATGCCTGCTCGAACTCAGTGGAATAGTTCTCTTTGGATGAGTCTTTTTTTTCAGAACCAGAAACCAATGAGCTAATAGATTTAGGTTCTATGACTGTTTCATTGACTGGTTCAATAGAGTGACTGGTTCTGGGGTCAGCTCCTGCCCCACCCCCTCGGTCAGCTCCTGCCCCACCCTCGGTCAGCTCCTGCCCCACCTCAGGCAGTTCTAGACCTAGGTCAGCTCCTGCCCCACTCTTTGATCCAAGGTTTTTTGGGGTATTCTCAAGGCATAAATAGAACAGGTTCGACTGGTTCAACTCTCCTTTACGTCTAAATTCACGACGCAGCATCCCCATCTCTTCTAATGCTCGGACATGGCTTTTTACGGTTGAGCGGCCAATCTCACACTGGTCAGCTATGTGCTGATAAGAAGGCCAACACTCCCCCTGATCATTTGCATTATCTGCCAACTTCAGCAGAACCAACTTTCGAAGCGGGTTTCCTACCTTGACCTTCATTGCCTTAACCATCAATTCCATGCTCATGCGACACCCGCCAACTCATTTTCGTTACTGAATTCAGCCACCAGTAAAGGTTTGCTGACGCAATAATGCCGTGACATGTCACACTCCTGATGCTGGGGGAAAAATATCCTCGATAGACAATTTCTTCCCATTTTTGCTTAATACCTCTACCAACTGATGGCATGTTTTAATATCAGGAGTTCGCCTTCCAGATTCGTAATGCCCAATTGAACTAATCGTTTGTCCAATTTCATCAGCCAAGCCACGCTGGGTAAGTTGAAGTGACTGCCTTAATTTTCTTAGGTTGTTCATGGTTCCTCCTCACAGAAGAATCAAATGTACATTATGTAGTTTACACAATCAAACAAATTGTACATATTGTGCATTGAGGAAAACTACACAAGGTGTATCATTTAGACCATGAAAAAACACTGGAACGAACTGGCTAAAACCAGACTGGCTGCGCTTGGAATGACCCAAGCAGAACTCTCTGAGAAGATGGGTGTGACTCAGGGTGCAATGGGCCATTGGCTTAACGGGCGGAGAAGTCCCTCGCTAGCAGACGTTGGCTCTATATTCCAGATCCTTGGAATATCTGGGGCTTCCATAAATCCAGATGGGACTTTCACTGTCTCTGAGGATCTAACCTTACCCCCTGTTAAGCAGCAGTATGAATATCCCCTATTTACAACAGTGCAAGCTGGTCAGTTTACTGATGTTGGAACGTTTACTGAGCGTGATGCGCTCCAGTGGATTCCTACTACCAGAAAAGCTGGACCTGACTCGTTTTGGCTTGAGGTAAGCGGGCACTCCATGACAGCTCCGCCAGGAACAAGACCTAGTTTCCCAGAAGGTATGTTGATTTTAGTTGATCCATCTGAGGACGTTGAACCTGGGGATTTTTGTGTGGCCGGCATACACAATGATTCTGAAGTTACTTTTAAGCGTTTCGTTCGAGAAGATGGTCAACCATGGCTTGAACCGCTAAATCCAAACCCTCGATACCAAAGCATACCATGTAATGAAAACTGCAGGATCATCGGCAAAGTAGTGAAAGCCCAATGGCCAGAAGATACTTTTGATTAACCCTTTCTACCCTTGAAGGCCGCAAATTATGCGGCCTTTTTTTTATCCAATAGTTACCAAAATTACATCATGTAATTTATTTCCTCTTAATATTCATACACTTTGTACAAAATCATAAAAATAATGTACGTTGCGTATAGACACATCCATGTACGTTTTGTAGTATTCATTCAACGGCAAATAACGGAGCCAAAAATGAATACAGAAACACTTAAATCGGAAAACGGTACTATTCATCAATTAGCTATGGATATTGATCGCGTCATTAACGCGCTTGAATATGCTGAATCAGATCCTGCGGTTGCATACAAGCCAGCAGCACTCATTAAAATCTGTATCAATCAACTTAAAAAAAATCTATCAGTTTTGAACAATGAACTTGGGCACGATTGGCCGGAGAATAAATGATGAATGACGAAACAATCACCTTGAATAAGGAAGAAACCAGCAGAACAATTCTTGACTGGTCGCATGATGTGCGATGCTGCTCATGTTCATTATGGATTCTTTTGGAAAACATGACGAGCATCGAAGAAGAAAGGGAACATGCTCTTATTACTTTAGTCGTTCAGACATTAGAGAAAGTGAATAAAAGCATTTGCGACTTCGATACCTATAAACTTTAAATAGCAAATGAATTAATTAACACCTTTGATGGTGTGAACAAACTCACCCCGAGGAAATGTATATGCCTAACGCCGTCGCAATTAACAAACCAGTTAAAACACCTCAAATGTTGTTCGGCTCCGACAACATTAGTGACTTTGGCAACCGGGTTCAGAGCTGCAGGATGGAAGGTGACTCTATGCAGCCAACTATCGAACCTTGTGAGGTGGTGGCTTTCGTTGATTGTGGGGGACTCGTTCTCACACCCGGCATCTATGTTTTTACGGGTGATGTTTTCGGCCATAGCTGCCTTTTCATTAAGCGAATAGAGCCAATGATGGGTGGTGCCTTAAAGATTATTTCTGACAATCACCATTACCAAAGTTTCACGCTTGAAGCAGACGAGCAAAAAGACATTTGTATTCACGTAAGAGTTGTCGCTTCTTTGGCTGTGAGGCACTTCGTATGACATTCATCAAAGACAAATCCGCATATAGAGCTGCCTGTCTTTATGCAGAATGTGGTTACGAGTTAATTGCTCGGCTTTATCTTAAAAAAGCATATGGATACTAAGCATGAATAATCCAATCATTGGCACTTATCGTCGTCGTATTTTAAAAGCGGCATTAATTCGTCACCAACGTAAAACAGGCAGCACTTGCATTGTTATTAGCTTTCCAAAAGGTGGGATCACAACACTCGAACTTACCGAAATAGTGCTGGATGGTTTGCTTTCTAGATTTGAAAAATTAGCCCGTGGTGAATATGGGTCAGTAAATGGTGAAAAGGCAATTATCGCTATTTATAAGGATGCGGTAGATGTCAATGGTTACGGCGAATATCTGACAGAAAGCGGAAAGGTGTTAATTGACGATCTCATTTCTGAGTTAGTCAAGTTTGCCAAAAAACAAAAAATGGAGGCTCCGAAAACGGAGGGTCATGAAATGGAGGCAGCAGATGGCACTGACAGCGATCCGAATTCCTGAGTGGGTTCACCTTAAAGCTGCTCACGTGTTGAGCCAGTTTAGGGCTAGCCGTATTCATCCATGCCGTATGCACGGCTCAGGAAATCTCAGCCTGAAGGTAAATCATCGCTGGCGGCTGCTTTCCAGAGACGGCGGCAAGAACTGGGAAGTCATGAGTCACGAACGATACAGCAAAGTTAAGGATCGGAAATGAAAAATAAACGCAGCACCACCAGCTCAATCGATAGTGCCTTTGCCAAAGAGCAGCAGCCGGTTTATGTCGTATCAAGGCACGGGTATTCGCGCCGTTTCCTCAGCAGAAGCGCGGCACTTAGCAACCTTGCTCACTACATGGTAACCAAAACATTTCGCCGGGCCGGTTTGAACACCAACGAACCAGACGAGCCAGTTTTCAGCAATGGTGTTCTCGTCAACCGCATGGGTCAGCACACACAGCAATATCTTTTTGCACATAACCGCTGCGTACGTCGTTTACGCCTCATCCTGGCTCGAAAGCGCGAAATGCAAAAGTGGACCAAAAAATACGACGCATGGGTAGCCCATCGTGACCAATTGATGAAACAGAAACCGTTTTAGGGGAAATCGGAAATGGCTATGAAAACTGAATTGGCACCGGTGGCCGCACGTGACCTGCAAATCATCGAGTATCGCGGCCAGCGGGTGGTGACCACTGAGCAAATGGCGGCGGGGTATGGTGCCACGGAGAAGATGATCAGCAATAACTTCTCGCGCAACCAAACTCGCTTTGTTGAGGGAAAACATTATTTCGATGTTGAAGGCGAAGAACTACTGACCCTGAAGAACTCCCCCTCATTTAGAGGGGCAGTTGATAAACGCACTCCCCGTCTACGTCTTTGGACAGAGCGCGGCGCGGCCAACCACGCGAAGATGCTGGAAACCGATCAGGCGTGGGGCTATCACGAGGACCTGGTGGACTTCTATTTCACTCAGCGTGACGCGATCAACGCACCGGCAGCCCAGATACCTATTAGCCGAAAAGAGTTGGCGCTGATGGTGATCGAAGCAGAAGAGCGCGCCGAAGCTGCTGCCATCGAAAATAAAACGCTAAGCGTCACGGTTGAGAACCTGGAAAAGCACTTTACCAAAGGCATGACACTTCCAGCGTTCTGCAAAGCACTTAACGGCGTTAACACCAGCAAAATCACCTGGTGGGCTTTCCTGCGGGGCTGGCTTTATAACGAACAACCAGACCCGGAGAAGGAACCTCGCTGGAGAGTTAAATCTTATGCTCGCGACAAGTATCTGACCGAGCAGGATATTCAGATTAAAGATGTCGGAAAGGAACCTTTTACCAAAAAGAAAGTTGTGCTGTTGCTGAAGGGTACGCACCGACTTTATCAGCTCTACCTCAAAGGCGAGCTACCAATGAAAGCTACATGGAACGGCGAATACAGCCACGACAAAGCCATTTACACTCCGGAGGTAAAATAATGCTCATCTATACCGACATTCTCCGCGCCGCCCTATGCTGCGTAGCCAGCGAAAAGGAAGAACGCACCTACCTGCGAGGGGTACGCATCACCCCTTCCCACATTCAGGCATGTAACGGGGTTGCGATGGTATCAATGGAGCACGGCGACAGTACCGACATTGACGGTGTTTTTCTGCTGAAAGGCGATATCCCGGATAACGCAGAGGTGACGATTATCGACCTTCTGAAAGATGGTTGGATGGCGATTCACTTTGATGAATTCGAGAAGGCTGTGGGCTCATCGACATTAGCGAAGATCGAATGCAGTTACCCGGATTTGGAAAAATTGATGACTCCCGGGCCTGAGCGATGCGACGAGTTACCAATGTTCTCCTCAACCCTTCTCGATCTTCCATATCGCATGTTTGGATCGGCTGCACTCAAATTCAAGCCACTCGGGAAATCTGCACCATGTCAGATAATGCTCGACCCGGTAATTAATGAATACTTCGGCAATCCCTTCCTGGCTTTGATGCCACTGCGGGAAGATGCCTTTGAGCAAATCTCAGAGGTTCTGAAATGATGGAACGCACAAAAATCAATACTGAGTCGCTGAAGACAATTACCGAATGCCTGGAGCAGCTGGCGCTGGCTGAAGAAAGCATTATCTCTATAGATGGCCAGCTCCTGAAGCAGGATGCCGATCTTGATTGGCGCAAACGGGCTGAAAATGCCAGACGGACAGTACAGCAAAAGAAGCGCATCGTTATGTCCCGCCTGGCTGTTCTGCGCCAGCAGGAAAAAGAACATAACCTGCAGCTGCACCAGCAGCACAGCGATTTTCTGGTTAAGGCCCTGCGCGAAATTGTAACGCCATCTTCTTTTGAGCGGTGTGTGCGTATAGCAAAAGAAAAAGTGGAGGAGATTCATGCAAACCAGTGCTGATATCGTTCTTCTGGTGCCGAATGACTGGGTTAGCGAAAAAGTTCTGATTGCGGTTACCGGGCTCAAGCCCGGTACCATCACCCGGGCCAGAAAAGAATCATGGCTGCTTGGCCGAGAGTACCTGCACATTTCGCCAGATGGTAATCCCAAGCCTTCCAGCGAGTGTATGTATAACAGGAAAGCCGTAGATCAGTGGATCGAGGCTCAGAAAAAAAATCAACCAGGTGCGAAGACAGCATGAAAAGCAGTACACTCGTCGATGCTCCTGGACGTCAGGAGGGATTAATGGCTTTAACATCATACCCAACAGGCGTCGAAAACCACGGCGGTTCGCTCCGCATCTGGTTTCTTTATAAAGGCAAACGTGTAAGGGAAAACCTCGGTGCACCTGACACTGCCAAAAATCGTAAGATAGCTGGCGAGCTTCGTTCTTCAGTTTGTTTTGCGATAAGAATGGGGAATTTTAACTATGCTGAAAAATTCCCAGACTCACCGAACCTTGCCCGGTTCGGTCAGGATAGTAAGGAAATTACTGTGCTGGAGCTTACCGATAAATGGTCAGAGCTGAAGAGAATGGAGATCAGCTCTAATACCATGAGTCGGTATGAATCCATCATAAAAAACATGCTTCCGCGCATCGGCGAAAACAAAATGGTTTCTGCGGTAACCACTGAGGATTTGCTGTATGTAAGGAAGGAGTTGCTGACGGGTTTTCATGTGATGAAGAAGGATCACCGGACTCAGGTAAAGGGCAGGAAGTCCTCTACGGTGAATAATTACATGATGCTGATGGCCGAGATCTTCCAGTTTGGAGCGGATAACGGTTACGCAAAGGAAAATCCGTTTAGTGGAATTAACCGCCTCAAGAAAGCGAAGGGTGAACCGGACCCACTCACTACAGAGGAATTCATCAGGTTCATCCAGGCTTGCGGCCACCAGCAGATGCAAAATCTCTGGTCGCTGGCAGTCTATACCGGAATGAGGCATGGGGAGTTGTGCGGTCTGGCCTGGGAAGATATCGATCTGCATGCCGGGACTATCACTGTAAAACGCAATCTTACCCAAACGGATGAGTTCACCCTGCCGAAAACCGAAGCAGGAACTGACAGGGTGATTTATCTCATTCAGCCAGCTATTGATGCTCTGAAAAATCAGGCCCAATTGACACGCCTTGGCCGGCAGTATGAGGTTGAAGTGAAATTGAGGGAGTATGGCCAGTCGGTCATTCACCCATGCACTTTCGTATTCAGTCCTCAATGCGTCAAACGTGGGCCTCGTACAGGATATCACTACGCGGTTAATTCCATTAATAAAATTTGGGCACCGATAATCAAACGTGCAGGTATTCGTTATCGCAATGCCTACCAGTCACGACACACCTACGCGTGTTGGTCACTGTCTGCTGGTGCTAACCCAAATTTTATAGCCACTCAAATGGGCCATACCGATGCTCAGATGGTTTACAAGGTGTACGGGAAGTGGATGTCTGAGAAGAGCGCCGAACAGGTTTCTCTACTTAACCAGGCTCTTTCACGCTTTGCCCCATCACTGCCCCAAAGCAAGGTAGCAGCACAGTAGAAATTCCTAAATTCAAGTGGTTAGCATCATTACTGCTACATTTATATAACACGGGGCACAAAATGCCCTCGACCCTTAAACGCGCTTATGTTGTGATCGGGGTTCAATAAATCACTAAACAAGGTATACTCCGGAGTTGTTTATTGTACTAAACGCTCCTGTGAGAGGATGCTACTGCGCACCTATGACTCAATTCGCTTCTCCTGTTCTGCATACGTTGCTGGATACCGACGCGTATAAACTGCATATGCAGCAAGCCGTTTTCCACCATTACTATGACGTTCATGTCGCGGCGGAATTCCGCTGCCGTGGCGACGACTTGCTCGGTATCTACGCAGACTCCATTCGTGAACAGGTCGATGCTATGCAGCATCTGACGCTGCAGGACGACGAATATCAGTGGCTTTCTGGCCTGCCTTTCTTCAAAACCGACTATCTGAACTGGCTGCGCGATTTCCGCTATAAGCCGGAGCAGGTGACCGTGGTTAACGATAATGGCAAGCTGGATATTCGCCTTGAAGGCCCGTGGCGGGAAGTGATCATGTGGGAAGTGCCGCTTCTGGCGGTAATCAGCGAGCTGGCCCACCGCTACCGTTCGCCGGAAACAGGCGTCGCGCAGGCGGTTGCCTCGCTGGAAAACAAACTGGCCGGCTTCGCCACGATGACTGAAGGGCTGGATATGTCCCGCTTCCGTCTGATGGACTTTGGCACCCGTCGCCGTTTCTCCCGCGACGTTCAGGAGGCGATCGTGAAACGTCTGCAGCAGGAGCCGTGGTTCGTGGGCACCAGCAACTACGACCTGGCCCGTCGTCTCGACCTGACGCCAATGGGAACCCAGGCGCACGAGTGGTTCCAGGCGCATCAGCAGATAAGCCCCGACCTGGCTAACAGCCAGCGTGCGGCACTGGCCGCTTGGCTTGAGGAGTACCCGAATCAACTCGGGATCGCCCTCACCGACTGTATTACGATGGATGCCTTCCTGCGCGACTTCGGTCCCGAGTTCGCCGAGCGTTACCAAGGGTTACGCCACGATTCCGGAGACCCGGTTGAATGGGGCGAGAAGGCGATTGCCCATTACGAAAAGCTGGGTATTGACCCGATGAGCAAAGTGCTGGTCTTCTCCGATAACCTCGATCTTGCGAAAGCCGTTGAGCTCTACCGTCATTTCAACACCAGAGTGAACCTGAGCTTTGGGATTGGTACCCGTTTGACCTGCGACATTCCCCAGGTGAAACCGCTGAATATCGTCATAAAACTGGTGGAATGTAACGGCAAGCCGGTGGCGAAGCTCTCCGACAGCCCGGGCAAAACCATCTGTCATGACAAAGCGTTTGTTCGCGCGTTACGCGAAGCGTTCGATCTCCCCCAGGTTAAAAAAGCCAGTTAAGCGCTCACGGGAGCCTTAACTGGCTCCCCTCTTCTTATTTATTTCTTAAATCTTCTCTTTTGACTGCGAAATTTACTTGTCTGATAGCGGATGGCAGGTAACATAGATATCCCCCATAAGGGTGGACAAGTGTTTATTTTTTCCGACTATTAACAGAGAGAATATTATGAGCGTTGTGCCTGTAGCCGACGTACTCCAGGGCCGTGTCGCCGTTGACGCCGAAGTCACCGTGCGCGGATGGGTGCGTACCCGCCGAGATTCTAAAGCTGGCATCTCCTTCCTTGCCGTCTATGACGGTTCCTGCTTTGATCCTGTACAGGCCGTCATTAATAATTCTCTGCCCAATTACAATGATGACGTTCTGCGCCTGACAACGGGTTGTTCCGTAATTGTGACCGGCGTTGTGGTGGCATCACCGGGTCAGGGCCAGAGTTTTGAAATTCAGGCCACGTCCGTTGAAGTCACCGGCTGGGTTGAAGATCCGGACACCTACCCGATGGCGGCAAAACGTCACAGTATTGAGTACCTGCGTGAAGTTGCGCACCTGCGCCCGCGTACCAACCTGATTGGTGCGGTTGCCCGTGTGCGTCACACGCTGGCGCAGGCGCTGCATCGTTTCTTCGATGAGCAGGGTTACTTCTGGGTTTCGACTCCGCTGATCACTGCGTCTGATACAGAAGGTGCAGGTGAAATGTTCCGCGTCTCTACGCTGGATCTCGAAAACCTGCCGCGCACGCCAGAAGGCAAAGTGGACTACGACAAAGACTTCTTTGGTAAAGAAGCCTTCCTGACGGTCTCTGGCCAGCTCAACGGCGAAACTTACGCCTGTGCGCTGTCCAAAATCTATACCTTCGGCCCAACCTTCCGCGCCGAAAACTCCAACACCAGCCGTCACCTGGCGGAATTCTGGATGCTGGAGCCGGAAGTGGCGTTCGCTAACCTGGACGATGTCGCGGGTCTGGCAGAAGCGATGCTGAAGTATGTCTTCAAAGCGGTGCTGGAAGAGCGTCCGGACGACATGAAATTCTTCGCTGAGCGCGTAGACAGCGATGCGGTGGCCCGTCTGGAGCGTTTCGTCTCCGCTGATTTTGCACAGGTAGACTATACCGACGCCGTGGCGATCCTCGAGAAGTGCGGTGAGAAGTTCGAGAACCCGGTTTACTGGGGCGTTGACCTGGCGTCTGAGCACGAACGCTATCTGGCTGAGAAACACTTCAAAGCACCGGTTGTTGTTAAAAACTACCCGAAAGACATTAAGGCCTTCTATATGCGCCTTAACGAAGACGGTAAAACGGTAGCAGCGATGGACGTACTGGCGCCGGGCATCGGTGAAATTATCGGTGGCTCGCAGCGTGAAGAGCGTCTGGACGTGCTGGACGCGCGCATGGAAGAGATGGGGCTCAACCCTGCAGACTACAGCTGGTACCGCGATCTGCGCCGTTACGGCACCGTACCGCATGCCGGTTTTGGTCTGGGCTTCGAGCGTCTGATCGCTTACGTGACAGGTGTTCAGAACGTTCGTGACGTGATTCCGTTCCCACGTACTCCGCGTAATGCCAGCTTCTAATCGGTAAAACAGAAAATGGCCAGCTCATGCTGGCCATTATTTTATTCTGCATTGTCAGTTTTCGTCAGCGTAAAGTCAGCATCTTTAAACCTTCTCCCCGTCACAACCACTACCTGTTACGTTTTGTTTCCGTGAAATATCCAGCCACAAAAAATAAACCCCATTCTTATTGCGATTAATACACCCTCAAGCAATAGCACAAATTTCAACCACTTTTTAAGCCATCCAGACGTCTTTATTGCGCCATAAGAAAAAGCGAGTCGTTTAAGGTCTGTTTATATGAAATGCCTTTATCCAAATTAATCATAAGGAATTCATATATATAGGAAACACCCTGTTGTTTAATTCGCCAGCGAGTTCTGAAGTTTGAGATGGTTCACAAAGTTCCGAAAAATACATATTTAGTTACACATATTTTCTTGTTGTTACTTAATCTTGAGATTTGTAGCACTTTGAGGCTAGCGAAACGCTTCGGTGAATGGAAAGATGCCTGTCAGATACATAAAGACACCAAACTCTCATCAATAGTTCCGGAAATATTTATTGACAGAATTTATTGACGGCAGTGGCGAGTGTCATAAAAAAACCAATAATGATGAAGCGCAATATTCTGGCAGTGGTAATCCCTGCCCTGCTGGTAGCCGGTGCAGCTAACGCTGCAGAAATCTATAACAAAAACGGCAACAAACTGGATCTGTACGGGAAAGTTGTAGGTGAGCACGACTTCGTGACTTCAGGTGACAACACTGACAGCAGCGACGCAACCTATGCTCAGATCGGTTTCAAAGGCGAAACTCAAATTAATGACCAGCTGACCGGTTACGGTCAGTGGGAATACCGTGCGCTGGCAAGCCAGGCAGAAAGCAACCAGACTCAGCGTACCCGTCTGGCGTTCGCTGGTCTGAAAGCCGGTGATGCAGGCTCCATCGATTACGGCCGTAACTACGGTATCGTATACGATGTAGAATCCTATACCGATATGGCCCCATCCTTCTCTGGTATGACCTGGGCTAACTACTCTGATAACTTCATGACTGGCCGTAACTCTGGTCTGCTGACCTACCGCAACTCTGACTTCTTCGGTCTGGTTGACGGTCTGAGCCTGGGCCTACAGTATCAGGGTAAAAACGAGCGTACCGACGTGAGAACGGCTAACGGTGACGGCTTCGGTACCTCTCTGGGCTATGAATTCGGCGAAGGTTTCGGCCTGATCGGTGCTTACAGCAACTCTGACCGTACTAATGCGCAGAGCGCTGACGGTAAAGGCGAAAAAGCTGAAGCATGGGCAGTTGGCGCGAAATACGACGCGAACAACATCTACCTGGCGACCACCTACGCTGAAACCCGCAACATGACCCGTGAAGCTGACGGTTCATTCGCGAACAAAACTCAGAACTTCGAAGTGATCGCTCAGTACCAGTTCGACTTCGGTCTGCGTCCGTCCGTGTCCTACGTTCAGTCTAAAGGTAAAAACCTGGCGCAGCGTGGCACCTTCTCTGGCGGCGATGCTGACCTGCAGAAATTCGTTGAACTGGGTGCGACTTACTACTTCAACAAAAACTTCAACATCTATGTTGACTACCAGCTGAACCTGATCGACGACACCGACTACTCTCGTAACGTCGGCATCGTGAACGGTAAAGACGACCAGGTTGCAATGGCTGTGACCTACCAGTTCTAATCAGAACACCATTATGTTATATGCTTAATGAACAGGGCTTCGGCCCTGTTTTTTTATGCCCGACAGAAAATAATAGCGACTTTTGAAAAGCCGCACGCTTTTCGTCGCAAACGGTTGGCATTTTGTAAATCTACCGTTAACCTGATAGCGGATTTCACTTCTGTAATCACAATGGAACTTCGTCATGTTTGAGAACATTACCGCCGCTCCTGCCGACCCGATTCTGGGCCTGGCCGATCTGTTTCGTGCCGACGACCGCCCTGGCAAAATCAACCTGGGTATTGGTGTATATAAAGATGAAACCGGCAAAACTCCGGTACTGACCAGCGTCAAGAAAGCTGAGCAGTATCTGCTGGAAAATGAAACCACCAAAAACTACCTCGGTATTGATGGTATCCCTGAATTTGGTCGCTGCACCCAGGAGCTGCTGTTCGGTAAAGGCAGCGCAATTGTAAGTGACAAACGTGCCCGTACAGCACAGACCCCTGGCGGTACCGGTGCTCTGCGCGTGGCGGCGGATTTCCTTGCGAAAAACACCTCTGTTAAGCGCGTCTGGGTGAGCAACCCAAGCTGGCCAAACCACAAGAGCGTCTTCAACTCTGCGGGTCTCGAAGTGCGCGAATATGCTTACTATGATGCGGCAAACCACTCTCTTGACTTTGACGGCCTGCTGGCAAGCCTGAGCGACGCGCAGGCAGGCGACGTGGTGCTGTTCCACGGCTGCTGCCACAACCCAACCGGTATCGATCCAACGCTTGAGCAGTGGGAACAGCTGGCTAAACTTTCTGTTGAGAAAGGCTGGCTGCCGCTGTTTGACTTTGCCTACCAGGGCTTCGCCCGTGGTCTGGAAGAAGACGCCGAAGGTCTGCGCGCGTTCGCAGCCGTCCATCAGGAGCTGATTGTTGCAAGCTCCTACTCCAAGAACTTCGGTCTGTATAATGAGCGTGTAGGTGCCTGTACGCTGGTTGCGGCAAACGAAGAGACCGCTGAACGTGCCTTCAGCCAGATGAAGTCGGTTATCCGTGCGAACTACTCTAACCCACCAGCACACGGTGCCTCTGTTGTTGCCACTATTCTGAGCAACGATGCGCTGCGCGCCATCTGGGAACAAGAGCTGAACGATATGCGTCAGCGTATCCAGCGCATGCGTCTGCTGTTTGTGAACACTCTGGCGGAGAAAGGTGCTGACCGCGACTTCAGCTTTATCACCAAACAGAACGGTATGTTCTCTTTCAGCGGCCTGACCAAAGAGCAGGTTCTGCGTCTGCGTGAAGAGTTTGGCGTGTACGCCGTGGCGTCTGGCCGCGTGAACGTTGCGGGCATGACGCCTGACAACATGGCGCCATTGTGCGAAGCGATTGTCGCCGTACTGTAATATGCGCCCATAAAAAAGCCTGCGTTATGCAGGCTTTTTTTATTTCAGGTTACCAGACAGGCATTTCATCCTGAAGGAACGGGTTGTGGAGCCGTTCATAGCCCAGCGTCGACATCGGGCCGTGTCCAGGGATAAACGTCACGTCATCACCCAGCGGTAACAACTTCTGTTTAATCGACTGAATCAACTGCCCGTGATCGCCGCGCGGAAAATCGCTGCGTCCTACGCCACCTTTGAAAATCACGTCGCCGGAAATCAGCAGACGGGACTGGTCATCAAAGAAGACAATATGGCCTGGCGTATGCCCAGGACAATGCAACACCTGTAAAGTCACATTCCCTACGTTAACGCGCTCTCCTTCGTTTAGCCAGCGATCGGGCGTCAGAGGCTGACACTCATCAAGGCCAAACATGCGGCTTTGGGCAGGTAACCCCTGCAGCCAGAACTCATCTTCTTTTTCCGGACCAATCACGGGCACGCCATAATGTTGTGCCAGTTCCGCCGCTGCGCCAACATGATCAAGGTGACCATGCGTCAGCAAAATTTGCATCAGCGTCACACCGCTGTCGGCGACTTCCTGCTTGATTTTCTCAGCGTCGCCGCCGGGATCGACAAGCGCGGCCAGATTAGTTTGTTCGCACCAGATAAGTGAACAATTCTGGGAGAACGCGGTAACCGGAATAATACGATAGTTCATACTGCTCCTGTGTTTCGTTATTACCAGTGCCGGACCGGACCGGTATCAATATGCACAAAGTTGCTGCTGGGGTAATATCCTACACCACCTGCGCGCATAGATAACGCAGCTTTGCGAATATTGGCTAACGAAACGCCCTCAATATGGAAATCCATTGCCTGTCCCTTCGTGTGGTAGCTTTTTTTCGCTACCCCGCGACTATGGGCGCGCAGCTCATTATTGGTATCAATGGAACGATAACCCGAAATAAGCTGCACCGGCTTGCTGGTACCCAGCAGGCCCTGAAGGCGGAAAAGCTGGTCAAACAGTCCTGGATCGATGGCTTTTACTTTATTCGCGCGGAAATCACGGAAAAAATGGTTAAGTCTTGCTAATTCATCCTGAATATAGCCTCTGCCATCGAAGAACTCCGCTTTTAGCGACTCACCGGTGTGAAGATTGTTGAGCGTTAAAACTCGCGGACGAGGTGTCGAGAGGGTGGCAAATGCTGGCGTCGGCAAGATGGCCGCTGCGCCAAGCGCAACACCACCTAACGCCAGCAGTTTGCGGCGATTAGCGTCAAATTTGTCCATGATAATCAGGTCTACAGGTCAAAGAAATCGTAATATGCTTAGCGCACGAAGGGCACCATAACTGGCAAAACCGGGTACGTCAAGGCGCCCAACCCCAGTGAACACGCGGCTTACAGCGATATAGCCCCGTGTTCACCATAACTTACGACAATCATTTTTCCCGAACTGCTTCATTTACCTGATTAATTGTTCCGCTTTTGGCAAAATTTGTGCACCGGATCGCGCGGTGAGATCATAATTGTAAATATCTGTACGGTACTGGGTACGCCCGTCTTCGCCAACAAACGCCGTCAGGTAGTAAAGATTGACCGGAATATTGTGTCGAATATTAACGTAACGCGTATCCCCCTGTTTCAGAGCATCCGAAATACGGGTGTCATTCCAGCCCGCATCCTGCAACAGCATATTGGCCAGCTCCGAGGCTTTGTTCACGCGTACACAGCCAGAACTTAGCGCACGGGTCTCTTTCTGGAACAGGTTGTGATTCGGGGTATCGTGCAGATAGATCGCTTCTGAACTCGGCATATTGAATTTGTAACGTCCCAGCGAGTTATGCGCCCCGGGAGCCTGCTGGAAACGGAACGGCAGATTCGACGGCGTGATCGTCGACCAGTCGACCATATAAGGATCGATTGCTTCTTTGCTGTTCCAGCCGCGCATCACCGTATAGCCATGACGTTCCAGATAACCCGGATCGTTCCACACCTTCGGCAGAATGTCTTTACGCGCCAGCGTCGGCGGCACATTCCACGGCGGGTTGACGACCACGTTATTCAGTGCACTGCTCATCAGCGGTGTTTTGCGATCCGGCCGCCCGACAATGACGCGCGACGCCAATACTTCGCTGCCGTTCTGGTAATAGACCAGCGAATACGCCGGAATGTTAACCATTATCCCGGTGGAGAGCGTGCCCGGCAGCAAGCGCAACCGCTGGATGTTCAGCGCCAGCACCCCGGCGCGTTGCGCAGGTGAAACGTTCAGCCAGTCACGTGTTGATTTACCGATTACGCCGTCCGCGCCCAGCCCCTGAGCCGCCTGGAACTGTTTAACCGCCGCAACCAGTTCCCGATCGTAAGCCGCAGGCTTATCACTCAACCTATTCTCTTTTACCGAGGCTGACGGGCTAACCACCGCGTCTTGCGCCTCATCGCCTGGAAGGGCTATCTTCGGTCCGCTGTCCAGAAGACCGGAACGTTTCAGAATTTCACGCAGGGCGGGAACATCGCTGCTCCACTGTCCCGGACGCAGCGTCGCGGTACCGCGCATCTGCGGCCACGGACGGGAATCCGCCACCAGCGTAAGCAGCGACTGATGCATCGTGGCATATTGCGGATGCGCCGGCGCGAGGCTGGCAATAAACTGCGGCAACTGACCGTTGTCCAGGGCCAGTTGCCACTGATTAATCACTGACAGGGCTGGCGTCGCCAGCTTGTAAGGCTTATCACTGTACAACCAGCGGTTGCCGTTGACCGGAATACCTGCCACAAACTGCAGGTAGCCCATCATGGCGTCAGACAGCACCACATCCCGTGCCTGACCGGTGACGGCCGGGTCAGTTAGCAGTTCCACCCACTGCGTAAACTGAGGCTGGAAACCTGCTATCGCCACTTCCGCCAGCTGTTGCTGGAAGGCGCGCACGGCATCTCGGTTTTCCCACATGGGTTTCATATCGCGCGCAGCATACAGCAGCGTGAGCTGGTTAATATAGGCGGGTGTGTATCCGGCAGGAAGCCCGGAGCGCAGCTGCTGACTAAGAGACTCTGCGTCGATACCTTCCGGTAGCGGCCTGATGCCGGCCATAATCGCCGTCGCCGGAGATTGGTCCAGCGGTTGCGACAGCGACGTCGGCTGCGCGCCGGTCGTGGCGGAACTGTCAGTCGGCACGATTTCAGGCTCATCGGCCTGAGCGGTTAACAGTGGAGCAAACATCACTGTCAGGCACAAACCGAGTGCTGACAGCTGACGACCACATTGATTCTTTAGCAACATCCCTTGCCCCCTGTTTTCTCACGACATGCCCATCACAATGGGGCTTTTCTTCATTATAGAAAGGCTTAATCAGTGTTGCCTTACCTTATGTAAAGAAGCTTAAAGATAACGCAGCGGAAGAAAGAAGTTAAGTGATAAGAGAAAAACCCCGCAGCAGGGTGGCTGCGGGGGGAAGGAATTACTCTACGGTTAAGAGAGTATTGAGGTGATAACTTAATAGCCGAGCCTGGGTATTGTAGTCCTGGCCATCAAACGTAATCACGCCCTCATAGATCCCCTTAGGTAACGACGGATTGTCGCTTGCGTAATAATTCAGTTGCGGTTTATTACGTAAACTTTCGCAGACAGTGGCGTCGTTAAACGGCATAGTAGCACATCCCTCTGTCTGTCTGACGCCTTTAAATACAACGCTATGAACAACACCGTTCTCATCCCTCATCGGCACGGTCAGGGTCGTTGCTAGCTGACCCGAACGTCCGCTTTTATATAAAGATGTTGGTCCCTCCGTATCACCTGTGGCGATAAATCCGACCGATGAATAATCCGTAATAACGTCACCTTTATATTGTCCTGATGCACCCGTGATAGTCCAGTCATAAGAGACAGTATCAAAGAAATCCACACTGCGGTCTTCCAGCGTGATTCCGCCTGCCGTAGCCGTTACCGTCACCCCCCCACGGGTCCCACCTTTCAGCGTTACGCTTGTTTTACCGGAACTGTTAGTCGTGGTTTCCGTTGCAGACAATGTATTCATAGTGGTTGTCCAGGTGACCGTCTCCCCCTGTAACGGGTTACCGTTAGCATCAGTTACCACTGCGGTATAGGTAACCCCACTCCCGTTTATTGGCACATGGGTGGAAGACGGCGTCAGGGAGACCACCGTTGCTGTTTTGACATCTCCGATAAATGTCACCGCACCGTCGGTTTTCTTACCGCTGGTGTTCGTCGCTGGCGTTGCCGTCACCTTGACCGCCGTGCCCGCTTTCACTGAGGTTCCCGCAGTGGTCGCCGTGCCATTAACGTCAGTATCGCTACTGGCTGGCGCAAGCGTCACACCGTCCTGGGTGGTGCTCCAGTTGAGGGTGGTCCCCGTCACCACGTTATCGTTCGCATCCGTCACCGTGGCCGTCCAGGTGATCACATCGGCACCGTCAGCCACCGCCTGCGTTTTATCTGCCTGGATGCCAGTGACCTTCGCTGTCGCAGCGTCCGCCACGAAAGTCACCTTATTCGCCGCCTTTGGCGTCGCCTCGCTGGTCTGCGCCGTTACCACCACATCGCCGGCCTTAACGGAGGTAATCGTAATCTGCGACGTGCCGTCTGCGGCACTGGTGGTCTGCGCGGCACTCAGCTTCACATCGCGGTTATCCGCCGACCAGTTCACCGTCGCGCCCGCGATCGCGTTCCCCTTCGCATCTGTCACCGTGGCTTGATAGGTGATGCTGTCCGTGCCGTTTGCCACCCCTTGTTGCTTGTCGGGTGTAATCTGGCTGATCACTACCGTGCTGGTATCCGCCACAAAGGTGATCGGGTTCGTTTCCTGGGTGGTGCCGTTGACTTCTGCATTCACCGTAATGGTGCCGGTTTTTGACGACTTCAGGGACAACACCGCATTACCGCTGCTGTCGGTGGTCGATGTTTTCGTGGCAACCGCCGTATCGTCCATTTTCACCGTCCAGTTCACCGTCACGCCGGAGACCGGATGGCTGTAGCCGTCCGTGACCTGCGCCGTTACCACGCTAGTGTCGGTATTGTTCGCCACCACCCTGTCTTTCTCACTGTCAATCGCCACCACTTTTGCCGTGGACATATCAGCAGTGAACGTCAGTGATGGCGAGCTCAGAGCATTGCCGCCCTGCAATTGCGCCGTCACCACCGTGGTAATGACATCCTTACTGGACACCTGGATTTGCGCGGCGCCGGTCTCATCGGTACTGGTCTGAGAAGCCGAAAGTACCGCCTGAGCACTGTCGGCAGACCAGTTCACCACGGCATCTTTCAGCACCTTGCCGTACTGATCCGTCACGTGTGCCGTCAGAGTGATAGGCGCGCTGCCGCTCGCCAGCGCGCTGTTTGCGGAGGTATCAAGCGTGGTTAACTGCGGTAAAACGGCCGTCGCCTCTTCAATCAGCGTCGCGGTGGCCAGTGTTATGGTGCCATCAATCAACGGCTGAATGGTCAGGGTGTCCGGCGTAGTACCGCTGATCAGCGTGGCCGTGTAAATGCCACTGCCTGACTCCGTAAAGGCCCCCATCGTCGGCGCCTTGTCGGTTATCGCCCCCGCGGCTTTCGCAGCAGCGGTGACCGATGAAGTCAGCGTGGCCGTCAGACGTGAAGCCAGGCCCGTTGCGGCTTCACCCGCGCTGGTTTTGAGCGTCACGCTCACCACAGCAGTGCTTTTTCCGTCTGCTGGTACCTTAGCCGACGAAACCGTGGTCGTGGACTGCAGGGTGTTGACGTCGATCCCGTTCACCGTAACGTTTATCCGCTCCGGCGACGAGGCATTGCCCTTTTTATCCCACGCGGTGGCGCTCAGGGTGTAGCTGTTGCTGCCGCTGCCCTGCCAGACCGGCAGCGTCATGACAACCTGTTCCGGGCTGCTGCCCGCCGTGATTTTCCCGCCGTGGCTGAAGAAGCTGTCGCCCCGCCATTCAATGCGGTCGAGACCGTGCTTCGCTTTCACCTTCGCCGTCACGGCCTGTTTTGACTGCTCCGCCCCTTCCAGTTCCGGTGGCAGCGAGAGGGAAATCAGCTCCTGCTTGCGGTACTCCAGTACGATGTTATTGTTGCGATCGACCAGATCCATCCGGCCCCCCTGCAGAGTGCGGCGCTGCGCCACCTGCGACGGATCGAGCTGAGCACTCAGCGGCACACCCGGCGTCCAGGTCAGCGCCAGGTTCACCTGGGTGTCATTCTCACCGCTCTTGCCCATCTTCTGGTTCAGACCCATCGTCACCAGCGGTACCGGCGTGTAGTTCACGCCGACCGTGACGGCATAGGGATCTTTTTGTCTGTCGTCTTCGTCATCGCCAAACAGTCCGACGCTGTCGCCAAAATACTGTTCGTAAATAATATTCGCCCCTAACTGCGGGTACGCCGGTAAATAACCGGTGGCGCGAATATCAAATCCGTTCGCCACGCGCTCATCGTAATCTTCATAGCGGGAAGAGGACATCCAGTCGCTCAGACGTAAATAACCGTTCGCGGACAACTTCAAGTAATCCCATCCCAACTCGGTGCCAAAACCGAGACGCTGATGCTCATTACCGGAAACCTGCCGATCGTAGAAAATATTGGTTCCCCACATCCAGTCATCATTAAAATGGCGATAGCCAAACCCGCCATTGACAATATTACGGTCATCGTGACGGCGGCCACCTAACTGGGTGAAAAGCAGGTTTTCTTTTCCGTTATATAACGGAAGCAGTAAATCCAGATCGGAATCATTAAGCGTGAAATGTTCATCGGTGCTGATATTCACCCGGGCGGTACCGAACTGGCTCAGCCACTCCTGCACGCTGGAGGCCGCCTTGCCGGTGGCGGCGTTGACCACCGTGCTGACGAGGGCGTCAGAGGCGTTGTCGCTGCTGAGCAGGGAGCCAGCCTGAACGGCCGTCTGCGCGATGCTGTCTGCACCTTGATCTGAATTTTTTGCCGATACTTTTTCAGGAGAAGATATTTTTTCCTGCGCGCTGGCGTTAAATACCGGAGACAAATAAAGTACTGATGAGGGAGGAAGCAGCTGTAACGCAATTTGTATGACAGCGAACAACTTCCTTGTTCCTGATTTCATAATATTACCATTTCCATTAAAAGAAGATTGCAAATTATTATTCTATTGTTCACTCAGAACGTTTTCAATACCACTCGGGAAGAGAGCTTTGCGTATAGAGAGGGCATTCCGACTGCTACCAATAAATCACATCAATATAAAAACAAATAATTTTATTTATGATACGTAAATACAGCCAGATTCATTTATGGCGTGAATAAATTGCAGCGACAATGTTGTTATCAGAAGGTCTTTATATTTACTTAATAAAAACTTTAAAACATCTTACATTAAAATAAAAACGCAACCCGGGGGTTGCGTTTAAAAAAGACATGTTGTGCGTAGCACCGCCCGGCAGGACAGACGGCTACATTATTGATAAAAATACGCTACGAAGCGCCAGCCGCATCCGGCAATGACTCCGGCGGCTGCGGGGCAAAACCGCGCAGCCCGACAACGTGTACGTGCTCACTGTTCTGGAACACCTTACGCACCAGTTTATAGGTGGTCCCTTTTTCCGGGCTGATGTTTTCCGGTGCCGCAATGATGAGCTGCATATCGAGACGTTCGCAAAGCTCAAACAGCGTGGCGATGGATCGGGCGTCGAGACGCGCCGCTTCATCCAGGAACAGCAGTCGGCATGGGGAGATGTCTTTCCCGCGCAGACGACGCGCTTCATCTTCCCAGCTCTGTACAACCATCACCAGAATCGACATCCCGGTACCGATCGCTTCACCGGTGGAGAGCGCGCCGGATTCAGCACGCAGCCAGCCGTCGGAGCCACGGTTGACCTCAACTTCCATCTCCAGGTAGTTACGGTAATCCAGCAGCTCTTCACCGATGGTTTGTGGCGTACGCTGCCCCATATCAATCTGCGGGTTCAGGCGCTGATACAGCTTCGCCAGCGCTTCAGAGAAGGTCAGACGGTTGCTGTTGAACAGGTCCTGATGCTGCTCATGCTGCTCAGACAGCACCTCCAGCAGCGTCGCGTGGGCTTCACGCACGTTGACGTTGAGGCGCACGCTGTTCACCTGACCAAACGACACGCTCTGCAGCCCCTGGTTCAGCTGACGAATACGGTTCTGCTCGCGCTGAATGGTTTTGCGGATGATGTTCGCCACGCTGCGGGAGCTGATCGCCAGCTTCTGTTCACGGGAGGTCAGCTCTTCCGTCAGACGCCCCAGTTCGATCTCCATCTGCTCGATGGCTTCAACCGGATCGTCGGTACGGATAATGTCCTGACGAATACGTTCGCGCAGGTGCTGGTAAACCGCCACGAAGAACTGAATTTTACGTTCCGGACGCTTCGGATCCTCTGACATCCGCAGAACATCGCGCAGATGCTCGTTATCTGCCACCGCCAGACGCAGCGCACCCAGCGCCTTATCCGACATGGAACGCAGCTCATCGGCAGAGAGGTAGGCCAGTTCACGGCGGTGCAGATGACGCTCAACGTTATTGTCTTTCACCATCCGCATGACCGCGCACCAGCCCGCCTTCGCACTCACGACCTGCTCACGCATTTCATGGTAGTCGCGCTCCAGCTTGCGCAGGCGACGGGTCAGGTTATCCATTTCCGCTTCACAGAAGGTCAGCGCTTTTTCCAGCTGATTGCGACGTGCGCGGTTATTACTGAGCTGGGCATGCAATTCGTCACGACGAATGCGCGCCCGCTCTTCTGCCCCGCTGTCAGCACGCACGCCGATGTCCTGAAGCTCTTTGTGCAGATCGTTGAGCAGCTCTTTCTTGGTATCGAAGGAGCTTTTCAGTGAAGCCAGCACCTGGTTGTACTGGTTCAGCTGAGCGGAGTGGCTGCGCATCGCTTCACGGGCGCGGGTACGTTCCGCTTCAGCCTGCTCAAGGCGCTGACGCAATTTTTCGTTCAGATCGCTGTTACCGCTCAGCATTTCGGCCGAGTCGGAGTAGCCGAAGTGGGCACGGCGCTGCACCACTTCCGTCAGGGCAAACGCCTGCTGGCGCGCTTCACGCTGCACCTGCTGCGACCAGGCATAATCTTCTTTTAACTGCTCGAACTGTTCCGGGTCGCTCTGCAGCACAGACACGACGGGCTCCAGCTTCGCCAGCTGGTTACCGTGCTGCTGCACAAAGCGGGCGGCTTCCTGCGCTTCATCCAGACGTTCCTGGATCTCATCCACACGGTCAGCCAGCGTGTCATCGGCCAGCAGATTCAGGCGCGGCAGGATACGGTTAAGGGCCGCAACGCCCTCTTTCGCCTGCTCGAACTGGACGCGGCTCTGCTGGTTATCATTTTCGTGCGCGGCAATCGCACGCTCCAGCTCACCACGGCGGGTGTTGAGCTTGCGAATTTCCGCTTCCGGGTCAGCTTCAAAGGCCACAGCCAGATGGCTACCGATAAAGCGGCTGAACGCCTGGTGCAGGCGCTGGGTTTTCTGGACGTCAAACGACAGAGTCGCAAAACGTTCAGACAGCGTTTCACGTTCGGCGTGCAGGCTTTCAATGCGGCTTTCACGCGCGGCGCGGCCAAACAGCGGCAGTTCCGGGAAGCGGGAATAACGCCACTGGCGATCGGCGATTTTCACCACCACCGCTTTTTCCAGCTCATCGACGCTGAATACGCTGTCATCAAATGACTGCGGATCCCCTTCAATCAGGTAGAGATCTTCCGGGCAATCTTCCAGACCGGCAAGCTGCTCAGAAATTAGCGACAGATCCGGGACCACAATCGCGTTACGAGACGGGCCATACAGCGCCGAGAAGTACGGCGCATCATCCAGACCGACATCGTCATAAATTTCGGACAGCAGCACGCCGCCAAAACGCTCCGCCAGGGCATTGAGACGCGGGTCTTCCGCACCGCCCGGCTGGCTTAAGCGCTCAATTTCTTCGTCGACGTCACGCTTGCGCGCACCCACTTCATCACGCTCAACAATCGCCTCGCGCTCGCGCTCCAGCAACTGCTGCAGGTATTCAGTGACTTCCTGGCTGGATTCGAACTGCTCGCCACACTGCTCACTCAACTGGTTAAGGCTGCTCTGGGCCGCCAGCCAGACCGGCGCACGCTGCAGCAGCGCCTGAGAGCGGGACTGAAGCTGCTCCAGCTCCTGGCGCAGGGTCATGCGCTGTTCGCTGGCGCTGGATACGGAATCGGAAAGCGCGGCAATACGGGCTTCCAGCTCCTGATGCAGGGCTTCAAGCTCGTCGAAATCGTAATTTTTTCCCTGGCGCTTACAGAACTCCGCCAGCAGACGCTCGGCTTCCTGCTGCTCGCGCAGGCGCTGCTCCAGTTCGTTAAGACGCATACGCAGCGGCTGAACCTGCTCGGCCAGATGGCGCTGGTTCACCCCATCGCGCAGCAGCTCGCGGGCAACGTCCCACGCTTCGTTACGGGCCAGCGGGCCATTAATCGCCACCACCAGCTGATAGGCCTGCTCAAACTGGCTGTGCGCCGTTTGCGCGACGCTCATTTTCTGTTCGAGGGAAAGCAGTTTTTCCGTTGCTTCCTGCTCTTTTGCCTGGAAGGTTTCCAGCCATTCGTCGGCGCTGTCCGGCGTTAAGTCGGGCAGATGGCACAGCTCTTTTGCGCGCTGTAACGCCTGCAGGGCCTGGGTGTACTGAATCGCACGCGTCTGCTGCACGTCCAGCGCCTGCTGGTAATCGGCAAGCTGGCTTTTCAGCTCATCCACTTCCAGCTCGGCGGCTTCGGCGCGGGCTTCGTTCTCTTCCTGCATCTCGGCGGCTTCGGCCACCACTTCATTTTGCTCTTCGAGACGAATTTGCAGTTCATCGAGATCCGCTTCATAGCGCTCGATTTTTTCCTGCTGACGCAGTGCGGTTTGCACCAGGTTCAGGTGATCGCTGGCAGCCTGATAATCGGCTTCCAGATCGCCCTCAGCACCGTTGTGTTCGCCCAATTCACGCGCCATTTCAACGTGCTTATACTGCTCGGCCACCAGCTGTTTACGGGAGGTAAAGAGCTCGCGACGATACTCTAATGCCTGATCGAGATGCACGCGGCGCTCGTTGGCGTGACGCATGTAGTCCGCCGCCACGTAGTTAGTGGCCTCGCTGATCAGGTGTTTAAACAGATCGCGGTCAGACTGGGTAACGCGAATGGCTTCCAGCGTCATGCGGTTTTCACGCAGCGCCGCTTCCATATCCTGGAACGCCTTCCGTACCCCGCTGTTTTCCGGCAACAGATAGTCGCGCAGGGAGCGGGTAATGGCGCTGGAGATCCCGCCGTACAGGGACGCTTCGATCAGACGGTAATATTTGCTACGGTCAGATGCCGTGCGCAGACGACGCGCCACCACGCCCAGATCGAACATCAGGGAGTGGTAGTCGGTAATCGAGTTGAACTGCTTGAACTGCACGCCTTCGATAGTCTCAAGCTTATCTTTCAGCTCCTGCAGCGTCAGTACGCGCGCCTGGCGTTCATTCAGGGTTTCCGTCAGCAGCGCCGTCGGCTGCATTGAGGTTGGCAGTCCCTGAATGGCGAACGGTTTAATATCGACTTTACGGTCGCGCCCGGCCACCTGTTGCAGTCGAACGCCCACCACCACACGCTGATGACGGGAGTTAATGACGTCCAGCACCGAATAGCAGACACCGGCCTTCAGCTTACCGTGGAGGCCTTTATCGCGGGAGCCGCTTGTCGCCCCCGCTTCGGTGGTGTTACGGAAGTGGAGCAGCGTCAGGTCAGGGATCAACGCCGTGACAAACGCCGCCATGGTGGTGGATTTCCCTGCGCCGTTACCGCCGGAGAGGGTGGTCACCAGCTCGTCCAGATCGAACGTTCGGGCAAAGAAGCCGTTCCAGTTAATCAGCGTCAGTGAGCGAAATTTACCGCGTTCAATCATTACTCTTCCTCCCCGCTATCCGGCAGATTCTCTTCATGCTCATCATTGAGCTGCAAATGGTTTTCCACCGGCATCGCTTCACCGTCGCGGATCATGCGAAGCTGCGCTTCACGCGCGTCGTCACCCGCACGCACGTCGGCGCCGAAGCGGAAGACAGATTCCGTAATGCGGAATTTGCTGCTGTCGTGGCCCATAAACCAGACCATCCCCAGACGGCGCAGACGGTTCAGGGAGGAGCGGACTTTTTCCTGTAATTTCTGACGATCGAGATCCGACCCTGTTGAACGGTTATTGACCAGCTTAAGCAGCTTGCTCTCATCTGCCAGCGTTAATAGCTCATCGTAAAGCTCCTGCTGGGTGAAAATACCTTCATTAGCCAGACGTTCAGGGCTGAGATAGAGGTAGCAAAGAATTTTGCCGACCATCATGTCCAGCTCGGAGAGTACGGAACGCGGAATCAACGTCGTGGAGCGTGGGCGCAGGTAGAAAAACCCTTCCGGCGCGCGAATGAGCTCCACGTTGTAGCGTGCGTAAAACTCTTCCAGGTACTCCTGGAAGTCCATCAAAAAGGCGTGATTATCCAGCTCGTCGAGGCCAATGTGACGACCGGCACGCAGCTGGCTGTCCAGCGCCGGAAATAACGGATTCGCCAGCGCCTGTGCCAGCTTAACCGGCATCACTTGTTCAATATTTGTCAATGACATGCGCCTGTACCTTGGCTCCGTAATCGTTAATTGGCTGCCACTTCGGCGGCAGTCCGGTGAAATCTGCTTGCGCGATGCCCAGGCGTACCGCCTGGTCTACTACAATGCGGGCAATGTCGAAGTGGCGCGCGCGAGGATATTGCGCCAGATAGTCGCGCACCACGAGGCCAAGATCCAGCGGCACTTGTCTGGTTTTGTAGACAGCGAGCTGTTCTTCGATCATGGCCGCAAGTTGCTCGCGAATTTCGTTAAATTCTTCATATTCCAGATCCGGTGGCAGTTCACCGGTCACCTCTTCATCGCGCAACGCCATCTCTTCGTCGCGCATATCCAGCAGACGATCGGCGTTGGCGTAGGTCAGCGCCCATGGCGCATCGAAATAGGTCTGTACCGACTGGCGCAGACGCTGAGCAAAGACGCGGTTTTTATCCATATCGATCGCGGTACGGATAAATTTATGCACGTGGCGATCGTAGCCGATCCACAGGTCGATCGACTGCTGGCCCCAGCTGATAATGCGATCGAGCTTGCTCTGCAAATCAAAGACCAGACGGTCGATAAAATGCAGATCGTCATGCGCCAGGGTCGCATCCTGAATGCGCAGCAGGTTTGCCTGCAGCTTATCCCCCGCCGCCTCCAGCGTATCCTGCAATTCGCGCAGCGTGCCGGAAGTTTCTGAGAGCAGCAGTTCGCAGCTGGAGATGGCCGCACGCCAGTCTTTATTCAGCAGTTGCGCGATATCGTCTTTCACCTGCTGCTGCTGTTCGTCCATCAGACGCTGGGTCAGATCGATACTGTCGAAAATTTCCGCCACCGAGTATTTCAGCGGGGCGTAGACGTTACGGTGCCAGTGGAACTCATCACCGTTTTCATCCGCAGCATCAGCGGCACGCTTAAGCTCACCCGCCACAATCGAGAGCTGCATCGAGAGACGCAGCGTGGAAAATTCGCGCTGGCGGATGTAGTAATCGGTAATGCCAATGCCCAGTGGCGTCAGGCGATAGATGGCGTTTCCTTCCGCCTGCTCGCTGGTAAAGCGGTTCAGCAGACGTTGACGCACCATATCGTTGATTGCGTTGTTGGCACGCACGCTAATGGTTTCGCTGGTTTGCTCAAACGCATCACTGACATGGCGGAACGCGTCCACCAGTTCACCCTCGCTCATTTCCCCGTCCAGCCGTTCGCCGTTCAGCGTGGCCACCGCCAGCAGGAAAGAGAGTCTGTCTACCGGCAGCGAGATGGAGAAATCGTTTTTCCTGGCCCAGGCAACCAGTTCGGGGACTGTCTGGGAAAATTCACTCATAGGTTATCCTTGCATCTGCGGCTTGTGCGCGGTGACGTGAATATAGCGGCCAAGGCTGACAAAAGGCTCCTGACGGCAATACCGCGTTTCTAATTCTGTCAAGGTGTCAAAACAGTCACGCTGTTTGTGTTTTTCACGCAGATAATCATGAAACACCCTGACGCCCGTCTTCCCGGTTATCTTCCAGCCGATCGCTTCCAGCCAGCCATAAACCTGCTGCGGATCGCGCGGATAGTCCGGGGAAAGCGTGCGCTTTTTCTTTTTAGGCATCCCGACCTGAACATAGTCAAAGTTACCCGCAACCATGTTGTGCATCAGGAAGCCGTTAGCATTGTAGAACATCAGCGACAGCGTGCCGCCCGGGCGCAACATCGACCACAGGGTTTGTAACACGCTTTGCGGATCGGCTACCCACTCCAGCACCGCATGAAACAATATCAGATCAACCTGGGTTTCCAAATGCTGTGCAATGTCCTGAGCGGCGCATTGTATAAAATGCATGTTGTCGCTCACACCTTTCTCTTCCGCTGCACGCGTCGCACGAGCGACCATTTCAGCAGAAAGATCGCAAAGCGTGACGTGATGACCGCGTTCCGCCATTTTTATGGCCGTCTGTCCTTCACCGCCTCCGGCGTCCAGCACGCGCAACGTTTGCCCCCCGAAGGTGGCCAGAATCGTGTCCAGATCCTGCCAGAGGATCGTCTGACGGAGCTGCCCTTTAGTGGTGCCATAAATGTTGCGCGAAAACTTTTCCGCGATGTCATCAAAATTGCGATCCCGCATTGGGAGAGTTCCACTCGCTAACTGCAAAACCGCTATTTTGTCACACCCGCGCGGAGAATGAACCTCTCTGGTGTAATATCACGGGTATTCACCTGCTATATGGTTAAAAAAGGAACCAAAAAGGATGCTTTTTACCCTGAAGAAATATGTGGGAGGGATGATGCTTCCCCTTCCGCTCCTGCTGCTCATCATCGCGCTGGGGTTGACGCTGGTGTGGTTCAGTCGCTTTCAGAAAAGTGGCAAAACGCTTATTACATTTGGCTGGTTGGTCTTGCTGCTGCTGAGCCTGCAACCGGTCGCGGATGGCCTGTTACGTCCCATCGAAAACAGGTACCCAACATGGCAGGGTAATCAGAAAGTGGCCTATATCGTGGTGCTGGGCGGCGGATATACCTGGGACCCGGACTGGGCCCCCAGCTCAAACCTGATCAACAACAGCCTGCCACGGCTCAACGAAGGCATTCGCCTGTGGCTGGCGAATCCGGGATCAAAAATGATCTTCACCGGTGCAGCGGCTAAAACCAACCCGGTGAGTACGGCTGAAGCGGGGGCCAGGGTGGCGGAATCGCTCGGCGTGCCGCGGTCATCGATCATTACCCTGGACCGCCCAAAAGATACCGAAGAAGAGGCCGCTGCGGTGAAGCAGGCGATTGGTGATGTCCCGTTCTTACTGGTGACCTCCGCCTCGCACTTGCCAAGAGCGATGATCTTCTTTGAAAAGCAGGGCCTGCACCCGCTCCCGGCACCGGCAAACCAGATGGCCATCGACGCACCGCTTAACCCCTGGGAACGGGCGATCCCGTCCCCGGCCTGGCTGATGCACAGCGATCGCGTGGGTTATGAGACGCTTGGACGCCTCTGGCAGTGGCTGAAGGGGTCCTCAGGCAAGCCAGGGCAGGAGTGATTTTGTCGCCAGATCGAAGTTGGCGCGATTGAAACGACCGGTATTCACCAGTTGCGCCACCTCGTCCCACAGCAGGTAGAGCCAGCGCCGCCAGAGAAACGCTTCGGCAACGGGCGCACGTTGAAGGTAGTGCCAAAGCAGACCTTCCGCCGCCCCGCTGTCGCTGAGCCTGAATAACTCATATTCGCGCGGCGCCCAGAGCATGACTCCCGGACCCAGCATGGCCAGAAGCTGATCGCTGCGGGAGTCCTTGAGCATGCTGCGCAGGGTGAAATTACCGTGGATCAGCACGCAGTTGTCATTAAAACCTTCAAACAGCGCCGGTAAGCACTCGCGGGTGCGGAACAGAATACGTTTGTCCTGCATGGTTAAACCGGTGTTATTGAATTGGTTAAGCGTCCCCCACAGCACTTCGACCCGCTGGCGATACCATAGCGGCCACAGGTTTTCCTGGGTACTGTCGACCGGGCCAACGAGTCCACGGCTATCCTGACGATGCCAGGCCAGCAGCGCCTCGACAATCTGGTCCTTGAGCTGTTCCCAGCGCTCCGGCGTACGTGCCGGGGCTTCAACAGACACCCCGCGCAGCCGCTCAATCAGCAGCACATCCGGGCCGGGGTGCTCCTCATGCGTCATCACGCCATAAACCGTCGGCATACGGACGGTTCCCTGCCGTGCGAGCATTGAAATTTTCCAGGCGAGCTGGCGGGCAACCCCCGGCGAGGTAAAGCTCCTGGCCATCAGCGGCATTGGGTTTCCCTGACTGTCGTACAACGACCAGAGCGCGGTATCAGCCTTTTCACTCACACATTCAACCCGGCTTAATTTCTCGCCAAGCAGGTGACTCAGTTCGGCACGCAGCTGTTCCATATGAGATTACCCCCATTAAGACTACTGCTTTTATAATGAGCGCGTTGAAAGCAGATGTCACCCTGCAGAGATCAATTATGGAAAAGACAGGAAAAAATAAACCGGAGATTGCATCCCTCCATGAGGGATGCAGACAGGATTAACGCAGTTCGGCGCGAACGCGCTCAAGATCTTCAGGAGTATCAACGCCCGTGCCAGGGACCTCCTCGGCAACAGCAACGTGGATTTTTTCGCCATACCAGAGCACGCGCAGCTGCTCCAGCATTTCGATATGTTCCAGTGGGCTCGGCGCCCAGCTCACATACCGACGAATAAAGCCAGCGCGATAGCCGTAGATGCCAATGTGACGCAGGAAGGTATCACCAATAGTCTCTTTTGAAACCGCAAAGCGATCGCGATCCCACGGAATGGTGGCGCGGGAGAAATAGAGCGCATAACCCTCAGCATCCGTCACCACCTTCACCGCATTCGGATTGAACGCTTCTTCTGCATGATGAATGGGCACCGCCAGCGTGGCCATTCCGACCTGACGCTGAGCCAGGTTTTCTGCCACCTGACGAATAATGACCGCCGGGATCATCGGCTCGTCACCCTGCACGTTCACGATGACCGTATCATCGCTGAAACCGCATTTCTCAACCACTTCCGCCAGACGCTCGGTGCCAGACTGGTGATCGGCGCGGGTCATACACACTTCCCCACCCGCGGCCTCAACCGCACGCGCCACATCGGGATGGTCGGTCGCCACGATAATGCGCTCAGCACCCGACTCACGGGCACGTTCAAGGACGTGCACAATCATCGGCTTGCCATTGATATCCACCAGCGGTTTACCCGGCAGACGGGTTGAGGCGTAACGCGCAGGAATAATGACAACAAAACTCATGGTTTGCTCTCTTCTGCCACCAGGGAACGGGCTTCGTTTTCCAGCAATACCGGAATACCGTCACGCAGCGGGAAAGCCAGACTGTCCAGCTTGCAGATCAGCTCTTGTTTGTCCTGGCTGTAGTAGAGTTTGCCGTTGCATACCGGGCAGGCAATAATTTCAAGTAAACGGTGATCCATAGTTCCTCCGTATGGGTAATCGCTAAAGCTTAACACATTCCTTTTTCAGGGAGTGCCTGTTTCCCAGCCACTTCGACAGGATGTAAACAATCCGTCGGGTACCCGACCCAGCGTCACATCGTGAGCCCCCTGCCAGCGCGCGAATTCGCTTATGGCGAGCGTTAACCCTTTTTCCAGAGCCGCCGTCACCCTGACGCCCTCTTCCAGATAAAGCGCAATGATTTCAAGCGTACCGGTCTTGCGGTGCATTTTGGCATCCATACGCCCGACCAGTTGCCCTTTATGCAGCAGAGGTAAGACGAAGTATCCATACTGGCGCTTGGGTGCCGGGGTGTAACACTCCAGCCGGTAGCTGAAACCGAACAGCTGCTCGGCGCGTTTTCTGTCCCAGACCACCGGATCGAAAGGCGACAGTACCGTGCTGTGGGTTGCCTGAAGTTTCCCTTCCTGCGCCTGAGGTAATAGCGGGAAGAGCTCCTTATGCAGCCACATTTCGCCCAGTGTTTCTACCATAACGGGGATTATGCGCTGTTCTTGCTGCCACATTTCCAGCAGCGGTTTTAGCGCAGGCTGGCGCAGACGGTAATAATCTGCCAGCCATTGTGAACGGAAAATACCCAGGCTGCGGGCGCTGTTTTCCAGCATGATGGCCTCAGCGGCCTCACGGGAAAGCAGGTCGCGCTCGTCGTCCCAGTGCGGCATCACGCGATGCGTGAGGTCGTAAACACGCTGAAAATTACGCCGTTCAATCACCATGACTTTGCCTGAGGTAAACAGGCCTTCCAGATGACGTTTGTGTGGCTTCCACTCCCACCATCCGCTCGTGCCTTTCCGGGGATGTTCAAAGTCGGCGGAACGTACCGGACCGTTCTCCTGAATATGTGCGATAAGCTGCTCGATTTCAGCCGCATGTTCCAGCATCCACGCCTGGCGGTATTTCCAGCCCATCTTCTCCGGCGCAAGCATACGGTGACGAACCAGGGCAAAGTCGCTACGGGGCAGGAAGCAGGCTTCGTGCGCCCAATACTCCATCAACTCCCCCTTGCTGAGCGACTCATCCAGCCACTGTGAAGGATACCCCCCCAGCCGGCTAAACAGCACCAGATAAGGGCTGCGGGCCACGATGTTAATGGTGTCGATTTGAAGTAGCGACATGCGCTGGACGGTAGAGAGAATATCGGCAGGCTGCGCACGGCGACGGGGCTTTTTAAGCAGCCCCTGTGCGGCAAGGTGTAAATGACGTGCGGCTGAAAGCGAGAGTTGCGGTAAAGACATGCGTTTTCCTGTCAGTCAAAGCGCCACCAGAACCGCGTAAGCGTTTATTTCACCAACGCCAGCAGTTCCTGGAGCAAGTGTTCCGGCTGCTCGCCGCTGAGTTCAGCGTCAACCGGCAGATACCACCAGTTATCTTTCGCAAAGAGACGGCATTTCACCGCATCTTTTTCAGTCATGATCAATGTCTGACCGGGCGTCGTCAGTGCGTCAACCTGTTCCACCGACAGCGCCTGATGATCGGCCAGCGGAACGCGTTTTTCAAGCCGGGCACCGCCCTGTTCCAGCGTCGAGAAGAAGCGAGGAGGATGACCAATACCCGCCATGGCGACCAGCGCAGGTAAATGAGAAACCGGACGACGTTCGCCCGTCACAAGATTGACGGCCATGCCAGGCTGGAGGTGCATAGGGATTTCGCCCGTTTTTGCCTCACCGCCATTCACAATCACCGCATCCACGGACTTCAGGCGTGAAGCCCGTTCTCTCATGGGGCCGGCGGGCAGCCACCAGCCGTTACCAAAACGACGAACCCCATCAATGACCACAATCTCTTTATCACGCGCCAGCGCGTAGTGTTGCAGGCCATCATCCGTGATGATTATCTGTACTGCATGTTCAGCAAGCAGGGCCCGAACGGCATCGCTGCGCACCGGCGAGACCGCGACAGGGGCGCCAGTACGCTGGTAAATCAATACTGGCTCATCACCCGCCTCGGCGGTCGTGGTTTCCGCCGTCAGCAACAGAGGGTATTTCGCCGCTTTACCGCCATACCCTCGCGATACCACGCCGGGACGCATACCGCGCTGTTGCAGTTGCTCAACCAGCCAGATGACCACCGGGGTTTTACCGTTGCCACCCGCCGTAAGATTACCCACCACCACAACCGGTACCGGCGCGCGCCATGCCTGCTTCAGCCCCAGACGGTAAAGCAGGCGAATAGCACCGCTCACCAGGCCGTACAGCCAGGAGAGCGGCAGAAGCAGCAGCCACAGCGGGGATTCACCGGACCAGATGCGTGCAATCATTCGCCGAACTGCATCTTATGAAGCTGGGCATAAACGCCGCGGTGTTCCAGCAGATCGGCATGGCTTCCGCGTTCAACAATGACCCCATCCTCAACCACGACGATTTCATCAGCCTGCTCGATAGTCGACAGACGGTGCGCAATCACCAGCGAGGTACGGTTCTTTTGCAGCTCATCCAGCGCCGACTGAATCGCACGTTCTGATTCCGTATCCAGCGCAGAGGTCGCTTCGTCCAGGATCAGGATCGGGCTGTCACGCAGCAGCGCGCGGGCAATGGCGATACGCTGACGCTGACCACCGGAGAGCAGTACGCCGTTCTCGCCGATGATGGTATCGAGACCGTTATCCATCTTGTTGATAAAGTCCATTGCATAGGCCATACGCGCGGCATTCTCAATCTGCTCACGGCTGTACTCTTCAGTGCGCGCATAAGCGATGTTGTTTGCCACCGTATCGTTGAACAGGTGCACGTTCTGGGAGACCAGCGCCACCTGGTTACGCAGCGACTGCAGGGTATACTCGCGCAGATCGTGGCCGTCTAACAGAATTTCACCTTCGTCAATGTCGTAGAAACGGGTGATCAGGCTGGCAATGGTCGATTTACCGGAGCCGGAACGGCCTACCAGCGCAACGGTTTTTCCTGCCGGAATGGTCAGGTTGATATTGCGCAGAGCCGGTGTTTCGCGGCCAGGATAGGTGAAGGTCACATTGCGGAACTCAACGTCACCGTTCGCGCGCTCAATGACGCGCTTGCCTTCATCTTTTTCCTGTTCGGAATCCAGAATGCTGAACAGGGTCTGACAGGCCGCCATCCCGCGCTGGAACTGAGCGTTGACGTTTGTCAGGGATTTCAGCGGACGCATCAGGGCGATCATGGAGGAGAAGACCACGGTGATGGTACCTGCCGTCAGCGTCTCCATCACGCTTGGGAAGCTTGCCGCGTACAGAACGAACGCCAGCGCCAGTGAGGCAATCAGCTGAATAATCGGGTCAGAGATGGAAGAGGCCGACACCATTTTCATTCCCTGCAGACGCATTTTGTTGCTGACTTTATCAAAGCGTTTTGTTTCGACGTCCTGACCACCAAAAATCAGAACTTCTTTATGCCCTTTCAGCATCTGCTCTGCGCTGGTGGTCACCTGTCCCATCGTATTCTGCATATTCTTGCTGATATTACGGAAGCGCTTCGACACGACGCGAATAGCCACGGACACGACCGGAGCCAGTACGATAAGGATCAGCGACAGCTGCCAGCTGTAGTAGAACATCATCACGAACAGGCCGATAATCGACGCGCCTTCGCGCACAACGGTAATCAGCGCGCTGGAAGAGGAAGAGGCAACCTGCTCGGAGTCGTAGGTAATACGTGACAACAACGTTCCGGTCGACTGTTTATCGAAGAACGCAACCGGCATACCCATCATATGACTGAACAGTCGACGGCGCATGGTCATCACCACTTTTCCTGATACCCAGGAAATACAGTAGCTGGAGATATAGCTGGTGATACCGCGTAAGATCATCAGTCCGATCACCACCAGAGGCATCCATAGCAGCACTGAGCGATCCGTTTTACCAAAACCGTCGTCCAGTAACGGTTTAAGAAGCGATAGCATAAAAGTATCGCTGGCTGCGTTGAGGATTAACGCTACACCCGCCACGATCAAGCCTGCTTTAAAAGGAGCAATCATCGGCCAGAGTCGGCGGAACGTTTGCCACGTGGAGAGATCTTTGTCGTTATGCATTCAAAAAACCAGCATTGTTGAAATAGCCGCATATTCTACCCGTTATCTACGGGCGCGCCAAACCACTGATGATACCAGCGGGGTAAAATTTGTTCTCGCAAGCGTCGGATTTGCCAGTGATGTTGCGAGAATGTCACCGATATTTGTCCAGAATGAGGCGTATCGTGCCAGATATACCCCTCTTTACGATAACGTCGTACGACTTTAGCCGACGGAAAATGCCATGCGTTGTAGCGGGCCGCCGAATCCAGTGCAATCTGCCCTTCCGCCCGCTTTACCAGTGGCAACGATGAAGACGTATTGCTGCCATGATGGGGGACTTGTATGAGCGTGGTCCTCAGATGACGCCAGTAATGGCTAAGCATAGCCTGTTCCGCAGGCGCTTCAATGTCCCCAGTCAGCAGAACACTCTGCTCACCGTCATCAACTTTTACCACACAGGAAGCGTTATTCCCCTGGGAGGGATAATTCTCTGGTGGCCAGTGAACGGTGAAGGTGAGCCCCTGCCATCGCCAGCGTTGTCCCCGGAAACAAGGGCGATGACCTGCCTGACGTAAGGGGCTTCTTATCCACATTTCAGGCCAGGCTTTTTTCAGCGATGCCAGGCCCCCTGTATGGTCGAGGTGATCATGACTGAGAATGACGCCTTCCGGCCACAGGTGATGCCAGCGAAGCCACGGAATAATTACCCGCTGCGCGCTGTCTCCGCCCGGCCAGGCGAGCCCGGTATCATACAGAATGGCTTTTCCCTGCCGTTCAATGACCATAGCCAGCCCCTGCCCTACATCCAGCATATGTAGCGTCCAGCTATCGCTTTTTGTTGTTTGCCACAGGGGATATGTCAACAGGACGCTGCCTGCCAGACAAACAGCAGGAACGATTTTCCAGGCACGAAAACGCCAGCCCGCGATGGCAAGCCAGGGCAGCAATGACAGGTACTGCCAGCGTTGATCCACATTTTGCCAGCCATCAGGCAGGCGCATCAGTAGCCAGAAGAGTCCCGCAAGCGACTTATCGGCCGCAAACCAGACGGCACTTTCTACCGCCGCCAGCGGCAGCAGATGGAGCAACATACCGAGCAGGATCAGCGGCACGGAGATAAATGTCACCAGGGGAACGGCAAAGAGATTGGCAATGAGGGACGAGAGGCTGAAACCATGGAAAATCAGCACCTGCAACGGCATAAGCAGCAGCAACATTCCGACCTGTAGATATACGAGGTTCAGGAGTGGTCGTATCCGACGAACCCGGTGCCAGTGAGGAAGCGGCAACCACTGAAACCAGAAAATCAACGCAGCGACGGCAAATGCTGACAGGGCCAGACTTTGCGACAGTACGGCTAACGGATCGCTTAGCAGGATCGCCGCGATACAGCAAAACCATACCTGCCAGGGAGACCATTGACGGGCCGTAATACGCAACGTCGCGAGTACAGCAAGGGCGATAACCGTTCGCATTGCCGGTGGTTGTAAACCGGTAAGCCAGGCGTAAAAAGCGGCAAAGGCCAACCCGGCCAGGAGAGGAATTTGCCAGTGGATCCGATGGGCGGGTAATAAAAACTGGAAACCGCGAGCCAGTAACCAGACGATGGATGCTGCCAGTGCGATATGCAGACCTGAAATCGCCATGAGATGCAGCGTGCCGGTTTCTCGCATCAGATCTTTTATTTCCCGCGGGACATCCAGACGCTCCCCCATCCCCAACCCGAGGATAACCGCTCCCCATTGATAAGCAGAAAGTCGCTTTTGCAGTGACATCAGGTATTGTGCGCGCAGGCTGCAGCGTCCATCGACGCGTTCCGCATGGGTGAAGCGCCCGCTCAGCGTTTGATGTTGGGCAAGAGCGCTTCGCTGGACATCATAGCCTCCGTCGTTCAGTTCGCCGTGAACAGGCCTGAGTCTGAGCGTCATGGCCCAGCGCTGACCGGCACATACGTTCTGTGGCAGATCGTTGCCATACAGCGTTACGCCCGTGGACGCCCACCAGCGTTGACCATCCAGGCTGAGAATGTTTCCCTTGAGCAGGGTTTTGCCATCTGTCGCGGTGATCTCGACCTCAGCCCGCACCGCTTCCGAGGTTAAATGCGCCATAGGCCAGACGCTCTCCTGAGCAGCAAGGATCCCCCATACACAAAATAACACCCCCATCCCCACATACTTCAGTTGTACGTTTCGCCGTGCAGCCAGCACGACACCACCCACAATCATTATCCAGACGAGATGACGTGATGGCAGCTCAGGTAACCAGAGCAAAGGGGTTATTGCCAGAATGGCGCAGATGCTTAGCGCGGGTATGCCCATTGCTACCTCCCTGTTTCAGGATGGCAGTATGTAAGCAGGCAGAGCGTGTTGTCAGGTGGGAAGACCAGGTTTTACAGCACGTGCCGTACTGTTTTTATCCGTTTGCAGAAACGGAAATGAAAAATGCGGGGGCTCTTCAGAACGAAAATGTTAAGCACAAAAAAAGCACCCGCAGGTGCTTTCTTTCGAACCCAGTTTACCCCAAGGGATAAACTCAGTTGCCATAAATATTGGCGCGATCGCGCAGTTCTTTACCTGGCTTAAAGTGCGGAACGTACTTACCTTCCAGTTCGACTTTATCGCCCGTTTTCGGGTTACGCCCGGTACGTGGAGCACGATAGTGCAGAGAAAAACTACCGAAACCGCGGATTTCAATGCGCTCGCCCTGGGCAAGAGTGGAGGCCATATGCTCCAGCATCTCTTTTACGGCATCTTCCACTGCCTTGGCAGGGATATGCGGTTGCTGACTGGCAAGTCTTTCAATCAATTCTGACTTGGTCATGATTCCTCCGGTTCCTTTCAAACCAATTAGCTGAACAGCTCATTAAACAAGGGCGGCCGTAGCCGCCCTTTGTTATTGATTACAGGACGGATCCTGCAATCTGTCAAGTTTGCTCCTCATCCTTCGCGCTGTAAATGCGTTACAGCTCAAATGATGCTGAGAACCTGATATTACTCGCCTTTAGCTGCTTTGAAAGCTTCAGCCATTGCGTTGTTAGAGAAGTTTGCATCTTCCTGTTTGTTAACAGTTGCGATTGCATCTTTCTCATCAGCTTCGTCTTTAGCACGAACAGACAGGCTGATTGCACGGTTCTTACGGTCAACACCGGTGAACTTAGCTTCAACGTCGTCGCCTACGTTCAGAACCAGAGTGGCATCTTCAACGCGGTCACGGGAAGCTTCAGAAGCGCGCAGGTAACCTTCAACGCCGTCAGCCAGTTCTACGGTTGCGCCTTTAGCGTCAACTGCAGTTACTTTACCGTTTACGATTGCGCCTTTCTTGTTCAGTGCAACCCAGTTGTTGAACGGATCTTCCGCGAGCTGTTTAACGCCCAGGGAGATACGCTCACGCTCTGCGTCAACCTGCAGAACAACTGCAGCGATTTCGTCGCCTTTTTTGTATTCACGAACTGCTTCTTCGCCTGCAACGTTCCAGGAGATGTCAGACAGGTGAACCAGGCCATCGATGCCGCCGTCCAGGCCGATGAAGATACCGAAGTCAGTGATAGACTTGATTTTACCTTCAACACGGTCGCCCTTGTTGTGGGTTTCCGCGAACTGCTGCCATGGGTTGTTTTTGCACTGCTTCAGGCCCAGGGAGATACGACGACGTTCTTCGTCGATATCCAGAACCATCACTTCCACTACATCACCAACGTTAACAACTTTGGATGGGTGGATGTTTTTGTTGGTCCAGTCCATTTCGGAAACGTGTACCAGACCTTCAACGCCTTCTTCGATTTCAACGAAGCAGCCGTAGTCAGTCAGGTTGGTCACGCGACCAGTCAGTTTGGTACCTTCTGGGTAACGCTTAGCGATAGCTACCCATGGATCTTCGCCCAGCTGTTTCAGGCCGAGGGATACACGAGTACGCTCGCGGTCGAACTTCAGCACTTTAACAGTGATTTCGTCGCCCACGTTCACGATTTCGCTTGGGTGCTTAACGCGTTTCCACGCCATGTCGGTGATGTGCAGCAGGCCATCAACGCCGCCCAGGTCAACGAATGCGCCGTAGTCAGTGAGGTTCTTAACGATACCTTTGACTTCCATGCCTTCCTGCAGGTTTTCCAGCAGCTGATCGCGTTCTGCGCTGTTTTCGGATTCGATAACGGCACGACGGGAAACAACAACGTTGTTACGCTTCTGGTCCAGCTTGATTACTTTGAACTCAAGCTCTTTGCCTTCGAGGTGCAGGGTGTCACGGACTGGACGAACGTCTACCAGAGAACCTGGCAGGAACGCACGAATACCATTCAGCTCAACAGTGAAGCCACCTTTAACTTTGCCGTTGATAACACCGACCACAGTTTCAGCTTCTTCGTAAGCTTTCTCCAGCGTGATCCATGCTTCGTGACGTTTAGCTTTCTCACGAGACAGCAGGGTTTCGCCGAAGCCGTCTTCTACTGCGTCCAGAGCAACGTCAACTTCGTCACCCACCTGGATTTCCAGCTCGCCCTGGGCGTTTTTGAACTGCTCTGCCGGAATGGCGGACTCAGATTTCAGACCGGCGTCAACCAGTACTACGTCTTTGTCGATAGCAACAACAACACCGCGAACGATGGAACCCGGACGGGTTTCGATTTCTTTTAAGGATTCTTCAAACAGTTGAGCAAAAGATTCAGTCATGTTTAATCTTCAGGTTAATATTAACGTCCACCTGGCTCCGTGCCGGATGGGGTTGTTTCACATACCCGCCGTCAATCCATTGCAGCGGGGGTACTGCTAAATCGGTCGCGATTACGCGAGTGCCAGTTTTTGGCGCGCATATTGTAGCGCTTTTTCAATCACTTGCTCAATAGTTAAACTGGTGGAATCCAGAACTAATGCATCTTCTGCAGGAACAAGTGGGGCGACGGCGCGGTTACGATCGCGGTCATCGCGCTCTTTTATCTCGGATAAAAGGCGATCAAAGTTAACACTAAACCCCTTCTCCTGCAACTGAAGCATGCGGCGTTGCGCACGTTCTTCCGAAGAGGCGTCAAGGAAAATTTTCACCGGCGCATCAGGGAATACCACGGTTCCCATATCACGCCCGTCCGCAATCAGACCCGGGGCTTCACGGAACGCGCGCTGACGGCGTAACAGAGCCTCACGAACGCGCGGGAATGCCGCCACCTGGGAGGCGGCATTTGCCACTTCCTGCGTACGAATTTCGCCGCTCACGTCTTCCCCTTCAAGGATGACTTCCAGGTTGCCATCGGTCGACACGAAACGCACATCCAGATGCGCCGCCAACGGAACCAGCGCCTCTTCAGAGGCTACATCCACATGATGATGCAGTGCAGCCAGCGCCAGCACGCGATAGATTGCTCCCGAATCTAAAAGATGCCATTGCAATGCTTCCGCCATCGCTTTGCACAGCGTACCTTTCCCTGCGCCACTAGGCCCATCAATGGTGATTACCGGGGCAACTGCCGTCATCTTTTTCTCCTTAAATAAGGCATACCGTTTACATAAACGCCGCGCATTATACGCGCCAACGTGCGCAACTGTTACCTTTGCGTGCAAATTAGGGAATTAATGAAGCAGAGTGTAGAAGAAATGCGCGTGAATGAACGTCAGGAAGCGTAAGCAAATGCCGCATCGGGCGATGCGGCACGCTGTTATCAGGCCAGCGTACTGATGCGGGCCAGCTGCTCGAAGTAGTCCGGGAAGGTTTTCGCTGTACATTTTGGATCGAGGATGGTCACCGCGGTATCGGACAGCGCCACCAGCGAGAAGCACATCGCCATACGGTGATCGTTGTAGGTCCCAATTTCCGCGAACTGCAGTTTTGCCGGAGGCGTAACGCGAATGTAGTCTTCGCCCTCTTCCACTTCAGCTCCCACCTTACGCAACTCGGTGGCCATTGCGAACAGACGATCGGTCTCTTTCACGCGCCAGTTGTAGATGTTACGCAGCGTGGTGGTGCCTTTTGCAAACAGCGCCGCCGTGGCGATGGTCATCGCCGCATCCGGGATATGGTTCATGTCCATATCAATGGCCTTCAATTCACCGTGTGTACAGGAGATGAAATCATCGCCCCAGGTGACAATGGCACCCATTTTCTCCAGCACGTCAGCAAAACGAATATCACCCTGCACGCTGTTACGGCCAATGCCGGTCACTTTCACCGTGCCGCCTTTAATCGCCCCGGCAGCCAGGAAATACGAAGCGGAAGAGGCATCCCCTTCCACCAGGTAATGGCCCGGAGACTGATATTGCTGGGCGCCGCGAACGACAAAACGCTGATAAGCCTGGTTTTCAACCTCTACACCGAAGGTCTTCATCAGATGCAGCGTAATATCAATGTACGGTTTGGAAACCAGATCGCCCTTAATAGTGATAACGGTATCCTGCGGTGCCAGCGGTGCGGTCATCAGCAGCGCCGTCAGGAACTGGCTGGATACGCTACCGTCAACCTCGACGTTACCGCCGGTAAACCCTCCGCGCAGACGCAGGGGTGGATAATTCTCTTGCTCCAGATACTCAATCTGCGCGCCGCCCTGACGAAGGGCATCCACCAGATGGCCGATCGGGCGCTCTTTCATGCGCGGCTCGCCTGTCAGGACAATGTTGTTGCTGCCCAGACACAGCGCTGCCGCCAGCGGACGCATTGCGGTCCCCGCGTTACCCAGAAACAGTTCAAGCTCATCAGCCGAGCGTAGCGCGCCGCCGTTCCCCGTCACCTCGCAGCGGGTACGGTCGTCAGACAGCGTGTAATGAACTCCCAACGCTTTCAGCGCATTGAGCATATGGCGCACGTCATCGCTGTCCAGCAGGTTCGTGAGGACGGTGGTGCCGTTTGCCAGAGCTGCCAGCAGCAGAGCGCGGTTCGAGACACTTTTTGAACCAGGCAGATTGATGGTGCCATCTACCCGCGCGATAGGTTGTAACGTCAGGGATTCCATGAAACTTATCTCAACTCAACATAATAAAAACCCCGCAGCAGGGCTACGGGGGTGAAAACAGCGCAATTAACCGTGGCGACGTTCGAAGTCAATCATGAAATCGGTCAGCGCTTTAACGCCTTCCAGCGGCATGGCGTTATAGATGGAGGCACGCATGCCGCCCACCACTCGGTGGCCTTTCAGCGCGTGCAGACCTGCCGCGAAGGACTCTTCCAGGAAGACTTTATCCAGGTTGCTGTCCGCCAGCTGGAACGGCACGTTCATGCGCGAACGGTTGGCTTTCGCCACATCGTTACGATAGAAATCGCTCTTATCAATCACGCCGTACAGCAGCTCGGCTTTCTGCTGATTAACCTTGTCCATCTGCGCCACACCGCCGTTTTGCTTCAGCCATTTGAAGACCAGGCCGGACAGGTACCAGGCAAACGTCGGCGGGGTGTTGAACATGGAGTCGTTATCGTTCAGCACGGTGTAATCGAGAATCGACGGGCAGGATTTGTGCGCTTTACCCAGCAGGTCTTCGCGCACGATGACGATAGTCAGGCCAGCAGGGCCGATATTTTTCTGCGCGCCCGCATAAATTACACCGTAGCGACTGACGTCAATTGGCGCAGAAAGAATGGTGGAGGAGAAATCTGCGGCAACCACTACGTCTTTGCCGAAGTTCGGGGTCTCGTCAATGGCGATACCGTCGATGGTTTCGTTCGGGCAGTAGTGAAGATACGCAGCGTTGTCAGAGAGTTGCCACTCGCTCATGGGCTTCACGGCGCGCAGACCGTCAACGGTCACTTTGGCGTCAATAACATTCGGCGTGCAGTACTTGTGCGCTTCTTTCACCGCACTGGCCGCCCAGTAGCCCGCATCAACGTAGTCTGCCGTCGTTTTATCACCAAGGATGTTCAGCGGCACGCCAGCAAACTGGCCGCGTCCGCCGCCATGGCAGAACAATACTTTGTAGTTCGAGGGAATATTCAGCAGATCGCGAAAATCCTTTTCTGCCTCTTCCGCCACCTGAATAAACTCTTTACCCCGGTGGCTGATTTCCATCACCGACGTCCCCAGACCGTTCCAGTCACAAAGTTCCTGTTGAGCCTGTTTAAGCACGTCTGCCGGTAACATTGCCGGACCTGAACTGAAATTAAAGACTTGAGCCATTTCCCCTCACCACGCTAAAAGCCATAAGTTATAACTGTGGATATCGGTTTTATCATTCAGTGACACGCGCCGCAATGTCTAAAACTAATGACCGGTGAAATGTGCCCCGCGTCACACAAAACAATCTGCCGCCTCGCTATCGCAAAACCGACAAAATGGCTGTCAGGTGATCCGTTTAGCCCGGCTAACCTTCGTCCATTCCGGATTTGCACAGCGAGGGCATAATTGACGATCGCCAGGCTTCATGGCCACAACATGGCTACATCTTACGCAAGCGTAATCGCCTGCTTCGGGGACCGTCCTGAAACGCTCGATCAGCATATCCGGCAAAATACAGAGACCAGGCTTTACGTCCTCATCCGCGTAGTAATAGACGCTGATCTGCCCGTTAGTTTCCATTATCGCCAGACGCACCTGCCCGAGCTGTTCCACGCTGTTCAGGCGCAGCTCCATAAAGAACTCAAACTCGGTCATATTGGCACTCTGGACATTTTCCCAGGCCAGCTGACCGTCCTCGACAATCACGACCGGCTTTCCTTCAAGCAGATCTTCCAGCTTTTCGCTTTTCGACATCAGCCACATTACCAGGCGATAGAGGAGCGCCAGTGAGACAAAAACGATAAACACCGGCACCATCGGCACATCATCATAAAAAGCGACATCCCCCGCCGCTGAACCCAGCGTCAGGATGATCAATACTTCAAAAAGCGACATCTGCCGCACGCCGCGACGACCGGTGATTTTAAGAAACAGGAAGACCAGAACGAAGGTATACAGACTACGCAGCGCCACTTCGCCTAAAAATTCGGGAGGGACTTTATCAAACGCCATCCGCTGGAGATCGAATGCTTTCATTTTTCTATGCCTTAACAGTGAGTTACTGACAGTAAGCATAGCCCAGTCTTTTATTTTCGCCGGAGATAGCACCTGTCACGCAAAACCCGTATCATTGCGCGCTTTACGTACGATAAAAGTGAACGCCATGACTCAAACGTTTATCCCCGGCAAAGACGCCGCCCTGGAAGATTCCATCGCTCGCTTCCAGCAGAAACTGACCGACCTGGGTTTTAACATCGAAGAAGCCTCCTGGCTCAATCCGGTGCCGCATGTCTGGTCCGTACATATTCGCGATAAAGACTGTGCCCTGTGCTTTACCAACGGTAAAGGCGCGACAAAAAAAGCGGCACTGGCCTCTGCGCTGGGTGAGTATTTTGAGCGTCTGTCCACCAACTACTTCTTCGCCGATTTCTGGCTGGGTGAAACCATCGCTAACGGCCCGTTCGTTCACTACCCGAATGAAAAATGGTTCCCGCTGACCGAAGATGACGAACTGCCGGAAGGTATCCTGGATACGCGTCTGCGTGCGTTTTACGATCCCGAAAACGAACTGACCGCCAGCATGCTGATCGATCTGCAGTCCGGTAACGAAGATCGCGGTATTTGCGCCCTGCCATTCACTCGTCAGTCGGATGAGCAGACCGTCTATATCCCGATGAACATCGTCGGCAACCTGTACGTGTCTAACGGCATGTCCGCCGGTAATACCCGCAATGAAGCGCGCGTGCAGGGTCTGTCTGAAGTCTTCGAACGCCACATTAAAAACCGCATTATTGCCGAATCCATCAGCCTGCCTGAAATTCCGGCAGACGTGCTGGCGCGTTATCCGGGCGTGGTGGAATCCATCGCCAAACTGGAAGCCGAAGGTTTCCCAATCTTTGCGTATGACGGCTCGCTGGGCGGTAAATACCCGGTTATCTGCGTTGTGCTGTTTAACCCGACAAATGGCACCTGCTTCGCCTCCTTCGGCGCACATCCGGACTTCGGCGTAGCGCTGGAACGTACCGTGACCGAACTGCTGCAGGGCCGTAGCCTGAAAGACCTCGACGTGTTTACGCCGCCAACGTTCGACGATGAAGAAGTGGCTGAGCATACCAATCTGGAAACCCACTTCATCGACTCCAGCGGTTTGATCTCATGGGATCTATTCAAACAGGACGCCGACTATCCTTTCGTGGACTGGAGCTTTGCCGGTACCACGGAAGAAGAGTTCGCCACGCTGATGGCCATCTTCAAATCTGAAGATAAAGAAGTCTACATTGCTGACTACGAGCACCTGGGCGTCTATGCGTGCCGTATTATTGTTCCTGGCATGTCCGACATCTACCCTGCTGAAGATCTGTGGCTGGCGAACAACAGCATGGGCGCGCATCTGCGTGAAACATTGCTGGCTCTGCCGGGCAGCGAATGGGAAAAAGAGGATTATCTGAACCTGATCGCCCAGCTGGATGAGGAAGGCCACGATGACTTCACGCGCGTACGCGAGCTGTTGGGTCTGGCGACCGGCAAAGATAACGGCTGGTATACCCTGCGCATCGGCGAGCTGAAAGCGATGCTGGCGCTGGCGGGCGGCGATCTGGATCAGGCCCTGGCCTGGACCGAGTGGACCATGGAGTTTAACCAGTCGGTCTTCTCTGCCGAGCGCACCAACTATTACCGCTGCCTGCAAACCCTGCTGCTTCTCGCGCAGGAAGAGGATCGTGAGCCGCTGCAGTATCTGAATGCTTTTGTGCGCATGTACGGTGCCGAGGCGGTAGAAGCGGCCAGCGCGGCGCTGAGCGGTGAAGAGCCGTTCTACGGTCTGCAGGCTGTTGACAGCGATCTGAAAGCTTTCCCGGCGCATCAGTCGCTGCTGAAGGCCTATGAGAAGCTGCAGAAAGCGAAAACCGCTTACTGGTCAAAATAAGCGCACATAACATTACCAGCAGTAGGCGTATTCAATCGTCTGGGCTATATTACGGGGCAATTTCATTGCCCCTTTTTTTATTTTCTTCGGCAATGACTGTTGTTTGTAATAATAAAGTTAATCATGGGTAAATATAATAATATCTACCCGGACTTAACTGTTACTTTTTATGGCTAATACTCCATATTAATTAACTGTTTCAGAGGTGGCCGAACGAAAAAATTCAACTCTTTTCACAACTTTTAAAATTTATTTTTATACGGATAATCAAATACTTACTCCGCATTTGGTGTAAAACCATACACACTGCGGGCCTATAAGCCAGGCGAGATATGATCTATATCAATTTCTCTTCTATAATGCTTTGTTAGTATCTCGTCGCCGACTTAATAAAGAGAGAGTTAGTGTGAAAGCTGACAACCCTTTTGATCTTTTACTCCCCGCTGCGATGGCAAAAGTCGCCGAAGAAGCGGGTGTCTATAAAGCAACGAAACACCCGATGAAGACGTTCTATCTGGCGATCACGGCTGGTGTGTTCATCTCTATCGCTTTCGTCTTCTACATCACCGCCACCACCGGTACTGCCGGAATGCCTTTTGGCATGGCCAAACTGATTGGCGGCATTTGCTTCTCACTGGGTCTGATTCTTTGCGTCATTTGCGGTGCCGATCTCTTCACCTCAACGGTGCTGATTGTCGTGGCAAAGGCCAGCGGAAGAATTACCTGGGGTCAGCTGGCACGTAACTGGCTTAACGTCTACGTGGGTAACCTGGTTGGCTGTCTGCTCTTTGTTTTGTTGATGTGGCTTTCTGGCGAGTACATGACCGCCAACGGCGGCTGGGGACTGAACGTCCTGCAAACCGCCGACCACAAAATGCACCACACATTTATTGAAGCCGTTGCTCTCGGCATCCTCGCGAACCTGATGGTCTGCCTGGCTGTATGGATGAGCTACTCCGGTCGTAGCCTGATGGACAAAGCCTTAATCATGGTTCTGCCGGTTGCGATGTTTGTTGCCAGCGGCTTTGAGCACAGTATCGCGAATATGTTCATGATCCCAATGGGCATTGTCATCCGCGACTTTGCAAGCCCGGAGTTCTGGACCGCAGTTGGTTCATCCCCGGAAAGTTTCTCTCACCTGACTATTATGAATTTCATTACTGATAACCTGATCCCTGTCACTATCGGGAACATTATCGGTGGGGGTCTGTTAGTTGGGTTGACATACTGGGTCATTTACCTGCGTGGCGACGATCATCATTGATGGTTTTCTCAGGCAGTAAATAAAAAATCCACTTAAGAAGGTAGGTGTTACATGTCCGAGCTTAATGAAAAGTTAGCCACAGCCTGGGAAGGTTTTGCGAAAGGTGACTGGCAGAATGAAGTCAACGTACGTGACTTCATTCAGAAAAACTATACCCCGTATGAAGGTGACGAATCCTTCCTGGCTGGCGCAACTGAAGCGACCACCAAGCTGTGGGACAGCGTAATGGAAGGCGTTAAACTGGAAAACCGCACTCACGCGCCAGTTGATTTTGACACCTCCGTGGCTTCCACCATCACTTCTCACGACGCTGGCTATATCAACAAAGCCCTTGAGAAAATCGTTGGTCTGCAGACTGAAGCACCACTGAAACGCGCAATCATCCCGTTCGGTGGTATTAAAATGGTTGAAGGTTCCTGCAAAGCGTATAACCGCGAGCTGGACCCAATGCTGAAAAAAATCTTCACCGAATACCGCAAAACTCATAACCAGGGCGTATTCGATGTTTACACCAAAGACATTCTGAACTGCCGTAAATCTGGCGTTCTGACTGGTCTGCCAGATGCCTATGGCCGTGGTCGTATCATCGGTGACTACCGTCGCGTTGCGCTGTACGGTATCGACTTCCTGATGAAAGACAAGTACGCGCAGTTTGTTTCCCTGCAGTCCGATCTGGAAAACGGCGTAAACCTGGAAGCGACTATCCGTCTGCGTGAAGAGATTGCTGAACAGCACCGCGCGCTGGGTCAGATCAAAGAAATGGCAGCGAAATACGGCTGCGATATCTCTGGTCCTGCAACCAACGCTCAGGAAGCTATCCAGTGGACCTACTTCGGCTACCTGGCCGCAGTTAAGTCTCAGAACGGTGCCGCAATGTCCTTCGGTCGCGTATCCACCTTCCTGGATGCCTACATCGAACGTGACCTGAAAGCTGGCAAAATTACCGAGCAAGACGCACAGGAAATGATTGACCACCTGGTCATGAAACTGCGTATGGTTCGCTTCCTGCGTACCCCTGAGTACGATGAGCTGTTCTCCGGTGACCCAATCTGGGCAACTGAATCTATCGGTGGTATGGGCGTTGATGGCCGTACTCTGGTAACTAAAAACAGCTTCCGCTTCCTGAACACCCTGTACACCATGGGTCCTTCTCCGGAGCCGAACATCACCGTTCTGTGGTCTGAAAAACTGCCTCTGAACTTCAAGAAATTCGCCGCTAAAGTGTCCATCGACACCTCTTCTCTGCAGTACGAGAACGATGACCTGATGCGTCCGGACTTCAACAACGACGATTACGCTATCGCTTGCTGCGTAAGCCCAATGGTTGTTGGTAAACAAATGCAGTTCTTCGGTGCGCGTGCAAACCTGGCGAAAACCATGCTGTACGCTATCAACGGCGGCGTTGATGAAAAACTGAAAATGCAGGTGGGTCCTAAGTCTGAGCCGATCAAAGGCGATGTTCTGAATTTCGACGAAGTCATGGACCGCATGGATCACTTCATGGACTGGCTGGCTAAACAGTATGTCACTGCGCTGAACGTTATCCACTACATGCACGACAAGTACAGCTACGAAGCCTCTCTGATGGCGCTGCACGACCGTGACGTTATCCGCACCATGGCGTGTGGTATCGCAGGTCTGTCCGTTGCTGCTGACTCCCTGTCTGCAATCAAATATGCGAAAGTTAAACCAATTCGTGACGAAGATGGTCTGGCTATCGACTTCGAAATCGAAGGCGAATACCCGCAGTTTGGTAACAACGACGCTCGCGTGGATGACATGGCGGTTGACCTGGTAGAACGTTTCATGAAGAAAATTCAGAAACTCACTACCTACCGTAACGCTATCCCGACTCAGTCTGTTCTGACCATCACCTCTAACGTTGTGTATGGTAAGAAAACCGGTAACACCCCAGACGGTCGTCGTGCTGGCGCGCCATTCGGCCCAGGTGCTAACCCAATGCACGGTCGTGACCAGAAAGGTGCTGTTGCCTCTCTGACATCCGTTGCGAAACTGCCGTTTGCTTACGCGAAAGATGGTATCTCCTATACCTTCTCTATCGTGCCAAACGCGCTGGGTAAAGACGACGAAGTGCGTAAAACGAACCTCGCGGGTCTGATGGATGGTTACTTCCACCACGAAGCGTCCATCGAAGGTGGTCAGCACCTGAACGTGAACGTAATGAACCGTGAAATGCTGCTCGACGCGATGGAACACCCTGAGAAATATCCTCAGCTGACCATCCGCGTATCTGGCTACGCAGTACGTTTTAACTCCCTGACCAAAGAACAGCAGCAGGACGTTATCACCCGTACTTTCACTCAGTCCATGTAAGTGGAAATGACTGAAATCACGCGTTAAAAAGCGTACAATAAAGGCTCCACGTCAGTGGGGCCTTTTTAGCACCCTCTCCACCTTAGTCTCTTTTGTCCGCTATCTATACTCTATGGATATCAGCCAAAACAGACTTCAACACAGCCGGTTTTGAGCTGTGCATACACAGGCCCCGGACGGGCCGATGCTGGAGATATCACCGCAATGTCAACTATTGGTCGCATTCACTCCTTTGAATCCTGTGGCACCGTCGATGGCCCGGGTATCCGCTTTATTACCTTTTTCCAGGGCTGCCTGATGCGCTGCCTGTACTGCCATAACCGCGACACCTGGGACACGCACGGCGGGAAAGAAGTGACCGTCGACGATCTGATGAAAGAGGTGGTGACCTACCGCCACTTTATGAACGCATCCGGCGGCGGTGTGACGGCGTCCGGTGGCGAGGCCATTCTTCAGGCCGAGTTTGTCCGCGACTGGTTCCGCGCCTGCCACAAAGAAGGTATTCATACCTGCCTCGACACGAACGGTTTTGTGCGCCGCTACGATCCCGTTATTGATGAATTGCTTGAAGTAACCGATCTGGTGATGCTCGATCTCAAACAGATGAACGACGAGATCCACCAGAATCTGGTTGGCGTGTCCAACCACCGTACGCTGGAGTTTGCTAAATATATCTCAGCGAAAGGCATTAAAACCTGGATCCGCTACGTGGTGGTTCCTGGCTGGTCAGATGACGACGATTCCGCGCACCGCCTGGGCGAATTTACCCGCGACATGGGCAACGTCGAGAAAATTGAGCTGCTGCCCTACCATGAGCTGGGTAAACATAAATGGGTGGCGATGGGCGAAGAATATAAGCTTGATGGCGTGAAGCCGCCGAAGAAAGAGACCATGGAGCGCGTGAAAGGTATTCTTGAACAGTACGGTCACAAAGTAATGTATTAAAGTAAAGGCCCGGTAAAAACCGGGCCTTATTTATTCTATTTGAATACACCGTTAATAATGGTCGTCACCACAGCCGTGCTGAGTGCAATTAAGACCAGATCGTCACCGACCACGCGCCATTCATAGCCAGGATAGGAAGGCAACTGGTCCAGCATAGAAGCCGGCACGGTTTTCTTCGCAATCCCCGGAGGCAGTGGTTTACCGCGTGCGAGGTTTTTCGCAATGCCCGGAGGCAATGACTCATAGCCGGTTAAACCATAGTTCACTGCCAGATGACGGGCATGATCGAAGCTTACACGGGCGTCGACATCATCGCTGACGCTTTTATTTGATTTACCCGGATTATCTGTATTGTGTTTACTACCATGGGTACCGGAATTTCCGTTACCATGATTCCCGGAATTGCCGTGATTACCACCATTACCTTGTCCGCCACTGTTACCGTGACCACCACCGCCATTCCCGTTTCCAGGATTAGCCATGACCGGTGCTGTAGCAAACGTTAAAGACAACACTACTGCCAGTGCGGTAGTGGTTAAACGACGTGTAGCCATGATTGCTGCCTTTTAGTGATAGAACTCACCTGAATTATCGCCTGGCGCGATAAACAAACAATGCGTAAAAGTCTTAGATGTGATGGGGACAAAAAAGCCAGTCGATGACTGGCTTTAATTTAATCAGGCATGCGCCACTGGCGTTGGATGTTCGCCCGCTTTGCGCAGCAGCATCAGGAGATAAATAAACGACACGCTGGCGATCATGATGAACAGCAAATTGTCGGAATAATTCTGCATCAGCATCGCGGTAAACGTCGGCCCTAACAAACTGCCGATGGTATAGCTCAGTAAAAGCGCCTGGTTCATGGCCACCAGCTGATGATGTTCCACTTTCTCACAGGCCCAGGCCATCGCGACCGGATAGAGCGTGAAACCGGCAGCCCCAAGAATAAACAGCGCCGGTGCCATCGCGGCGTTGCTAAGCATGGCGAGGCATCCCATAATCACCACGAAGACCTGAACGCGCAGCACCAGCAGGCGGCCAAAACGGTCCGCCAGACGGCCAATAGGCCACTGGCCGAGAATGCCCGCACTCACCATCACCGCCATCCAGAAGCCGATCCCGGAATCGCTGACGCCCTGGTGGTTCAGATAGAGCGGCATCAGGCCATAGAGCGAGCCCAGTACAATCCCGGAAATAATGCAGCCATTTACCCCCAGACGTGCCTGCCGGAGTCTCAGCATTGGCCAGACGTGGGTGACTTCCTGATGTTCGCTGTTCTGGTTCACAATACGCGTGAAGAGCAGCGGCAGGATCGCGGCCAGCACCATACCCGTCACCCACGGCAGAACGCTCATCAGGTCGGTTGGCAGCTTGCTGACCATCAGTTGTCCCAGCACGGTCCCCACGTAATACACCATCATATAGGCTGCCAGCAGGCGCCCGCGATTGCGCGACGTGCCGCTGCACATTAACGCACTTTCAACGACCACCCAAATCATCGCGCAGCCTACGCCGGCGATAAAACGCCACACCATCCAGCTCCAGAAGCCGACCATCAGGCCCAGCCCCGCACACCCGGCAGCGAAAATCAGCGAGGCCAGGTAATAGCTGCGGTTAAATCCTAAGCGCTTAATGAGGCTCCCGGTCACCAGCGTGCCCAGCAGGTTTCCGGTAAAAAAGGACGAGCTGACCATACCCACCTGCCAGGTCGGTAAGTTTTCATGGGCGAGCCACAGCGGAACGAGCGTATTTAACACTGCGATCGCCAGGGTCAACAGCAGCAGGCCACAGAGCAACAGCAGCACTGGCCGGGTATAGGTGGTCATGGATTAAAAGCCGTGAGGAAGTTCAGATTTCGTGCGCATCATGCCACTGGCAAAAACAAAGTCAATCCACTGACTTAGCCGCCAGGCACAATATGTTCCCTGTCGATTTAAAAAACTTATCCTGCTAATGCCACGCCTGCTATAGATATTAATTATGTCTCTGTTTTTATTTATTAATGGCCTAAATTAAAACAAAACGACAGTCGAAAAATTTCATGATCGAAAAAAAGAAAAGCCGGGCGCTCTGACCCGGCTTTACAGAAGGGATGACCGTCTTAACTGGCGACAGCCATACCCACGGTCATATGCAATCCGTAGAATACCCCACGGCCAATCAGTTCGTCCGTCAGGACGAGTACAAAGGCCAGTGACAGCAGCGGCAGCGCGGGCTGATAACCTTTGAGCTGCGGGGCAATCCAGAATACCAATGCCGCGACCAGCAGAACGACACGCCAGGCCATTAGCGAACCGTAATCCGGCACCAGGGCAGACGCCTGCTGAATCGAACTGTGAATGGTTGCCAGTTCAGCGCCCTGCATCAGGGCAACCATAGCACTCACGACCAGCGCCAGCAGCGAAACGGCAGGCAGCAAGCGCATAGCCCAACCGTCTACCCCCGCCACGCGCAGCAACAGATAGCCCAGCAGCGGTCCGCCGATAAACATGGTCAGGAAGAAGCTCATTGGCGTCCAGACGGTGTACCAGGTGGGAACCGTGTCGATGGTGTTATAGACGCGCACCATCATCCACACGAACACCACGCCCAGCACCATGGTCACGATCAGCCACAGGCTGCGTAGAGCCGCAGGCAGCTTCTTCATTGCGGCCAGCAGCCAGCCCAGCCCGCCAACGGCAAAGAAAATCGCCCCGCTGGCAATCTCATTACTGAGGGACGAGGCGCCCACACGGTTCAGAGAATTAAATGCGCGCATCGGCGAGCCCAGGTGCAGCGTAGAAGCAACGAAGCCAATCCCCATGAGCACCCACAGGCCAAACATGCTCAACACTAAACGCTGCTGCTGTTCGCCGCTGAGATTACCCTTCAGCAGCGCCAGCGCGAGCACAATGAAGCCACCAGCCACGCACTGACCAAAGACCGTGAAGATCATCAGCGGCCATTCATGCCATCCACTTCCCATCTCACACCTCCTTCGGATTTGCCAGGTAGCCGGTGGTATCACCTGTAGGACGGCTGTTGGCGTTAGGTTTAATCACAATACTCGGCTTCGTGAAGTGCGCAGACGGCAGGGGCGCCACTGCGGCAAGCTGACCGTGTTTTTGACGCAGCTCTTCAACTGGGCCGAAGTCCAGCGCGCGCAGCGGGCAGGATTCGACGCAAATCGGCTTTTTGCCCTCTGCGACGCGGGTGTGGCAGCCATCGCATTTGGTCATATGCCCTTTCGCGGCGTTGTACTGCGGTGCGCCGTAGGGGCAGGCCATATGGCAATAGCGACAGCCGATGCAAACATCTTCATCCACCACCACAAAACCGTCTTCACGCTTATGCATCGCGCCGCTCGGGCAGACCTTGGTACAGGCGGGATCTTCACAGTGGTTACAGGCAATCGACAGGTAATAAGCGAACACGTTCTGATGCCAGACGCCGTTATCTTCCTGCCAGTCGCCCCCGGCGTATTCGTAGATGCGACGGAAGCTCACGTCCGGAGTCAGGTCTTTGTAATCTTTACAGGCCAGCTCGCAGGTTTTGCACCCGGTGCAACGGCTGGAATCAATAAAAAATCCATACTGGGTTGTCATCGGTTACTCCTTAAACCTTTTCAACCTGGACAAGGTTTGTGTGGGATGGGTTGCCTTTTGCCAGCGGCGACGGGCGCTGCGTGGTCAGTACGTTAATACTGCCAGCCTGATCGATGCCCTTTGCATCCGGGCTGTACCAGGCGCCTTCCCCCAGCGCCACCACGCCGGGCATCATGCGCGGGGTCACTTTGGCTTCAATATGGACCTCACCGCGGCCGTTAAAGATCCGCACGCGATCGCCATTGCTGATACCGCGCGCTTTGGCATCCATCGGGTTGATCCACATCTCCTGTCGACAGGCCGCTTTCAGGACATCGACGTTACCGTAAGTGGAGTGAACACGCGCTTTGTAGTGGAAACCGGTCAGTTGCAGCGGGAATTTCGCCGTCAGTGGATCGTTATAGTTTTCAAAACCCGGCGTGTAGATCGGCAGCGGATCGATAACGTCCCCTTCCGGCAGCTCCCAGGTAGAGGCGATTTTTGCCAGCTCTTCGGAGTAGATTTCGATTTTGCCCGACGGCGTGGTTAGCGGGTTCGCCTGCGGATCTTCACGGAACGCTTTGTACGCCACGTGATGCCCTTCCGGGTCACGCTGTTTGTACATACCCTGCTTGCGGAAGGTATCGAAGTCCGGCAGATCGGGGATCGCTTTACGGGAGAGCGCGTGAAGATGGCGCATCCACCCTTCCTGAGTACGCCCCTCGGTAAACTGCTGCTCTACACCAAGCCGTTTCGCCAGTTCGGAGGTCATTTCATAGATGGTTTTGCACTCAAAACGCGGCTTGATGGCCTGGTCGGTGAAGATCACATAGGACATGTTGCCGCAGGAGGCATCCAGCGCGAAATCCATCTGCTCAGAGGCGGTGCAGTCCGGCAGAAGAATATCGGCATATTTTGCCGAGGAGGTCATGTGGCAGTCGATCACCACAATCATCTCGCACTTCTTGTCGTCCTGCAGGATTTCATGGGTACGGTTAATTTCGGAGTGCTGGTTGATAAGACAGTTGCCGGCATAGTTCCAGATCATCTTGATCGGCACGTCCAGTTTGTCCTTGCCGCGCACACCGTCGCGCAGGGCGGTCATTTCCGGGCCACGTTCAATCGCATCGGTCCACATAAACATGGAGATGCTGGTCTTCACGGGGTTGTCCAGGGTCGGCATCCGTTCAAACGGCAGCGAGTACGAACCTTCACGCGCGCCGGTATTACCGCCGTGAATACCGACGTTGCCGGTCAGAATAGAGAGCATAGAGATAGCGCGGGTGGCAATTTCGCCGTTCGCATGGCGCTGCGGGCCCCAGCCCTGGCTGATGTAGGCAGGTTTGGCTGAGCCAATTTCACGTGCCAGCTGCACAATACGTTCCGCCGGAATACCGGTGATGGTAGATGCCCACGCCGGCGTTTTCGCTACGCCGTCGCTGCCCTGGCCGAGAATATACGCTTTGTAATGCCCGTTTGCTGGCGCGCTGGCCGGCAGGGTTTTCTCGTCATAGCCGACGCAGTATTTATCCAGGAAAGGCTGATCGACGAGGTTTTCGGTGATCATCACCCAGGCCAGTGCGGAGACCAGCGCCGCATCGGTCCCCGGACGAATGGGGATCCATTCATCTTCACGCCCTGCACCGGTGTCGGTATAGCGCGGATCGATGATGATCATGCGGGCATTGGATTTGGCGCGGGCCTGTTCCAGATAGTAGGTCACCCCGCCGCCGCTCATACGCGTTTCACCCGGGTTGTTACCGAACAGCACGACCAGCTTACTGTTTTCGATATCCGACGGGCTGTTTCCGTCCGCCCAGCCACCGTAGGTGTAGTTCAGGCCAGCGGCGATCTGCGCCGAGGAGTAATCACCGTAGTGATTGAGATAACCGCCACAGCAATTCATCAGGCGCGCCACCAGCGTTTTACCCGGTGGCCAGGAGCGGGTCAACGTGCCGCCGAGAGTCCCGGTGCCATAGTTCAGGTAGATGGATTCGTTGCCGTACTCTTTGATCAAACGCTGCATATTGCTGGCGATGATATCGTAGGCTTCATCCCAGCTAATCCGCTCGAACTTCCCTTCTCCACGCTTGCCGACGCGTTTCATCGGGTATTTCAGACGGTCCGGGTTATACACGCGACGACGCATGGAGCGTCCGCGCAGACAAGCCCTAACCTGATGTAACCCTTCGTAGCTATCGTCGCCGGTATTATCGGTTTCGACATACTTAATTTCGCCGTCCACCACGTGCATACGCAGGGGACAACGGCTACCACAGTTGACGGTACAGGCACTCCACACCACTTTTTCAGGCGTCGTGGCTGGGGAGAGTGCCTCTGCCGCCGATGCCAGTCGGGTAAAAGGGAGCGTGAAGGCGCTGCTGGCTACAGCCAGACCGCCTATTGCCGTGGTTTTCATCAACCCACGGCGAGTGACCTCGGCAGCCATGAGTGCTTCAGGCGCGTTGATTTTCATAGAAACTCACTTTGGTTGCTCACAAAGAAAAGAGAGGCGGCGCGAACCGCTACATAGCTTTATAGATATCGAATTTCCGGGTATTCAGCTTTTTATGCTGACTTTCATTCGCAACAGTATTACTACTTTGGAGGGAGGGGGTATTGCGTCGTATCAATTCACAGACATAAAAAAAGCGCCCGCAGGCGCTTTTTTATTTTGAGGCAAATCATTAGCCGATGTACTGCAGGCCTTTCATGTATGGACGCAGCACTTCAGGGATCTCGATGCGACCATCTGCCTGCTGGTAGTTTTCCATCACGGCAACCAGCGTACGGCCAACCGCCAGACCAGAACCGTTCAGGGTGTGCACCAGACGGGTTTTCTTGTCAGATTTGCTGCGGCAGCGTGCCTGCATACGGCGCGCCTGGAAATCCCAGACGTTAGAGCAGGAAGAGATTTCACGGTAGGTGTTCTGCGCAGGCACCCACACTTCAAGATCGAAGGTTTTGCGGGCGCCAAAGCCCATATCACCGGTGCACAGGGCCATACGACGGTACGGCAGACCCAGCAGCTCCAGCACTTTCTCGGCGTGACCGGTCATCTCTTCCAGCGCATCCATGGAATCTTCAGGACGGACGATCTGCACCATCTCAACTTTATCGAACTGGTGCATACGGATCAGACCGCGCGTGTCGCGACCGTAAGAGCCTGCTTCAGAACGGAAGCACGGAGAGTGCGCCGTCAGTTTGATCGGCAGATCGTCTTCATCGATGATCTCATCACGCACGAGGTTGGTCAGCGGCACTTCCGCCGTTGGGATCAGCGCGTAGTTGCTGCTGTCCGCTTCCTCGTCCAGCGGACGGGTGTGGAACAGATCGCCGGCAAATTTCGGCAGCTGACCGGTACCGTACAGGGTATCGTGGTTAACAAGATACGGAACATAAGTTTCACTGTAGCCGTGCTGCTCGGTGTGCAGATCCAGCATGAACTGCGCCAGAGCGCGGTGCAGATGAGCAATCTGGCCTTTCATCACCACAAAGCGAGAACCGGTCAGCTTAACTGCTGCTGCAAAGTCCAGGCCTGTGTGCATTTCGCCCAGCGTCACGTGATCGCGCACCTCGAAGTCAAACTCACGAGGCGTACCCCAGCGTTTCACTTCAACGTTGTCGTTTTCATCTTTACCGACAGGGACGCTGTCGTCAGGAATATTCGGGATAGCCAGGGCAATATCACGAATTTCGGCCTGAAGAACATCCAGTTCGGCTTTCGCCTGATCCAGTTCTTCACCCAGTTTGTTCACTTCCAGGCGTAATGGCTCAATATCTTCCCCGCGCGCTTTCGCCTGGCCAATGGATTTCGATCGAGAATTACGCTCTGCCTGCAGATTTTCAGTTTGTACCTGCAGAACTTTACGACGCTCTTCAAGAGCGCGCAGCTTATCTACATCCAGCTTAAAGCCCCGGCGTGCCAGTTTTTCAGCGACTGCGTCTGGCTCATTACGCAGCAGATTGGGATCGAGCATGCTTATCCTGTGCTTATCGAATTAAAATAGGAAAAAGTGACCACAGCCTGCGATCACAGGGATACAACGCCAACATTACCGCAACGACTGCACTAACGGTAGCGTTTTATAGGGCTATTTTGATCCTGTCCGGCGAGCCAGGCGAGCTTTTCGCCAATCTTGCCTTCAAGACCTCTGTTTGTGGGGTGATAATAGCGGGTTTGTGCCATCTCCTGCGGGAAATATTCCTCACCGGCCGCGTAGGCATTGGGTTCGTCATGGGCGTAACGATACTCCTGCCCATACCCCATCTCTTTCATCAGTTTCGTTGGCGCATTACGCAGGTGAACCGGCACATCGTAGTCCGGGCGTTCACGCGCATCAGACATCGCCGCTTTAAACGCGGTATAAACGGCATTGCTTTTCGGCGCACAGGCCAGATAGACAATCGCCTGGGCAATTGCACGTTCGCCTTCCGCCGGACCCACGCGGGTGAAACAATCCCACGCCGACAGCGCGACCTGCATGGCACGAGGATCGGCATTGCCGACATCTTCTGAGGCGATCGCCAGGCAGCGGCGCGCAACGTACAGCGGATCGCCACCGGCAGTAATGATGCGCGCGTACCAGTACAGTGCCGCATCTGGCGCGCTGCCGCGCACGGATTTATGCAGGGCAGAAATGAGATCGTAAAATCGATCGCCTTTATTATCGAAACGCGCGCTGCGCTCCCCGGCTATTTCGGTGAGCAGTTCCGGCTTCAGCACTCGTTTGCCAGCATCGTCGACTTCGGCCATGTCGGCCATCATCTCCAGCGTGTTCAGCGCCCGACGCGCATCACCGTTCACCAGCTCCGCAATCGCACGACGCGTGTCGTCAGGCAGAACGATATCCTGCCCGCCGTAGCCGCGCGCTTTATCGTCCATCGCCTGGGTGAGAACCTTTTCGATATCCTCGACGGTCAACGATTTGAGCAAGTAAACGCGCGCACGAGACAACAGCGCCGAGTTCAGTTCAAACGAGGGATTTTCGGTAGTCGCCCCGATGAAGAAGATCGTGCCGTCTTCAATGTGCGGCAGAAAGGCATCCTGCTGACTTTTGTTGAAGCGGTGAACTTCGTCCACGAAGAGGATAGTCCTGCGCCCGGCATTGCGGTTCTGCCGCGCGCGCTCGATCGCTTCGCGGATCTCTTTCACGCCGGATGTAACTGCAGAGATGCGTTCAACGTCCGCGTTCGCATAGCGGGCAATCACTTCGGCAAGCGTGGTTTTGCCCGTGCCGGGTGGCCCCCAGAGGATCATCGAGTGAAGATGCCCGGCCTCAATGGCGCGCGGCAATGGCTTACCGGCAGCCAGCAGGTGTTGCTGGCCGATATACTGCGCTAAATTTTCTGGCCGCATACGAGCGGCCAGAGGTTGAAACGCGTTGTCTGAAAAATCGAGCGACAGATTGCTCACTCACGCCTCTTACTTACGTTGGTCATCCACCGTTACGCCCTGCGGCGGGGTAAAGGTGAATTTCGATGCATCTACAGCGCCATTCTGCTGAGACTTAAGCTGATAGCTGCTGCGCTGATCGTCCTGCTCAACGGCGCCAAACTGATTAATGGTACCGTTGGGGCTTACGTTAATGGTGAACTGCTTCAGGTTGCCGTTACTGCCTTTTGGCGTCAGGACAAACTCGTCCCCCGTCTGCTTAATATTGTACTGCTGCCAGTCGCTGGCCTGGTTGCGGGCAATCAGCATAAATGGCGTATTGCTGGTGGCATCTTTCAGCCAGGTCGCCGTTGCCTGCTCAACGAACGGGTTGAAGAACCATAGCGTTTTACCGTCAGACACCAGGATGCTTTCATCCGGCTGGGTCATGTGCCAGTTAAACAGATTCGGGCGTTTTACCCACAAATCTCCCTGACCTTCCTGCACCGCGTTGCCGCTGCCGTCAGTCACTTTTTGCGTGAAGCTGGCGTGGAAGCTGCTTACTTTATCCAGTCGGCTTTTAAGGTCGCTGGCTGCATCAGCCCAGACGCTGCTGGCAACAAAACTGGTGAGTAATGCACAGGCGATGGCGATTTTTTTCATTGTTATTCCTTAAAATACGTCTTCCCAATATGGGGTTTCCGTCTTCTATTCTGGACCTGCCCGCAGGCAGGCGACAGAAGAAAATGCTTAATTTTGGTTGATTTACCCTTCTTTGCAATTGCCGAAGGTTAATCAAACGGCGGCGGTGCCAGCACCTCGCGGTTACCGTTGTGCCCCTGCTCGCTGACAATACCCTGCGCTTCCATCTGTTCGATGATACGCGCCGCGCGGTTATAGCCGATGCGGAACTGACGCTGTACGCCAGAGATGGAGGCCTTGCGTTTTTCGGTCACGAAGTTCACCGCCTGATCGAATAACGGATCCAGCTCTTCGCCGCCGTCGAAGCCACCGCCGCCGCCTTCGCTTTCCGTGTCGCTGGTGATGCCATCAACATATTGCGGACGACCACGTGCTTTCCAGTCCTGGACTACCGCGTGCACTTCCTGGTCGCGAACGAATGCGCCGTGAACACGCACCGGAGAGGTGGAATTCGGGCCGGAATAGAGCATGTCTCCCATCCCCAGCAGCGACTCTGCACCGCCCTGATCAAGGATGGTACGTGAGTCAATTTTACTGGATACGGTAAAGGCGATACGCGTCGGGATGTTCGCTTTAATCAGACCGGTGATAACGTCCACGGATGGACGCTGGGTCGCCAGCACAAGGTGAATACCGGCGGCGCGCGCTTTCTGCGCCAGGCGGGCAATCAGCTCTTCCACTTTTTTACCGACGGTCATCATCAGGTCGGCGAATTCATCTACCAGCACCACGATATAAGGCAGTTTTTCCAGCACCGGATGCTGTGCATCCATGCTGTCTCCCGGTTTCCAGTACGGATCCGGGATCGGACGGCCCATACGCGCCGCCTCGGCGATTTTCTCGTTATAACCGGCCAGGTTACGCACGCCCAGTGCCGACATCAGCTTGTAGCGACGTTCCATCTCGTTCACGCTCCAGCGCAGGGCGTTGGCCGCGTCTTTCATGTCGGTAACCACTTCCGTCAGCAGGTGCGGGATGCCTTCATAGACGGACAGTTCGAGCATTTTCGGGTCGATCATGATGAAACGCACATCTTCCGGCTGCGCTTTATAGAGCATGCTAAGGATCATGGCGTTCACACCGACGGACTTACCGGAACCGGTCGTACCGGCCACCAGCAGGTGAGGCATCTTCGCAAGGTCTGCCACTACCGGATCGCCCGCAATATCTTTACCCAGCACCACCGTTAGCGGGGAAGGGTTATCGCGGAACTTGGTGTTATCCAGCACTTCACGCAGGTAGACGGTCTGACGTTTCTTGTTCGGCAGTTCAAGGCCAACGTACGGTTTGCCCGGTATGACCTCCACCACACGCACCGCTACGGTCGACAGAGAACGCGCCAGGTCACGGGAGAGGTTAGAAATACGTGCGGCTTTTACGCCTGGCGCCAGATTCAGTTCGAAACGGGTGATGACCGGCCCCGGGGAGTAGTTCACCACGTCCGCTTTAATGCGGAAGTCAGCCAGACGCGCTTCGACCAGACGCGCCATCTGCTCCAGCGCGAAGGTATCAACCGGTTCAACTTCCGCTGGCGGCGGCGTTAACAGATCCAGCGACGGCAGTGGCGTGCTTGGACGTTGCAGCGGACGGCTGTCACCGTTACGCATCAGCAGCGGGTGAATCAGACTCTCCTGCGGCTGTGGCGCAGGCTGCTGGAACTGCGGCGGTTGTTGTGGCTGCTGCGGTTGCGGTGCGTATGACGGCTGTGCGGGTTGCTGGCGCACAGGCTCCGCTTCCGGCATCACGCTCGGGGTAAATAAAGGCTCGCTCGGGCCATCATCCACCAGATCTTTCATCGGCGAGAATTCAAAATCCGACAGGGAGAACGGATTTGCGCCAGCCGGTTGTTCGCCGGAATAGCGCTGCTGCTGGGTAGCGGCAAACTGGCGCGCCAGTTCGGCTTCCGCCGCGTCATCGTCGTCCAGCGCAGGCTCATCGTGCTGATATTCCTCACCGTAGCGTTGATTCTGCTGCGCGGCGAACTGGCGAGCCAGCTCAGCCTGCTGCATGTCATCGGCATCATCCTCGTACTCTGACTCGCGGGCTTTTTCTTCGGCCATCCGCTGGGAAGGCAGCTTGATACCGTAAGAGGCAAGCTCACGACGCGTTGGCACGCGGACGCGGTTAGGACGAGGCAATTGAGGACCAATCCCCTCTTTCACCTGAGGACGTGGCGCTCCCCCTGTTGCCAGGCTAAAGACAGGTGCAGCCACGGCCGCCGCCGCGGTGGCCTGCTTCACGCTTTCCGCTACAGGGGCAACCGAAGGTGTTGGATCAACCTGAGGGGCCGAAACAGCAGGTGCTTTCGTAACAGGTTCCTGCACCGGTTCAGGCACTGGCTGATACCAGGCCGCCAGCTGTTCGCGTTCACGCGCACGGCGCTCTTCGACTTCTTCAAAATAGTACAGTGGCGGACGCGCTGGCTTCACCTCTTCCACGATTTCGGGCTCAGGTTCCGGCTCAGGTTGCGGTGCGACATAAGACTGCACGGGTTCAACCGGTTCAGGCACATACTCCTGATACGGTTGAGTTACAGGCTGTTCATAGTGTGGGTTGTGTTGTGGTTCATACGCAGGCTGCGGCGGCTGATAAGGCTGCTGCCACTGCTCCTGCTGAACGGGAATATAGCTTTCTGGTTCAGGCGCAATAACCGGTTCCGGGGTATGAACACCCGGCGCAGTCTGCCAGTCTACCTGAGGCTGCTGAATAACGGATTCCGGCGGTGAAACCGGCGCAGAAGGCATCACGGCGTCAACGGGGGCGGCATAGGCCTGAGCAGCGGTCGTCGCGGCGGCGGCTGCGGCAACCGGCTCGGTGACCGAATGACCGTTTAACAGCGGATCGTATTCGTCAAAATCGCCTGGGGTGGCACGGTTGCCGGAGAAGAGCACATCGTCAGGATCGACCTGATTTCCCGCAGCGCGATAGACCACCTGCTCGTCTTCATCCATGCGTTTACCAGAGAAGAGCGCCGCATCAGTTTTACGGCCCAGCGGATTGGCAAATTTCTCTGCAACACGTTGGCGACGCGCCAGCGCGCCACGCAGAATTCGAGCACGACGAGACTCGCGACGCTGCACAGGCGCGTCATCTTCCTCTTCATCTTCGTACTCATCTTCATCAACCCACGTATCGTCACGACGGGTACGGTTGCTGGCGAAGGTCAGAATAGTGAGGATAAAACTGCCAATTTTCTCGGCAATGCTCACCCAGGACCAGCCGGTGAATAACGTCAGCCCCGCCGCCCAGATGCACAGCAACGCCAGCGTGCCGCCGCTGCTATGAAGCATCGGCTGCAGCGCAGAACTCAACAGACTGCCAATCACGCCGCCCGAAGCGAAGTACCAGATATCATCCGCATTAATGGCCGCCAGCCCGCATGAGGTGAGGATCAGTGCCAGTGCGCCAATCAGACGCAGCGAAACGGCGAAATAGTCGATGTAATCATCGTTTTGACGGTGTCGCCACGCAAACCAGCACCCGCCGATAATAATGACGGGAAGGGTGTAGGCCATCACACCGAAAATGAAAAAGAGCGTGTCCGCAAGCCAGGCACCGGGTACGCCGCCTAAATTATGAATAGGCTCATGCCATGCAGTTTGTGACCAGCTGGGATCTGAGGGATTGAAACTGAGTAAGGCTGCCATCAGCCAGACGGCAAAAAGGGCAATAACAATCAGCAAAGCCTCGAGGAGACGACGTCCGCTGCTTAGCTTCGATAGTGTGACTTCTTTGTCTTCAGTGTATTCCTGGCTCAAGAAAGGCTCTCCAGGTATCAGGCATATCCTGCCTGTTTGCTAAAACGGACAACAGCGCCGGGACTCCCCGGCACTGTTGCTGTATGGATTAACAGGAGTGTAATCAAACTACGCTGATTTTGCACCTGTTCCGTGTTAGCGCGTCTTAATAACCAGACGATTGCTCTGTTTGACCTCTTCCATCACCACATAGGTACGGGTGTCGTTCACGCCTGGCAGACGCAGCAGGGTTTCCCCCAGCAGCTTACGGTAGGCGGACATATCAGGCACACGGGTTTTCAACAGGTAGTCGAAATCACCGGACACCAGATGACACTCTTGAATTTCTTCAAGTTTTTGTACAGCGGCGTTAAATTGCTCAAACACATCCGGCGCACCACGATTCAGAGTAATCTCAACAAATACCAGAAGTGAGGCATCCAGATAATGCGGGTTCAGCAGAGCTGTATAGCCCTGAATAAAACCCTGTCTTTCCAGTCGGCGCACACGCTCAAGGCATGGCGTCGGGGAAAGTCCCACACGTTTTGAAAGCTCGACGTTGGAAATACGCCCATCCTTTTGCAATTCATTAAGAATGTTACGATCGATACGGTCGAGATCTTTGCCAGGGCGCTTCTTGCTATCTACCATTATTATTGTCTCTCTGTATTCCTTCCCTACTCCTGCCTGGACCCTGTGCACATCACTGTTCAGAGCCTGTACCCGTTAGTCATCACATCGCCTGATTTTGTATTAGACGCGATGCGGATTCGGGTTCTGTTGGTAAGAAGACCGTTGCCCGAAGGCTGTCACCGACATCACGTATGGCGTCTGTCCACGCCATGCGTAGATTTCACTGACCCGGTAAAAATGGCATTTACGTGCATGCCTATGCGGCATACGGTTAACGCGGTTTTTTTTCTTCCTTGAATGTTTTCGCAAAAGCGCAGGGGATTGTCAAAGCAAAACATCGTTTTTTAGTACAACATGCCGGATATTCATTACGGCAGGGTATTAATCCTCATTTTATTGCCTTATAAACAACCGGTTTTCAGGAGAAAGCTTGATGTTATCGCGCGCCATTCATCGTCCGTGACTATTACACAGATTGATATCAAAATTGCTGCGCTCTTTTTTTACGACAACAAATTCCCTACAATCCAGCCAAATGTCTGCCAACAACAATGGGGATCTCATGGGCACGGCCAAACACAGTAAGCTGCTAATCCTTGGTTCTGGACCTGCGGGATATACCGCGGCGGTCTATGCTGCACGCGCTAACCTGCAACCGGTATTAATCACCGGCATGGAAAAAGGCGGTCAGCTGACCACCACCACCGAAGTGGAAAACTGGCCAGGCGACCCGAACGACCTGACCGGGCCGCTACTGATGGAACGTATGCACGAGCATGCTGCCAAATTCGAAACCGAAATTCTGTTCGACCATATTAACAAGGTCGATCTGCAGAACCGTCCGTTCCGCCTGACGGGTGACAGCGGCGAATACACCTGTGACGCGCTGATCATCGCCACCGGTGCTTCTGCCCGTTACCTGGGCCTGCCATCAGAAGAAGCGTTTAAAGGCCGCGGCGTCTCTGCCTGCGCAACCTGTGACGGTTTCTTCTACCGCAATCAGAAAGTTGCGGTCATCGGCGGCGGCAACACTGCCGTGGAAGAAGCGCTGTACCTGGCGAACATTGCCTCAGAAGTGCACCTGATCCACCGCCGCGATACATTCCGCGCGGAGAAGATCCTGATCAAACGTCTGATGGATAAAGTGGCAAGCGGCAACATCGTGCTGCACACCAACCGCACGCTGGAAGAGGTCACGGGCGATCAGATGGGCGTTGCCGGTCTGCGTATTCGTGATACCCAGAACAGCGATAACGTCGAAACGCTGGACGTGGCGGGCCTGTTTGTTGCTATCGGTCACAGCCCGAACACGGCAATCTTCGAAGGGCAACTGGAGCTGGAAAACGGCTACATTAAAGTGCAGTCAGGCATTCACGGTAACGCGACGCAGACCAGCATCCCGGGCGTGTTTGCGGCGGGCGATGTCATGGACCACATTTACCGTCAGGCAATTACCTCTGCGGGTACCGGGTGTATGGCCGCGCTGGATGCTGAACGCTACCTCGATGGACTGGCGGAACAAGGTAAATAATCTTTACAAGTCAGTAACAAACGTAAATAAAGGCGGCGATAAGTCGCCTTTATTGTCTCCCCGTTGTAACATTGCGCTGCCCAATTTCTAATAACGTCACCTGCAAAGTACGCAATGGAAAAAACCCGTCAACAAGAGTTAACACGCTGGCTGAAACAGCAAAGCGTTATTTCCCGCCGCTGGCTTACCATTTCCCGTCTGCTGGGATTTGTTAGCGGTCTGTTGATTGTTGCCCAGGCATGGCTGCTGGCCCGCATTCTCAATCACATGATCATGGAGAACATTCCCCGCGAGGCGCTCCTGCTGCCCTTTATTGTCCTGATCCTGGTTTTTATCCTGCGCGCCTGGGTGGTCTGGCTGCGTGAACGCGTCGGTTTTCATGCCGGACAGCATATCCGCTACGAGATCCGTCGTCAGGTGCTCGACAGGCTTCAGGAAGCCGGCCCGGCGTGGATTCAGGGAAAACCAGCCGGAAGCTGGGCGACGCTGATCCTTGAGCAGATTGACGATATGCACGACTATTACGCGCGCTATTTGCCGCAAATGGCGCTTGCCGTCTTCGTTCCGCTGTTGATTGTGATCGCCATCTTCCCGGTTAACTGGATGGCAGCACTGATTCTGCTGGGCACCGCCCCGCTGATCCCCCTGTTTATGGCGCTGGTTGGGATGGGAGCGGCGGATGCCAACCGCCGTAACTTCCTGGCATTGGGTCGCTTAAGCGGCCATTTCCTTGACCGTCTGCGCGGCATGGAGACGTTACGCATTTTTGGCCGCGGTGAAGCGGAAACCGACAATATTCGTCTGGCATCGCAGGATTTCCGCCAGCGCACCATGGAAGTGTTACGCCTCGCCTTCTTATCCTCAGGCGTGCTGGAATTCTTTACTTCGCTGTCGATCGCCCTTGTGGCCGTCTACTTCGGCTTCTCCTATCTCGGTGCGCTGGATTTCGGCCATTACGGCACGGCAGTGACCCTTTCTGCCGGTTTCCTGGCGCTGATCCTGGCCCCGGAATTTTTCCAGCCCCTTCGCGATTTGGGGACCTTCTATCACGCTAAAGCACAGGCGGTTGGCGCGGCCGACAGCCTGAAAACGTTCCTGGAAACACCGCTGGCACACCCGGAGCGGGGTGACGTGATGCTAAATGCCAAAGAACCCGTGACCGTCGAGGCCCAGGATTTTTGCATCCTCTCGCCGGAAGGTAAGGTGTTGGCAGGCCCGCTGAACTTTACCCTGCCGGCCGGACAGCGCGTGGTGCTCGTCGGCACCAGCGGTTCCGGGAAAAGTTCGTTACTGAATGCGCTATCCGGTTTTATGGCCTACACCGGTTCGCTGCAAATAAACAAAACCGAGTTGCGTAAACTCGACCCTGACGCCTGGCGTAAACAGCTCAGTTGGGTAGGACAAAACCCGCAGCTTCCTGCCTCCACGCTACGTGAAAATGTGCTTCTGGCGCGTCCGGATGCGCGTGAAGATGAACTGCAATCGGTGCTCGACCGCGCCTGGGTCAGCGAGTTTCTGCCGCTGCTCCCGCAAGGGGTAGACACCGTCGTCGGTGACCAGTCCGCCGGGCTGTCTGTTGGCCAGGCGCAGCGTGTAGCCGTTGCCCGCGCGCTGCTTAACCCATGTCAGCTGATGCTGCTGGATGAGCCTGCAGCCAGCCTGGATGCCCACAGTGAGCAGCGCGTGCTGGAAGCGCTTAACGCCGCCTCACGCCAGCAAACGACCCTGATGGTCACCCACCAGCTGGAAGGTCTTGCCGACTGGGACCAGATCTGGGTCATGGAAAATGGCCGTCTTGTTGAGCAAGGCGATTACGCCTCTCTTGTTGCCGCGCAGGGGCCGTTTGCCGCCCTGCTGGCGAACCGTCAGGAGGACATCTGATGCGTGCTCTGCTGCCTTATCTTGCGCTCTATAAACGCCACAAATGGATGCTGACGCTGGGGATCGTGCTGGCGATTGTGACTCTGCTCGCCAGCATTGGTCTGCTCACGCTTTCCGGCTGGTTCCTGTCAGCCTCTGCCGTCGCGGGCGTTGCCGGGTTATACAGCTTTAACTATATGCTCCCGGCGGCCGGGGTTCGCGGTACCGCCATCACCCGTACTGCCGGACGCTATTTTGAGCGGCTGGTCAGCCACGACGCCACTTTCCGCGTGCTGCAGCACCTGCGCATCTACACCTTCAGCAAACTGCTGCCCCTCTCCCCTGCCGGGCTGGCGCGTTTTCGTCAGGGTGAACTACTTAACCGTGTCGTTGCCGATGTCGACACGCTGGATCACCTTTATCTGCGCGTGATCTCCCCGATTACAGGCGCGTTTGTGGTGATTGTGGTGGTGACGCTGGGATTGTCTTTTCTGGATGTTCCCGTTGCGCTCACGCTGGGCGGGATCATGCTGTTGACGCTTATAATTCTGCCGCCGCTCTTTTACCGCGCCGGGAAATCCACCGGGGAAAACCTGACGCGTCTGCGCGGAGATTACCGCCAGCAGTTGACCTCCTGGCTTCAGGGCCAGGCAGAACTGACCATTTTCGGTGCAAGCAGGCGCTATCGCGCGCGTATGGAAAGTACGGAGCTGAACTGGCATGAAGCTCAGCGCCGACAGTCGGAACTGACTGCGTTTTCCCAGGCACTGATGACACTCATTGGCGGTATCGCGGTGATTGCCATGCTGTGGCTGGCGTCCGGGAGTGTCGGGGGAAATACACAGCCAGGTCCCCTGATCGCCCTCTTCGTTTTTTGTGCGCTGGCCGCGTTTGAAGCGCTGGCACCCGTGACGGGCGCCTTCCAGCATCTGGGGCAGGTCATCGCCTCAGCCCTGCGCATCACCCAGATCGCCGAACAGGAACCTGAAGTAACATTCAGTGCCGGACAGACCGCGGTACCAGCTCAGGTTGCGCTGGCGCTGGATGATGTCACCTTCGCCTACGACAAACAGGCGCAAAACGCGCTGGAAAGCATCAACCTGTCTGTTAACGCCGGAGAGCGGATTGCGATCCTCGGCCGTACCGGGTGCGGTAAATCGACGCTGCTGCAGCTGCTGACCCGTGCCTGGGATCCGCAGCGCGGCCAGATCCGTTTTAACAATACGTTGCTGACAGATTTCAGCGAGCAGGCCCTGCGTCAAACCGTCAGCGTCGTTCCACAGCGCGTACACCTGTTTAGCGCCACCCTGCGTGATAACCTGCTGCTGGCCGCACCGCACGCGTCTGATGACGCTCTTCGCGCCATGCTGGAGCAGGTCGGTCTGCACAAGCTGCTTGAGGACGAGGGATTAAACAGCTGGCTGGGTGAAGGCGGCCGTCAACTCTCCGGCGGTGAGCTGCGCAGACTGGCGATTGCGCGCGCGCTGCTGCACGATGCCCCGCTGATGTTGCTCGACGAACCCACCGAAGGGCTGGACGCGACAACTGAGAGCCAAATCCTTGATCTGCTTGCGAATGTGATGCGCGGGAAAACCGTGCTGATGGTCACGCACCGCCTGCGCGGTCTGGCGAGTTTTGATCGGATAATTGTGATGGACAACGGACAGATTATTGAGCAAGGTAGTCACGCAGAGCTGTTGACGAAACAGGGTCGCTACTACCAGTTTAAACAGCGTCTGTAGACTATATTTGTAGCGTCCTCACTCGCGTACTGGAGTTTTGCTGTCATGCGCCTGGTCCAGCTTTCTCGTCATAATATCGCGTTCCCTTCGCCGGAGGGGGCGCTGCGCGAGCCCAATGGGCTGCTGGCCCTTGGCGGTGACCTTAGTCCTGCGCGGTTATTAATGGCGTACCAGCGCGGCATTTTCCCGTGGTTTTCCCCCGGCGACCCGATTTTATGGTGGTCTCCCGATCCCCGCGCCGTGCTGTGGCCAGAGCAGTTTCACCTGAGCCGCAGCATGAAGCGTTTCCATGCAAAATCACCGTACCGTGTCACCCTGAATCACGCCTTTGGTCAGGTTATAGAAGGCTGTGCCGAAGACCGCTATGAAGGGACATGGATAACCCGCGATATCATTACCGCCTATCACCAGTTGCATGAGCTGGGTTACGCCCACTCTATCGAGGTCTGGCAAGATGGGACGCTCGTCGGCGGCATGTACGGCGTGGCGCAGGGGACGCTGTTTTGTGGCGAGTCGATGTTTTCTCGTTCGGTCAACGCCTCGAAAACCGCGCTGCTGGTTTTCTGCCAGGCCTTTGCCCAATGCGGCGGACGCCTGATCGATTGTCAGGTGCTCAACGAACACACGGCCTCGCTGGGTGCCGTTGAAATCCCGCGACGCCAGTATATCGGGCATCTCGATGCCAGCCGTCAGGAGAAGCTCCCGCGCGACTTTTGGGTCCCGAGAACGCTCTTTATGCCCTATGCCTAAATGTTTTCCGCATATTTTTTGTGAGGGTGTTATAATTATGCCGCAGAGTAGCTTCTGCCTGTTGCCCCGCCGCCGTTTGGGACCCTCGCTTCAGATAACGTCCTGACGTTTATCCTGTTGTCTCCCCTTTACGAATGCGCTTCCTGTTCGGTTGTACCGTGACGCTTGGGCAATGCGCCGAAACTGTTTTGCTGCGTTTTAATCGCGCAATTCTTTACTTAATAGATGAATTTCGGCATTATCTTGCCGGTTCAAAACTTGGTAGTGATACCCCAGAGGATTAGATGGCCAAAGAAGACAATATTGAAATGCAGGGTACCGTACTTGATACGTTGCCTAATACCATGTTTCGCGTAGAGCTGGAAAACGGTCACGTGGTAACTGCGCACATCTCCGGTAAAATGCGCAAAAACTACATCCGCATTTTGACGGGCGACAAAGTGACTGTTGAACTGACCCCGTACGACCTGAGCAAAGGCCGCATTGTCTTCCGTAGTCGCTAATTGTTTTCGCCTGTAATGGCAGATGAATATTAAATAAGGTCGGGTTCTTCCCGGCCTTAAATTTATGGAAAACCCTCCCCTTAACTATACAGTCGCCTTTCTTGCCGGGTGGCGCTGCGCTTACCCAGCCTACACGCCAAAATTGCACAACACATTGTAGGCCTATGCAAGCGTAGCGCCGCCAGGCGACGCGGTAGTATGTAAAACCTCTTTATTTGCTTTTTTATGCTGCCTGCACGGCAGTGCATAAGGTGCTTGAGTATCCATTTCAATGCCTATGTTTCTAAGCTGCCTGTACGGCAGTGCACTTGCGGCGATATTCCGTGGCAGTTACACAGAATTGCTGACAGGCTCTTGTCACACAAACGACCAGTTGGGTGACAACGATTAAAACGACGGTTCTAATGCTGGACTCTGTCAAATAACCCGCCATTTATTCAGTGTCATGCAAATCAGATGTTTTTTAGCTTTAGTGACGGAATTTTCTGGGGTTCCGTCGTAGACCCCCAATGTACTGACCAGACTAGCCCGGTGAACCCAGGGGTAACCTCTTGCTCCTGCTCTCTAAAAAATGGTTGCATCGAGCTTTATGCATCTGCCATAAATTTAAGTCCAATTGTGTTTATGGATCATACATAAGGATGTTTTGATGGATATCGCGCTTTTTCCTGGTCAGAACAGGCGCCAGTGGGCTGACACTATGATAAATCTCGAAGCCCGTAAGCTTGGGAGCTATCCTCATCGGTGACGCTTTTAATACGATATCCAGAGAAGCGGCCAGGCAATTGCTGAATGCACCTGCCTCACAGGGGATGTTCGCAGACAGCGCGATGCCCATTGCTGAGTTCAAGGGATTTAGTCGTGATGTTGGTCTTGGCGTTTACAATGCCACTACTTTAGCGGCAAGCGTCTATGGTGTGTTCGGATTGACAGGCAAAGCCGAGGCCTGGCGGTTATTCAGATATCTTCCGGCAAATTAAGCATGAAAGTTTTAGGGTGGGGAGTCAGTGCAAAGGTGGTACTGGAGCGACTCACCCACGACGATCAAAATCGCTAACATACGTTCTCAATAGCTTCCAGGATTTATAACCAACTTTAACAGGCATCACCAGGAGAAAAACAACAAACAGGAAAACTGCTGCTATCGCGCTTGAGATTGCCTGTACGGTGCTGCCTAAAATGAAACTGAGAATGGTAATCACGGTCATAATAATTGTGACCCAAACGAACATTTTGAAATAACGGGAAAGATCTAACAGAACCCTGTCCAGTGAATCACCGGTTTCAAGGTAACGTTTAATCCTTATGATTTCCTTTTTTGTAAAACCTGACGCGTGTAGATCATGTTCTTCCACTGGCACCGACCTTCTTTCTGTTTAACCTGTGGACACAGGATACACTATTTTGCACATGATGGATGGGTACGCCGCGTTAGGGCGTCAGTGATTGTACGGCAAGCCTGTATATTGGGGTTCCGGGTGAGTAGACCCGCCGGTTACCCGGTCAGGCCCCTCCGCAGAACTTTGCGGTTAAACCATCTGTAGATGATTCGCTTGCTCTGGTAGATGAACTGTCCCACTCGCCTTTTATTATCTGAGATGCCGTGATAGTTGATCCATCCGCGAACAACCCGGATACAACAGTGCACCAGTACTGCGATCAGATGGTTCCGGATGGTAATTTCTAAGCTGCCTGTACGGCAGTGCACTGAAATATTATCTAAACAACTTTATGATTTTCATACAAAAAATCTAAAAACGCTTTTCTCACCCTCTTTTTTACAGCCATTAAATTATCATTGAAAATCAGTTCATTACACTTCAATTAAAAATTAGGATCATAGCCCGCCTTCCTTTATTTACCCCTGCGTAAAACAATCACTTCCTACCTTCTGACAAATGTCTATAATAAACCATGACAAATGACAATCATCAGGAGGTAAAAAATGAGAACATGGGTTCCTGCGCAGAAGCCTGCTGATAACGCGCTCTGGCGATTTGCGGGGTTACCGGCAAACCGGGGTATGCGGTTGGTTGAGTATCTCAATCAGGGGTTACCCGTTAGCGTCCTCGACAATATCCACGAGTGGACGGCGATGTCGAAAGCGGACATCCTGCGCGTGACGGGGATTAACGAGCGTAACGTCGCGCGCCGCAAAAGCGCGGGCCGTACGCTGACCCCAGATGAAAGCGAACGCGTGGCGCGTTTCGTTCGGGTGCTGGATGCTGCCGTCGATTACTTTGGCAGTAAAGACGACGCCTGGACCTGGCTGCAATCTCCGGTGCGAGGGTTAGGGAACAGAGCACCTGTCGATTTAATTGCGACAGAAACCGGCGCGCTGGAAGTGACCGATTTGATTGGTCGGCTTGAACACGGTGTGTTTGCATGATTTTTTATCGGCTGGTGACGGGACGCTACGCCAGCGAAGCATGGAGTGGAGGCGGTGCAAACCAGTATGGCGGGCGCTGGAATCATAAGGGGCATCCTGCCGTGTATGTTTCCACCACCATCTCGCTGGCATCGCTGGAAATTCTGGTACATGTCAAAAAAGACACCGTGCTGAATCAGTACCAGCTGTTTAGCATCGATATCCCGGATGAGCAGATTGATTATCTGGACAAAGCATGGCTGCCCGATGACTGGCAGGAGAACCCGGCACCGGTCTCAACGATGGATCTGGGCACCGGTTGGCTACAATCCCGCAGCGCGCTGGCGCTTATCCTGCCTTCCTGCATTATTCCTTACGAAAATAACGCCATACTTAATCCATTACATCCGGCGTTTCATCAGGTACTGGGTACGGTTAAGCCACTACCGTTTATTTTTGATCCTCGCCTGGCAGAAAAAACCGCAACCTGAAAGCAGATACGGCTCTGATTTTTCAGGACCAGGCATAAAAAAACCGGGCCTGTGCCCGGTTTTTACGTTTAACTTTCCACTTAGTGAGCCGCTTCCGGCTTGTGCTTCGCCGCACTCTGGAAATCGTACGTCAGCTCGTTCTTCACCTGATCCAGCGCCACAGTCACCTGACCGCCGTCCACCAGCGAGCCAAACAGCAGCTCGTTCGCCAGCGGTTTCTTCAGGTTATCCTGAATCACACGCGCCATCGGACGGGCCCCCATCGCACGGTCGTAGCCTTTCTCGGCCAGCCAGTTGCGGGCCTCCTGGCTCACTTCCAGCGACACGCCTTTCTGATCCAACTGAACCTGCAGCTCGACGATGAACTTATCCACCACCTGATGGATCACCTCGGTAGACAGGTGATCGAACCAGATAATGTTGTCCAGACGGTTACGGAACTCCGGCGTAAAGATCTTCTTGATCTCTTCCATCGCATCGGTGCTGTTATCCTGGTGGATAAGACCGATGGATTTACGCTCGGTTTCACGTACCCCGGCGTTGGTGGTCATCACCAGCACCACGTTGCGGAAGTCCGCCTTGCGCCCGTTGTTGTCGGTCAGCGTCCCGTTGTCCATCACCTGCAGCAGGATGTTGAACACGTCCGGGTGCGCTTTCTCGATTTCATCAAGCAGCAGTACCGCGTGCGGATGCTTGATCACCGCGTCGGTGAGCAGACCGCCCTGGTCAAAGCCCACGTAGCCCGGAGGCGCACCGATCAAACGGCTGACGGTGTGACGCTCCATATACTCGGACATATCAAAGCGCAGCAGCTCAATGCCCAGCGCTTTGGAGAGCTGAACCGTCACCTCGGTTTTCCCCACGCCGGTTGGGCCGGCGAACAGGAAGGAACCAACAGGTTTATGCTCATGCCCCAGCCCGGCGCGGGCCATCTTGATCGCTTCGGTTAAGGCCTCAATGGCTTTATCCTGACCAAAGACCAGCATTTTCAAGCGGTTGCCAAGAGTACGCAGCGTGTCGCGGTCGCTCTGAGAGACGCTCTTCTCAGGAATGCGCGCAATACGGGCCACCACGGACTCAATATCCGCCACGTTAACGGTTTTCTTACGCTTGCTGGCCGGCATCAGACGCGCACGCGCCCCTGCCTCATCAATGACGTCGATCGCCTTATCCGGCAGATGACGGTCGTTGATGTATTTCACCGCCAGCTCCACCGCCGCACGCACCGCTTTCGCGGTATAACGCACGTCGTGGTGCGCTTCGTACTTCGGTTTCAGGCCGTTGATGATCTGCACCGTTTCCTCGACGGACGGTTCGGTCACGTCGATTTTCTGGAAGCGACGCGCCAGCGCGCGATCTTTCTCAAAGATGTTGCTGAACTCCTGGTAGGTGGTGGAGCCAATCACGCGGATCTTGCCGCTGGAGAGCAGCGGTTTGATCAGGTTTGCGGCATCCACCTGGCCACCGGAGGCCGCACCGGCACCGATGATGGTGTGGATCTCATCGATAAACAGGATGCTGTTGGTGTCCTGCTCCAGCTGTTTTAGCAGCGCCTTGAAGCGTTTTTCAAAATCACCACGGTATTTCGTGCCCGCCAGCAGTGAGCCAATATCCAGCGAGTAGATGGTGCAATCGGCAATCACTTCCGGCACGTCGCCCTGCACAATGCGCCAGGCAAGACCTTCGGCAATCGCGGTTTTACCTACGCCAGATTCCCCCACAAGCAGCGGGTTGTTCTTGCGGCGACGGCACAATACCTGGATCGCACGCTCCAGCTCTTTATCGCGACCAATCAGCGGGTCGATACCGCCAACGCGAGCAAGCTGATTAAGGTTGGTGGTGAAGTTTTCCATACGATCCTCCCCGCCTGCTTGCTCTTCATTGTTATTGACCTGATTGCTGGAATCCGATGCCTGGTTAGGCTCGTCTTTGCGCGTTCCGTGAGAAATAAAGTTAACCACATCGAGTCGGCTGACTTCGTGTTTGCGCAGCAGGTAGGCAGCCTGTGACTCCTGCTCGCTGAAGATGGCGACTAAGACGTTTGCGCCAGTCACTTCGCTACGTCCGGAAGACTGGACGTGAAATACCGCGCGCTGCAGCACACGCTGGAAGCTGAGCGTCGGCTGCGTGTCGCGCTCCTCTTCACTGGCTGGCAGCACCGGTGTGGTTTGTTCGATGAAGGCTTCGAGTTCCTGACGTAGCGCCACCAGATCCACGGAGCAGGCTTCCAGCGCTTCGCGGGCAGATGGGTTGCTAAGCAGTGCGAGCAACAGGTGCTCGACGGTCATAAACTCATGTCGGTGCTCACGCGCTCTGGCGAAAGCCATGTTTAAACTGAGTTCCAGTTCTTGATTGAGCATAGGCACCTCCCCCAATTTTATGCCTTATCAGGCCTTTTCCAGCGTACACAGCAACGGATGCTCGTTCTCCCTCGCATAGTCGTTCACCATCGCCACTTTGGTTTCCGCCACTTCGGCGGTGAAGATGCCGCAGATAGCTTTGCCACGATAATGAACGGTAAGCATCAGTTGCGTTGCACGTTCTACATCATAAGAAAAGAACTTTTGTAGCACGTCAATAACAAATTCCATCGGCGTGTAATCATCGTTCATTAACATAACTTTATACATAGATGGCGGTTTTAGCGCGTCACGCACTTTGTCTTCCGCCAGCTGGTCAAAATCCAGCCAGTCGTTGGTCTTACCCATTTTGCATAACCACTTTGAATCTACCTCAGATGTTAGATAACAATCATCTATTACTGTCATCCGCGATGTCTGTCACAAACTGTTGCAATAGCGTTAACTGCTTCAAACTTTGGTTGATTATTGTCCCATCTCCAGCGCCAAACGCTTGACGACTTCTTTCGTTTCTCTAAATTGTACAAGCGTGAGATGGCGAGGTTTTGAACAGCCCCCACTCCACCACCGGTTCATTCCATCTTAACTTATAAGATTTACGAAGGATGTCGAAGCATGGAAATGGGTACTGTTAAGTGGTTCAACAACGCCAAAGGGTTTGGCTTCATCTGCCCCGAAGGCGGCGGCGAGGATATCTTCGCTCACTATTCCACCATTCAGATGGATGGTTACAGAACGCTCAAAGCCGGGCAGTCCGTCCGGTTCGATGTACACCAGGGACCCAAAGGCAATCACGCAAGCCTTATCGTACCCATTGAAGCAGAGACGGTTGCATAGTTCTCTGTTTTATTGTGTACATCCCGCAGTCAAAATGCCAGCCCGATCGGCTGGCATTTTTATTTTCAGCCTATTCGCGGGCCAGTGCATCCACCGGATCCAGCCGCGCCGCATTGCGGGCGGGTAACCAGCCAAACAAAATGCCGGTAAAGGTTGAACACAAAAACGCGGTAAGAATGGCCACCGGTGAGAAGCCAATTTCCCAACCGGGTAAAAAGAGCTGGAGTGCAAATGCGATCATCATCGAGAGCGCAATGCCCATCGCGCCCCCTACCAGACACACCAGCACAGCTTCAATCAAAAACTGTTGCAGGACGTCGCTGGCTCTGGCCCCGACCGCCATGCGGATACCAATCTCACGGGTGCGTTCGGTCACCGACACCAGCATGATATTCATCACCCCGATACCGCCAACGACCAGCGAAATGACCGCCACCAGCGTGAGGAACAACTGAAGAGTACGTGTGGTCTTTTCCGCCGTTTTCAAGAGGCCGTCCATGTTCCAGGTGAAGAAATCCTTCTTCCCGTGGCGCAGGGTTAACAACCGCTCAAGCTGCTGCTCGGCCAGCGCGCTGTCGTAGCCCTCCTTCACGCGCACGGTGATGGAGTTAAGCCAGGACTGCCCCATAATCCGCCCGGAGATGGTGGTATAGGGTAGCCAGACGCGCAGGATCTTGCTGCTGCCAAACATCGACTGCTTCTCTTCCGCCACGCCGATGACCGTAGCCGGCATGTTGCCGACCAGGATCACTTCCCCCACCACGTTCGCTTTATTGGGGAAAAGCTGTCTGCGTGAGTTCGCGTCCAGTACCACCACCTGCGCCCTGCCCGCGAGCTGTTCGGCATTGAAGGTCGCACCTTCACTGAAGGTCATACCGTAAACGTTGAAATAGTCCCCGCTGACGCCGTTCGCACTGGCGGCAACGTCCACGTTACCCACGCGCAGGCGCAAATTTTGCGACACGGCCGGCGTAGCCGAATTAACCCACGGCTGCTTCTGAATCGCCGCCAGATCGTCATATTTCAGGGACTGCTGATACTGCGGCTCGTCGTCGCCAAAGTCTTTGCCGGGATAGACGTCAATGGTATTGGTGCCAATCGCGCGGATATCGGCCAGCACCAGTTGCTTGGCCGCGTCGCCCACCACCACAATCGATACCACCGAGGCGATACCGATAATGATGCCGAGCATGGTGAGCAGGGTGCGCATTTTATTCGCCGCCATCGCCAGCCAGGCCATGGCAAGCGCTTCACGAAAGCCGCTAGAGAATTGTCCCCAGCCGGTGGACGGCGGTAGCGCTTCTTTCGTCGCCGCCGCTCTGGACGCTCCCGGCGGCGGATTGCTGACCAGCTCGCCGTCGTGGATCTCAATAATGCGTTCCGCCTGCGCCGCCACCTGCGGGTCATGCGTCACGATAATCACCGTGTGTCCCTGATCGCGCAACTGGTGGAGGATCGCCATCACCTCTTCGCCGGAATGGCTATCGAGCGCCCCGGTGGGTTCATCCGCGAGGATCACCTGCCCGCCGTTCATCAGGGCACGGGCAATACTTACGCGCTGCTGCTGGCCGCCTGAAAGCTGCGAGGGCTGATACTCCACCCGCTCCGCCAGCCCCAGACGCGTCAGCAGCATCTGCGCGCGCTCAAGACGCTTTTTCCGCTCCACGCCGGCATAGACTGCCGGCACTTCGACGTTCTGCGCTGCATTGAGGTGAGAGAGCAGATGGTAACGCTGGAAGATAAAGCCGAAGTGCTCCCGACGCAGCTTTGCCAGCGCGTCGCCGTCCAGCGTGGAGATGTCCGTTCCGGCCACGCGATAGGTGCCGCTGGTCGGTTTATCCAGACAGCCCAGAATGTTCATCAGCGTCGATTTACCGGATCCCGATGCGCCGACAATCGCCACCATCTCGCCCGCCTCCACGCGCAGAGAGATGCCTTTCAGCACCTCCACCGGGCCATCGCCCGAGGGGTAGCTACGGCGAATGTCGTTCAGCTCAAGCAGCGCCGTCATTTCGCGGCTCCGGGCAGGTTTTCGCTGATGACAACCTCCTCACCCTCTTCCAGCCCTTTCACCACCACCACATCGGTGTCGTTGCGCGCGCCAATCACTACTTCACGCTCGCGCGTTTCCCCGTTGCGCAGCACTTTGACTTTATAGCGGTTATCCCCGGCGGACTCGCCCAGCGCAGAGAGGGGAATGGTCAGCACGTTCTTCACGCCGGTCAGTTGGATATGCACCTGCGCGGTCATGTCCAGACGCAGCACGCCCTGCGGGTTCGGCACTTCAAAACGGGCATAGTAGAAGATGGCGTCGTTAACCTTTTCCGGCGTCGGCAGAATATCTTTCAGCACGCCTTCGTAGCGGGTCTGCGGATCCCCCAGCACCGTAAACCAGGCGTTTTGCCCCGGTTTGAGATGGATAACGTCCGCCTCGGAGACCTGAGCTTTGACCAGCATGGTGCTCATGTCCGCCAGCGTCAGGATGTTTGGCGCCTGCTGCGCGGCAATCACCGTCTGCCCCTGCAGGGTGGTGATCTGGGTGACTTCGCCAGCCATCGGCGCGACGATTTGCGTATAGTCGAGGTTGGTTTTCGCCGTGTCCAGCGAGGCCTGGTTGCGTTTGATTTGCGCGTCGATGGTGCCAATCTGCGCCTGTTTTACCGCCAGCTCTGTGGTGGCCGTATCTAAATCTTGTTTCGAAATGGCCTGGGTTTTCGCCAGCGCCTGCTGGCGGGTGAGTGTGACCTGAGCCAGGTTGCGCTCTGCCAGCGCCTGGGCGCGATGAGCGCGCAGCTCCATCAGCGTGGCTTCCACCTCGCGGATCTGGTTCTCAGCCTGTTCAGGATCGATAACCCCAAGCAGCTGGCCTTTTTTCACCTTATCGCCAATCTCTACCGACAGCGTTTTCAACTGGCCGCTCACCTGGGCACCCACGTCAACCTTGCGCAGGGCATCCAGCTTGCCCGTCGCGAGGACGTTTTGCTGCAGTTCGCCAGGACGAACAATCAATGTCTGATACTGTGGCACAGGCGCATTAAGCACTTGCCATAGCCAGTACCCACCGGCTAATACCACGACCGCCAGCAGCAGAAACAGCGTTCTGCGTTTTCCCTTAAGGTTCATAAATATTCCAATTAAATGTTCTGGCAATAATAAATGTTGATTCTAACTAAACGACTCCTCAACGAAACCCCTGTTCTCTGAAATCGTCACAATTTGTTTACGAGACGTTGAACGTTCGCCTGCTGAAATGAAGCTATTCATCAAGAAGCAGGATCTATCATGTCTTCCATCGTCGATACACCTTTTTCCAGCCTGCCACAGCCTAAATCGGGCTGGCAGCTCTTCAAAAATCTGGCTTTCGGTACGCTCACGCCAGGGCTGGCGTGGCAGAACCCCGCCTATCGACGTAAATTCATGTTACGTTCGCTGGCGACGCCCATTAGCACCGCGCGCCTGTTAACGAGCCTTGCTAAGCAACCACGTCTGATGCAGATGCTGCAGGTCCAGCCAGGACTGCCGTGCCGGCTGCATCGCCCCTGGCTGACGGTGAAGATGGATCGTCAGCATGCGCTGGAATCGCTTAACTGGCACTATCAGACCCTGAGCCGCCAGCTTCCTGCGACGCTGCTTGCGGGTTATCTTTCTAAGCCGGGTTACACCCTGCTGACCTTAACCGGCAAAGAGGAACAGCAGTTCACCGTTCGTCTGTGCGCTGATGCGTTCCTGGATAAAGAAGGGGAAGCCACCCTCGCCTTCTGCGACAGGCACAACACGGTGCTGGCGGAAATGACCTTTACGCTCTGCCAGTTTGCAGGTAAAACGACGCTGTTCATCGGCGGTCTACAGGGCGCAAAAGCGCACGTTCCCCATGAGCTGATCCAGGGGGCGACGAAAGCCTGTCACGGTCTGTTCCCGAAACGTCTGCTGCTGGAAGCCGCGATGACGCTTGGCACCGCTTTCCCGGTCGAGCAGATCGTTGCCGTCAGTAACGCCACACACATCTATCGCAGCTGGCGTTACCGCAAGAAAAAAGAGGGGAAACTGCTGGCTGATTACGATAGTTTCTGGGTCTCGATCGGCGGTGAAAAACAGGATAATGGTCACTTCCTGTTGCCGCTTGTCATGCCGCGTAAACCGATGGAAGAGATCGCGAGCAAAAAGCGCGCCGAGTATCGCCGTCGTTATGAACTGCTGGATAGCCTGATTCAGCAGGTCAATCAGGCAACCCAACGCTAATCCGCTTTCCCGCGCGCCAGCCACAGCACGCGGGAAAACATCTTACGTAGCAGAGTCGGTACCGCCTCCACGCCCCGCCTTCCCGCTTCTGTCGCCACTTCAATGGCTAAATCCGGTTTTGACGAACGATGAATGGCTTTGGCGATCACGCGCCGCATGTTCATCGGGACATCGACAGGCACCATGGCAATTCGGTGGAATACGTCGTCGAACCCCTGACGATACATAAAGTGCTCCATGTCCATCGCGGGCAGCATAGTTAAATGGTCGCGCTCTTCTTCCCGCTCGTTATTGAGCAGGCTACGCACGGTCGAGGCATATTTTTTGCCCGCCTCATCACCGTCGACCAGGACGTGCCACTCGATCCCCATCCGGCGTGCGAATTTAATCAACGGCTTTAATCCCGACTGGGCGAATTCGATCACCTTAATGCCTTCCGCATCAAAATGGTGACCACACTGGCGCGCCAGCTCGTTAATGACCCAGGTTTCCGTCTCTCCTTCCACCAGCAGCCAGCAGCGGGCAAAGAGCGATGACGCCCGGTTAAAGCGGATATGAAACGCGATGCGCCGCCCGTCTTCCGCGTTCATGCCGCCCGGCCCCAGTCGGTAAGCGGTGACACGGGAGGATTCACGCACCAGACGACAGACGTGTTCAACCGGCGTCAGGGATAATAGCTCACCGGAGTTGGTGGTCGTAATGCGCTGGAGCGGCAGCAGATTCAGCAGATGCCATGCCACGGAGAGCATAATGGGATGCAGGCGGGTTTCAGGATCTTCCACCAGCAACAGCGGTCGGGCGTCCCGGTCAAGACGGACGGTGCCTTTGGCCTGCAGAAGCGTGGAGAACAGCCCCAGCAAAATCACCCGATGCGTACGCCCGCCGGGCCGGTCAATCATTCGGTTAATGATATCGAGATAGCGCCAGCTTCGTTGCTCATCATGAGAGCGGCGGCGCATCAGACGATGGCGGGACTCCGAGGTCCCCTGCTCGGAAAAATAGTGCTCCAGCAGTTGTACCATCGCGGACAACCCCTGGCGGATTTGACCATCGGTCAGATTTTGTGGACGAGACACCAGCTCCCGCGCCAGAAAATCCAACTCGCGGGCGGTGACTTCCACTTCCGGCATATTCGGTACGGTACCGTTACGAATACGCCGCATAAAACGCGCATCGCGCAAGCGTAATACCGGCGTCAGGCGGATCAGGTGGCGGGCCAGATCGTCAATATTGTCCAGCGGGATCGGATTGGCTTTTTCGTCGAGAAACTCACGCAGCGTGAGTACGCCTTCGTTCTCCGCCATCTCCCCTTCCAGCCGATAGAAAATCCGGTGGAAGCCGTCATCGCACGGCACCCAGCAGGGTGACAGCGGACGGAAGCGCCGCACGCGGTGACGGCCCGGTTCGGATTCCCGGAACGTCAGGATGATATGCAGGTGCTTCTCGCGGCCATTGACATCACCGGGCGGAAACCAGAAATCGTCCCGGACGAAGTGATACAGATCGTCTTCGGGCGAAAGCAGCAACGTCAGCGCATCCAGCAGGCTGGACTTACCCCACGCGTTCTCACCGATCAGGACGTTGTTCTGCTCCAGCTGCAGCGACAGGCGGTTAATACCGCGAAACCCGACAATTTCCACTCGTTCGAGAAGCATAAGTCCCCCGCGAAATGATCACTTTTTCCTTTAAGTTATCAGCAGTATAGCGGGAGGATGCCGCGCAGAACACTGCCAGAGGTCCTGATTATTCTGCGCAAGCACGAAAAATTAAGAATTTCCGTGGCAGGTTTCATTTGAAATAGTGTCAACAGCACAACAAACTATTGTCCGCAAATTGGACTATGCTCTATTCACCTCCAGTTTGAACAAGGATTGACATCACATTGCCTTAAATCAAATTAAACAAATTTATTTAA
>NZ_POVL01000079.1 GCF_002939185.1 Enterobacter sichuanensis | reverse complement strand
CTAGCAAGCTACTCTTGAACCTAAAAGAATAAAAATAAAACAAAAGAGCACTCAGTATAAGTTGAATGATTATTTTTGGTGCTTCATTAGCTTTCACTTTTCGCTCCAGACTTATATTTATCAACTACAACCCTCAGTTCTTTATAGCATGCAAAATTTTCAAGCATCATTTTCATTATCGTAAGCTTTAAATTCCTGCCCCTCGAATCCTCCTTGAGTTTACCCTCTGCGAAAACGTCTAACTTATCAGAGGAAATATTTCTAATTATGAATGCACCAATAGAATTCTTTGATTCAATAAAAATTGTTTTACATGGCGTCTTGGTTGTCAAATTAACAACTTTAGCTACACCCTCAGCATCAAAATCATTATTAAACTCATGCGGAGATTTAAAAGAATTTGTAACTTCTATCCTTGCAGAAATCATTGATTCTTTTGCGTACAACCTTAAATCTGTAAATGCCTCTCTATAATAGAAAGTGATACCATAATCAGTATCTTTTAGCTGCGAAACATCCGTTATACTTAAGAGAGCTTCTTTTACTTCATTTAACTCAATCATTTCCTACCTTTACTTTTAATGTCTTCTTACGGGACCACTTTGCAAATTTATCTCTAAAAAAGCGACTCTCAAGGATTTTATCATTGATTAACGAATATTAAAACGCTTAAGATTCAAGCAAAAAAATTTGCGCGCTGATAAACATCATATACCTCAATTGTTCATTGCTTTAATTGGTTGTACTTCACCTGAAGAAGCTGGATCGGCGTCGGTCCGTGCTCGGCTGTCGGTGCTGCAATTGCCCGGCGTACCGGCGGCACTGGCTTACCCTCAAAGACGCGCTTCTCCCACATATCCAGCAGTTCACCGGCTTCACGCGCCAGCTCACCATGCGTTAACTGGCGCTCTGTGCTGCGATGGCGCAGTTCCACGCAGATGTGGTACATGACCGGCTGCGACCAGGGGAATTGCTCACTGGAGGTAAATTCGAACGAACGATTACGCCAGTCCCAGTACTCAGCGATCACCTGGTCAACGGTGATGCCCAGCGCCCCGCCGCTCTGCTTGCACCAGGCGACGAACTGACCCGGCGACGGCAGGAATGGACGCTCCTGGCGGCGGGCAATGCGCATTCCGGCATCCACCTGTGCCATGGTGTGGATACCGTTTTCCTGAAACGCCAGCAGCCACTGACGGCGGAATTCGTTCAGGTCTTCCTGAGTGCGGAAGTTCGCCATGCTGGCCGGAAATGCGGCACGCAGCTCGTTGAACAGCTTGTTGAATACCTGCGCCACCTGCTCTACCGGCGCGCGCTCCTGGTACTGCTCTGGCAGGTTATGGGCCATGCGGCTCATCTGCTCGCGGTCGTGGTTAAGCATCTGCTCTGCAAGAGATTTCATCGAAGCACCTCATAGGCCCAGTCAGTGTTGTTGAAGTCCAAATCCGGCTTAGCGGCACGCTGCTCACCTCCGGCGTTGCGCTGCAATGTCAGCTTGTCCCACTGCTTGCGCAGGCTTTCCGGGCTCAGGATGTTGGTCTGCCAGAAGTGGTGTTTGCTGGCCCAGTCATACAGCGCGCAGATGTCCTGGTGCGACCGGTTGTCTATCTGGCGCATCAGGCGAACGGTGTTAGACCAGGAGGTCATGTCCGGGGCTTTGCAGGTTGGGTTAATAAGTTTCACCCTGGTGGAAATCAGCAGGATCCGAATGCGGTCCCTGAGTCACGTCTGCAGCAGGCCAACCGTCAAGTTTCGCAGAGCAATCAACATCCTCAGTTCGACGATGACATCCCCTTCTGAAAGGCATCGCTATGACTCACGCTCACGACGACATGAGGGTTGGCATACTGTGCCTTCCCTTCATTGGTAACGGCTGGCTAATGCCATGGGGTGAAGTTGTCAGCAATCCATTAAAGGCGCAGCGGCTCGCTGAGGAATATCGGGAAAGGCAGGAGGCGGCATGACCGGAAAATACTCTCTTATCTACGCTGATCCGCCCTGGTCTTACGGCAACACCATCAGCAACGGCGCTGCTGCCGATCACTACTCCACCATGAAGTTAATCGACATCAAGCGTCTGCCAGTGTGGGAACTAGCCGCCGAAAACGCGGTGCTGGCGATGTGGTACACAGGTACGCATATGCGATAGCCGTGCCGCACTTGACCAAGTTCCGCACCGGTGCCACCGGGCAGCCAGTAACTGAACCCGTACCAACGGTCACTGCTGGCACATCCCGGCGCCCGGGCGGGAATGGGCATGCTCTCGGCGTAGTTGAGGCTGCGCTGACCCCGTTCCTGGCTGGCAACGGCGGCAGTGAGTACCAGGCGAAGCCGCGCCCGCTGGATAAACCCGCTCATACAATCCTCAAGCAGTCCCGCGCGTGCGTGGTTGCGCCGGTCATCGCCCGCCAGTTTGGCGCCAGTGTTGGGCACAGGGCTGACGAACCGAGCGCAACGATTACTGCTGGGGGCGGCGGAAAATCGCAGCTGGTGACGCCGACGCTGATCCAGGTGGGATATGGCGAACGCCCAGGGCAAGCACCGCGGGTTCTGCAACTGGAAAAACCGCTGGGGACGATTACTGCCGGCGGCGGAAAGTTCGCAATGGTCGCGGCGAATATGGTGAAACACTTCGGCGGGAATTACACCGGCGCTGGCGTTGCTCTGGACGAGCCCATTCACACCGTGACCACCACCGATCACCACGCTATTGTCACCTCCAGCATTATCAAAATGCGCGGTACCAATACCGGCCAGCCTACTGACACTCCACTGCAAACCGTGACCGCTGGCGGTCAGCATTTTGGTGAAGTTAATACCACGCTGGCAAATGAGGGATACGACGAGCACCGCGCGCAGCTTACGGCTGATTTCCTACGGGAACATTGTGGTGAGGACTGCACCGGGCTGGTTACTGTCGATGGCATCACTTACCGCATCGTAGATATCGGCATGCGCATGCTTCAGCCTCATGAGTTGTATCGGGCGCAGGGTTTCCCTGAGTGGTACATCATCGATAGGGACTACCGCGGCGTGAAGTATGCGAAGGATAAGCAGGTGGCCCGCTGCGGTAATGCGGTTCCGCCGCCCTTCGCTGAAGCTCTGGTAAGGGCAAATTTGCCAGAAATGTGCGTAACAAGAGGATCGGAGGCAGCATGAAATCGTTCATCACCAGGTCGCTAAAGCGGCCTTTTTTATTGCTGGCGTTCACCTTCAACCGAATTAACCGACAGTTCCGGGAGCATTGACCATGGCCGATATCATCGATACCGCAGCAGAGATTGAAGAGCTTCAGCGTAACGCTGCCCTTTCCGCTCACCGCATCGACCGCAACGCCGTTTCAGCAGAGCATTGCGCTGAATGCGGCGAGGATATCCCAGAGCCGCGGCGCGATGCCGTTCCCGGCTGCCAGACCTGCGCTGAGTGCCAGGGTGTTATCGAGTTGAGGAATAAGCAGAGGGGGATCCAGTGAAAGAGCGCGGAATGATTTTTAACGGCGAGATGGTGCGCGCCATCCTCGATGGGCGGAAGACGCAGACCCACAGGGTCATTAAGGACTGCACGGTCGGAAGAGACCAAATTTCAAAATTCATTCAGATCGGGAAGAAGTTTATCGGCTGTTACCCAGAAGATGTGCCTGAACTAATCAGGGAATGCTGCCCGTACGGAGTACCAGGCGATCGCATCTGGGTGCGCGAGACGTTCTGCTCGGTTCCTGATCATGAAGAGCCTGCTGGTTGTTCTGCTCTTCTTTATGCGGCAGACGGCAACGGCCCCTATGGAAAGTGGACTCCATCAATCCACATGCCGCGCTGGGCTAGTCGGATTTTACTGGAGATCACCGATGTACGGGTCGAGCGCCTGAACGATATCAGTGAGGAAGACGCACGTTCGGAGGGAATTTCTGGCTCCTCGGCCCGTGACATAAAAGAGGCTTACGCAGCGTTATGGCGTTCTATCTACGGTTCTGACAGCTGGCAGGCTAACCCATGGGTCTGGGTGATCGTGTTTAAGCGTATCGAAGGAGATGACCATGCGACTGATTAACCGCGACAATCAGCAGTCTCCTATCGCGCGACAGGCATGCGACATCGCGCTGGCAGCCCACCAGCAAAGATATGGCGACTATGGGCGCAGCAAGATGAAAGAGACTTATACGGTGAAGGTTGAAGGAGTGAAGGTCTGGGTGGAGGTGGTAAACCGCAAGACGAGCTATGTGGCCACGGCAATGACAGGCATGCGCCGCTTGCGTGCCCTTCCCGGGCAGATTGCCTGATAACGATTTATCAACGTCATAACCCCGGCACTTATATACTCGTGCCGGTTACCTGAGGTGGACTATGGCACAGGTAATTTTTAACGAAGAATGGGTTGTTGGCGCAAGGCTCACAGAAAAAACAGGCCTGACCGAACGACAGATTGAGAAGTATCGCCAGGGCTGTTGGGTGGAAGGTGTCCATTTTAAACGGGTATCGCCTTCTGGAGAAAAAACCTTGCGAGGCACAACCTGGTATAACTATCCGAGAATTAATCAGTTAATAAGGGATGCGTAAGATGGCAGCTTTGCCTACAGGTGTCGAAGTCAGAAACAATAAGATTTGTATCTGGTTCATGTACCGGGGAAAGCGTTGCCGCGAAATTCTCAAAGGTTGGATTAACACCCCGGCGAACATTAAAAAAGCCGGGAATCTTCGGGCTGTGATCGTTAGCGAGATCAACCTTGGTGAGTTTGATTACAACCAGCGCTTTCCTTCATCATCCAGAGCAAAAAAAACCGTAACTACTGTTTCAGTTCAAACCTTTTCAGAGCTGTGTGAACTGTGGACGAGCATTAAAGAAACAGAAATTAGCGCGAATACGATGCGTAAGACGCGCTCACAACTCGGTACGTTAACGCACATCATAAATGGAGATACGCCTGTTTCAACTATACGCCACAGCGACATTCTGAAATACAGAAAGGAGCTGTTAAACGGTGAGACACTGTACCTGGCAAATCCCAGAAGCAACAAACAGGGACGCACTGTACGTACCGTGAACAACTATATATCGCTTCTGTGCTCCCTACTTCGGTTTGCACACAAATCTGGCTTTATCAGTGGCAAGCCCTTTGAGGGGATCAAGAAACTACACAAAGGGAAAGTAAAACCGGACCCTTTAACGAAGCACGAGTTTAGTTTGCTTGCGGAATCTGAGCGTGGCCAAAGCCTCAATATGTGGACGTTTGCAGTTTATACCGGAGTCCGTCATGGAGAGCTCGCTGCTCTTGCCTGGGAAGATATCGACTGGGAAAAAGGTACGGCTCATATACAGCGCAATCTTAATGCGCTGGGAATGTTCGTCCCACCAAAAACCGATGCAGGTGATCGTGTTATCACCTTACTAGAGCCAGCACTAGAGGCCTTGAAGGCACAGCGTACGCTGACTTCGTTGCAGCCTAAAACGGAGATTGTTTTTCATCACCGTGAGTATGGTGCGATGGAATATCAAAATCTGCGATTTGTTTTCATGCCCAGGATGCGCAAGGGCAAACAGAAAGCCTACTACTCTTTATCGAGTATCGGCTCCAGATTTAACGCAGCTGTAAAACGTGCTGGTATTCGCCGCCGGAATCCGTACCATACGCGGCATACTTTTGCCTGCTGGCTTTTATCTGCCGGCGCTAACCCGTCTTTCATAGCCAGCCAGATGGGGCATGAAAACGCGCAAATGGTTTATGAAGTCTACGGTGCGTGGATTGAAGAAATGAATGGCGAACAGGTGCTGATGCTTAACGATAAGCTCGCACGCTGAAAAATTTTTGCCCCTATTATGCCCCTATTGGCTCCGAAGGTAGCAATAAATGCAAGAAAATCAATCAAATACAAAGAAAGAGCAATACAACCTGAATAAACTGCAAAAGCGACTGCGCCGTAACGTGGGCGAAGCCATTGCAGACTTCAACATGATTGAAGAAGGCGACCGCATCATGGTTTGCCTGTCAGGCGGTAAAGACAGCTACACCATGCTGGAGATCCTGCGTAATCTTCAGCAAAGTGCCCCGGTGAAATTCTCCCTGGTGGCGGTCAACCTTGACCAGAAACAACCGGGCTTCCCGGAGCATATTCTGCCGGAATATCTCGAGAATCTGGGCGTTGAGTACAAAATCGTCGAAGAAAATACCTACGGTATTGTGAAAGAGAAAATCCCGGAAGGAAAAACCACCTGCTCGCTTTGCTCTCGTCTGCGCCGTGGCATTCTGTACCGTACCGCGACGGAACTGGGGGCGACCAAAATTGCGCTGGGCCACCACCGCGACGATATCCTGCAAACGCTGTTCCTCAATATGTTCTACGGCGGCAAGATGAAAGGTATGCCCCCTAAACTGATGAGCGATGACGGCAAACACATTGTGATCCGCCCGCTTGCCTACTGCCGCGAAAAAGACATCGAGCGTTTTTCTCAGGCTAAAGGGTTCCCGATTATTCCATGTAATCTCTGCGGCTCTCAGCCGAACCTGCAGCGCCAGGTCATTGGCGACATGCTGCGCGACTGGGACAAGCGTTATCCGGGGCGGCTCGAAACCATGTTCAGCGCGATGCAGAACGTCGTGCCTTCGCATCTCGCGGATGTTGAACTGTTCGACTTCAAAGGCATCAACCACGAATCTGACGTGGTGAACGGCGGTGACCTGGCGTTTGACCGGGAAGATATCCCGATGCAGCCAGCTGGCTGGCAGCCAGAAGACGATGACAACGCGTTTGAAGAGCTGCGTCTGAACGTCGTTGAAGTGAAGTAAGCGATTAGCGTCTCAGAAATACCTTCTGAGACGCTTCATTCTTTATTTCAGCAAACGTACGCGACAGGTTTTACCTTTAATTTTCCCGTTTTGCAGCTGCTTCCAGGCTTTATGGGCAACGCCCTGGCGAACCGCCACATAGACATGCGCCGGGTGAACCGCAATCTTACCGATATCCGCCCCGTCCAGCCCCAGCTCTCCGGTCAATGCACCTAATACATCCCCCGGGCGCATTTTGGCTTTTTTCCCACCATCGATACACAGCGTCGTCATTTCGGCTTCCAGCGGCACCAGGCTGACGCCGGCAGGGGCATTCATCCAGTTCAGTTTAATCTGCAGCATCTCAGAGAGAATGTTGGCGCGCTGCGCCTCTTCCGGCGCGCAGAAGCTGATGGCCAGACCGCTGTTCCCGGCGCGTGCAGTACGACCGATACGGTGGACATGGACTTCCGGATCCCACGCCAGTTCATAGTTCACGACCAGCTCAAGGGATTTGATATCCAGACCGCGTGCAGCGACATCGGTCGCGACCAGCACGCGGGCGCTGCCGTTGGCGAAACGTACCAGCGTCTGATCGCGATCGCGCTGTTCCAGATCGCCATGCAGCGACAATGCGCTCTGTCCGGCAGCATTCAGGGCATCACAGACCGACTGGCAATCTTTTTTGGTGTTACAGAACACCACACAAGAGGCTGGCTGATGCTGGCTCAGCAATTTCTGCAGAAGCGGGATTTTCCCCTGCTGCGAGGTTTCAAAGAACTGCTGCTCTATGGCGGGCAGCGCATCTACGCTGTCGATCTCAATGGTCAGGGGATTTTTCTGCACGCGCCCGCTGATGGCGGCGATGGCTTCCGGCCAGGTTGCAGAGAACAACAGCGTCTGACGATCGGTCGGTGCGAAACGGATCACCTCGTCAATCGCGTCGCTGAAGCCCATATCCAGCATCCGATCTGCCTCATCCATGACCAGCGTGTGTAACGCATCAAGCGAAACGGTGCCTTTTTGCAGGTGATCCAGCAGGCGGCCTGGCGTCGCGACAATAATGTGCGGCGCATGCTGAAGTGAATCACGCTGCGCGCCGAACGGCTGTCCGCCACAGAGGGTTAAAATTTTGGTGTTTGGCAGGAATCGCGCCAGGCGACGCAGCTCGCCAGCGACTTGATCGGCCAGTTCACGGGTCGGGCACAGCACCAGCGACTGGGTCTGAAAAAGCGCCGCATCGATATGCTGCAACAGGCCAAGACCAAATGCCGCGGTTTTCCCACTGCCCGTTTTCGCCTGTACGCGCACGTCACGGCCCTCAAGGATGGCGGGCAACGCGGCCGCCTGAACAGGCGTCATCGTGAGGTATCCCAACTCGTTAAGGTTATCGAGTTGGGCGGCGGGCAGAATATTCAGGGTAGAAAAAGCGGTCACAATTGTCTCTCGTGGTGATCTTTGCGGTCAGATGGCGCGTATCCTCGCAGATCTCGCGGTCCGATGCGACAATTTAATCGGTTCTTCATCGGGCGGCGGGTCGGGCATCGGCTGAGGACGCGGGATGGGATCGGGCATTGGCACCGGATCGGTCGGGGTGGGATCGGACTGACGTGATTGTTGCAATAGCAGAGCGTTGAGGATGCTCATCATTCCCTCCAGAATTGACTGTCATCCCTTTTAGGGTAGACGCTGAGATTCAGGAGGCAAAAAAAAGCCGACTATGAAGTCGGCGTCGTACGAATCAATTGTGCTATGCAGTAATTCAAAAAAGGAAGTAAGACAATATGGAGCGCAACGCCCATCGCTTGACGTTGCATTCACCTGCGGGAGTAATAGTGCACCTTACGGGGTAAACGTTTATTGACTTCGCTCAATTAAAAGAGCGTTTTGACCCCGTCGAAAGGAGAAAAAAGCGTAAATTTACAGCCATTTACTACGATGCAACCACCATGCAACACCACCAATCAAAACAACTAACATGACGCAAAACGCGGTAAAGCCATAGCGATACGCACCACCCGGAATGCCGCCCAGGTTGACGCCAAACAGCCCGGTAAGAAACGTGCTGGGTAAAAATACCATTGCCATCAGGGACATCGTATAGGTTCTTCTCGCCAGCGACTCCTGCATCACCTGCGCAATTTCGTCCGCCATCACCGCCGTTCTGGCAATACAGGAATCAATTTCATCCAGTCCGCGGCCCAGTCTGTCGGCGATATCCTGCATTCTGCGACGGTGATCGTCATTCATCCAGGCGAGTCTTTCACTGGCCAGACGCGCATACACATCCCGCTGGGGCGTCATATAGCGGCGCATCACGATCAGCTGCTTACGCAACAGGGCCAGAAAACCGCGCGGCGGGATCTGCTGATCGAGCAGGTTATCTTCCAGGTCGATGATTTTGTCGTGCAGCTCCTCGATAAACTCACTTGCGTGATCGGTCAGCGCATCACACACGTCCACCAGCCAGCTGCCGCAGTCGACGGGCCCGGTACCCTCTTTCAGATCGTTAACGATGTCATCCAGCGCCAGCACTTTACGCTGGCGGGTGGAGACAATCAGCCCGTCGTCCATATAGACACGCATCGCAACCAGCTGATCCGGACGTTCATCCGTGCTGCCGTTAATGCATCGCAGGGTGATTAGCGTACCGTCACCCATGCGGCTCACGCGGGGCCGCAGGCTTTCCCCCGCCAGCGCATCGCGCACATTGTTAGGCAAAAGCGGCGTTGAGGCCAGCCAGTCAGCACTGTCCGGGTGGGTGTAGTTCAAATGTAACCAGCAGGGATGCGCATTATCGATCACATCATTGTCTTCCAGCGGTCGGGCACCGCCACGACCATCCAGCACCCACGCAAATACTGCGTCAGGAACGTTAAGTTCAGATCCTTTAATGCTATCCACAGCGCCTCCACCATTTAACTCTTTCGGTGTCAGTCTAGCTTTCATGAGGGGTTAAGCAACAAAAATGCGTTGTGCAATGTATTGATATCGTGGCGGAGTATAGGCCGGGTAAGCGCAGCGCCACCCGGCAAGAAAGGCAGGTGTTGTCAGAGAGAGTGCTCTGGCCGCTGAAGGAAGGAGGGTGAACCGGACGATAAGGAGGAAGGTGTGCCCTGGCCAAGCCGGAAATTACGCGTGCGGGCCTGCAGCTCAATCACCTGGTTACGCAGCACGTCAGAGGAGCCGTTAAGTTCCTCCGCCATTGCCACGTTACTTTGCGTGACCCGCTCCAGCTCTGACAACGCCAGCGTAATCTGAGATATCCCTTTCTCCTGCTCTGAGGTCGAGGCGGAAATTTCGTCCATCAACCGGCTGACATTCCCTGACCCCGCCACGATCTCCTGCATATTCTTCTCCGCCTCCGATACAACGGTAGCGCCCTGGCTGACGTTACTGCTGGTGACTTCAATCAGCGCTTTGATATTCTTCGCGGCCTCTGCACTGCGGTGCGCCAGATTTCTGACCTCTTCTGCGACGACAGAAAATCCCTTTCCATGATCTCCCGCCCTCGCCGCCTCAACGGCCGCGTTGAGTGCCAGAATATTCGTCTGGAAGGCAATGCCGTCGATCAGCGAGATAATCTCGGTCATCTGCTGAGCGCATTCGGTGATGGACTCCATATTGGTGGCAACCTGCCCCATCAGCTCCCCGCCCTTGCGCGCCTGTCGCGTCGCCATGTTGGCCTGCTCGCTCGCCAGGCGGGTGTTATCGGCATTGTTTTTGGTACTTGCCGCCATTTGCTCCATGCTGGCTGCGGTTTGCACCAGAGACGCCGACTGCTGCTCGGTTTTCACCGAAAGCTGCGCGCTACGTGACGAGAGTTGATCCGATAAGGTCATGGCGGTTTGCGATGACGCCCTGATCTCACGCACCAGCGTAGCGATGTTGCCCGAAAGGCTATTAATGCCGGGAATGAGTCGACCCGCGCAGTTGTTGCCAAACTCGGGAATAGACACCCCCAGATTGCCCGCTGTCACCTCTTCAATACTTTTCTTTACCGTATTGATCGGCGTCACAAGATACTTCGTCATATAGACCCAGAGCAAAAATAGCGCAAAAAAGTTGATTACGTTAA
>NZ_POVL01000078.1 GCF_002939185.1 Enterobacter sichuanensis | reverse complement strand
CATTAACTTGCCCTCATCTTCCCGGCCTGTCGCCGGGTTTTTTATTTGCGATGTCCGGTCGTTGTTTCCTGGCATCCTTCCACTCTACACAAACAGCACCCCGTTCTTTCGGAGGTGATATGGCTAAACGTATGCAAGATAAAGAGAGCATTGCCGGTCTTTCCTGGATCGTCGTCCTTGTGCTCGCCTGTTGGGGCGGCCTTGTGCGTTACCTGATCGACGTTAAACAGAACAAAGCGACCTGGAGTTGGATCAATGCGCTGGCTCAGATAGCCGTTTCTGGCTTTACCGGCGTGATTGGTGGACTTGTCAGCGTAGAAAGTGGCCTGAGCCTTTATATGATTCTGGCGGCAGCTGGAGTTAGTGGCGCCATGGGTTCTGTTGCGCTGACTTATTTCTGGGAACGACTGACGGGGATGAAGAATGCAAACCAGTGATAAAGGCATTGCCCTGATCAAGCAATTCGAAGGCTGCAGGCTTACCGCGTACCAGGACAGCGTTGGCGTCTGGACGATCGGCTATGGCTGGACTCAGCCTGTCGACGGGAAACCGATCCGTGCCGGTATGACAATTAAGCAGGAAACGGCAGAGCGCCTGTTGAAGACCGGACTTGTCAGCTACGAAAGCGACGTGTCTCGCCTGGTTAAAGTTGGTCTGACTCAGGGGCAATTCGACGCCCTGGTGTCGTTCACGTATAACCTCGGCGCCCGGTCACTGTCGACATCGACCCTTCTGCGGAAACTCAACGCCGGTGATTACGCTGGCGCTGCCGATGAGTTCCTGCGCTGGAATAAAGCTGGTGGCAAGGTCCTGAATGGGCTGACCCGTCGTCGGGAGGCAGAGCGGGCTCTGTTCCTGTCATGATTGGCGCGCTGGTCAAACGTTACTGGTTGCAGCTGCTGGTGGTGGCGTTAATCGGCGTGCTGGCGTTCTTCGTTAACCACTACCGCGACAACGCTATCACCTACAAAGACCAGCGCGATAAAGCCACTGAGAAACTCAGCATGGCTAACGCCACCATTAAAGACATGCAGACCCGCCAGCGTGATGTGGCTGCACTGGATGCCAAATACACGAAGGAATTAGCAGATGCGAATGCTGAGAATAACAGGCTTCGTGCTGATGTTGTCGCTGGTAAGCGTCGGCTGCAAATCGCCGCCACCTGCTCCAAAGACGAAACCACCGGATCCTCCGGCCTGGTTGATGGCTCAAGCCCTCGACTTACAGCAGATGCTGAACTCAATTATTGGCGTCTCAGAGACGGGATCGCCGCCGTCACAAAGCAACTGACCGGCCTGCAGGAATACGTTCGGACTCAGTGCCTGAAATAATACGGAGGTGAGCATGTATTCGTATGGCGAAAGACCGCCTACGCATTCCACACTGCAATGCCGGGGTCATGCATCCGTTACCACATGAATAACCAAGCCTCGCAATAGCGGGGCTTTTTATGCCCGAATTTCACCGCGCACCGCAGCGCATTCAAACCACGTCGAACCATACCCTTTGAAATGAGCCTTTGAGGAAGTCAGTTAGTGCTGGCGAGCCTCGACGGGCTGATTTCCTATGCGGCAAAGGTTCATCTCAAAGAAAGGTACACGCTATGAATAATCCGTCAGTTATTCCGGCCTTCGACTTCCGTGAAATGGTGCAAGCCAACAACGGAGAGGTCGTTACCACATCCAGAAAAGTTGCCACGTACTTCGGCAAGCGTCACGGCGATGTGCTCAGGAAAATCGAGCAGGTTAAAGCCGATTGCTCGAATGAGTTTAGCCAACGCAATTTTGCGTCGGCTGATTATATCGATGAGCAGGGTAAGGTTCGCCCGATGTACAACCTGACGAAAGATGGCTGGATCATGGTTGTGATGGGGTTCACCGGGAAAGCTGCTGCAGCTATCAAAGAAAGCTACATTTCAGCGTTCAACTGGATGTCTGAGCAACTTAACCGTCGCCTTGCCATGGGTGAAGAAATGCAGCACCGCTACGCCATCAAAGAAACGCGCTCAAAGCTGAAAGGCACGATCGGAAGCCGTTTGATGAACGAGCGGAAGAAAGAGAAGCGCGTCCTGGAGCTCGAACATGAGCACATCATGCAGGTAACGCAGCCGGAATTACTTATTGGCTGATCTCGGCATTACAGGAGCCCTTCACTGAGGGGCTTCGATAATGATCTGTGTAACCCCGCAAGGATGGTGAAACGAACAGTCAGGCTTCGCTCAGGCGAGGCCTTTTTTATGCGCGCAATCTAGGCTGATCCCCGAAAAGACGCTGCGCCTGCGTCCTGGTTGCGCACTCCAAAGGCGATAGCGAGGCGGCTATGTTCACTGTGGAATATCTGAAATCGATTAAATCAAGAGAGCCTATATTGTCCAGAATTATGAAAAAGGTTGAGATTCGACCTGAAACAGGGTGCTGGATATTCAAAGGCTCGAAAGATAGATGCGGTTATGGATGCATTAAAATTGGCAAGCACCAGCTCGGGGCGCATAAGGTTGCTTATTTGATGCTTGTTGGGGATTACGACCAAAAGAACCTTGAGTTGATGCATCGTTGTGACAACCCGTCTTGTGTTAACCCGTCTCATTTATCACCGGGAACACATAAAGAGAACATGGATGACTGCCTCAGGAAAGGGAGGCACACATCGCAGAGGGGTGTTTTTATTGAACCTCTTTACGGTCGTCAGGCTGAGTATGCAAGTTCAAAGCTAATAATGACGTGTTCGCCAAGAAAAATGGCGACTACGAATAAAGAAAAAACATATGCAGGTAGTTTTTGCAAAGTGCATACCGACAACAATTTAAGGGTTACCTCTAACGGCGCTTGTTGCTTTTGCCAGGCACAATATCAAAAAAGCAAGAGAACCAACTGCGATACCAAATCAATGAAGTGCATTTTCTAAAGAGATTTATCACATCTTGCTGACGGGTAAGCCGTAAGTGGCTAAGCACTTCTGAGAAGCAGGGCAACAGCTGCGACAAGGCAAAGAGGTAATCATGTCCGACATCTACCAAATCACGCTAACCACCCAAACAGGCGAAACCTTCACGGGCAAGATGTCACGACGTCAGCCTGAGCTGGTTAATGGCTTTGTGCCGCTGGCGACCGAGACGGGCCAGTGGCTTTACTTCGCTCCTGCCGATGTAAAGCGCGTGGAGTTCACGCCAGTTCCTACCGAGGAAGAAACCAATGGCGATGTGCAGACTGTCAGCTGAAATCAAAAGCAGGTGGTGGGTTCCTGTCTACCTCAGGACGCTGACAGTGTTCTGCCTGATGATGCGTTGCGAGCCTGATTACCAAAAGGTGAAAAACTTCCTCGTCAAGCATGGCATTAGCCGGAAGCTGAAGTATGAGCCTGTAAAGAGATAACGGAGTAACGAATGACCAAACCAGATTGGGAGGCCATTGAATCGGCTTACCGGGCTGGTTCATTGTCAGTAAGGGCAATCGGGGAAAAGCATGGCGTTAACCACGCCACCATCCTGAAAAGAGCGAACAAAGAAGGATGGCAGCGAGACCTGACAGAAAAGGTCAGGGCGGCAACGAAAGCCAAGGTAACCAAGTCGGTAACCAAAGACGGTAACCAGCCACCAGTGGTTACTGATGAGCAGATTATTGACCAGGCCTCCGATGAGGCGGCTGCTGTAGTCATGGCTCATCGGGAAAGTCTGGCGGCATGGCGCGGCATCACAAATAAGCTCCGCGACTTCCTCGAAGACGCACATATCACGGAAGAGAATCATGCCTCAATGTCTCGCTCGATCACTGCCGGTGTCGATGCTCAAATCAAAGTGATAAACGCTGAGCGCAAGGCGTATAACCTCGACACCGAGGAAGGCAATAAGACGGTTGATGACCTGTCTAACCTGATGGATTCACTGTCTCAGGGGGCGTAATGAAACCTGAGCACCTCAAGCTGCTGGCTGACAAAGACTGGCGGTTGAACAATCTCTACTGGATCACCGACAAAGAGGGAAAGCCAACGCGGTTCAGGATGACACCTGAGCAGCGGGAATACTTCGAGGGGATCCACACCCGCAACATCATCCTGAAAGCACGTCAGCTCGGTTTCACCACAGAGGTGTGCATCATCCAGCTGGACGCAGCCCTGTTCGAGTCGGCCAAGTGCGCGCTGATTGCCCACACGCTGAATGACGCAAAGCGCCTGTTCCGCGAAAAGGTGAAGTACGCATACGACAAGCTGCCAAAGGAAATCAGGGCGGCTAACCCGGCGAGCAACGACTCTTCCGGTGAGCTCGTCTTTAAGAAGGGCGGATCGCTCTACGTCAGCACGTCATTTCGTGGCGGTACGCTGCGTTACCTGCACGTTTCCGAGTTCGGCAAGATATGCGCCAAGTATCCGGACAAAGCCCGTGAAATCGTCACTGGTGCGTTTGAGGCGGTATCGACTGGATGCTTCGCTACTATCGAGAGCACGGCAGAGGGCCGGGCGGGTTACTTCTTCGATTACTGCCAGACGGCAGAGAAAGCGCTGCTGCAGGGTAAAACGCTATCCGCGCTGGACTGGAAGTTTTTCTTCTTCTCCTGGTGGAAGAACCCGCAGTACGCAATCGACCCGGTGGAATCACTGCCGGTACGCCTGCTTGAGTACTTCGCTGAAATGGAGTCGAAGCACGGCGTAGTCGTCAACGAACGCCAGAAAGCCTGGTATTACGCCAAAGAGAAAACGCTCGGCGATGACATGAAGCGCGAATACCCGACCATTCCGGCCGAGGCGTTCCAGCAGTCTGTCGAGGGTGCGTACTACGCCAAACAATTCCGCTGGCTTTACACCAACAAGCGGATCGGCCAAATCCCGGATAACTCACACCTGCCGGTGCACACGTTCTGGGATATCGGCGTTGGCGACTCCACGGCGATCTGGTTCGTTCGCGAGGTTGGCGAAGAGTTCCACATCATCGACTACTACGAAAATTCCGGCGAGGGGCTGAGGCACTACATGAAGGTGCTGAAAGACCGCGGCTATGAGTACGGCGAGCACTGGGGGCCGCACGACATCGAAAACCGCGAGTTCGCTGCTGATGCGAAGTCACGCAAAGAGCTGGCGCGCGAAGGTTACGAGATTGACGGTCAGATGTACTCACTGAATTTCAAAGTGGTGCCGAAAGCTGGCATCGATACTGGCATTGAGTCGGCGCGTGAAATCCTTCCGAAATGCGTATTCGATGAGGATAAATGCTCGGAAGGTATCTCTCACCTTGAGGGCTACCGGAAGGAATGGGACGACAAGCGCGGCTGCTGGAAAGACAAACCTCTCCATGACGCCACCTCGCACGGTGCTGACAGCTTCCGTTACTTCGCAGTGACGAAGAACAACCGTAAGCAGGTCGGCACAGTATTCTTCTAAGGAGTATCGCCAGTGAGCGAACAAGATAACGGCCTGCAGATGGCTGTGAACAACCTCGCCACTGAAATGCGGCGAGCGAATTACCTGAATGCCATCGGTATCGGTGGCGGGAACACGAAGCGACCGACGCTTTACCAGGAATTTGGCTACCCGCGCACGATCACCTTCAACGACTTCTACAACATGTACCGCCGCAACGCCGCTGGCTTCGCTGTGGTGCATCGTTTGCTGGATGGTTGCTGGCAGGATTACCCAATCATTGTGGACGGTGATGAAGCTCAGGAGGCGGAGAAAACAAACGCCTGGGAAAAGAAAGTCGCCAAGTTCATGAAGAAGCTGTGGCCCAAGGTGAAGGATGCCGATCGCCGCAATATGGTAGGGCGCTACTCAGCGCTTCTGCTGCAGGTGAAAGACAATAAGTCATGGAACGAGCCAGTAGACATCAAGCTGGTGAAATCCCTGGGCGAGTCAGCTCTGGTAAAACTTATCCCGGTATGGGAGCCGCAGTTAACTGTCGCCGAATGGGATAACGACCGTCAGTCAGAAACGTTCGGCCAGCCGAAGATGTTCAACTTCAACGAGCAGCCGGTTGGTGATGAGCCTTTTGTCGGTCCTATGCGCGGAGAGCCGGTACACCCGAGCCGCGTTATCCTGTTCTGCGAAGGTTCTGAAGACGACAACGTTCTGTCCGGCATCCCGCTGCTGGAGGCTGGTTTCAACAAAGGCCTCGATATCGAGAAGATTTCCGGCGGTGGCGCTGAGGGCTTCCTGAAGAACGCCAGCCGTCAGATCGCCGTAGAGTTCAGCAAAGAAACCGACATGAACACGCTGGCAGACCAGGCTAAGAAGGCTGGCTATGCCGATCTCGGCGAAGCGATGGGCGACAAGGTCAACAAGCTTAACCGTGGCACAGATGCTGCCGCCGTGATGCAGGCCGGGCAGATGCACGTTCTGAGTGTTACGCCAGGCGACCCGGGCCCGACATGGGAAGTCACTGCTAACGAACTGGCAGCCTCAGTGCAGATACCTTTCACCATCCTGTTCGGTCAGCAGACCGGGCGGCTGGCGAGCGATGAGGATAAAACGGACTGGGCTATACGCCGTAATACTCGGCGCAATGGCTTCCTTACGGATCGAATCACCGCGCTGCTGGAACGCTTCTGGACGCTTGGGATTATCGACCCGCCGACCAAAGGAGAGGTCACCATCTCGTGGAGCGACCTGCTTGCGCCTGGCGAGAAAGAGAAGATCGAGAACGCTTCAAAACTTGCCGACATCGTACAGAAAACGACGCCTTACTATGGTGGCGACGCGCCGTTTACCGCAAATGAGCTGCGCGAAGTTGTTGGGCTTGACCCGCTGCCGGAGCCAAAAGAACCACCAAAACCGGATGAGAAGGTGACTACCGATGATCCACTGGCCGATGACACCAGAACAGACGGCAAAGGTGGGGCTGCCGATAGTTCCGCGCAGCAAGGTTGACCCGACCCGATCGGCAAAGCAGGTAACCGCGATGTACCGGGATATCGAGGAGCGGTATCTCGGCATCAAGCGTGCGCTTAAAGCTCTGTTCGACCAGCGCCTTATCGGGCGAGAACGCGAGGTAAACAGCCATAACTGGCACTTCCTCTGCCACGACCACGGCGAGGATATGCGGCTCTACCAGGTAAACGCTGGCAAGTTCATCTACGACATGTCGGCGCAGGAGCGGGCTGACCTACTGGAAGCGGTGCAGGCTATTCTCGACGATCACCTTCTGGACGGTGGCGAGCAAAATCTCTGGGCGATGGATTACGTCGTCGCAGAGGCGCAGCGCGGCACACTTGAGGCCTTCAACAACCTATCACAGCAGTCGCAGGTGTACGCCAGCCAGACGACGCTGCAGCAGCTTTTAAGCAGCCCCGGTCACCTTAATCAGGTGGCAGCGGCCAGGCTGACAACGTTCAGTGACTGGAAGGTCATCAGCGATACAGCCCGCGGCGACCTGACCAACATCATCACCGATGCAGTAGCACGAGGTGTTAACCCGCGTGAGACGGCCAGCGTCATCAGCAAGCGTCTCGATGTGTCGATGTCCAAGGCCAAGACCATCGCTCAGACTGAGCAGGTCGGCGCGCTGCGGCAGGCGCAATGGAACGAAACGGACTGGGCGGCTGACCGGCTGGGGCTGAATACCGGCTTGCTGTGGTTGTCAGCGCTCAAGCCGACGACGCGCACCTGGCACGCCAGCCGTCACGGGAAGGTCTATACCACCGAAGAGGTGCGGGACTTCTACGCAGAGAACGGCAATCGGTACAACTGCTATTGCAGCCAGATCCCAGTCCTGCTCAACGACGACGGCAGCATTTTCAACGAAGGGCTGGCTGATAAGCTGGCGAAAGAGCGTCAGCAGTGGACGAAAGCGGGATCTGCGTAATGTATAATCATCAGTGGCTAGGGTAGCTCCCGAAAAGCGGCATCGTCACCGCCTGCCACTGATATTCTGACGAGCAACTAAGGCGAGGTTGTGATGCGAATTGTTGACAGGAAGACCTTCCTATCCATGCCGCCAAACACGGTATATAGCATCAGTCATTGGACTGACAAGACATTCAGTACGTCAATTACGGACCTGTTAATCAAAGGGGATACCGTAGCTAAAGCTGATTATTATGAGCAAGTCATTCCGGACTTTGACTACGAAAATACGGATGACAAACTTGAGGCCATAGAGAAAGCAGTAAAAGAAGGTGCATCCTTAAAAACTGACTTCCGCGTCGAGTCGAGAAATTCCATGTTTGATGAATCTCAAATGTATGCCATTTGGGAGAAGGAAGATATCGAGGGTCTTATTGAGAGGCTTAAAGAGTGCTTGTGAAAAATTTGGATGAAAAGGTCGCTACGGCGGCCTTTTTTATTGCCTGAAATCCACCAATGAGGACGCTATGTGGCAATTATCCTATGACCTTAATTTCCCAATCCGTGGCTGGGTTTATTCAAAGCCGTTAGAAATACGATGGGACAATGGAAGCGTTGAGAATGTCCGCTTATGCCATTTCTTCCCTGTCAGGCCAACTAAGAAGCAACTCCGCCAGGCGCGTAAAAACAAACTCCATTAACGAGGATCCAGCATGAAACGCAACCGCGTTAACGTGCTGACCGTCGTCAACTCCGCTTCAAACATCACCACTGAAACCATCGACGGCAAGCCACATATCGTGGTTCGCGGCATCACGCCTGTCGTGGACGATATTGTGATGAACCGGAAGTTGTACCCGGCAGCAGAAATCGAAAAGGCCTACAACACGCTTGAACGTAACCCGATGCCGCTGGGCCACCCGAAAGTGGATGGCAAGCATGTTTCGGCGCGCGATGTACGGGCGGTGAATGAGTACCACGTCGGGGCCTGGCTACAGAACGTCAGCCACAAAGACGGGAAGGTGACGGGCGACATGTACGTTAACCGCCAGTACGCCGAGTCAAGCGAGAAGGGCAAGCGCCTGATTAACCGCCTGGATGAGATGCTGGCCGGTACCAACTCCGACCCGATCCACATCTCAACCGGTCTGCTGTATTCCGGCATCGCCGCCAATGGCGAGTCGAAGGGCAAGAAGTACAACGAGATCGCCACCAACATGATGTTTGACCATGTTGCGGTGCTGCTCGATGAGCCTGGCGCCGGTACGCCGGAAGAGGGCGTGGGCATCTTCGTTAACTCAGAAGGTGATGAGCAGCAGATCGAAGTTGCCCGCCTGGCTGACGGAATCGACTGCACCCGCGACGGCCTGCTCAACAAGACCAAATTTTTCTTCACCAATGCCTCCAACTTCTCTTTCGACGACATTTCCCGCGCTATCAGCGACAAGCTGCGTGAGGGTGACACCGAAGATAAGTGGCTTTGGCCTGAAACGGTGTGGCCGGACAGCTTCATCTACCGCAATGACACCAAATACCTGAAGCAGAAATACCTCATCGATGATGACGGCAAGGCCGTGTTCGTCGGCGAACCTGTAGAAGTCGTGCGCAAACCCACTGAGTACGAGATTAAAACCAACGGAGAGAACGATCCGATGAAAGAACTGATTATCAATGCGCTGCAAGCCGCTGGTAAGCCGACTGAAGGCAAGTCCGACGCCGAGCTGATGGACGCATACAACCAGATGAAGGCCGAAGAAGCCACCGCCAAGAAAAAAGGCGATGAAGAAATCGACCCTGAAACCGGCAAGCCCAAGAAAAAAGAGCAGGCCACCAATAACGAAGAGATGCCAGCGTGGGCGCAGAAACTTGCCGATCGCGTGGACGTCGTTTTCAACAGCCTGAACGCGAACGCCGACAAAGAGAAAGGCGAAAAGCGCGCGGCAGTGAAGCTGGCGATGAACATGAGCGATGAAGAAGTCGCGGATCTGGACGGTAAGGCGCTCGACGCCATGTACGCCAAGTGCCAGACATCTTTCGGCCTGAACGGTGCATTCCGCAACCAGGCTACCAACACCCAATCAGTCAGCGAAATGCCGGAGTAAAAAATGGCTAAAGACGGAAAACACGTAATTCACGCGGGCGGTATCTTCGCAAACCCACAGCTTCACCGTGAAGGTGCTGCAGCCGCTGATACCCCTCCCGGGACGATTGGTTTCTTCGACAATACCACGAAGAAATTCACCGCCTCCGTGGATGGTAATGAAGCCGCGATCCTCTACGTAGCCAACTATGACTACCTGCGTTGCAAAACCGTAGACGACGTCATCAAGGCTGGCGACTGGGTTGTTGCTTTTCACCCAACCCCAGGCGTTTTCTTCAACGTTCCAGCTGCAGCAGGCACTTACACAAAGGGGCAGCCGCTCTCTGTGGCCAACGGTCGAGTTAAAGCTGTCGGCACTGATGAGTCTGTCCGCTGCTTCGTAGAAGAAGACCGTCCATATACCATTGCAACGGCAGGTGACCTCCTGCGCGTGGTCATTAAATAAGGAGCACCTGAATGTTTGTATTCTCCACTAAACAGGCCACCGAAACCGGGAACCTCGAGGTTAACTCCTCTCAATTCAAAAAACTCTCCGCCGCGCGCAATGCCAGTGCTCAGGCTGCGGCAGACTTTATTGCGCGAACTAAATGGCGTGGCGATGCAGAAGATACACCAGAGCTGAATGCGGTAAACGCAGTCGACGATATCCGCCGTCTGTACAAAGCCTACGACCAGACCGTGCTGAAGCAATTCGAGCCGAACACCGAATTCACGCTGCTGAACGACCTGATGCCGCTGTCTCGCTCTGTTCGCCTGGAAGAATCTGTGTATGAGTACGCTCGTACCGGCGGCCGTGGCTGGGCGCACACTTCCATGTCAGGTCAGATTGGCGCTGCGCTGGATGCGAAGTCCTACACCTTCGATGGCACCATGGTGCCGATCCACGACAGCGGCTTTAAGTTCAACTGGCGTGACCCGGTATTTAACAAAGGATCTGCTCTCTCATCCCTGGCGGATGCTCAGGCCGGATCTGTTGATGATGTGCGTCGACAGTATGTGGACTACATCTGGGAAGGCTTCCGTGATGCAGCCGGTAACTACATCAAATTCGATGACAAGACCTGGAAGGGTTTACGTCACGATGAGCGCGTGGCCCAGGTGACACTGACCGTTAACTTCGCAACCAGCACCGACCCGAAAGCCATGCGTGCCGCGGCGATCGCCCTGCGTGACGTCCTCAAGCTGCAAAACATGCAGTACGGACAGCAGACGTGGTACGTCTCCAGCGAAATCATGTCCAACTGGGAACAGTATTTCGATGTGAACTCGCTCCGCACTGTGCTGGAAGAGATCTCCAAACTGTCAGGCATCGCGGCAATCAAAGAAGATGCTGAGCTGACCGGAAACGAAATCGTAATCGTGCCGCTGCAGGCTGGCGTGATTGCTCCTATCGTCGGCCAGGCGTTCGGCACCGTCGCCGATCCGCGTCTGCACTACAACTCAGATTACGTTTGGCGTACCTGGGGAGCTGCTGGCCTGATGGTCAAGCAGGACATCAACGGCCACTACTCTGTTATTCACGCTTCGAGCTAAGGAAACAACATGGCACTCGTAAAGGTATTGGTAGCAAACCTCTTTGCCGGTGCCAGCCTTCAAAAGCTGGAGGCTGGACAGGTTTATGATGTTGATGACTTGATCGCTGAAAAGTGGATTGAGCAGGGCAAGGTAGAGAAATCCACCGAGAAGAAGGGTGAAAAGCTCGTCTTTGAAGTGGCGACACCTTCTGCGCCTGTGGCATCCGGTGCATCCGATTTGCAGTCAAAACTCAATGATGCCCTTGAGCAGCTGAAGCAGGCGCA
>NZ_POVL01000077.1 GCF_002939185.1 Enterobacter sichuanensis | reverse complement strand
ATCTGATCCTTCAACTCAGCAAAAGTTCGATTTATTCAACAAAGCCTATTCAGGGCTTCACCGATCAGCCTGCTGACCTGGGGATCGACAAAAAAGTTTCGCCAGCCCGTATCCTGATAGCTGTTTACCGCAGGCGTCAGACTGTTTTTAGACAATGAAAACTGCTGGGGAACCGGAGCTGGCGGACGCTGATATTCAGGTGCCAGAGAAACACAACCAGCCAGGATGAATATGGTACTGATGCTGAGTAATTTTAATTTGAACATAACGCTTCTCGTACAGGCAGACCTGGTAAATGGTTCAAACGAAGTCCAGAGTATTGATAGGGATACTTTACCGAACGCTCTCTGTTTGCCGGGTGACAGGATAATGACAATGTTGTCATTTTTGCTGTAATCCGTTGATAACGATCGTGGGCGCAATAAAATGACATTAGCAGCCAGCCGGGGAGCATGATGAAAATATTAATCGTTGAAGACGAAATTAAAACAGGTGAATATCTCAGCAAGGGGCTGACAGAGGCGGGGTTCGTCGTGGATCACGCTGATAATGGTCTGACCGGATATCATCTTGCCATGACAGCCGAGTATGATTTAGTCATCCTGGATATCATGCTGCCTGATGTAAACGGCTGGGATATCATCCGTATGCTGCGCAGTGCCGGAAAGGGGATGCCGGTATTACTGCTGACGGCCCTTGGCACGATTGAACACAGGGTCAAAGGACTTGAGCTGGGTGCGGACGATTATCTGGTGAAGCCCTTTGCGTTTGCTGAACTGCTCGCCCGGGTAAGAACCCTCCTCAGGCGGGGAAACACGATGATCACGGAAAGCCAGCTTAAAGTGGCTGACCTCTCGGTTGATCTCGTATCCAGAAAAGTCAGCCGCGCCGGGAACCGCATTGTGCTCACCAGTAAAGAGTTCAGCTTGCTGGAATTCTTCATTCGCCATCAGGGAGAAGTTCTTCCCCGCTCCCTGATTGCCTCTCAGGTCTGGGACATGAATTTTGACAGCGACACTAACGCGATTGATGTCGCAGTAAAGCGACTCCGCGCTAAAATAGACAACGATTACGGGACAAAACTGATCCAGACAGTGCGGGGCGTGGGCTACATGCTGGAGATCCCGGATGCATAGCAAACCGTCCAGACGACCTTTCTCACTCGCTCTGCGGCTGACCTTTTTTATCAGCCTGTCCACAATACTGGCGTTTATCGCCTTCACCTGGTTTATGCTGCATTCTGTTGAAAAGCATTTTGCCGAGCAGGATGTCAGCGATCTGCAACAAATCAGCACCACACTGAGCCGTATACTCCAGTCCCCGGCAGATCCGGATGAAAAAAAAGTAAGCAAAATAAAGGAATCAATTGCCAGCTACCGCAACGTTGCCCTTTTGCTCCTCAATCCCAGGGGTGAAGTGCTCTTTAGCTCAGCTCAGGGGGCGGCACTACGCCCGGCAGTGAATTCAGCAGATTTTAGCGAGCACAGCCGCGCACGGGATGTCTTTCTCTGGACGGTGGAGGATCCTGCGGGACCGATGGATACCGGGTCCGAAATGAAGATGGAAACATACAGGATTATCGCCTCCTCTGGTCAGGCGATATTTCAGGGCAAACAGCAGAACTATGTCATGCTGACTGGCCTATCCATTAATTTCCATCTCCATTACCTCGATGCGCTGAAAAAGAACCTGATTGCGATTGCCGTCGTGATAAGCCTGTTGATTGTTCTGATCATTCGAATCGCTGTCCGTCAGGGGCACCTGCCCCTTCGTAATGTCAGCAATGCCATTAAAAACATCACCTCCGAGAATCTTGATGCGCGACTGGAACCGACACGCGTTCCCATTGAGCTGGAGCAACTGGTTATCTCGTTCAATCATATGATTGGAAAGATTGAGGATGTCTTTACCCGCCAGGCCAATTTCTCTGCCGATATCGCGCATGAGATCAGAACGCCCATCACCAATCTGGTGACGCAGACTGAAATCGCACTGAGTCAGGATCGAACACAGAGGGAACTTGAGGATGTCCTCTATTCCAGTCTTGAAGAGTATAACCGGATGACCAAAATGGTCAGCGATATGCTGTTCCTGGCACAGGCGGACAATAATCAGCTGATACCTGACAGGGTCATGTTTGACCTCAGAGCGGAAGTCATGAAAGTCTTCGAGTTTTTCGAAGCCTGGGCCGAAGAACGCAATATCACGCTCAAATTTAACGGGATGCCCTGCCTGGTTGAGGGAGATCCACAAATGTTCAGAAGGGCGATCAATAATCTATTATCCAATGCCCTGCGTTATACCCCGGAGGGACAGGCAATCACCGTCTCAATAAGAGAGCAGGAGAGCTTTTTTGACCTTGTGATTGAAAATCCGGGGAAACCGATCCCTGAAGAACATTTATCAAGGCTGTTTGACCGTTTTTATCGGGTGGATCCATCCAGACAACGCAAAGGAGAAGGCAGCGGCATCGGCCTTGCGATTGTGAAGTCAATCGTGGAAGCACATCACGGAAGAGTGCAGGTGGAATCAGACGTACGCTCCACGCGTTTTATCTTATCCGTGCCCAGACTGGAGAAAATGATCCCGGAAACCCAATGCTGAAAATAAAGATGTAAATGACAAAGATGTCATTAGCCTGTCATGCAGCAAACAGAAGCCATTCGATATAATTAGTGCAACTTATCAGGAAGGCTGGATTGCTTCATCAATACCCGGCGTCAGAGTACGCCAGGAAATGAATATCCAGCCCTCTTCCGGAGAAATAAACGCTGCCGAACTTGTTTCAGTTATGGAACTGAAAACACCGGTTGTACTTCCCCGGACATCACTAATTCAGAAATGGAGAGTTATCATGAAAAATATCGTATTAGCATCTTTGCTGGGCTTTGGTTTAATTTCATCGGCCTGGGCCACTGAAACCGTGAATATCCATGATCGCGTCAACAATGCACAGGCTCCTGCTCACCAGATGCAGTCTGCTGCGGCTCCTGTCGGGATCCAGGGGACTGCTCCTCGTATGACCGGTATGGACCAGCATGAACAGGCCATTATTGCCCATGAAACCATGACGAACGGGTCGGCGGATGCGCACCAGAAAATGGTGGAAAGTCATCAGAGGATGATGGGAAGTCAGACCGTTTCCCCTACCGGGCCGTCAAAGTCATTCGCGGCAATGAATGAGCATGAAAGAGCTGCAGTTGCCCATGAATTTATGAATAACGGTCAGTCCGGCCCACATCAGGCCATGGCCGAAGCGCATCGTCGTATGCTCAATGCAGGCTGACGGCGATGGTAGTATCTTTGCAGTCCTGATTTCCTTGATAGATTTTTCCGTAACCGGATATATTGCAACATCTTTGCCCCCTACAGGGGGCATTTTTATCAGATTCTGCTACAGTTAACGGGTATCAACGCTAAAAGGATATTTTTTATGAAAGCCAGAAACACTTTATTTGCAGTATTAATGTTATCCCTGCCAGCGATTTCAGCAGAACATTCAGAAATGAAAATGACTGATATGTCTACCTCAGCTTCGTCACAGGAATATATGGCTGGCATGAAAGACATGCATGACAAAATGATGACTGCTGTAAATGAATCCGATCCCGACAAGGCTTTTGCGAAAGGCATGGTAGCACACCATGAAGGGGCAATAGCAATGGCTGAGACTGAGCTAAAATACGGAAAAGATCCCGAAATGAGAAAGCTCGCGCAGGACATCATTAAAGCTCAAAAAGGTGAAATTGAGCAGATGAATAAATGGCTTGATACTCAAAAGTAAAATTTGCAGAAATGTCACGATAAGCGTGGTTTTACATCATTCCTGGACACAGGAGTCTGTTAATCGTTAAATAATTCAAACCCGATTAATTTCGGGTTTTGTATTTTTACGCGCCAAATCGGTAACTGCCAGGAAATAATGACATTCTCTGTAAGTAAGGTAAAAGCATTACTATTGAATAACATTCACCTGTTCTGTCCTTTATAATAGCGAATCAAATCCTCCAGAGATATATCGATAGCTACCTGTTTTAACAACTCCTTTCTCTCATTATATATTTTCTCAAGCATTTCTTCATATCCCTGTCCGAGGTGAATTTGCTTATGGCAATTGCAACACAGCGATATTATATTTTCTTCGACGTCAAGCGAAGTGTTAAAGTCATCCTGCCTGGACATAGGTACAATGTGATGAGGTTCAGTATAATTCAGGGGAGAGTTACGCCTTCTGAAGGTTGGGTGTTCGCCATCGACTTCACATCTGTAACCTGCTTTGTTCAGTGCATTTTTTGAAACCCCTTTACTTCTTGGGTACGAGACGCCATTTTTTACTTCTGTTGCATGTTTCTTTGGTTTAGCTTCCCCTGTATATTCAAATGTCTGCGCGACATCAAATGTATTATTCGCCTCCATGGCGTTGATCAACTCATCGTCTGAGTAATACTCATTGGTGGTTATTTCTTTCGACCCAAAAAAATCCAGTTCTTTAATTGCCTGAACAAGTTCATCACGAATAGTCCATAAGTATCTTTTTGGTTTTTCACCGGTTTCTTTACTCTTCATGACTGTAATGAATTTTGTGCCGGGTGCTATATTGCCGATCCCTTTAACTTCAAATCTGCCAAGCTCTTTTTGAACTCTACCACCGAGTCCGTTAATAACGCCATTAGCACTCATACTGTGCTGTTCGTACTTTTTGCCTATATCGAAACATGTGCAGGAATGATTTGGTTCAATATACCATTTTTTTAACGCCTCAATACTTTTAGAGTCAAAAACCTTTTCATTCATTAACAGAGCTTTCCATTCTTCCACACTGATATCAATGTCGCAGACGTACTCCCCGTCAATTACCTGGCAAATCTTATTGATCACGATCATCCCCCTGTAATAAAAAATCATCACAATACACAGTTCGTTACCCGGTATGAGTGCGGCCGGGTAACATCTGCAGTATGCCATATTCACAGCTCAGGTAAATCAGAAAAACTATTTTTACAGTACCACAAATGAAATTGTTTCATAAATGACAGGATCTCAGCATCCATAACCAACCATTCCATGTTTTCAGCCTGCCCCAGATATAGTGGACAGATAATTCTGCTCATTATCCGCGACGATGAAACAGTCTCCGGTCAACAAAACCGTACAATACTTTCAATGATCTGCACTTTTAACTGCACAAGCGACATACCATTCAGAACTTAAAAAGTTAACAATGTTTTCATACTGGCGTGTATGCCACATTATTAGCATTTTGCGAATAAAAATAACTGGCATAATTGTATTTAATGATAATGTTACATATTGTTAGCCAGGTTCCGGAAAGCGAGAACCGGAACCGCACCTGTCCAGCCGGTATTCCCGTCGATGACCCTCGCTTTTTACTGATTTGTGCCCGACTGAGAAGTCGGTAACTCAGTTTCGGAATCGGCGCAGATGAGTTTCGGGAACAAAATAAATGTTGCCGCGCGCCCGTGAGCATGCCACGTACAGTCTGTTACGGGACGACGGTGGAAGGGTTGCCAGTTCCTGACGGGTCAGAAGCTTCCAGTGGGAGGATCCCATCACAATGCAGACATCCTGAAAGTGATCGAGCCCTTTACTGGCGCCCCAGTTCATGGAATAGCAGCCGTAACGGTGATGTTCACGATAGAAGAGCTTAATCACCGTATTATCGGCGTGCAGGGTGGCTGAGCGCTCTGTATCTGCGATCGTTTCAATCAGGGAGGCATGTATCCCATGGGCAGCGATACGGATGTTCAGTTGCCCGGTGATAAACTCGCACACTGAAGCTGAGCAACGCCATGTCCGGTTGAGCGTGTCCCGGTCAACCGCGAAACCTGCTGCGTCGAAGCGGGCCTCATATCGCGTGATGTCGTCGTGCAGCGTTGAATTAACGTTGCCGTCATGGCTTGTATCAAAGGTATGCTGATAAAAATCGCCGCAACAGAGCACAGTGATTTCCGCGCGGCAGAGCTCCAGCAGAAAATTAAAGTCATGTCCGGCAAAGTCCTGGACTTCATCGACAAGCAGTTCATCATAGTAACGGGCAAGCCGGATACGGATATCCGGCAGCAACCCCCGGGCTGTCAGTAAATGTGCGAGCCTCCGGTGATACAGCCGTCCGGCGGGATCCTGATAATGCCGGGCATTCGTGCGCGGTATTCTGGGTGGGGGCTGGTCGAAGCTCAGGCCACGCGATGCCAGCTGCTCCTGCAGGAAAGGCCGGAAGCAAAAACCGTGCAGAAACTCAAACCAGGTCATCACCCTGATCCCTTCCGGGATAAAGCCAAAACGTCTGATAATCTGTGCCCGCAGATGCGCTTCATTATTCACGGTGAAGGTCAGGAGCAGCGTCCTCCTGTCCTCACTCAACCGTCGTATCAGCAGCGTGGTCTTGCCCGAGCCGGCAACCGCAAATATCACTCTCTTATCCATGCCAGTGCCTCCTGAATATAATCAGGTACGGTCAGCTCTCCGGCGTGCAGCTGTAACAGCCGGAATGCTGCTTCTGCCTTATTGGCCAGCATGTATTCCTGCACCGTGAGTGTCCGGCGGGGTCCGCGGAAAAGCGTATCACACAGATCAGCGTTATCCTGATACAGGCTGATTTCAAATGTGGATCGGGTGTTATCGCGATCAGCAAATACCCGGGAGCGGGAACAAATCACGTCAGCATAGCGTTCATCGCAGTTTTGCTGATAGTTGCCGTCATTATCACGAAGGGCCGCGACGCGATTTTCCAGAAGACGGGCCAGTTCAAGATAACGACGGAAACTCGTTCCGCCGATAGCGATGATGTGAACTCCGTCTTCCTCCGGTGCCCTGCCATACAGGCGGCGATAAAAGGCCTCGATCAGAATAAACTCAGCATCCCCCTCCACGAGCAGCACACGTCTGGCCAGCGCAAATTCCAGTACGTTATTATCCGGTGCTTTCATGAAGAAGGCGGCAGTCTCAGCGGAAAGTTCATTCATCAGTACCGGCCGGGCAGACCCGAGGAGGATTGCCTTACGCAGATCGAGGCGGGAGGAGATATGGCTGCTGTGTGTGGCAATAAACACCTGCGTCTGCCGTTCAGTGGCAAGCTGATTAACCAGCCTCTTCATACTGACATGGCTGAGATGATTTTCCGGCTCCTCAAGCAACAGTACGTGGAGCTCTCCCTGCTGCTGATGCCGCTGCAGCGCAAACTCCGTTTTGATGAAGCACTGCCTTCCTTTTCCACGGTGACGAATGGAAATACCGTCCTCGGTAATGTCTAGATTCGCCTCAAGCCCTGATTTAGCACCGGAACGCACGCCAAACTGATACGTTTCCAGCGTGTCGTTTATGGCTGACAGATGCCGGGTGCAGAAGTGCATTTTCTGTTGCCGGTAACTGTTTTCAAGCCGGTACCGATCGGCCACCGGCACATTGACGCTGTAAACTGTGCGCGTATATTCCTGTGCGGCGTGCTCGTTATCGATGCGTGCACTGTCTAAGAGCAGATGGCGCAGATAGCGTCTGAAGCTGGCGAAATGACCACCGGAGAAGGTGCTGAACCGCACGGAATAGTATTCATAGGGAAAATTATCGGGATCCTGCTGTAGTACATTGTGAATATCCTGGCCGTATTCCTCCGTCATTGGTGCAATACGCATTCTGAGACCATCCGCATTGATACCCGCCAGATTTTGCCTGCCGTTCAGGTCAGGATCTCCCCCATTACTCAGGAAAACGTCAGCTGTCAGCACGGGTAACTGATCGGCGCGGCGCTCACCTTCCTGAAACTGCCTTACTGCTGACTGGGACAGGAGCGATTCCACACCCAATGCCTCGACCCGGTGCCGGCTGTCACTCAGCACAAGGTCAAGGGCCAGCAGAATCGTGCTTTTCCCGGACTCATTGTCCCCGACCAGAATGTTACGGTCATGAGTGAAGCGCAGGTCCAGTTCCGGAAACTTTTTAAAGTTTTGCAGCATAAGCCGCGTGATCAGAGGCATCTTTTATTCCTTTATATACCGCTGACTGAAAGAGTGTCCGGCTGCGCCAGACCGCCTGTTTTGTTTTACAGCGTTATCTTACCCAGTCTTCCAGCACAAGACCCGGTACCCGCTCAAATTCCCGCGTATTATTCGTCACCAGCACGGCACCGGCGGCGATGGCGTGCCCGGCAATGGCCGTGTCGTTCGGGCCGATCGGCGTCCCGGCCATTCGCAGCGCCACCTTAATCTCCGTGGTGGCGTCCACCGCAGCGCGATCCCAGGGCAGGATGGCATCGAGGCGGGCGCAGAACGCGTCGACCAGCTCGACGTGGCGCGGGGAGGCCTTCGGGCCGGTGGCCCCGAAGCGCATTTCAGAATAAGTGATGGCCGAGACAACGATGCGCTGGCCGCGCAGCACCGCCTGCTCCAGGCGCTTCAGGACGGCTTCCGGCTGCTCGCGCATGATGAACGAGCAGATACAGGTGTCGAGCATATAGGTCTTGTTCACAGGTTAAATCGTCCTTCGTCGCTGACAACGTCCTCGCGCTCCGCCATAAAGTCCGGGTCTGCCTTCTCGAACTGCGCGAACGAGCCCCAGGTCGGCCGGACGGGACGCAAAATAATGCTGTCCCCTTCCCGGACGATCTCCAGCTCGCTCACTCCCTCAAAATCCAGATCGCGGGGCAGACGAATGGCGCGGTTATTGCCGTTTTTAAAAATGGATACAGTTCTCATCATTTCCTCCTGGCCGACCGGCCTGTATGACTATGTTCAGTATATGCAGATGCAAAGCATATGTATAGTCATAGCATATGCAGATGGTAAGTATATGCGTATGCCACACCTATGCAGATGCCCGGCATATGGATATGTTGAACCTATGTTGTATTCTCTCTTTTCCCGGTCAGATCCGAAAAAAGCTAGTTCCGGATCTGCTTCAGCCCCGCCGGGGCGCAGCGGCCCGGAAACACAATATCTAGCGGTGTTCTCAGCTGGTTGTAACGCTATATGTTGTGTCCCTCCCCTGCCCCGCGACCGCCTGCTCACCACCGGAAAACGCCGCTTTACTTATTCCCTGACCGTGGTAAACTTCCGGAAACTTCATAAAGTGCGAAAAGTCGGATCCAACCGGAACGGCCGTCCGGTAATTTAACGGCGTGGCTGTATGGCTGCTTGTTATCTCTCTGGTGATTATTGTGTATGTGAATTTCACGGTGTGAAATGAATGGCGACATAACAGTATGTTTCTGTCTGGCGTGTGTCAGCTGCATCATTAAGCTATACTGATATACATATCATTAGTATGTATTCCGGAGTGCATCATGAAGCAGCGCATCACCGTCACCATAGACAGCGACAGTTATCAGTTACTGAAATCCGCGGACGTCAATATCTCCGGCCTGGTGAACAGGGCCATGCAGAATGAGGCCCGTCGTCTGCGTGCCGAACGCTGGCAGGCCGAAAATCAGGAAGGGATGGCCGAGGTTGCCCGCTTTATTGAGATGAACGGTTCATTCGCCGACGAAAACAGGGACTGGTGAGATGCAGTTTAAGGTTTATGCCTATAAAAGAGAGAGCCGCTATCGTCTGTTCGTGGATGTGCAGAGTGACATCATCGATACCCCCGGGCGACGGATGGTGGTCCCGCTGGCCAGCGCCCGGCTGCTGTCGGATAAGGTCTCCCGTGAACTCTATCCGGTGGTGCACATCGGGGACGACAGCTACCGCCTGATGACCACGGACATGGCCAGCGTCACGGCCTCCGTCACCGGGGAGGAAGTGGCCGATCTCAGCCACCGGGAAAATGACATCAAAAATGCGATAAACCTGATGTTCTGGGGAATTTGACAGCCTCCCCGCCCTGAAAGACAGGGAGGATGTCAAAACGAAGCTTTTAGGCGAGGTATGGGTAAACCAACATTTAGATCATTTAACGATGTGGTCCGGGAGCTTGAGGATGTATATGGCCACCAGGAGCTGTGGCTTTACTCTGGCCTTAATGAGGACTGCCCCGTCGAGACAGCCCGGCGGCGTCAGGAATGGCGATCTCCCAAAATTCTCAAACGAAACGGCAGAATGGTGGCAGAACAATCAGGCCAGCCTGAGTTCTGGGTGCTCACCGGAGACTACCATCTGTCGCAGTCTGAACACAGCGGTCCGCCGTGGAAAGCCTGCCTCATCGATAAGGTCTTTAAACTGTATTGTTCACTGTTCTGATGATGGCTTCACAAGGCTTACAGGCGGAATTTTCAGTTAAGGAAGGATTATGTGTGATTTATGCAGGGCGGATGAGAATTACTTCCATACGGCAGAATGCGTGTATGACCAGCTGGTCAGTGAATACCCCGTGATGTGGCTGCGGGACTCGACCCGGATCGGGGCCTGCTACACCCTTCGTGAACTGCTGTCGCCGGAAGGGATGGTGCTGGCCATACAGAACTCTCTCCCGATGAAGGGGTGGCGGCTTCGCATGCTTTACAACGAAGCCATTGACGAAGAAATTAACCCACTGCACGGGGACTGTATTGAACTGCCCTCCAGAGCGGATGCCCTGCAGGCTTTCGTGGGGTCAGGGGACACTCCCCTATCCGATAACTGCTGACAGCACCGGGGTATAACCCTCCAGGGAAAAAACATGACCGACTTCGTGACCCGGACTGTTATGGACAAAACAATGTGGCTCGTGACATTGCCGAAGATCATTACAAATAACAGTACCCGCCAGGAGGAAAATCTGGTCGTCATTCTGAGCAGGGAGCAATCGTGGGGGGCAACTTCTGACCATTTTCCCGACGGATTGTACCGGGTCTCCTGCATAATGACACTGTACCTGGCCGATACCGAACAGACGAAGACTCAGACTTTCACTGCAATCTACTGGCCTCAACAGAAGGCCCTGCATCTGTTTACAGATGAGTTCAGACTGGAACGCCGCCTGCAGGGACACGGCCTGGGTAGCTGGATCACGCAGCAGTTTGTGCTCTGGGCCAGAGGCCTTCCGCCAGAAACCAGGGTTTTGCCGATTGAAATTTCCCAGGTTGATGAAAAAAACGAAGAAAACAAGATCCGGAGGGACAGACTGTGGCACGCAATGGGTTTCCGGTTCCCGGCCGGGGAAACCAGCTCAATGCCGCTGCGGGCAGACGAACTACAGTTGCCGCGGGGCAGGTATTCAACGCTCCGGGTGGAGCCCCTGGTATCCGCGGTACGCCGGCTGGAAGACTGTTATCGCGGGCTGCAGGAAAAAATCGTGCAGCTCGAAGGCAAAAAACGGTCGCAAAAACAGTTAATTACTTCACTTAAGAATCGTCCATTTTATCATCTGTTGCACAGGAAAGGGGGCCAGCTCCCGGACGAGAAATGTGACGCCCTGCCACTGCGGGCAGAAAAACTGTCTCTGCCGCAGAGCGGGGATTCAGACCTGGAGGTGGCGCAACGGGCAACCGGGGTCATCCGGCTGGCTACCCTGTGTGCTCAGTCGCAGAAAAGAATCCTGGAGCTGGAAAGGGAGCTTGCCTCGCAAAGTGAGGAGCTCGTTGACCTGCAGGCACATCCCTTTTTTAACCTGCGGGATAAATACCGCGGCCAGATCCTGTTCTGGGGATGGGGGATGGGTTTTCTGTGCTTTATCTACTGGATGTTGGTGTCATGAATGTTCCCGTTCCATAGCCACCCACTGAAGAGGAGTGAAACCTGTGCCCGAAAATATCGTGTCTACCGTCATTGACGGGGTAGTTTTGTTTGCGACTTCGTCTGTTTTCTGGCTGGCCGTCGCTGGCTGGTTAGTCATCCTGACTCCGGTAATATTACGAATAAAATTCTCGGCAAAGAAAAAAGTTAAAAGAAATTATGAATAACCTGGTTCCAGTTGGATCTCCGGCATCTCCCGGAACATTGCTCCCGGTGGCCATCGATTACCCTGCCGCCCTCGCCCTGCGCCAGATGGCGCTCGTGCAGGATGAACTGCCGAAATACCTGCTGGCGCCGGAAGTCAGCGCCCTGCTCCATTACGTGCCGGATCTTCACCGCAAGATGCTGCTGGCGACGCTGTGGAACACCGGCGCGCGCATTAATGAAGCGCTCGCGCTGACCCGGGGGGATTTTTCGCTGGCGCCGCCGTATCCGTTCGTGCAGCTGGCCACGCTCAAGCAGCGTACCGAGAAAGCGACCAGGACGGCAGGTCGTGCCCCCGCAGGCAGTCAGATCCATCGTCTGGTTCCCCTTTCCGATCACCACTATGTCAGCCAGCTGCAGATGATGGTGGCCACCCTGAAAATTCCGCTGGAAAGACGAAACAAGCGCACCGGCAGAATGGAGAAGGCACGTATCTGGGAGATCACAGACCGTACCGTGCGCACCTGGCTTAGCGAAGCGGTGGAGGCCGCAGCGGCCGACGGGGTGACGTTCTCAGTACCGGTTACCCCCCATACGTTCCGTCACTCCTACGCGATGCATATGCTGTACGCCGGCATACCACTGAAGGTTTTGCAGAGCCTGATGGGCCACAAATCGATCAGTTCCACGGAGGTCTATACGAAGGTGTTTGCGCTCGATGTCGCGGCACGGCACCGGGTGCAGTTTCAGATGCCCGAAGCGGATGCGGTAGCCATGCTGAAAGGGAATATTTAAGTGCTTAGGAGAATGATGCTGGCAAACGTCCTGCTCGCCGGTGAGGTCTGTCAGACGTTATCTGGACCAGCTGACGGGAATATCTGCTCTGTATTCCTCATACTGCTCATAGATCGCATGCTGAAGCATCGTAATACGTTCTGACAATCTGTTGGCGTCTGACATATGCCGCCATTCCCCCTCAATAGTGGTTTTCTGTCCATCCGGGAGATTGAGCGTGATCAATACCTTTGTATCACGAATAATCACCCCACCAGTGAAAGAATTAAGGCCACTCCTTACGGTATTATCTATCTGTATATCTTGAAGTTTCATCTTGTTACCTCCTGTTGTCCGGATCCCAAGCATAGATATCTGAATTCAAATTGCCTAGTGAAATGCCTGGATATGCCGCATTTTTCCCCTTATACAGCGAAGCTGGCCAAAGGCCAGCCCGCATGGATTTATCGCTTTTGCCAGTAGATCAGCATGGCAAGGAACAGGATTGTTGCCCCCTGAGAAGCGGGAGAAGCGGTCAGGAAAGTTTCTAGCAATGACATTATCGTAAAACTCCGCATTATTAATTTCAGGTGTGTGACTCAGGGGCCTTAGTCCCCCTTTTACAGGAAGTAGTGTTCTGTCACGACGGGAGCCAGGGTTAATAAAAACGATTCGAGTATGTCTGCAGGGACGATAGAAATCTTCGTGGGGGTTGTCTCGCAGTAGTGGGTACCTGAGAGCGTCTCGGGGGATTAGTATCTTCCGGCCACGGATGTGTTCGAGCCAGCAGTGCTCGCCGCAGCCGAGCGACAGGGCGAAGCCCCGAGTGAGCGAGGAAGCACCAGGGAACAGAACTCAGTATATTCTGCTGACGCTCAATGCCTGAAAAATCACCTCC
>NZ_POVL01000076.1 GCF_002939185.1 Enterobacter sichuanensis | reverse complement strand
TGCGGCTGAGCTGGAATCGGCGAACAAACGCGCTGAAGAGGCAGAAGCCGCACTGGCGGAAGCAACCAAGAAGGCGAAATAACCATGGCTGACCCAATCACAGCGGCAGACGTGCAGGCGTTCCTAGGTGAATTGGGTTACTCAGGCGAGGATAAAACATGGCTGTAGTGCAGATAACGGCGGCGCAGGTTAAACAGCAGTTGTCTGCGCTCGGCTATACCACAGTCCCTGACTTCATGATCGACGCCTACCTGTGCAAGATGGCGAAGATTGAGCCCTGCCTGGTTGCTGCCGGTTACGACGATTGCGATCTGGTGCTGATTCAGGTATACGCTGTCACGTTGATGGCCCTGACGGCCTATACGCAGCGGATTAAGTCGCAGGGCGCTCCGTCCGGTGCCTCTCGCTCGTTTGACTACAGCGATAGCGTGCTCAACATGCGTGACGCTCTACTGGCGCTGGATACGTCTGGCTGCACGTCCGATTTACCAATTGATGTCGGGCAGAAGGTTGGGTTGTTTCTCGTTGTTGGTGGGTGCTGAAAGCGGTAAAATGAAAAAGCGGCTAGACCGGCCAGTCGAAAAGGAGGAACACAGACCTCCCTGCCGCACCACATCATCTGTGAAACCTACTGTGAGGTTTACATGAATTCATCAAAACAAATTGATGTCCACTTTCTCCGTGAATGCTTCACCTATGAGGCCGGCACGGGGGATATTTATTGGAAGCTCCGCCCCAACAGTCATTTCAAAAATGAGTCAGCGTGTCAAAACTGGAATAATCGGCACGCGGGCAATAAGGCTGGCGCTGTTGACGCGAAAGGCTATCGAGTTATTAAGCTTCTGGGAACGCCACATAAGGCCCATAGAATAATTTGGGCATTAACGCACGGCGAATATCCTGAAGGTTTTATCGATCATATCAACGGAATGACTGATGACAATCGGCTTTGCAACCTCCGTGTAGTAGATTTTGTCACCAATGCGCAAAACTCGAAAACCGCAAAAAACAACACAAGCGGCTCTCAAGGGGTTTGGCTCGACAAAGAAACTGGCAAGTGGCGAGCTTCCATTGTCCATTTAGGTCAAAGAGTCAGCCTTGGGTCGCATTTGACTCGCGAAGATGCCAATGCGGCGAGAAAGAAAGCTGAGCGAGATTATTGTTACCATCCAAATCACGGCAGAACTTAAGCCTTAGCATTAGCAATCAAGGTCACCACTGGTGGCCTTTTTTATTGGGTGAAATCCATGAACTGGAAATCAGTTAAGCACGGGCTGCCGCGTTCTTTCACCCGCGTCTGGGTGATGACCGATACCTGGCGGGAGACTACCGGCTACGTGAAATCGGACGGCGAGTGGTTCATCAACTGCCCGCGCATCCGGGCGACCGGCGCTAAGGTGCTGCGCTGGAAGGAGGGCTGATGTCGTCTACTGCTTCATGGTCATACAACAAGCCGTGCACGATATGGCGTAAGGGCGCGGGCGGTAATGACGAGTGGGGCGATCCTGTCGACCCATATGAACCGCCTGAAACCATCATGTGCGACTACATCGGCGGACTGTCGGCAAAGCTCGGCTCCATTGGCAAAGAGGTTGTAGTCAAAAACACCTTTTTCACGGCTTACGCTCTGGCCGATGAGGGCGATTACATCCTGATTGGCGTCAGCACAGAAACAGACCCGGTCGTGGCAGGTGCCGATGAGGTTCGTCACGTTACGCGCTGGAACGACACTCTCGACGGTCTGGAAGATGACTGGGCGATAATTACGGGAGTGTAGCCATGGGCATCAAAGTGCGTGGCACTGCACGTGTTGAGCGCAATATTGACCGAATTCTGAATGATATTCAGGGTAGAAAAGTCATTCGAGCGCTCCAGTCGGCGATGATTCTGGGAGCGGCAAGATCGGCGCTCTACACACCGATCGACACCTCAGCACTTTTAAATAGCCAGTTTCGCGAAATCGTAACTGACGGAGCGGTAATTACAGGCAGGGTAGGTTACTCGACCAACTATGCCGTTTATGTTCATGACCCGGCCAACCCGCAGAGGTTCCGTCGCTCAACTGCTAAAAAGGAATTCCTCACTCTTGGGTTTGAAGAGGAGCGATCTGCCATCGATGATGTTGTGCGTAAGGAGCTTTCACTATGACACCCATGATGCACGAACGGGTGCGAAATATGTTCGGCGACGCCGGGCTAACGACAGGTTTCACGGTGCAGCAGCTGATGTACGACGACCCGAAAGACCTGTCGAAGGCGATCATGGTCTTCATGCCAAATAACGGGCCGCCAATTCGAACCAACCTCGGCGCTGAGTATCACGTACTTGTTGACGTCGTAGGCGCTAAAGATAAGCGCAAAGAAGCTCTGGATGCGGCTAACCGTATCGTTGATTACGTCAAGGATAATCCAATGGCTGACGAGTGTGTCGGTTACATCCAGAATATGGGCTCGGTTCCTTCTCCGGTGCTCACAGAAGAAGGGCGAATAGTCTTCCGATTGCAATTTGCCTGCACGTTTGGCGACTAGCCATTCCCAACCCAATAACCCGCTCCGGCGGGTTTTCTTTTTATACGTCAAAGAGGAGTTTCACATGGCTAATTGCCAGAACTCGAACGAGCGCCTGTTCGGCGGTGCGGTCGTGCTGGAAGTCGCCGATGGCTGCCCGGACGTCAAACCACTCGAAGGTGAGTGGATGGCGCTGGCCGCTGGTACGTCGAAGGGCTTCGACTTCAACCCGAACTCAGTTACCTCTGATGCGGATGACGGCGGCGGCTATGTCGAGACCATCATCACCAACAGTGACTTCACCCTGAGCTTTGAAGGTGAAGTGCGCAAGAAGGACAAGCTGGATCAGTACGGTGTCGGCAAGTTCATCAAGTATTTCGCTGATGAGCTGAAGGCCAAGCGCCAGCCTGGTATCTGGGTGCGCATGGACTACGGCCCGGTCGAATTCATCGGCTACATGAACATCACGGCGCTGAGCTCTGACGGTGGCACGAACGACATCGTCACGTTCTCCACTGAGTTCAAAGTCGGTGACGCGAGCACCATCGAAGTTAACGAAGTGACGGCGGTGGCGGTAACCGGCGTAACTGTTACCCCAGCTACCAGCACAGGCGCGAAAGGCGGTACCAGCACCTTCACGGTGAATATCGCTCCAACCGGCGCGACGAACAAAGATTTCACCGTCGCATCAACCGATCCAACCAAAGCAACTGCCACCGCATCTGGCAACACCGTTACCGTGACGCGCGTCGCCACCGGCAGCGCGCAGATCATCATCAACACCGAAGACGGAAACTTTGTGGCCGTACATACGGTTACCGTTACCTAACGGACATTCCAAAGGGCGGCGTGCTGCCCTTGATAATGACCGTTTACTGGAAGGCCTATGACCGCTTTAACCGATATTGGCGAAATCTCTATCAGCGACAGCCGCGAAGGTGGGAGAGATTACCTGCTGCGGCCTTCATTCGAGGCCATGACCAGGATCGGCACTCCGGAAGAGATTGTGCAGGCGTACGCCACCATCCACGGCAATGATGTCGCTCAGCTCATTGATGTGTGCGCTGGCACGCTGGGAGGATTTCCTGAATGGCTATCTCCATCATTCAACCGCGCTACTGAGAAGCTTTTATCAACGTGCATGTTGGTGCTTCAGGCGTGCTGCGAGGAAGACCTGACGCCTATGATCGGCGAATGGAAGGGATGGCGGCATTGCGTCGTATACCGACCGGGACAGATGCCGAAGAACGACATCATCGTGCTGGCGAAGCACCTCATGCAGCACGGCATCGTCGGAAAAGCCAAGGTTCGCCAGTTGCAGCGCCATGAAACAGGCGAGCGCACTACAGAGTTTAAAGCATTCGACTACATCAGCGCAGCTCGCAGCCACTTCGGAATGAACCGCACTGAAGCCTCTCAGTTAACGATGACCGAATTTCAGATGCTGCTGGCGGCTAAATATCCTGACCAGAAAGGCTTTACTCGCGAAGAGTACGACAGCATCGCCGATGAATATCTGGCTAAACAGGCAGTTCGACGCGAGAATGCGAAAAAGAAGTAACCGACCTTCTATACAACGATACCCTGAGAACAATAAATCATCCTTTTCCGTTGCGCCTGTGCTATTCCTGGGTAGGATGTTCATTTTTACCAAAGGGGAATAGGGATATGAACAAGATATTTGTGGCGCTGGGTTTTATTGCATTAGTAATTACATGCACCTTCGCAGCAAGAGAGCCACTATCTCTCGTCTTCATAATTGCAACTTTCATTATCATTGGCTTTGGATTTGGAAAAATAGGCGAGAAGGCGGCGTTTAATTCCCGTCTTACACAGGCGGAGAGGCGTGGAACTTTACGATTCTGCGCCGTTGGTTTTTTGGCTGTATCATTAGCTGCCAATGTGGGATTTCTTTTTTGGGTCAACTCCCAAACCCCTATTTTTGGTGATGCTTACGCGGAAAGAAAGCAATATGAAGACCTGAAGAGCGACTTAAAAAAACAAGAAACAGCTCAGGAGGAGGGGCGTGCAATCCGATACTACGATGCAAAAGAGTCAGTGAAGGGATTGCTCAAAGACTCATCATCTGCTGAGTTCTCTGGGGAGAAGATCGGCAAGGGTGGTGCAGTTTGTGGGTACGTAAATGCAAAAAATAGTTTCGGCGCTTATGCAGGTAATTCAAGGTATATATCTACCAACGGGCACTCCGTAATAGATGACGATAGCCAGGAGTTTAATGACTCATGGGAAAACACCTGCAACTAACCAACAATAAAACCATATCAAACCTCGCTCAGGCGAGGTTTTTTATTGCCAGGAGAAAACAATATGGCTGGTACCGTCAGCGCTGGAACGATCGTTTACGAAGTGGATATGGACACGGCTCGCCTTCTTCAAGGTCGTCGGGATATTGATGATGCGCTGAATGGCCTCAATGGGAGTATGGGCCGTCTTGAGGCTGGTTTAAACCGCACCGAACGCTCTCTGTCTTCGATTGAAGGCACTATGTCCAGCTTAACTGGCGTCGCGAAAGCGCTCATTGCCGCTCTTTCTGTCCAGCAGGTTGGCGCATATGCTCAGGCATGGCAGGACCTCAGCAATAAACTGGCAAATGCCGTCAGGGATTCCGTACCGCCGTTTGAAACGCTGGCTGATGTCACAGAGCGTGTTTTTGACATCTCTCAAAAGACTCGCTCAGGTCTTGATGCCACGGCCACACTCTATGCGCGTCTGGAGCGTTCAACAAGAAGTTATGGCGTCAGTGTAGAGGACATTACCAGGCTGACAACCATTATTAACCAGGGTTTCGTGGTGTCAGGGTCAACAGCCGAGGAGGCAAGCAATGCAATCATTCAGCTTGCTCAGGGGCTGGCGTCCGGAGCATTGAGGGGTGATGAATTTAACTCTGTGAACGAGCAGGGGAACCGGCTCATGATTGCTCTGGCTGACTCTATGAATGTCAGCATCGGGGCGCTCAGAAACATGGCTGCAGAGGGCAAGTTAACCACTGAGGTGATCGTTAATGGCCTGCTCTCTCAGGGCGATAAAATTGGACAGGAGTTCGCTAAAACTACTGCGACGATCAGCCAGTCTCTTGAAATTGCCAACAACAATATCACGAAATTCTTTGGCGAGAATGCCACAGTAAAAACTGGCGTAAAAATATTCAGTGATTCAGTAATTTCTCTCAGTGAAAACCTTGACGTTCTCAGCACTACGCTCACGATTGTAGCTGGCGTAATGGGCGCGCGATATGTCGGTGCGCTGACTATGGCCACCTCAGCGAAAATTGCTGATATCGCAGCATCCCGTCAGCAGGTTGTGGCCGACAATCAGACGGCGCAGGCTGCTCTGGTAGCCGCTAATTCTGTTCAGCGCAAAGCTCTGGCTGATAAGGAGGCTGCACTTTCGTCACTTGCCTTAGCACAGGCTGAATATAACGTGGCAAAAGGTAGCGCTGCAGAGATGCTGGCAATGGATGCTCTTGTGGCCGCGAAAACCCGGGCTACTACCGCATCTCTTGCCCTTGCTGAGGCTGAAACTGCCCAGGCTGCGGCATCTGCCCGCGCAGAGACGGCTGCCCGCGCTGCGTCCATTGGTATCGGAATGGCTCGTGGAGCACTTGCTCTCATAGGTGGTCCTGCTGGTGCTGCTATGCTCGCAGCCGGAGCGATCTTCTATTTCTCGCAGAAAGCCCAGCAGGCAAAAGAGGAGGCGATTAATTACGCAGATTCACTCGATGGCGTTATTGCCAAAATGAAAGAGATGAATCAGGTGCAACTTACTGGCACTCTTGCTGATGTAGCAAAATCTGTCGCGGCGCAAAAGGATCATATAGACGACCTGAATGATTCGGTAAGGGATGCTCAGACTGAATATGACAAATACATTGGCCTGGCAAAACAATTCGGGGTGGAACAGGATAAAAACAACGGTTATGTAAAAAAAGCCAACGAATGGCTGCAAACATTAAACCAAAGAAAAAGGGATGTCAGCGATGCCACTGATAAACTAAACCGCACCACCGAACAGCAATCACTTATTCAGGAGCAGTTAAATCAAAAGGCGAGAGAGTCCGAAGAGGCATTCAACATTCTTGCTAATAACTTGCGCAACAAAATACCAGGAGCGAGTGAAGCTGCTATATCTGCGATGGCATCTACTATTCAGGTGCTGGACACGCTCAACAAAAAAGCTGCAAGCGTTGGGAAAGATCAGCCAGCGGAACCTGAAGAGTCACCGGAAGCCAAAAAGTTAATCCAGAACGCTGAACGCCGCCTTGCACTCTCAAAGTTGGAAGGTGAGGCGAGGGCGAGATTACAGGCTCAATATGATGCAGAGGATGCCGGAATCGCCAAGGGCGATAAGCTCGTTGGGGTGCTGCAAAATGTGTATGCTGAAACAGAGCGTGTTACCGCTGCAAGGAAGGACGCCAATAAGAAAACAAAATCATCTGATGAAGCCGCCCAATCCCTTACCCGCCAACAAGCCGCTCTCGATCGCCTGAACACTGGTTACGCCGATGGCTCGCTCGAATTAGCGAAATACGATGCTGTTGTTGCGCTTGGTAACAAAGCATCAGCAGAGCAGATCGCCAAAGCGGAACAGAAAGCGGAGTCCATCTGGAAAATACAACAGGCAACCAAAGCAGCGGCAGAAGAGGAAAGGAAGCGCACGCAGGCCGGACAAAACTTTACCGGGTTGCAAGGGCAGGTATCACCAGTTTCCGCAGTAGATAACACCTACGCGCAGCAAATGGCGCAGCTTGATGAGTATGTGCAACTTTACCCACAAAGGATTGCAGAGGCCGAGGCTGTACGCGCAGGGATTGAAGATCAGTATCACCAGAAACGCATGGCCGCAATGTGGGAGGAATGGCAGCAGCAGAGCGAGATCAACAATATGCTTGGCGCTGCAATCGACTCCTTGCAGGGGGGGGCAACCAGCGCGATTACGGGGCTAATTAACGGCACGCAAAGCCTGCAAGAATCCTTCGCCAATATCGGCACGACAATCCTCAACAGCGTTGTCGGTAGTCTGGTGCAAATGGGGATTGAGTGGGTCAAGAGCCAGTTAATGGGGCAGGCCGCTGCGACTGCATCACTTGCATCCACGATGGCTCAGGCCACTGTTGCTGCTTCGGCATGGGCTCCTGCGGCAATGAGTGCTTCTATTGCAACAATGGGGAGTGCTGCTGCTGTTGGTCAGACGGCCTATGCTGGCTCACTCCTGGCAGCTAAAGGGATGGCGGTTGCTGGCGCCCGCGAGCACGGCGGACCCGTCAGCGCCAACTCAATGTACCGAGTGGGTGAAGGCGGGAAGCCAGAAATCTACCAGGCCAGCAACGGCAGTCAGTACATGATACCGGGTGACAATGGGCGGGTGATTAGCAACCGGGATATGCAGGGTAGTGGAAGTGTTGGCGGTAGCGTCGTCCAGCACATCACCTTTGAAATCAACACAACTGGTGGCATTGATGATGCCACCATGGCGAAGATGTCGCAGATGATGAAGCAGGTAAGCCTGAACACCATCCGAGACCAGCAGCGTCCGAATGGATTACTACGGAGGTAATCGTGCCAGAGATATTTACCTGGTCACCACAGAAAGGCTACTCGGCAGAACGGACGCCTAATGTCGCTGTTGTTAAGCTTGGTGATGGTTATGAGCAGCGCCAAACGAAGGGCATTAACCATCTGATGGATAAATACTCGCTGACATTCACAGGCGTGGATGATGCGAAATGCTCAAGGCCTAATGCTGCGAAAGCTGTCGATGCTTTCCTCAAGGCACGTATGGCGGTGCAGTCTTTCTACTGGACGCCATCGGATACCGGAGTGCAGGCGCTGTTTGTCTGCCGATCCTGGAATATGACAAAGACCGGGCCGCTGTTTGAACTGACGGCCACTTTTGAACAAGTACCACGATAAGCCGAAAGGCGGGAGACAGTTATGACTTTAGAACAACGTGTTGAAGAGTTAGAGGCTATGGTTGATTCAATGAAAGCACAGATGGAAGAAGTTATTAGCGCTCACACCTGTGCTTATAATCAAATCACTGCGAAATTAGATCAAATTGCCGTAATTCAAGCTGAACGCAAGGCTTGAATAGCAAGTTTTTCAATCTCACCGATGGTTTTATTCTTTATCTCATCTGGCGCTATATCTAGGTTTACCGAATGAAACTTGTCATTAGGGCCAATCAAATTAGCTTTTAATTTAAATGTATTTCCAGCGACCGCAAAAGAAATAAAGTCAATAGCGTTTAATTTCAATTCTGACATTATTTTTCCTTTATCAGAGGTAATCAGCCATCCCCCTTCGATGGTTACGTCAGTGTCCCACCACTGACGGGCTGAGCTTACACGTTAACCAGGGTTATCAGTAAGCAACATCCTGATATTCAAACAGTAGCCACCACTTGGTGGCTTTTTTTATGGGAGTTTGCCGTGCGCGACATACCAGCCAGTATGATTATTGATAGCGTCGACGCTGGAGTAGGCGCGTTTATCGACCTGTTCGAAGCCGACCTGCAACCCTTTGGCGGAGACCTTATCAGGTTCCATTCCGGCACCAATGGATATTACGGAAATGTGATCTGGAAGGGGAATCAGTATCAGGCATATCCGATAGCGGTGGAGGGATTCGAGTCAAAGAACGAGGGCACCTACGCCCGCCCGTCTATGGCGGTGGCGAACGTTACCGGTTTACTGACTGGCATCAACCATGACTTTGATGACATGCTGGGAGTAGTCATCACCCGAAGACAGGTTCCGGTGAAATACCTGGACGCGGTAAATTTCCCGAACGGGAACCCTGATGCCGACCCGACGCAGGAAGCTGTTTCCCGATACGTCGTTGAAGAGATGACGGAAGAGACGTTCGAGCAGGTGACCTACACGCTGGCGACACCGATTGACTGCGACAACGCCATCATCCCGGCCCGTACTATTCTCGCCGACGTATGCCAGTGGCAGTATCGCGGCGTCGGGTGTGGATATGACGGGCCGCCTGTTGCAGATGAGCGTGACAACCCAACCACTGATCCAGCGAAGGATAAATGCTCCCACCGTCGTACCGGTTGCCGGTTTCGCTACCCACGTCCTGAACCAATGCCTATAAGCAGTTTCCCCGGCTCTCAAAAGGTCTCCTGATGCAAGAACTACTCGATTATGCGGCATCGTCGCAGGATGAAGTGTGTGCGTTAATCCTGAATGACGAGCGTGTGTTTCGCTGTCGGAATGTGCATCCGGAGCCCTGGCATCACTTCCGCATAAGTGACGACGACTGGCTTGCAGCGGAGGAAAAAGGGGAGATTATCGCAGTATTCCATTCGCATCCGCAAAGCCAGCCAGCGCTTTCTGGTGCTGACCGGCAGATGCAGGTAATGACGGGGCTGCCATGGTGGCTTGCATCTGGCGGGAAACTGAGGAAATACAGGCCTGTGCCACTCCTGCTGGGGCGCAGGTTCGACCACGGCATTATGGATTGCTACACGCTTTTCCGGGACGCATATCATCTTTGCGGCATCGACCTGCCGGACTTCGGGAGGACTAACGGATGGTGGTTGCGGGGAGAAAATCTCTATCTCGCCAATATGCAGGTCAATGGCTTCTATCAGGTATCCATGCAGGATGCACAACCAGGCGACGTCATTATCAGACAGCCATTCCCCGGCGCCGACCCGTGCCACTCAATGATTCTCCTTCATGACAACCTGGTGCTTCACCATGACCATGCCGGACACCTCAGCAGACGAGAACAAATGCGACCGGCATACATCAAGCAGACGCATTCAATCTGGAGACACGAACAGTGCTCATCTTTAAATTTGCAGGCAATCTACGCCGATTTTACCGCCAGATATCCCTGAACGTAGATACTCCAGCGCAGGGATTACGCCTCCTATTGGCGCAGGATTTCGAATTCAAAAAAGCCTTTCTCAATACAAAGCTGCGTGTGCGGGTAGCGGGCGAGGATGTTGAGGTGTCGGCCATGCAATGGCATCTGGATCGCCACCTGAAAGATGGTTCTATAGTCCTGTTTGTGCCGGTAGTTGAAGGTGCCATCACTGCCGCTGCTGCGGCTTGGATTGCGGTGGCTGTCAGCGTGGCTTCGGTAGCTTACTCGGTCTACATGTCACGCAACATGAAAACCAAAACCTCCGCAGAAGCCGCTGAGACCAATACGCTCACAAACAACTCTTTTACCAGTGCTGAGAACCGGGTAGGCCAGGGCCGGGCGGTGCCACTCCTCCTTGGAGAAATGGAGGTCGGCTCGAACGTTATTTCACTCGGCATCGACACAAGCAACAACCAGGACTGGACGGAATCTATTAGCTAAGGTGGCATTATGTCTTCAGGCGGCGGCAAAGCATCAACCCCCAAACTCCTCGACGATAACCTCAAGTCAAAGCAATTTTACCGGGTACTGGATCTCATCAGTGAAGGGCCTATCTATGGGCCCGTTGATCAGGAACACCTGTCATCGTTCAAGCTCAATAAGACTCCCGTAACTGATGCGACAGGCAGTGTCAGCGTAAATGGTGTCAGCGTCGCCTGGCGCCCCGGCTCTGAAACGCAATCCCCCATTAATGGCTTCTCTGCTATTGAAGCGACCACCATCGTAAACACCGAAGTAACCTATGATACTCCGCTGGTTCGCACCATAACCGATCAGGACGTTACCCGGGTGCGGTTTAACGTTGGTGTGACCGGACTGGTCGAGCAGGACACCAAAGGCAATCAGAAAAACACGTCCGTCACTCTGGTGTTGGAGAGCAGAACTGGCGCTTCAGGCTGGGTTATTGAAAAGACCGTGACCATCACCGGGAAGATATCAGGCGAATATCTTGAGGCCCATCTGATTGATGCTCCGGATATCAAGCCGTTTGATATTCGCGTTCGCCGCATTACGCCCGACAGCAGCAGTGATTTGCTGTCCAACGGCACTGTCTGGAATAGCTACAGTGAAATCACCGATGACAACCTGAGCTATCCATATTCAGCCATCGCAGGCGCCGTTATTGACCGCGACCAGTACACCGACACCCCAAGCCGCACTTACCATCTTCGCGGACTGATTGTGTCTGTACCAGACAATTATGACCCAATCGCCCGAACTTACTCCGGATTGTGGACGGGTGGTTTCAAACAGGCATGGACAAATAACCCTGCCTGGTTGTTCAGAGAACTGGCAAAGAACTCCCGCTTTGGTCTGGCTAAGCGCGCCGGATACATCGATGTTGATGACGGTGCGCTGTATGTGCTGTCTCAGTATTGCGATCAGCTTGTTGATGATGGGTACGGCGGCAAAGAGCCACGCATGACGCTTAACGCTTACATCACAGAGCAGGCCAGCGCGCGTGACATTCTCGACAAGATAGCGAGCATGTTCCGTGGAATTGCGCTGTGGGACGGCCTGCGCCTTTCTGTCATGCTGGATGCGCCACAAGACCCGATCGCGACAATCACGAATGCTAATGTGGTAAATGGTGAGTTCAAACGCAGTTCTGTAAAGCGATCTGAAAAATACAATGCAGTTATTGTGTCATGGACTGACCCGGATAACGGCTGGGAGCAGGTGAAAGAGTACGTTTCCGACGATGAGATGATTGCCAAAGGAAACTACAACGAGACCACTCTGGAGGCGTTTGGCTGTACCTCACGCGGTCAGGCATGGCGGGCTGGTAAATGGCTACTTGAAACAGCGAAACGTGAAAGCAGCCGATTAACTTTCCAGATGGCCCGTGACGCCATCCATTTCACTCCTGGCGACATAGTTGAAATCATGGACAACAACTATGCCGGCGCACGCCTCGGCGGCAGAATAATGTCGCATTCAGGCAATAAAATTACCGTTGATGCTGTTGACTCCTCGCTTATCGGCGGTGGGGATACCATGTCTATCATGGGTAGCAATGGTAAGTTCGTGAAGTACGTTATTGACGGTGTTGCAAACAACGTCGTGACCCTGAAGACGACTCCATCATGGGTGCGGGATGGAACGGTTTTTGCCATTTCTACCAGCAGCGTCTCGACTCGTTTATTCCGCATCCTCAGCGTTGCGGAGACCGAAAATAATTCCGTATACAGCATTACGGCCTCCCAGCACGATCCAAATAAGCAGGCCATTGTTGATGAGGGGGCTGTTTTTGACATTCCCAGCGATACCCTTAATGGCTACCGTGTGCCAAACATTGAAAATCTGCGCATCATTAACACAAATTCTGAGACCATTCAGGTCACAGCAACCTGGGAAACAGCTACAACCACTAAAAAGCTGATGTTTGAACTGTACGTTTACAGTGCTGATGGGAAATTAGTTGCGCAGTATGAGACCGATCAGTTCCGATATGAGTTTTACGGCCTGAATGCAGGAAGTTACACGCTTGGGGTTCGTGGTCGAAACGAAAATGGAATGAAAGGCGCTGAGACTCAGGTAAGCCTGATTATCGGAGCGCCTAATCCCCCGAACTCGGTTCAGTGGATACCTGGCCCACTTCAGGCCACTTTAGTTCCGGTCATGTCTGTTACTGCCACATCTGATACTTCTTTTGAATTTTGGTACGCAGGTGAGACTCCGATTCCATTGTCCGACGACATTGAGAATAAAGCTCAATTCCTTGGCCGTGGCAATCAGTGGACCATCCAAAAACTTAAGTTTGACCATGTTTATTACGTTTATGTTCGAACTCGTAATGCATTTGGCGTTTCAGGATTTGTAGAGGCTTCTGGAAAACCAACGGACGACTTCAGTGATATCACCAATGCAATCCTGGAGGAGATTAAAGATTCCGAGGTATTTAAGGATCTGATTGAAAGTGCTGTAGACAGTAGCGAGAAACTGGCCGAACTTTCTGACGCGATTAAGGAGAACGCCGATGGTCTGGCTGCAGCAGTAGGCTCGAATAAACAAACAGCAGAAGCAATTATCGGCAATGCGCTGGCTATTGCTGATGTTGTCGTACGCCAGACTGCACAGCAGGGGGCTAACTCTGCGACTTTCGAACAGCTCCGCGAGGTGATCGCCACTGAGACGGAGGCTCGCGTCACGGATGTTACTCGTCTTGAGGCAAAAACTGAGCAGAACGAGGCGGGAATTACCGAGGTAAGGCAGGCTCTGTCAGATGAAACGCAGGCGAGGGCGACAGCTGTCGACCAGCTTACTGCGAGTACTCAGGTCATTTCTGATAAAGCTGATTCGGCTTCGAGTAAAGCTGACGCTGCATCAGGTAAGGCAGATGCGGCCGAACAAGCCAGCTCGCAAAATACTGCTGATATCACCACGTTGCGACAGGTTGTCACCGACACGACTTCATCAATGGCATCCCGTCTGGAGGAACTGGGAGCAAGGACAGATACTGCCAGCGGCGGCATTCAGAGTAACTCCATCGCGCTAATAACGAGTACGCTGGCGCAGGTTAACCAGCGCAACCTCCTGAGCGTCCAA
>NZ_POVL01000075.1 GCF_002939185.1 Enterobacter sichuanensis | reverse complement strand
CTTAGAAACTCTGAGAATATAAACAAAACACTATTCAGCCAGACGTTCTGGGCCCCCATGAGGTTCAACAACAGCGGAAAAAGGGTCACCGAACACCGGAAAGAGATCAGGCGGAAAACTTCCTGGCAGAGCGCCAGTTTGCTCGCAAAAGGCTTCCCTGTCAGAAAGCACCATGCTGAGGCAAAAAGCGACAACAGCAACAGGAAATCGAGAATAAAGAACAGCAGCAGAACGCTATCCCCACCACCAGAAGGCCCGTTTCCTGTCGCAATGAAGGAGAAGATATCGGATACAAAGGGGACTCTGTCATGGCGTACAGACTGCGCACAGTAGATCGCAACAGCCAGCGCATCCATCGTTCCCCAGAAAATGAAAACCTGCTTTTTAACAGTCATCATTGCTTAAGGAAGCTCACGGTTTAACGACATCACTGACTCACCGGCGCGGGAGGCCATTTACCACCATGCTGAATAAGCGCGTCCTTAATTTCAGTCAGTTTTTGATATTCGTCACTGCCCTCTTTCGCCCGGTTCAGATAACGCTGCAGCTGGTTGGCCATTGTCCAGCCATTATCCGCCTTGATCTCAGCGTTTGCGCCACGCTCCAGCAAAAGCAGGACATGGTCGTAAGAGTGAAAATCCAGCGCGGCGATCAGCAACGTATTACCCAGTGAGTTGGTGATATTGATATCCGCTCCGCCATCAAGCATCGCCTGGAGCGTATCGGTGTTTTTTGCTTCGAGGGTTTCGAAGATAATCGGTTCCCCAAACGTTTTGTCCTTCGCATCCGGCGGTAATCCGCCCTCCAGCATCGCCTTTATCCAGACGCCGCTGTCCGCTTTCAGGACAAATTCTGCAGGACTGCTCTCCCCCCGAGGTCGTGGCTGCAGTGGATCTGCCCCCGATTTGACCAGCGCGGTAATAATCTTTAATTGATCCGGTGTTTTCTTATCGTTAATTGAATTCATCACCGCCCAAAACAGCAGCGTCATGTCCTCTTTACCGGGCGTATTAAGGTCGGTTTGCGAAGCGAGCTTAACAACTTCATTCACCTCACCGGCCTCAATGGCACGCGCTAAGGTGAGCTGCTGTCCGCTGAAGTAATTGTCTGGTTTCAAATCCATATTTTGCTTGCACCCCTGCACCATTAACATTAAACAAAGCGCTATCCAGCCAGTAATCAATGATTTCACGCGCGACTCCCAATAATAGCGATGTCTTCATCCTTCTGTTGCTCAATACAGTTAATTGCCTGACCAATTCCATGGCGATCCAGAGCGCCCCCCGTTCCCCCCGGAAGGTCGTGTGCAATCCCGGCAGCGTCAGGCATGACGGCAGAAAGCTCTTCTTTGGCTATCAGCGCCGGCACGTGTCCTTTAACCGTTTTGAAATCTTCCCAAAGGTTAACTTCCTGAATTTTTGTCAGCAGTTCACCTTCAACCCGGTAAGCCTGAATATTTTCCGTACTGCCCAGCAAACTTCCGCCGTATTTCTCTACGGTCCCAGGATGCAGTCCGGCCGCGTTGAAGGTCCATCCCGGCATACCGCTGGCCATCGAGGTCGCAGAGGCTAATCCGCCCCCCAGCGAGTGACCCGCGATGTCCACTTGTTGTCCGGATTTAGAGAGTTGTTCGCCTAGCCCCACCGCTCTTTTGTAATAATCTGACGCCATGCCAAGCCCTTGCGCACCGTTATTTTTCCAGTCAGCCATGTTCTTCATGGGGAAAAATTCGGGTTGCCGTGATCCTCTGAAAACCAACGTTGGGTTCATATCACGACCAAACACCTCTGGGTCGGGTTGATATACGCGGGCCAGAAAATCAGGAGAGGCTGTATTGTCAAAAAGGGCTTTGCGGTTTAGCCCAAGCTTCTTCAGCGCGGCGGCATCATTACTGATATCCTTCCACCCCTCCGGTACCCCCGGCGTGGTTTCCAGCGGGTTAACGGTCTTATAAACATTTTCCGCAAGCTTCGCTTTCTCCACCGCAATGTTATTCGCCGCTAACCGCTTAGCCGCGATCTGCGCATCCGGATAGAGACTGTTGCTGCCCTTCGCAATCAGGTCCTTACGGGCCTGCCAGCGTTCGGCTTTGGTCATATTCTGCAACTGAGAGGCATAGGTTTTACCGTCTTTGCCCGGCGTCGGCTGGTCAGGCACCTGCGCCGCTTTGGATTTCACCACCTGCGTCGGCAGCTCCGTTGGCGCAGGGCGGGAACCATAGGTGCGCACCATCGTTTCGTAACGATCGACGATATTGCTTACCGGGTACCAGCCCAGCCCGGTGAGCGAGGCGGCCTGAAGCCGCCCCTTTGCGTTGATGTAAAAGATTTCCGTTACCGACGACCAGCTGCGAAAACTCTCGTCAATCGCCACGATCCTGCCCATATCGAGATCCTGCGCAATCAGCTTGCGCGTATCGCGCCCGGACTGATAGGGATTTGCGCCAGTGATGGATCGCAGTAAATCGTAGCGCGTGAAGAGTGAGCGCAGCGAATGGTCTGGCACCGACATAATCCACTGCCCGGCGACGGACGGGCGGATAATTTTCGCAAAAAGCGCTGGCGCAACGTTCTCGCTGAACAGATAGACAAACTTAATGTTATACATTCGCTCCGTCCTGTACCGGCCTGACTTACGGATTTACCAGCCAGGTGCCCGGCTTAACGATATCCAGCGTCTGGCTACGCGTTCTTCCGTTGCCCTGCAGTTCAATCTTCGTCTCACCGGCCGGCAGTTTGAGCGACGCATAGCCGTTATTTGCCGGACGCAGCGCTTTAGGCTCGCCGTTCACCTTCAGCGTTTCGCCATCGAGAATACGGATATAGACCAACGCAACCGGGCTCGCAACAGGCGGTGGCGTTTGTTGCGCTGTCGCTGGCGCAGTGGCCTGCTCGCTCACCGTCGCCGTTTCTGGCTTCACCTCTGGCGCGTTTGCGGCGGTTTCAGCCGGACGCGTTTCTGTCGGTGCCTGCGCAGCCTGCTCGGGCACGTCATGGCCACTGCCGCTGAACAGCATCGCGCCGGCGACAACGCCCACCAGCACGCCCGCGGCAACCATGCCTGGGATCTTGTAACGACGCCAGTCGAGTGCCGACGCCGGTTTTTCCTCTTCCACCGGGACCAGCATCGTGCCGGGCTTTTTCGCCGTCAGCACGTCGTTAATACCGGCAACCGGCATCTCAATCAGCGCGGCGAATTCGTCAATAGACTGAGGACGGTCCTCCATGTGCAGCGCCAGCGCGCGGTCAATGGCCTGCAGCAGCGGAATGGAGTAGCCCTGCGGCATGATTTCCACCAGCGGCTTACAGGTGTCCTGAATGGAGCGCACCACGCTGACCGGCGGCGGCGATCCCACGATCAGGGTACGCAGCACGGCGCCGAGGGCGTAGATATCCGTCCACGGACCCTGCTCGCTTTCGTTGTCGTCGGTGTACTGCTCAATTGGCGCAAAGCCCGGACGCAGCATGGTCTCGGTTTCGTCAGAAAGGTTACCGATGGTGCGACGCGCGGAGCCGAAATCGAGCAGAACCGGCAGGCCGTTATCCTGGATCTGGATATTATCCAGAGAGATGTCGCGATGCAGGTAACCTTCGTCGTGGATGGTCTTGATTGCGCCAAACAGCATCGGCAGCGTACGGCGGATCCAGGCTTCGTTAATCAGCTCCGGCTTTTCTTCACGCAGGCGCGACAGCGTGGTGCCGCTGTAAAACAGCGTCCCCATGTAGGCCGTGTCGTTTTGCACCCAGAAGCGCAGAACGTGCAGCAGGTTCGGGTGGTTAAAGCGCGCCAGCAGACGCGCCTCCTGAATAAAGCTGTTCAGCCCGGCGGAAAAGGCTTTGCCAAAGCGCTCGCTGCGCAGCACCAGGGTCATGTCGTCGCCGCGCACGGCGAGCGAGGAAGGCATAAATTCTTTGATAGCGATAGTGCGTTCGAGCTGGTGATCCCACGCGCGATAAACGATGCCGAAACCGCCGCCGCCGATCACCTCTTTGATTTCAAACTCATTGAAGCGGTACCCGACCGGGAGCGCGTTTGGGACAGTCCGATTGTTATCATTATCCGTCATCTTTTACAGTTCTCTTGATGATTATTACGCGGCAAACTGACAGTGAAACTCGCCCTGCTCACAGGTCACATGCAGACGTCGGAACTGCTCGTCGCTGCGGCTGGCGGTAAGTAAAATCTGGCTCATCTGAGGCAGCAAGGTATTGGTCAGGATCGCATCCACCATGCGGCCGCCGGACTCCACCTCGGTACAGCGCTGAACAATCTGTTCCACCACGCTGTCGTCAAACTCAGAAATGATGTTGTGATTCTCTTCCAGGCGACGCTGGATGCGCCTGAGCTGCAGGCGAACAATTTGCCCCAGCATCTCGTCGCTGAGCGGGTAATACGGCACCACCAGCAGACGGCCCAGCAACGCCGGTGGGAACACCTCCAGCAGCGGCTGGCGCAGCGCGCCGCTTAACGCCTCCGGCTCCGGCATCAGCTCCGGGTCGGCACACATGGCGCTGATCAACTCGGTGCCCACGTTAGACGTCAGAATAATAATGGTGTTGCGGAAATCAATATGGCGCCCTTCGCCGTCTTCCATCCAGCCTTTGTCGAAGACCTGGAAGAAGATCTCATGCACGTCCGGGTGCGCTTTTTCAATTTCGTCCAGCAGCACCACGCTATACGGGCGGCGACGCACGGCCTCGGTTAACACACCGCCCTCACCATACCCTACGTATCCCGGCGGTGCACCTTTTAAGGTAGAGACGGTGTGTGCTTCCTGGAATTCACTCATATTGATGGTAATGACGTTCTGCTCGCCGCCGTACAGCGACTCCGCGAGCGCCAGCGCGGTTTCCGTTTTGCCGACGCCGGACGGGCCGCACAGCATAAAGACGCCCACCGGTTTGTTCGGGTCGTCCAGCTTCGCACGGGAGGTTTTCACCCGGCGGGCAATCAGATCCAGCCCGTGACGCTGGCCGATGACCCGCTGGTTCAGCGTGTCGGCAAGGTTCAGCACCGCGTCGATTTCGTTGTTCACCATCCGGCCCAGCGGGATCCCGGTCCAGTCAGAAACCACTGCCGCAACCACGTTTTCATCCACCGCGGCGAACAACAGCGGTTCGTCACCCTGTAAGGTTTTCAGCGCCTGCTGCTGCTCCGCCAGCTGGTCGTGCAGCCCGGCGCTCTCTTCATCACCGGCCGCAAACAGCGCAGCACGCAGGCGGATAATTTCCTGCACCAGGCTGCGCTCTTCCTCCCAGCGCTGGGCCAGGGTGTCGCGTTTTGTCTCATACGCGTCACGCTCTGCGCGTAAGGCCGTTACGCGCCCGGCGTCACCAGCCCCCACCCGCGCTTCGCGTTCGGCAATCCCGATTTCTACGTCCAGCGCGGCAAGATGGCGCAGGCAGTCTTCAAGCTGCGCCGGCGGCGCGCTCTGGCTGACCGCGACGCGGGCACAGGCGGTATCGAGCAGCGCAACGGCTTTATCCGGCAGCTGACGCGCAGGAATATAGCGATGGGAGAGCTTCACCGCGGCGCTCACCGCTTCGTCGAGCAGCAGAACCTGGTGGTGCGTCTCCAGCGGCGATACGGTACTGCGCAGCATCAGAACGGCTTTCGCTTCGTCCGGCTCATGAACCTGCACCGTCTGGAAACGACGGGTCAGCGCCGGATCTTTCTCGATGTATTTTTTGTATTCCGCCCAGGTGGTCGCCCCGATGGTGCGCAGCTGACCGCGCGCCAGGGCGGGCTTCAGCAGGTTGGCGGCGTCACCGGTGCCCTGCTGGCCGCCTGCGCCAATCAGGGTGTGGATCTCATCGATAAACAGAATGATCGGCGTAGCGCTGGACTGCACTTCATTGATTAATGCCTGCAGACGGGCCTCAAATTCGCCCTTCATGCCCGCGCCGGCCTGCAGCATGCCGATATCCAGCAGCCACAGCTGTATATTTTGCAGCGGCTCCGGTACGTCGCCGTCAGCGATACGCAGCGCCAGCCCTTCCACCACCGCCGTTTTACCGACCCCGGCCTCCCCGGTCAGCAGCGGGTTGTTCTGGCGGCGACGCATCAGAATATCGACCATCTGGCGGATCTCTTCATCACGCCCGACAACCGGGTCAATCTTCCCTTCGCGGGCGCGGGCGGTCAGATCCTGACCGTACTGGGCCAGCGTCCCCTGAGCGGCCGGAACCGCCCCCGCCGGTGCGTCAACCGCGGCAGCGGCCTGCTGCGTCTCTTTGCTGTTGGCGCAAATGGCGTCGAACTGCTCAATCAGCACCTCGACGTTTAGACGGGTAAACTGCGCCGAGATGCTTTTCAGCACGTTGGCCAGATTCCAGGTTTTCAGCAGGCCAATCAGCAAATGGCCGCCGCGAATACGGCTGACGCCAAACTTCAGCGACCCGTAGACCCAGGCGCGTTCCACGGCGCTGTCGATATGTTCGGAGAGATCGGAAACAGAGCTCGCTCCGCGCGGCAGGGCGTCCAGCGCGGCAACGATATCGCGCGTCAGCTGCTGTTCGTCGAGGGCAAAGTGGCGGATGACCTGCTGCAGATCGCCATCCTGCTGCTGCATCAGCTGATGCAGCCAGTGCACCAGCTCCACATACGGGTTGCCGCGCAGCTTGCAGAAGGCGGTGGCGCTTTCCAGAGAGGTAAATAACAGCGTATCCAGTTTGCCGAAAAGCACGGCACGGCTAATTTCTGACATGTTAGTTTCCATTAACAATGATTCGGTATACGGAAGGATTACCGCTCTGCGCGATACACCAGATCGCCACGCGGGACAGGCTGAGGTTGATGACCCAGCCAGGTGTTATAGCCTAATCGCCCGGTACCGCCGAGCGAGGTGCCCTGCACCGCGTCTTCGCGCAGGATCACCCGTGTTTCCCATTCAAATTCCACCCCGGCATACTGGCGCACCCAGTCGCGCAGTTCGGTGACCCAGGCTTCGCCCGGCAGGAAGCGGTTGTACTCCTCCGCGCTCAGCGGGCCAATCTCGATGCGAAATTTATGCTGCACGTCGCGTACCGCAATGCCCAGAAAGGCGGATTCACCCAGGCGCGGCATGCGCCGACCGGCTCCCAGCTGCGCCTGCTCGCGCGCGGAGAGCGGCATCCACTGCGGGACGTTGCTCACCAGTTTGACCGGTGCCTTAAAGTAATGACGCAGGATCTTTTCCAGCCCCTCCGGATCCCGCCCGTGACGGGTCAGGTGCCCGGCGTGGGTAAAGCGGGCATGCGCGCTGAGGCTGCCTTTGTTCATTTGACCCGGCTGTCCCATCCCAATCAGCGACGCCAGATACCTCTCAAAGCGTCTGTTGTCGGGGCGATCAAGGGAGACGGCGGGCTGCGCATCCGCCCAGGCGCGATAAAACAGCAGCGTCAGGCGATGATGGAACAGATCGGCAAAGGCGCTCAGGCTGCTGTCCTGATGATGATGAATACGCTCGCGGGCGTACTCCGTCATGTGGACCGGCAGCGGGCCGTTCGGGCCAAACAGGCCGAAGCTGAGGATAGACACCTCATGCAGCCCGCTCCCTTCGCGCTGACGCACCTGCGCCACCGTGGAAGGCGCAAAGCTCATCGATGGCTGCTGGCCGATGCGTAACGGTTCAAATTTCGGCAGCGGCGCGCGCCCCAGCGGATAGCGCTCGCCGCCCTGGGCATCAATGCGTCTTAACAACTGGAACAGATCGTAGCGCCACGGCGTTTCGCGAACGCCGCGCCAGAAACTGTCCGGCAGCGGCGTGAGGCGGTGTACGCGCAGCGGTGCGGCAGCAACGTCACTCATAGCAGCGCCCTTTTACCCATCCGCGGTGCCCAGTAGCCGATCTCGCCGCGCTGCTGGCTCTTGAGGGTAAATTCCGTGAAGCTGTTAATGGACACCAGCCGGGCAAAGAGACGCTCCAGCACGCTGCCGAAAAGCCAGGGGCTGGCACCGGAGAACGCCCGCTCATCTACCGTCAGGGTAATGCCAATCCCGCGGGCGAAAACGACCGGGCCAGGCTCCGGTACGCGGCGGTGAACCGGCTCCAGCACGCAGTGTCGAACCCCTTCCACCTGACGCGCAACTGGCGTCTCAGCCAGGTTGGCATACAGCCCTAACAGCTGACGCAGCGCGGCTGCGCCGTCTTCGTTATCGCTGTCCATCAGGCTGAGGTAGTTCATCTGCAGCTGGCTGATGAGGCGCCAGGTGCTGAACCCTTCAGCCAGCGCCGGACGCGGCGGCGTCGGGCCTTTACGCAGGGTCAGGGATTTCACCGGCATGGAGTCAGCCATAATGAACTGCCCGAGCTCCTGCTGCAGCATCAGCGGCAGGTCACGGCTGGTGCAGAGCACCTCGGCAGAGATGTAGCGCAGGTTCTCCTGCCACGGCGCGTGCTGTTCATCCACCAGCGACACAAACACCTCAGAACCGATATAGCCGGTACGGGTGCCGTAACGCAGGGCATGTTCAGAGAGCACGCGCTGTTCCCGGCGCAGTGAAAAATAGGCTCCGTAGTTGCCCGCGTCCCCGCTCCAGGTGCTCCAGAAAGGACGAAACGTCTGGTCGTCGCGCTGCCCGTCGGCGCTGCCGTAGATTTTATTCACCGCGTAAATTTCATAGTCCAGCGGGCGAATGTTATCGACCACCAGATGATATTCATGCTGACCTTCGCTCAGCTTCTGCCGGGCCGCCACCTTCGGGAACAGGTTGATCACCGGCGTGCAGTGCAGGGCCATATGGCTGGTGTCGACCACGCGCTCCAGCTGTTCATCCGACTTATCCAGCAGAATGAAGATATCGAACGCTTTTTCGCTGTCACAACGCTGCACAAGCGTGCTCAGTCCGCTGAGGCTGATAAAGCGGAAACGGGCCGGGAAGGCGAAATACTCCTGCAGCAGACGGTAACCGTCAAAGTTGCGCAGATCGTCCGGGAGCAGCGCCTGATCCGGCTCAAAGCCCTCCTGGCGCAGCGCATCCGACGGGAGCAACTGCCGCTGCGGATGCGGGCTGACCGTCTGGCAGACGATCCCGGCATGATGCTCCATCACAAGCTCCAGCAGCTTCAGCGCTTCAATGTCCGGACCGCTGAGAAAAAGCTCGAGGCGGTCGAAATCCAGATGACCAAGGTTTTGCGGGCCGTCGCAGGCAATGCGGATGCGTAGCGCGCTGTTGATACCGCGCTGGCTCAGACCCAGCTGCGCCAGCGGCAGATCCGCCGGCACGCCGCCCAGCTCAACCTTGTCGATTTTCAACGGCAGCAGATTGACCTCGTGCGCCGTGGTGTAACTGCAGGTTACGCCGGTTTTCTTCAGCGCCAGGCTGTCCATCATGGTGCCGCGCGGCACAATGAAGCCGTTGCTCAGATCGCCACGGCTGCTGTCAGGTTCAATTTGTGCAATCGCTATCGAGGGGGTCGGCGCAAGGTAGTTCGGCGCTATCATCTCCAGCAGACGCTGGGAGAAACGCGGAAACTCCGCATCCATTTTCATCTGCACGCGGGAGGTCAGAAACGCGAACCCTTCCATCAGGCGCTCAGTATACGGATCCGCCACTTCGATGCCGCGCATGCCCAGCCTTCCGGCGACTTTCGGGTAGCGTTCGGCAAACTCGGCCCCCATTTCGCGCAGGTAGGCCAGCTCACGGTTGTAATAGTCGAGCAGTTTACTTTCCATGATTACCCCGCATCTTTCAGTTCAAAGTGGCCGTTTTCCAGATCGACATCGGTGCGAAACAGGAACTCCAGCGGGTACGGCACACACCACAAACGCCCTTTTATCTCGATGGAGAGCACGTTGTGCAGATCCAGCGAGGAGGTATCCGACACGCAGCGGACCTGCAGCCCCTGCAGCAAAATACGCGGTTCAAAATTGATGATGGCCTCGGTGAGTTTGCGCTGAATGTCATGCCATTCGATATCCGACATGCGCTTCCCGGCCAGCGGTGCAACGCCGAAGTTCACCACCGAGCGGCTCACGTGCGGCAAGGCGCTCAAATCGCCGGAGGCGTCATGGTTGATGGTGTTAAACAGCCACTGCAGATCCCGCAACACGTTGCGACGCAGCGCGGCGTGGGTAATCAGGTTGCTGTTAGCCGGCTCGCGTTTTTTCTCCGGGTCGTTATCGGTGAGACGATCGAGCAGCGAGGGCTGCATTTTGTCGCGCGCCCCCACCTTCTCCTGCTTGCTGCGGGCTTGCCAGCCGCTGCGCAGCAGATCGCCTTCGCCAGCGGGATTACTCATCGGCTCCATCCGTTGCAAACGTCACGAGGCTTAACGACAGCAGCGGGCTTTCGCTTTGCTCGCTCAGCCAGGCCTTCTGCCCCATTCCTTCGTACAGGGTGCCGTCATCGTCGAGCGGGCGCCAGTCGGTGGTGCGCCCCAGCTTGACCGCATCGCAGGCATCGGCCGCAAACGGATAGCGCGCCGGGATCTGACACACCTGTTCCGTACCGTCGGTCAAACGCACCAGCGCATGACGCCAGACCAGGTCAGTAACGCTGGCCGGCGCCTGGAAACGGATCTCCGCGATAGCGTTAAACGGCAGCCAGAAATAGCGGCCGTTCACCAGGGTTTCGCAGACGGGGCCCAGACGGGCATCACCGTCCATCAGCCATTCGAACGCCTGCGTCTCTTCGTTTTCGAAGGTCAACTGACCGGCGTTCGCCTGTGCCTGTTCAAGGGCTTCCAGACGCAGCGCGTGGGCGCGTTCGTCGCTTTCGTTAAGCGCTGCGGCAAGCGTCGCGAGCCACGGCCACTGGGTTTCAGGCATGGCAGGACGCAGCGCACCCGCCATCACCTGCGCGCGCTGCAGTTCGCCCTGAATGGCCTGCTCCAGCAGCGTGACGGTGGGCTTCGCCTGAGGCTTCAGCGCCAGCCAGCTCTTCAGCTGGGTCAGGGCCCGTGACCAGTTGCCGCTGAGGGTTAAAAACTGCACGAACGCGGCGCGGAGATCGGCGTCTGCAGGACGGGCTTTGATTTCAGCCTCCAGACGCGCCAGCGCCTCGTTGAGCGACTCACCCGCCAGGTGTTGATAGAGCGTATTCATAGCCATTCCTTAATTCGCCGCGCGCCATGCGCCAACTGCCGGATCCCGCAGCTGAGGACGCAGGGTGTCAATCAGCACAATATTCAGCGGGGTGCCGGGCGCAACCCAGGCGCTCCACGTTTTTTTCACCGCGGCGATACGCGCCTGCAGTTTTGCATCGTCGCTGGCGACTTCGCGCGAAATTTCTACCGCCACCGTGCCGTTGCTCTTCCAACTGTTCAGGGCGTCATCGTAAGGCAGGATCATCCAGCTCTGGTCGCTGTCAGACGTGCTGAAGACCATGCGCTCTTTGTTGACGGAGGTGATCAGGGCGTTTTCCGGGTCGGCGTTTTGGTTCAACCCGGTCACCGGGAAGCCGTGAATGTAGGTCACGGCCATCTCTTTCTGCCCGCCGTTGCGGGACTGGGAGATAACAGTGTGTCCGCTCAGCCAGCTGCCGTTACCGCAGCGGGTGGTCTCAGAATCCGGAATGAAGAGCGCCGGTGCGGATGCACCACCTTCCCAGAAGGTGCGCAGATGGCAGCCGTCCTGTAGGGTAAACTCCTGCCACGGCGTGCGGTCGGCGGGCGCAGTCTGGGTAGCCACATTCTGGTCTGGCGGGAGTAATGCGCCGCTGGCAGCGGTTTCGGTCGCGGCAGTCGCAGCCTCCGCCTGTTTCACCACCAGCGCCCAATCCTGCGCTTTGCCTGCCGTGCCCTGTGCCAGCGTCGTGCCCGCCGGATCGTTGAGCGTCCAGCTGAGTTTATTGAGTTTGCTGCACTGGTGCTCCAGCAGCGAGCCAAGACGCGGGACAAAGTTTTCCAGCACAGAGACGTCTTTCTTGCCGTTCGCCACGATACGCAACGCCACCTCTGGCTTACACCAGCTTTGCGGGGTGTTGTCTTTGATGTTGTCGATCCAGATATCCAGCTTCTGCGCAGGAGACTGCACGATGCGGAAATTCTCAGCCTGAGCGGTGGAGGTCACCACCAGAAGTGCCAAACCCGATAGCCAAAGTTTCATAGCGTTCCTTGTGTGTCTAATCAGTTCCGCAGGGAAGAAATTGTGCTGCATCAGAGAGGGTGTGCAGCAATGTTGTATCCTGAGGGTTGCCCATCCATACCGCCAGGGCGGTATAGTTATCCTGAGCATTCCCCTCCTGTTCGCCATTCTTTTGAATGATTTGGTTCATTAAGGTCAGCCACTCCTGCGGCGTATTGACCATATGCAGCGACTGCTTCATTTGCTCTTCGCTGACGCCGTGCCAGAAGCCGTCGGTGCACAGTAAAAACGCATCGCCGTCTTCAACCTGCACTACGTCGCTATAGCTCGCTTCTGGCCCACCGTTTTCAATCCCCAGCGCCAGATACAGCAGGTTGCTGTTCAGGTTATCGGTCTGGTGCCCGGCATCTTTCATCTGCTGCACCAGGCTGTGGTCGGTGGTGACGTGCCACAGCCAGCCGCGACGAAACAGGTACAGGCGGCTGTCCCCGGCGTGCGCCCAGTAGGCCAGCCCATAATCCCGGTCAATGAACAGGCTGACCAGCGTCGTGCCCATCCGGCGGTAGTCCTGCACGGCCTGCTGTTCGCTGAGAATGGTGCGATTCGCGGTCTGCACGTAGTCGCGGATATGCTGCGCATTAAGGTGTTTGTTGCCATCGAAGCGGGAGATAATGCTGTTGCGGGCCAGTTCAGCGGCCACCTCCCCGCCCGGCAGGCCAGCGATGCCGTCGCAGACGACAAAGCAGGCTGAGCGTTCCCCAATGGTTTCTCCCGTCTGATCCTGGTTACTGGCGCGCGTCCCCTGGCGGGAGAGAGAAGCCGTTGCGATATTCATTTGTCTTCCGATCCGCTCTGTGAGTCTTTGTACTGATTCACCTCCATGTCATAGGCATGAAGGAAAGCTTCGCCAAACAGGGTGTGGAAGTCATCCTCGATCTCACCTGCCGTCTCGCCGTAGCTGCGAACAAAATAGTCCCACAGGGCGGCTTTGCGGCTTCCCGGCAGCGCCAGGCGAGAAGTCATGCCGTTCTGTTTCGCCTGCTCTTCCAGCTGTTCCGGGTTAAAGGACTGGAGCATCGCGGCAATAATGGCGCGAATACCGGAGATCATCCCCAGCTGGTGCGCCTGCAGATCGATCAGCGCGTCGCGCACGGATTTCGTCGGCGGCATAAAGCCCGGCATGGGGGTACCGAACATCTGGATGAGGACGGTTTTCCCGGTCGGCAACAGCTTGAACGGGTTGTTAGCGTCGTCCAGCACCATTGTCATGTCGGCTTTGACGCCACGCTTGAGGATAGAGCGCGAGGAGAGCAGCGCCACGGTTCCCTGGGAGAACATACCGAGGATCTGCCCCAGCTGACGCATGTTTTCCCGGTCAAACTGCGGCACCGGCTGCATTTCGCTCAGGCCCATACCTTCCAGCAGCGCCTCCAGCAGCTCGCCCTGCAGCACTTCGCCCTTCTCACCGTTGTTCGCCGTGGCGCCGGGTGAGGCGGCGTTATTGACCGGATCGATACGCAGCCGTCCCTTGGGCGCCTGACTGCTACTGCGCGCAACGGCCTGCGGTGTAGGCATAGTGAAGCCTGCGTAATCCTGTCGCGGGGGTGCTTCTTCAGCTCGCGGGGCTTCCTGCGGTTCAGGGGCGAACAGCGGGGACCCGGCCAGCACGTCCTCCTCCGGCTCAGGTTCCGGCTTTGGCTCCGGCTTCTGGTCGGCAATCTCGTCCGGATGAGTTAACGGCGCCCCGCCCATCAGCCCGAGCGGGTCATCATTACGGGCGGCTGGCGCGCTGGCCGCCCCCCCAAACAGGGCCAGCGGGTCGAGTTCATCCGTCGCCTCTTCTGCTGGCGCGGGTTTGCTCTCTACCGGTGGCACCAGGGTTGAAGGGGTGACGTCATCAAAGATGCTCTCTTTTTTGAACAACGCTTCATCGCTGAACAAGGTATCTGGATCGACGTTCTTACGCTCAAGCTTCGGATCGCTGTCATTGAACATCGCCAGCGGATCTTCGGCGTTACGCTCCGGTGCGGCGGGCTGGGAGAAGGGATCGTGAGACGCCGCAGGCTGCGGTTTCGTCCGGTTGCGGGAGATGCTGTCGGAGATGGAAAACTCCTGCATCAGGCTGTCCCAGATTTCCGACGGCACGGCAGTTGGCTCAGCCTTACCGCGCGGTGCGGCGCTTGCCGGTTTCGGCTGCGCAACCGGTGCTGGCGCAACGGTCGGACGAGCCTGCTGCTGCATGCTGGCGGCCATGCGGCTCACCGGCTGGGTGTCGTGGATAAGCTCGGTCACTTCGATGCGGTAGTCATCAATGCCGAGAATGTCGCCATCCTGCAGCTCAACCTGACGGCCCCGCTCCAGCGGAATGTCATTTAATACCACGCGGGTGACGCTGCCACGGTTGGTGACGCGGCATTCGCCCTGGGCGTCAACGTGAACAATGGCCTGCAGACGCGAGATGGTGCGGTCATTGTCCGGCAAGACCAGATTGTTATCCGTACCGCGCCCAATGGTGCCGCCCGGGGCGTAAAAATCACAGCTGCTCTGCGGCGGCTGATGACCGGGTTTCGTAGAAATAATCGTGAATCGCATGGCGTATTCCTGCTGGTATGATTAGCGCTCAAACGCTGCCGCTCTCGGGGGTGAGAACGGCGGCGTTTGGGGGTTAAGGCAAAGGACAGTTTAAATATCGGGCATCATTTGAAACGGTTCTTTTATCGCCCGGTAGCAACTAGCACA
>NZ_POVL01000074.1 GCF_002939185.1 Enterobacter sichuanensis | reverse complement strand
AAAAAAGAGGCTGACGACGAGATCCTTCGCTGGCAAACGCTGGCGGTGGATGTCGCCGCCATTGTGGCGAGCGTGGACAACGGCGACGACGCGCCCGTGATGCTCGATCTTACGCCAACGGAATTCTCGCTTCTGGCAACGCTGCTGCGCTCTCCCGCACGCCCCTTTTCCCGTCAGTACCTGCTGGAACACTGTCTGCCGGAAAGCGAGGCGCTGGAGCGCGTTGTCGACACCCATATTTATAACCTGCGTAGAAAACTCGAAGCGGTGGGCATCTCCGGCGTGCTGATCAACGTTCGCGGCGTGGGTTACAGGTTCAGACAGCCATGATAAAAAACCGGCACTCCTCTCTGTGGCGCTGGATTTGCGCGCGCATCCTGGCGCTGGCTATCGGCAGCGTGATCGTCATTGCCACCTGCATGTGGCTGCGCTATGCGGTCCAGAACTACTGGATCATGGGCAGGATGCCACCGGCGGTCCGGCAGGAGTTTCTTACGCTCAGCCAGAACCCGCAGGCCAATCCGGCCCGCTTCCACTCGATTGTGGACACCTGGTGGGGCCTGAGCTATTCCACACCGTCCATCGCCTCTGCGGACTGGGTTACGGTGGCCCTGCTGGTGCTGGTGATGATCCCGTTTATCGTGGTGATGGGGCTCAAACACGCCCGACCACTGGCACTGCAGTTCAGCCGCCTTCGCGATGCGGCAAAGGATGTCGCCGACGGGCAGTTTGGCCGTCAGGCTGAACTCATCAAGGATGCACCGGCGGAAATGGTCAGCTTTGCGACCGACTTTAACTCCATGACGGGGCAACTCGCCCGCTATGAAAAAGAGCTCCGCGCCTCGCACGTCGCGATGGCGCACGAGCTGCGCTCGCCCCTGACGGCCGCCATTGGTCGTCTGCAGGGCATGTTGGACGGCGTGTTTGATGCCAGCCCGGCACAGCTGGGCATGGTGATGAAACAGCTTCAGCATCTTAATCGCCTGACCGATGAGCTTCACCTTCTCTCGTTAGCGGACGCGGGAAATCTGGTGCTGGAAGAGCAGGCCTTTTCTCTGGATGAGCTTATTCAGGAGCGGGCGGCCTGGATCATGCCGCAGGCCGAAGCGCATCATTTTACGATTACGCTTCGTAACCCGCGCACCAGTTCCTTCAGAGGCGACGCGTTCCGTATGGGACAGGTCGTTACCATCCTCATGGAAAATGCGCTACGTTACGGGCGCGAGGGCGGACATCTTGATGTGGCGCTGCGTTACGCCAGCGGGCGTTACACTCTCGACTTTACCGATGACGGGCCGGGCGTTTCGCCCCAGTTTTTACCGGAAATGTTTAAACGCTTTAGCCGCGAGGAGCAGTCCCGCGCGCGGCATTCCGGCGGTAGCGGCCTCGGATTGTCCATCGCGCGGGCAATTTGCCAGGCGCATGGGGGTGAGATTAGCGCGTCATTACCCGAAACGGGCGGCCTCGCCGTACGCATCGTATTGCCCTGGCATCCGTCCAATAATGAAAATTTCCACTCTTGATAAAGCCTTGACAGAACATCGAATCTTTCTCGACGTGCCGCGCATTTAATAACGCCATTCACTTTATGGAGCGGCGTTATGTCAGACGAATTTTTTCTCTCCCTCCGCCACTGCCTGCATCATTTGTACGGCGTGGCGCGCACCCTTTCCTGGCTGCATTTTCTTCCCCTGGCCCTGCTTGCGCTGGCGATTTTTCCGCTGACCGGCTGCGGTGATAAACACGAAAACAAACCTGACCCAGTGCGTAAGGTACGCTACGTCGTCGTTGGCACCGCCCAAACCCTTCCCGCGCTGGAAAGAACCGGTGAGATCCATGCCCACGATGAAACGACCCTGAGCTTTCGTACCGGAGGCCGGGTACTGACGCGCAGCGTTGATATTGGCGACCGGGTCACTGCCGGACAGCTACTGGCCACGCTTGACGATACGACCGGGAAAAACCAGCTCGACAGCGCTGAGGCCGACTATGAAGGTGCCAAAGCCTCTGCTCAGGTCGCCGCGATTAACGTCAGTCGCATGCAAAAGCTTATGCCAACGGGTGCGATAGCCCGCACGCAGCTCGACAGCGCCCGTGCGGACTGGCTTGTCGCCCGCGCGCGCTTAAAAAGCAGCGAGGCCGCGTGGCGAAATGCTCGCGAAAGCCTCGGCTGGACGCGCCTGATCGCCCCGCAAGCGGGCGTCATCACGGCCGTGAATGCCTCAGCGGGGCAGGTTGTCAGCGACGGCCAGTCCGTGCTGACGCTGGCGACCGGAGAAGGTCGCGACGTGGCGTTTGATATTGCTACTCCGGATGCGATTCCGCCTCTGGATAAGACAGAGTTGCGGGTTTCCCTCCTCAGCGACCCGTCGGTACAGGCCTCTGCCGTACTGCGGGATATTACCCCGCAGGCCGACCCTCAGACCCGCACCTGGCGCGTCAGAGCGACCCTGCAAAACCCACCGGAGGCCATGGCGCTGGGCGCCAGCGTCACCGTTACGTTGCCATCGTCATCCCCGCCCGGGTACCCCCTTCCCGCGTCGGCGCTGACCCGCGTCGGCGACAAACCGGCCGTTTTTGTGATCGCTTCACAGTCGCGGGCGCAGCTGCGCGCGGTAGTGCCCGCAAGCTATACGGCCACCTCCGTTATGATTGACTCCGGCCTTGAGCCAGGCGACAGGGTGATTACGGCGGGCGTGAGCACATTACGATCCGGCGAGCCGGTGGTGCCAGGGGAGGTTCAGCCATGAGTACCGGAGCGGAAGCCAAATTTAACCTCTCTGCCTGGGCGCTTAATAACCAGCAGATGGTCAGCTTTTTCATGCTGCTGGTGATTGCGATGGGCGTGTTCTGCTATGAGAAGCTGCCGCGTAATGAAGATCCGGCGTTCACCATTAAAACGGCCGTCGTCTCCGCGCAGTGGCCGGGAGCATCCGTGGCGGATACCACCCGCCTGCTGACCGATACGCTTGAAAAAAAGCTGCAGGAAACGCCCTGGCTGGATTATCTCGAAAGTGAAACCCGTGCCGGACGCACCGTTATCCACGTCAATCTCCGTGACGATACGCCCCCGCAAAGCGTGCCCGATATCTGGTATCAGGTTCGCAAAAAAATGCAGGACATCGCGCCGTCCCTGCCTGACGGGGTGCAGGGCCCTGCCGTGGACGACGAGTTTGACGACACGTTCGGCACTATTTATGCCTTTATTCCCGACGGTTTTACCCTGCGGGAGGTGCGGGATCGCGCAGAGACAATACGTCGCGAGCTCATGTCCCTGCCGGATATGGGTAAGACCACCCTGCTGGGCGAACAGCAGGAGCAGTGGGTCCTCGCCTTTTCTCCGGCACGTCTGGCCGGTATGGGGCTCGATATTCAGGAAGTTGCCGACGCCCTCCGGGCGCAAAACGCGGTTGTCCCGGCTGGCGTTATGCGAACCGGGCAGGAGAACATGGCGATAAAGGTCAGCGGAGCGCTCACCACCGAAGAGAGCTTACGCGCCGTCACGCTGCACGTTAACAATCGCTATATTCCGCTGACCGATATTGCCACCGTCACCCGTGAAATCGCCGAGCCACCGGCTCCGGCCTACCGGGTGAACGGCAAGCCGGCTATCGGGCTGGCGGTGTCGATGGCGCCGACAGGCAACATGCTGCGTTTCGGCGCTGCGCTGAACGCAAAAATGGCGACCCTCAGCGCCGGGCTGCCGCACGGTATCGAGATGGTGAAAGTTGCCGATCAGTCCGCGGTGGTGAGTGACGCGGTAAGCGGGTTTATCCGGGTGCTTATCGAAGCCGTTGTTATCGTGCTGGCGGTTTCATTTGTCTCGCTGGGTTTACGGGCCGGACTGGTGGTGGCGACGGCCATTCCGCTGGTGCTCGCCATGACGTTTGCCGGCATGATGCTCGCAGGTATTGGCCTTCAGCGTATCTCGCTCGGGGCGCTGATCATCGCCCTGGGCCTGCTGGTGGATGACGCCATGATCGCCGTCGAAACGATGGTCTCCCGGCTGGAAGCGGGGGATTCCCGTCGGCACGCGGCCACCCACGCATTCAAAACGACGGCCTTCCCGATGCTCACCGGTACTCTGGTAATGATTGCCGGTTTTATTCCCGTTGGTTTTGCGGCCTCCAGCGCCGGTGAATACTGTTTTTCCCTCTTTGCGGTGGTGCTCATTGCCCTGCTCTGCTCCTGGGTTGTCGCGATCTTGTTTTCGCCGCTAACGGGTACGTGGCTGCTGCCGGAAACAGTCAGACATCACGCGGCAGAACCCGGAAGGATCGCGCGCGGGTACGGACGGCTTTTACGCCTGGCATTGCGTCACCGAGTCGCTACCGTGCTGCTCGCCCTTTCCGCGCTGGGGCTGTCAGCGTACGGCACGACGTTTATGCAGGGCGAGTTTTTCCCCGCCTCGGACCGGCCCGAGCTGCTGGTCAGCCTGACGCTTCCGGCCAACGCGTCGCAGCCGGAAACGCTCAGAGAGGTGGAAAAGCTGGAAAAGGCGCTGGCCGACAACAGCAATATCGATCGCTTTTCGACGTACGTTGGCTCAGGCGCCATCCGTTTTTACATGCCGATGGACGTGCTGCTGGAAAATGAAAATATCGCCCAGATGGTTGTGGTCGCGAAGGATCTTGCGGCGCGGGATCGTCTGCACGCACAGCTCAACACGATCCTGGCAACGCAATTTAGCGACATCATCACGCGCGTGTCGCCCCTTGAGCTGGGGCCTCCCGTCGGCTGGCCCATCAAATACCGGGTGAGCGGGCCGGATTATCTGCAGGTCCGGGCGTTTGCGAACCGTCTCACGGACGCGATTGGCCGGTCTTCGTTCTCACGCGACGTTAACCAGACGGCCGGAGAGCCTGAAAGGGTCATCACCCTTAAGGTGAATCAGACGGCGGCCAGGGCGGCGGGAATATCGTCCGAAAGCCTCGCCCGCACGCTGAATACCGTCTGGTCCGGCAGCGTCATCACCTCGGTCAGGGATAATGACCGCCTTGTCGACGTGGTGCTGCGGGCCGAGGACAGCGCGCGCCACAGCACCGCCACCCTCTCCTCGCTCACGATTCAGGGGAATGACGGTAAAAAAATTCCGCTCAGCGCCGTCGCGACGCCGGTCTGGGGCGTGGACGATCCGGTCATCTGGCGCCGCCAGCGCGTGCCCTTTATCACGGTGCAAACCGACCTTGCCCCGGGGCTGAAGGCTGAAGCGGTATCCGCCGCGCTGCGTCCGACGGTGGATAAACTGCGCGCGAGCCTGCCCGCAGGTTACAGCATTGAAGAAGGCGGCGCGGTCGCCGAATCGGATAAGGGGAACAGCTCCGTCTTTACCGTTCTTCCGGTGACGCTGGTCATCATGCTGTTGCTTCTGATGCTCCAGCTGCGGAGATACTCCCGGATGCTGCTGGCGCTCCTGATGGCCCCGTTTGGTTTACCGGGGATCGTGCTGGCTATGCTGCCCGGCGGCACGCCGATGGGGTTTGTCGCGCTGCTGGGCGTCATCGCCCTCGCGGGAATGATCGTACGTAACGCGGTGATATTGATTAGCGAGGTTGACAGTAATCTAGCTCAGGGGATGGCAAATGATGCCGCAGTTATGGCAGCGGCGGAGCACCGGGCCAGACCCATCTGTCTGACCGCCTGCGCCGCCATTCTGGGCATGATCCCGATCTCTCACCAGGTTTTCTGGGGTCCAATGGCCTATGCCATTATCGGCGGGCTGCTGGCTGCGACGCTGGTGACGCTGACCGTGTTACCCGCGTCGTTTAGCCTGCTGTTACAGCGGGGAGCTCAGCGCAAAGCCGCAGAAGACGGACCGCGCTGAGGCCCTACCTTTCACCGGCAGATTACACGGCGGTTAGCGCAAAACGGTCTTTCAGGACATGGCGGATTTCATCCTCCGCCAGTTTCCGCGTTTCAGTGCCGTTCGCCGTAATGGTTTTCAGCATATCGCCCAGTAAAATCTGGCGTCCCTCCGGGCTGTGCTGCACCACCACCCGCTTCTGCACAAAGATGGCATCCGGGTGCGTGGAGTTAAGGTAGTTGGCCGGAACGAAGTCAATCCATTCCTGAGGGGTGAGATCAAAGCCGTACTGCCGGGCCCACTCTCCCTCAACCTTCGCCTCAAGCAGATACTCTCCCTCCGCGCTGCGGCTCAGGCGAAACGTGTCGAAATCCTGGGTGATTTCCACGTCAAGCGTGTCAAGCGCCATTGGCGTGCGGATGCCGTAGCTGCCGAACCCGAGATCGCAAAGCCACTGACGGCTCTCCACCTCGGTGATGAGTGCCATATGGGTTTTCGGACGCCGCGCGGGGTAGAACATCGGGCGCGCCGCCACAAAACGGTAAGGTATCCCTAACGCCTCCAGCGCCATGGCAAAAAGCCCGTTCACCTCATAGCAGTAGCCGCCGCGCCCTTTCTTTAACACCTTATCGGCAATCTCGTCTGGTGCCAGCGAGACAATTTTGCCCGCCTGCACGTCCAGATTTTCAAACGGGACTGAAAAGAGCTGATGACGCATAAGGGCATGCAGGGTAGCCGTATCGGCAGCCGCCGGTCCGCTGTAGTTTATGCGTTTGAAATAGGAAGAAATGTCGAAATTTTCGCTGTGCATAATGCCTCCTTGTCATGAACATGTCGGACACTATAGATGGCGCACATCATTGGCTGTATAGTCAGTTTTATCGAAAATTAGCCTGAACAGATACCCATGTCTGCCCCCTCCCCACACTATCGCCGTATTGCTGAGATGTTGCGCCTCACGCTCTCTTCTGGCGCATTGCAAGTCGGTGACCGCATGATCTCCGCACGTAAACTGGCCGAACGCGAGTGCGTTAGCCTCCCGACGGCGCTGGAAGCCCTTCGCTGTCTCGAGGCGGAAGGGCTGATTGTTGCGCGGCCGCGTTCAGGTTATTACGTCCATCAGACCCGTCTCCCTCCGCGCGTGGAACCCTCCCGTTCCCCGTCAGGCCCGGTCCCTGTCACTATGTCCGCCGTGGCCCGGTCGCTGTTCAGCAGTGCAGAGGCTCGTCTGATCCCGCTGGGCGCCGCCCTGCCCGATCCTGCGTGGCTGCCGGGTGATGCACTGCAACGGGCGTTGCACTCCGCGGGGCGTCGTCTGGACGCGCACGGGCAGAGCTATAGCCTGCCTCCGGGAAGGGGAGATTTGCGAAGTAAGATTGCCGCGCGGGCTGCGCAGTGGGGAGCCCGGTTCGGCGCGGACGATCTCATTATCACCGCGGGCGCGACGCAGGCGCTACGCCTGGCCCTTCGGGCAGTGTGTCAGCCTGGGGATGTTGTGGCGATTGAACAGCCCGCCTACTTTGGCACGCTCCTGCTGCTGGAAGATTTAGGCCTGAAGGCCTTAGAAATCCCTACCGATCCTGTTGAAGGTCTGTTACTTGAACCGCTGGCAGACGCCATGCGCTGCCACCGTCCCGCAGCCGTTCTGGCCTCACCCACCGTGCAAAATCCGCTGGGCGCCAGTATGCCCGTCGCGCGCAAGCAGGAACTGGTTACCCTGCTTGAAGGCGCAGGTATTCCTTTGATAGAGGACGATGTCTACGGAGACCTGGTCGGCGAAGGGCAACGTCCGCCTGCCTGTAAGGCGTTCGACCAAAGCGGAAATGTGATTTACTGCAGTTCCCTGTCTAAAACGCTTGCCCCGGGCTGGCGAATCGGCTGGATTGCCGCCGGACGCTACCACACTCAGGTATTACAGACCCGCATGGCCGGAGACTGGGCAGGCACGCCGCTGCTGGAAGCCGCGACGAGTGAGGTGCTGGCAAGCGGCGACTACGATCGTCACCTGCGCCGGCTAAAGCGCCGGATCGCAGCGGGAATACGCGCCGTCGTGGCGCGAGTCGAAGCCAGTTTCCCACCCGGTACGCGCCTTAACGTACCCGCAGCCGGTTTTTTGCTGTGGGTAGAACTCCCTCAGCAGGTCAACGCGCTGGAGGTGCATCGCCGCGCGCTGGCGCTGGGCATCGGCGTCAGCCCTGGCCCCCTGTTTTCCCCGGGGGCAGAATTAACGCATTTTCTGCGGCTGAACTGCGCAAACGAACCGACACCCCGCCTGCTGAACGCCGTGGAGCAGATTGGCGCGCTGTGTCACGCGCTGGCTGTTTTCACACCAGACTCTCCAGCCACTCGGTAAAGACCCGCACCTTGCGGGAGAGATGGCGGTGTGGGTAGAGCAGTGACAGCTTGCGATCCGGGGAGCGATAGTCTGGCAGGACTTCAACCAGAAGGCCGCGGTCAAGGTAAGGCTGGAGAAAGAGGTTCATCCCCTGCATTAACCCCAGCCCGGCCAGGCCTGCCGCGATGTAGGCCTCGGAGTTATCCACCACGAGCTTACCGGGTAGCGCGATCTCCGCGACGCCTTCTGGCGTGGTAAACGTCCACGGCTGAATGTGTCTGCTGCTGTTATTAATCCAGTTGATGGCCTGATGCTTCCGTAAATCCTCCAGCGTTTCTGGCGTACCGTGTTGTTCCAGCCAGGCCGGGCTGGCACAGGTCGTAATTTTAATGTTCCCGATTTTACGCGCGATATAATCGCCGTCGTCCAGCTCGCCCACCCGCAGCACACAGTCCAGCCCATCCCGCAGCATATCCCGACGGCGGTCCGAGCTGCTCAGAATGATGTCAATCTCGGGATGCTGGCGATAAAAATCAGGCAGGTTGGGTATCACCCGCAACGCCGCAAACGAGATGGGCATATCGATTCGCAGCTGGCCGTGTATCGGCCGATCGGCGCCAAACGATTCCAGTAATTCGTCCGCCTGCGCCAGCAGGGGTTTACTCCGGCGATAAAATGCTTCTCCATCCGGGGTCAGGCTAATCCGACGCGTGGTGCGTTGCAGTAGCCGCGTGCCGCTGTGCTGCTCCAGTAGCTGCAACGCTTTGGTGACGGCCGGGCGATGGACCCGCAGATTCTCCGCCGCCTGGGTAAGGCTCCCTGATTCGACAATCTCAATAAAAATTCTTATGGATTCAAAGAGGTTTATTTGCATAAGGGATGCTTTTGCCGTAAGCAGGATAAGATTATTGTTATTAATTTTATAACAGTGATGAATATTTTTGGCTATTTTTCCTAACAATCTTGCGCCCTACACTCTCCTCCATTCAAACGTAAGGGAGAGTCTGCTGTGAAAAATAACCGTATCTGTCAGATCCTTGGCATCGAAAAACCTGTTATTCAGGGACCGCTATCCTGGCTCACTGACGCCCGCTTAGTCGCTGCAGTCAGCAATGCCGGTGGGCTTGGTGTGCTGGGCCCCAACGCCGGCTTAACCGCCGACACCGCGGTCTCCACGCCGGAAGAGACCGCCGAAAAAATGCGGGAAGAGATTCGTAAAACGAAGCGGCTGACCGAAAAGCCCTTTGGCGTGAACCTGATCCCCACGGCCGTTAACGACGTCTGGACAGGCCCTATCCTTCAGGTGGTGAAAGAGGAAGGCGTCAGGGCCGTTGTGTATACGGGCTATGGGGAAGGCAGCATTATTCCGGCGCTGTTCAGCGAGCTAAAAGAGGCGGGTATCGCCATTATCTACCGCGACATCAACCCCACCCCGGAAAACACCCGCCTCGCAGAAGACGCGGGGGCAGACATTATCGTTGCCACCGGTTTTGATGAGGGCGGAACGTTACCCGCCACGGCGCTTGGCACCTTTTCCATCGTGCCGCTGATTGCCGATGCCGTGAAGCATATTCCGGTGATGGCGGCGGGCGGCATTACCGATAATCGCACCGCCAGAGCGGCGCACACCTTAGGCGCTGAAGGCGTATTTGCCGGCTCGGTGTTTATCAGTACGGAAGAAAGCCGCGTGCCGCAGGGGGTCAAAGATAAAATTGTTGCCGCCAACGGTCTCGATTTACTGCTTTTCCGCACCGTCCCCCATTACTACCGCTCTCTTCCCGGCAGGCTGGCGGAAAAACTGGCAGCGATGGATAAAGCTGGCGCAAGCAACGAAGCGCTGGGCAAGGCGATGGGAGGTTTACGGGGCCTGCGCCTGGGCATGCTGGAAAATAACACCGATGAGGGCTATATCGCGCTCGGCACGGGAATTGGAAATATTCACAGCGTGAAAAGCGTGGCCGAGGTGGTTAATGCGTTAACGGTTGAGTAAGCCCTTAACCCTGATGCTCCGGACGCTCCCCACGGGCGGCGTCCGCAAACCGTCTGCGGTTGTTTTTCATAAATTGAGCAATGAGCGTTCTTTCACGACAGCGTCAGGATTGGCTCTTTTTACCGCTGCCAGAAAAGCCGTGAAGTTATGATTCCAGAGGGTAAGATTGTTATAAAACTGCACCTGCTTTTCATTAGCACCGTCACGGTAAATAACAATCCAGACCCGTCTGCTATTTATCTCGGTATTCCCCGGCCCGATCTTAATGATATTCGCCAGCGCAATTTTACGGGTGGCGTTATTTTTAACCCCATATAAAAACTGGTCATCATAAAACCAGGTTTTACCTGCATTCCCGCCAAATATTGACGGGTTAGCGGATATTTTTTTCATCCCGTTGCGGTCTGTAATGATGCGTTTTGCCTGACGAATACGTCTGATAAAAAATCCGGACAATATGAAAAGCGCAATGAGGGGCAGCGCGACTGATATTATTTTTAGACTCTCGTGCATATCCCTGCCCCACCCTACATGATTCTCAAGACGTGAGTATAACGCGCCGATCGTTGATGACAACAACCCTTAGCGTCAGGGAATAATCCGCGCGGTTCTCAGCTGCGCGAACAGGCTGAAAAACATCTCATCGGTCGCCTGCATTCGCGTGAAGCCCGACCGCCGGAGTTTGCTCCCGTCACCGAACATGTCGTAATGCCAGCTAAAGACGAAATCGGCAAACTGCCCGTCGCTCAGTTTCAGAATATCCGCTTCCACCAGCCGTTCCCCGGCAAGCTCGCGCCAGACGTCGCGATAATCCGTAAACAGCTGGCGAAATGACAACCTCACCGGCGGCGCAGTGTCCAGCTCAAACCAGCGAGCGATGCGCGGCCACAGCTCGCTCCAGCGCCAGATATCGCCATTATTCACGTTGAATGCCTGATTCTGTGCCGCAGGTGACGTGGCGGCCCATAGGGTGGCTTCGGCCAGCAGCCCGGCGTCGGTATGGTCAACAATACTGTGCCAGGTCTGTTCCGAACCGGGAAAACGCAGCGGTAGCCCCTGAGCCTTGTACAGCGAAGCGTACAGGGCGATGCTCAGCGCAAGGTTCATGGTATTGCCCGGCACTGAACTTCCCACCACGCCCGGCCTGATGGCGTTCCAGTGCCAGCGTTTCCCGCGCTGAAACTGGCTGAGCCAGGTGAGCTGCGCGGCGTTAAATTCCGCCCCCGGCACGCCGGGATCGCTTTCGCGCGCCGGGGTTTTAAACGGCCCCAGATGTGCACCGTAGACTTTGTATCCCTGCATCAGGCTTACCGTCTGCAAAGGCGCCGTTTTTTCAAGCGTGCTGACCAGATTACGCAGCATTGTAACGTTCGGCTCGACCATGTCCGTCCAGTTCGCCGCGTTCGCCCAGGCGCTGTAAAAGAGATGAGTGATGCCATCCAGGACGCGCAGCGCCCGGGCGCTGTCCTGCGCATCCAGTAAATCGACGTTCACCATCGGAATGCCGTCCGGATGGGTGACGCCGTGGCGACTGAGGCCGATCACCTCCCACTTATGATGCAGGAGCGTCCTGACAAGCTGTCTGCCGACAATGCCGCTGGCCCCCGCGATCAACGCGACGTTGTGTTGCTCTCTTTTGTTCATGGTGTTTCTCCAGAATGAGTGACAGATGCAGTGTCATATATTATTTTTTTAGCGGATATCCCCTCACTTCGATGGCACCTATCAGAAAAACCATTAAATGAATAACAAGCTCAACGCCATTTCTACTTTTCTCTGTGTCGCGCAGGCAGGATCCTTTTCTGCAGCCGCCCGCCAGAGCGGAATGAAACAATCTGCCGTTAGCCAGCAGATCGCCGCCCTTGAGCAGGAGCTCGGCGTGGTGTTACTGCACCGAACAACGCGCACCATGAAGCTGACCGAGCAGGGGGAGCGTTATCGTCGGGACATGCAGCTGCTGCTGGACGCCATGCGGGAAGCGGAGAGGCGGCTCAATCCCGTCGACCACCAGTTTCAGGGCAGCGTGCACGTCCAGCTGCCAAGCGGCCTGGGGCAGATTGTGTTGCCCCATTTACTGACGCTGCAACGCCTGCATCCCGAACTGCATCTGATGATTTCTCTTGATGACCGGATTGCCGATCTGGTGACGGAGGGTGTGGATGTGGCGATACGGCTGAGCAGCGAGCCCCCGCAGGCGCATGCGGCTCGCGTGCTGGCGCGTATTGAAACGGCTCTGTTTGCCGCCCCCGGTTTTCCGGCGGTGGACGACGTCAGCGAACTCGCGACGCTGCCGCACGTACGGTTTAGCGGCATCCCGCAGGATGTTCCGCTGAGGCTGATTGCTGCTGAGGAAACCCTCGAGGTGAAGGTGAATACCGTTTTCCGGGCCAATACCAGCGACGCGCTGTTACAGGCGCTGGAGGCAGGCATCGGGATCGGCGGCATGCAGCGCCCGCTTGCGGCCCGCGCACTGCAGGCCGGCACGCTGGTGCCGGTATTGCCCGGCTGGCGGTTACCCGATCGCGTTCTCTATGCCGTCTATCCCGACGCGCGCTTTATTCCACAACGCGTCCGCAGCGTCGTGGGCGTGATTGAGCAATTACTGCCTGAAATCGTAAAGAAAAGCTAAACGTTGCTTGCGCAAATCGCGTGCTTTTTTTAACCGCAAGGCATAGTGTATTTTCACCCTAACCTCCTCTTACTGGAGCACATATGCAGGATTACCGTTTTTTCCAAAAAGGCACGAACCTGATTGCGATCGAGAGCGAAAATATCGACGCGGCCGCGCAACTCATCGCTCAGGGGTTTGAAAAACAGTTTGAGGAGATCGGCGCCGCGGATGAGAAAACGGCGCTTATCCGCCTTGCTGATATTCGTAAAAATAATGACATCGATCGCCATAATTTCCTGGCAGGTGCGGGTGAAATGCCGTGGATCGGCGTGCTGACGGCCGCGGCAACCTGGCTGACGCAAAAGAAATAGCGCCACTATTACTTCGCCACCGGCAAATCCGCGTACCGCGTTGTATAAGCCGGTGACAGCATCTCGCGCTTCATTGCCCAGGCTTTCTCAATACCCTGCCCCGCAAACCAGATCTTCCCTTTACCGGAGTGATTTACGCTGTCGATCATCTCCATCAGCGCCGCACTGTTGGCGCGCAGACGGTTATCGTCAAACAAATTAAGCTGCGCGACGCCGCTGCTGAAAAAGTCCGCCAGCATCACCCCGGCTTTCATATAGCGATACCCGTCGAGCCAGATTCGCCCCAGCGCCTCCGTGGCGGCACGGATAATATCCCGCGAGTCATTGGTGGGCGTCATCAGGGTGACAGAGGCCTGATTGCCATAATAAATTTCGTTGTCCGCATGCGGACTGGTCCGCACAAACACGCTGATAAAACGACAATACTGATGCTCGCCGCGCAGTTTCTCTGCGGCACGTTCCGCATAGGCGCAAATCGCCTGGTGCATCTCTTCGTATTGGGTTATACGGTGACCAAACGAACGGCTACAGATAATTTGCTGCTTCGTGGGGGTGTACTCCTCCAGATCAAGACAGGGCTCACCGCGAAGCTCGCGCGCCGTACGTTCCAGCACCACGTTAAAATGTTTGCGAATGACCCAGGAGGATGCTTCCGCCAGCTCCAGCGCCGTGGTTATTCCCATCGCGTTAAGCTTTTTCGTGATGCGCCGCCCTACGCCCCACACCTCCTCAACCGGAACCTTTGCCAGCAGTTTCCGCTGCCGCTCGCGATCCGACAGATCGACCACGCCGCCAGTGCCGGACCACCGCTTCGCTGCATAGTTGGCCAGCTTTGCCAGCGTTTTCGTCGGGGCAATACCGACGCCAACGGTTAAGCCCGTATTTTTAAAGACCTGCGTGCGCATCTGGTGACCGAATGCTTCCAGCGCCAGGCAGTTACTGACCCCTGAAACGTTCACGAACGCCTCATCAATGGAGTAAATCTCTATTGCCGGGGCGAGATCGGTCAGCGTCTGCATCACCCGACTACTGAGATCGGCATACAGCGCATAGTTTGAACTAAACACGTAAACCCGTGACGGAAAACGCTTCTCTTTGAATTTAAAATACGGCTCACCCATTTTTATGCCGAACTGCTTTGCCTCCCGCGACAGTGAAATAATGCAGCCGTCGTTATTGGAAACCACCACGATGGGCTTCCCCTCCAGATCGGGGCGGAACACCTTCTCGCAGGAGGCATAAAAGCTATTTACATCAACCAGCGCGAACATGTTTATGCGTTTTGAGGGTGTGGGTGACGACGCCGAAGATCTGCAGCTCCTCTTCGGACTGAAAGGTAATGGGCTGATAGCGAACGTTATGTGGCAGCAGCCGCAGAACCGGACGAGTCTGTAACTCCTTCACCGTAAACTCTCCGGCGACCGAGGCCACAACGATATCCCCATGCCCGGCAGTTAACGAACGGTCGACAACCAGCAGATCGCCGTCGCCAATCCCTGCGCCAATCATGGAGTCTCCACTCACCTTGATAAAATAGGTCGCACTGGGGTGTCTCACTGCCAGCCGGTTAAGATCGAGACGATCCTCCACATAATCCTGCGCCGGACTGGGGAAACCACAGGCTACACGCTCTAAAAATAAAGGTAATTCAATGTATTGGTTTGGATGATAAGAAAAGAGAGTGTCCATAATGCCTTTCTCGCCAGATACTGTATATAAAT
>NZ_POVL01000073.1 GCF_002939185.1 Enterobacter sichuanensis | reverse complement strand
CTTGTACATACGGAGTCGAGCTCCCGATAACCGTTCAACCTGATGTGCTGGCGTGAAAGGTGAAGCGGAGGGCCATGTGCTGCAAATCAAGGTTCAGCGGTGCCGACTTTTCTGACCTTAAGGGAAGGGGGCGGCTCACTCTGCTTCAGTGGTGGTAGCTAATCACCACAAACTGTTAGATACAAGCCACCGTGGCGGATGTCACCCAGGTCGACAAACTGCTGCACGGCGACGAGAACGTCGTCTGCGCCGATGACGGCTACACAGGCGTCGAAAAGCGCTCCGAGCATGCCGACCGAGAAGTGATCTGGCAGGTCGCAGCACGCCGCAGCACCTACAAGATGCTCGATAAACGCAGCGCCCTGTACAAAGCCAAGCGCAAGATCGAGAAGGCCAAGACGCAAGTGCGAGCGAAGGTAGAGCCCCCGTTTCGCGTGATCAAGCGGCAGTTCGGCTACACCAAGGTACGTTTCCGAGGGCTGGTGAAGAACACTGCACAACTGGTGACGCTGTTTGCCCTGTCGAACCTATGGATGGCCCGCCGACATTTGCTGGCAAGCGCAGGAGAGGTGCGCCTGTAATGCGGAAAATGGCCGTCGCAAGGTGCTCGCGACGGCTGAAAGCACCGAAATGAGCGAGTGATCCGATCGTTTTTGATCAGTTCACCGCTTTCAAAATCAGCAGTGGCTGAAGCCAGCCGGAAATACAGGGCTACTTCAGACCATCCCTAGCTAGGGCTCGTAGTTCGGCGCAAGGCTGAAGTCGCTTGGCTGCTTCGCTGTGCAGATCCATGACCCACTTTCCATCAAACTCCCGGTTGTAGTTCCACAAGCATCTCGCGAGTCTTGCCGGCCCGCTCCACTAACAAGACCACAACATCTCCAACGTTCTTGTCGTCTAGCCGGGCCTGTAATGTGGTGACGTCGTCAACGGCGATACCGTCGATGCTGATAACGCGATCGCCGGGCACGATGCCGCCTGCGGTGACCTCGACGCCGACGAGCCCGGCCCTGTGCGCCGCCGAGCCCGGCGTCACGCGCAATACGAATACGCCCTTACTGCCGGTCAGCGCCTGCAGACGCGTGTTGAGCTGCTCATCCACCTCGATGCCCAGCGCCGGACGGATGTACTTGCCGGTCTTTATGAGTTGCGGCACCACGCGCATGACGGTATCGACCGGCACCGCAAAGCCTATGCCGGCCGAGGCGCCAGACGGACTGTAGATGGCGGTATTGATGCCGATCAGCCGCCCAGCCGAATCGAGCAGCGGGCCACCGGAATTGCCGGGGTTGATGGCGGCGTCGGTCTGGATCAGGTGATCGATGGCCGGGCCGCCCGCGTCTCCCGGCAACGAGCGGTCGAGCGCGGAGACGATACCAGTGGTGAGCGTCCAGTCCAGGCCGAAGGGGTTGCCGATAGCAAACACCTTCTGACCCACCTTGAGGTCGGCACTGGTGCCGACCGGCACGGCCGGCGGGCGCTTGAAACCGACGCCGATCTTGAGCACAGCGATGTCGTGCGCGGGGCTCGTCCCCACCAGCGCGGCCTGGTAGTCGCGGCCGTCGGCCAGTTTGACGGTGGCTTCGGACGCGCCCTGGATGACGTGGAAGTTGGTGACGACGTGGCCGGCGTCGTCCCAGATGAAGCCCGAGCCAGTGCCGCGCGGCACGGAGAACACGTTGCGCGTCCAGACATCGCGTACTAATTGCGCGGTGGTGATGTAGACCACCGAGGCGCGTGATTTTTCGAACAGTTCGATGGTGGTTTTCTCGTCCGCCGCCAGATCGCCACGCGCCATCACGGTGCGTTCTGCTGCCTCGCGCGGACTGAACCAGGCCTCGATGGCGGGCAGAAACTGCCACAGCAGCATGAGCGCGGCAATACAGGCGGTGATGAAGAGCCAGCGCCGGACGAAGCGGTCCGGCGCGGGGCGTTTGTACGGGTCTAGATAGGCCATGAGACGTCTCCTGTTGATGGGCAATCAGCGCCACAGCCCGCTCAGGCGCCAGCGCGGTGGGCGCGTCGCCAAAGCGGATTCCGGAAAAAAATGGGGCGCGCGGAGTGGCAACGCTGATGCTGGCCCAGGCGCCAACGTCAGCAGGCGTGCGATGCGCTCTTGCGTTGCCGGACGCGTGCGCAAGCAGGAGGGCTCGGGATTGCCCCATCCCGGCCATAGCCAGGCACGCCAGGAGCGGCTGACCCGCTCGATTTTCGCCAGCGCGGACGCCAGCCCCTGCGGGTCGCCAGTCAGTTCCGCCGCAAGGCGGTCAGCGTCGAACTCACGCACGCGAGACAAGCCGAGCTGTGCGAGCAGGGCCAGTTGGGGCGATGCGGCCAATAACAATAGACCAGGCCAATAGACCTCCGCCGCGCCAACCAGCAGCGCGGGCAGGCTGAGCAGGATCGCGATCTGTCCCATAAGGGCCAGTAGGCACGTGAGGCGACTGACGGAATCCGCCAGCCCCATGACACGCAGATCCTCATTAGCGATGTGCGCGACCCCGTGCGCGAACACACCCGCCAGCTCGCGTGGGCTCAGGCTGCGCAGCAGGCCATCGGTGAGGGCGATCGATGCCTCCTGCTTCGATCCGGTGGCGAAGGCGTTGACGACGGCACTGGGCACATAGTGCGGCACCGGCATGGCGGGCAAACCGGCACTGGCGGGCAGCTCGCGCAACAGGGCCCACATCTCGTGGGCTTGTTGCGGGTGCAAGGCCCGTACGCGGTACAGGCGCAAGCTCAGCGCCGACGCGGCTACCGGTTCCAGCAGCAACGCACCTGCAACGGCAAACAGCGCGAGCCACAGGCAGCCTTCCCCAAATGGCAGTCTCCCTGCTGCGGCTGCGATCCCGACCAGGGTCAGGACCAACAGCCCGGTCTGCAGGCGGTTGAGCCAGCGGTGTTGCAAGAGCGCAGTGCGCGGATCACTCGGATGATGACGGGTCATGCTCAGAGGTCTCGACGGCGCGGTCGCCGCGCTTGCGCAGCAGCCAGTAGGTCGCACCCAGAGCCAGCGTGGCGACTGCCAGCGCGGCTATCTTTGCGGGGCTCGCGTCGGAGTCGAGGATCACGAACTTGCGGGAGAGTGCGATCACCGCGATCAGGACCACCGTCTTGACCTGGATGATGCTGTCCCGACGCAGCGCCACGCGCACGATGGAATGCTTGAACTCCATCGCGATCAAGAGCGTCATGATCATGCCGAACACGCTCTGGAATACCTTGTGGTCCAGGGGATTGAAGGCATCGAGAACCAGCAGCGTGAAGACGATGGAGATGAGCTGGAACAGCGACACCACGATGATGACGGCGATCACCGCCGACAGCACGAGCGCGACGACCTGCTCGAAGCGCTCGTAAAAACTCATGATGGCCAATTGGTCACGCAAGACCTGAAATGGGTTAAGGCGTTTTGATTTCATGACGATGAACTCCCTGGAAAACGGCTGCTGTCGAGACGGCGGCGCATTGCGCTGATGTGTCCTTCAATCAACTCGGTCGACATGCCAAGCGTCGACATCACCTGTTCCGCCAGCCCAATAGCTGCGGCAAAGGATTGCTGATAAACGCGCACGTTAGGCATGGCGCGAAATGCATCGGCCGCGGTCGTACTTCTGCATGACACCCACAAGGTTAGCGCCGGACGGCGCTCGGCAATCGCCTGGGCGATGCGCAACGCTTGCTGGGCATGGGCGAACGTTAGCACCACCAAGTGCGCATGCGTCAAGCCGGCAGCCAGCAAGGTATCGGGCCGACTGGCATCGCCATGGAACACCGGCGCGCCGGCGGCACGCGCGGCCTCTACCTTCTGCGCGTCCGCCTCCAGCAGCAGATGCGCCACGCCGGCGTGGCGAAGAATCTCGCTGACTGTCAGGCCAAGCTCGCCCGCGCCGCAAACGATGACATGGTCTCGATATCGCGTCGTCTGCGCGGCGATCTCGACTTCTTCAGCCTGGGGTGGCTGAATGACGCCGCCGGTGCGGCTCAAGAACCGGGCAAGTACATCGTGATGGCGGATCAGTAGCGGTGCCAGGGCCATGCTGAGCACCAGCGCGACCAGCATGGGTTGGACGACGGTCGCGGGGATCAGATGCTGCTGCAAGACCGTGCCCAACAACAGCAGGGCGAACTCGCCGCCGTGCCCCAACGCTATGCCCGTACGCCAGGCATCGAGGGCGGACAGGCGCGTCGCCCGCAAGGCCAGCGTATTGAGCAGGATCTTGACCGGTACCAGCACCACCAGCCACGCCAGCACCGCCAGCGGTGCCGAAAGAATCTGTGCTGCGTCCAGTTGCAGGCCGATGGTCACGAAGAACACGCCCGACAACACATCGCGAAACGGCCTGAGGTGGCTTTCCATGTGGTGCCGGAAGTCGCTCTCGCCCAGCACCATCCCGGCGAGGAAGGCCCCCAGGGCGGCGGATACGCCGACCGCGTGCGCAGCAGCGGCGGCAGCCACCACCACGCACAAGGAGACGAGCACGAACGATTCCTCGTGGCCCCGCCGCGCCACCCAGCCCAGCAGGCCATGCAACAGACGGCGCGAGACGAGGGCCGCTGCCGCGAACAGCAGCAGCACACCGAATACTTCGAGCAGCACATGCTCGATCTTCGGCGACTCGCCGCGCGCCCAGATCGCCAGCAAGGCCAGCAGGGGCACGCTGGCCAGGTCCTGAAAGACCAGCACGGCGATGGCACTGCGTCCGTGGCGGGTGGTGAGCTCGCCTTGGTCGGCCAGTTGTCGGCTGACCAGCGCCGTGGACGACATGGCCGCCGCAGTGCCGAGCAGCGCGGCGCTCTGGCCGGGCTGCCCCAGCCACATCAATAGCAGGATCAGCGGCGGGGCCACGGCGATCATCTGCAGAGCGCCCGCCATCAGCACCGTCCTGCGGGCGAGCCAGAAGTCTCCGAGGGAGAATTCCAGTCCGACCATGAACAACAGCAGCGCCACGCCCAGCTCGGACAGAAAGCTCAGCGTCTCCCCCGGCGCGATCACGCCGATGACTGAGGGGCCCAGTACAACGCCGACAGAGAGATACCCCAGCAAGGCGGGCACTCTGAACGCCGCCGTCGCCATCGCCGCCAGGCTGCAAGCCGCCAGCAGGATTAGCGTAGTGCCGAGCAAGCCCTGCATCGGTCAGCGTCCCACTTGCGTCGACGTCCAGCGCACGATGTCCTGCGCGCCCATCACGCCGGCCTGACGGGCGATCTCCCGCCCACCCTGGAACAGGGCGAGCGTCGGGATGCTGCGGATACCGAACTGCGCGGCCAGGTGGGGCTCAGCCTCGGTATTCACCTTCGCCAGCCGGATCCTCGGTTCGAGCTGGTGCGCCGCTTGCTGGAACTGTGGCGCCATCATCTTGCACGGCCCGCACCATGGCGCCCAGAAATCGACCAGCAGCGGCAGATCGCTGCGCTCCACGTGGCGCGAGAACGTCGCCGTGGTCAACTCGATGGGCTCGCCCGTGAACAAGGGCTGCTGGCAGCGGCCACAGTTGGGATGTTCCGATAGCTTCGCAGTCGGTACGCGGTTGATGGACTGGCAATACGGGCAGACGAGGTGAAGATCATTCTTCATGGTTCGCCTCCTTGGACCACAGTGAGGCTGCCTCGCTTCGGGTCACAGACAATGCCGACCAATCAACGCCTTGGAGCCAATCGTTCCCGTTTTTGCTTACTCCGGCCTCTTCCAGATGAGCAGCGATGAATGCTTCGGCCTGCATGAGCCACCTTCGGACAGCATCTTCCTTACCAGGAATCAGCAGGATTTCAGAGACGCTGCTGGCATTCAGCCCGTCCACACGGATAAGCAGAAAAATGCGCCGCCACAAACGCGGCATGTCCTTCAGCAGGTCAAATGCAAAAGCGAACTCGCTCGACCGATCAATCAGCTCCTCCTGTTCCGCGATCGTTGCGACATCGGGATGCTGACTGCCAGCGAAAATATCGGCCAGCTTGAGTGTGTCATCGTGCTGATAAAATTCGAAGATTTCCTCTTCCACCATGGCCTCGGCCACGTCTTGGGCATCCGGTTCGACCGGCGCGTCCAGAGAAACGAATTCGCCAAATTGCCGGCTGCTTGCCACTTCGTTATCCAGGACGGCGAACAGATGCTTCAAAAGACCGGTGTAAGCCTCTTTTTCCCCCGGCACGGATTGCCATTCCACCTTAGCTCGGACAATCGCTTCATCCACCACGTCGCGCAGCGTCGGATAATCGCGCGGTAAATCGCCGACGGCCCGCAGATAAGCCAGCTCACGCCTTGCGACAGCCTCAAGTTTCGACAGTAGAGGCATTCGGGTCACCTCGGCCTCATGGGCGGCTGATGCGGGTTTTGCGGCAATCCGCACCTTGAGCTCGCGCAAGCGCTCGCGTCGTGCTTTGCGCTTGATTTGATCCTGAGCATGCAGTCGGTCAAAATGCTTCTTGGCCTGACGGAACAACGACTGTGCGAGCATCTGCGCGAGGGGCGTCAGCTCGTCATGTGATGCAGTAACGCTGACAATCTTTTTGCCGGGCAGGTGCATATAGCCACTGGCCAGAAATTGCCGCTTGATCTTGTCGCGATCAAGGACGATTTGAAGTCGCGCTGAATCTTTAGTGTGTTTGTCGAGCAATGGCTTGAGGGCGTGCTCGATCACATTTCCCAAAGCTCTCTGCCAAGGTTCATGAAACTCTTTGTCGATAGCTCGATAGCTATATTGTATCTGCATGTATGACTCCTTCGATGTCATTTCTATGGAGGCATGAATCGAGGATGCTCATATCCATAGATTTTGGTTTGGCACGCTCTTACCCCAGGCGCGTTTGCGAAGACTCCAACTCAAGAACAAAAGCGTGACGCCATAGACTGCCGCATGGAAACCCAACAGCCAGCCTGCGGCCACGAATGACTCGACCGGACGGGTAAAAAATATCCACAAGACGATAGCACCAAGGATAATCGAGAGCAGTCCACTGAGGGCAAGCCAGATTTCACCCTTGATTTCCCGACGCAGCCGAACGGCGGCGGATATCTCCAGCACACCGGTGAAAATCGCCCAGAAGCCCACGCTAGCCCATAAAAAAGAAGCCAAGACTATCGTGGCGACCCAAGGAGCAACCAGGACGACGACGCCCGTAAGTATGCCGACAATGCCGCTGAACAGCAGCCAGCCCCAGCGCTCTTTTTTCTGGATATGGCGCACCGCTGCAAACAAGTTGAACGCGCCATTGACCAAGGAAAATGCGCCGAACATGATGGTCATGGCCAACAGAGCCGATTGTGGCATCCAGAACGCGAGGGCTGCAAAAATCAATGCCAAGACACCGCGCAGCACAAAAAGCCACCAATTTTGGCTCAGCGAACACAGTGCTTTGGTGGGGTCATCCGCATTGGAATTGGCGATGGTGTCTGTTTTCATGCAATATCTCCTAAAGATCTATACAAAATAAAAAATCAAACACTCATGGGACAAGAGAGGGGGCGCTATGCGCCCCCCTCTCCAGCGGTTTCAGAACAACCTGGACAGTTTTGCCTTGACTTCATCGAGCCAGCCTTTTCCGCAGCCTCCCCCTCCCGTCTTTTCCTTGATTTTCTTGAGTTCAGCGTACAGGGGCTCAAAGTCCTTCCTTTTTCCATAGCCCAGCAGTTCTGCCATTTCCAACTGCTGCCGGGCTTCGTTCAACAATGTCTCCAGGCGCTCATTGGATGCTTCGCTGCGCTGACCATCTTCTACCAGGGGCTCGGCGCGCTTCAGGAGCAGCTTCGCACGCAGGACGGGCAGCGGAAGCACGCTGCGCTCCTCGACCAGCGTGCTGAGCGCTGACTGCAGCGCGGCTTTGGCTTCTTCGATCTTGCCCTGATCGATCAGCGGCACGACTGCCTTCACGGCTGCGGGATAGGACGCCAAAGGGATGCTGGTGACCGTGATCACGATTTCACTGGCCAGCAAAGCCAGCACGTGGCGAGCCTGTTGCACCTCGCCATGTTTGAGGGCATCCAGCGCCTCGTCGGTCATCGCCTCAATGGTTTCCGTGTTGGCGAACAAGTCGTGCACGATGGTGCGCACATCAACGCCGGCCAGGGCGAGCGTGGGTTCGCGCGCGACGATCAGCTCCAGCTTTCCCGTCACTTCGGCCAGCGTTGCCAATGCGCGTGCAGTGTCCTTGCCGTCAAGTGCGGCCAGCGCTGATTTGGTCAGCGACAAGGCCGAGACTGCCTCATCGAGGACTTGTTTACGTTTGTCTGCCGCCTGCGAGTCCGTTTCTTTCTGAACCTCAGGCTGTACCTCCGTGACGACTTCAGGCTTGGACTCTGGACTGACAGGAAGGCTGCTTACCGCGGCCTGTTCGTTTTTTCCTTCGTTCGTCGCATTGGGATTCGGTGTTTGCTCATTCATGGTGATATGCCTCGTATGAGATAGTGAAAATAGGCGAATCTATTGGGGCTGAATGCGAACATCGCGAGACTGACCGACAGAGCAGTCAGCCCCTTCATCACCTCAAAACAGCTTTTGGATGCGCGTCTTCAACTCGTCGAACCATCCCTTGCCGCTTTTGCCACCAGCCGACTTTTGCTCAATGGACTTCACCTGATCGAAGATGGGTTTGAAGTCCGCCTTCTTGCCATAACCCAGGATCTGCGCCATCTCGATCTCCGTGCGCACGGACGACAGCAAGGTGCTGAGCTCCTCGTTCTGCCTGGCATCGCGCCTGTCGGTCTCGGCCAGCTTTTCAGCTTTTGCCATCGCGGCTTCGGCCCGTAGCACGGGCAGAGGAAAGGCGACCGAGGTCACCACCAGCGTGTTCAGTGCTCGGGCGAGTTCCGCTTTGGCGTTGTCGATCTTGCCGCTGTCGATGAGCCGTGCGGCCGACTTGATCGCTGCCGGGTACGTTGCCATCGGAAGGTTGTCGGTTTGGATTACGATTTCGCTGGCCAGATTGGCAACGATGGGCCGGGCCTTTTGCACCTCGCCATCACCCAACAACTCCCGAGACAACTTGACCGCTTTCTTTACCGATTCCACGTTGGCGTGGATATCGTGGGTGATGACGCGTACATCGACCGGCGCCAAAGCAAGTTTGGTGTCGCGTGCCAATACCAGTTCCAGCTTTCCGCTGGCCAGTTCCAGCGCAGCAAGCGCCTCCTTGGTCTTGTTTGCATCAAGGAGGGTCAAAGCCTCCTGGGTCTTGGTGAGCGCCGTGATGGCGTCTTGAGTGAGCTCGGCACGCTTTTTATCGGCTTCCCGGGCGGCCTTGTCATCTACCTGTGGCTGTGCCGCCTTGGATGCGGCAGAGGGTGCTGCAGCACCTGGGCTAGAACCTGCCGCCGATTGGGCCAGAGCCGGTCCGCTCAGTCCGACGACGACCGCCAGGGCAAGTGCGGAGAAGGTGTATTGTGGCTGTTTGATATTCATGATCTTGGGCTCTTGATTGAAGTTAGTTGACTGAGATTTCAATCTGTTTCGGTTTGGCTTGCTCGGCCTTGACAAGCCGCACTTCCAGCACGCCGTCTTTCATGGAAGCCGTCACCTTGGTCGGATCAACGTTGTCAGGCAAGACAAAGCTGCGCACAAAGCGGCCATAGGCACGTTCGATGCGGTGGAACTTCTTGCCCTGCTCCTCTTTTTCCAGTTTGCGCTCGCCGCTGATGGTGAGCACACCGTTTTCCGCGCTGACGCGCACGGCATCCCTGGGGACCTCCGGCAGATCCAGCTTGAGGAAGAATGCGTTCTCATCCTCGCTGATGTCCGCCATTGGAGCCCAGTCCGCCGTGGTCATGGCTTCGTTGCCGGTACGGGCGCCCTGTCGCTGGGGTATTCGTCCGAACATCGTCGCCAGGCGGTTTTGCAATTCATCCAGTTCCCGGAAGGGGTCCCACGGAGTCAATGCAGACATATCGGTTCTCCTTGAACAATGCCGACGAATTGGATGACGCACTGAACAGAGCCGTCGGTTTACTCTGAATGGCACCTACTACTGTTTTCAGTTCCGAACAAGTCCTTGAGTCAATTGACGGATATCGCTTTCGTCGAGCGTTTCCCGCGCCAGCAGCTCGCGCGCACAGCGCTCCAGCACCGCGCGGTTGATGTCGAGAATCCGGTAGGCGCGCTCGAACACGCCCATCACGATGTCGCGGATAGCCTGATCGATGCGCGCCTGGGTCGATTCGGCCACCCGGCAACAGCCTTGGCCAGCAATGTCTTGCCGGTGCCCGGTGGGCCGACCAGCAACACGCCCTTGGGAATGCGCGCCCCGAGACGGCCATAGTCCTGCGGATTCTTCAGGAAATCGACGATCGCGACCAGCTCCGCCTTGGCCTCATCCCCCCCCGCCACATCGGCGAACGTCACACCGGTGTTCTTTTCCACGAACACCTTGGCGCGGCTCTTACCGATGTTGAGAAACCCGCCCATGCCCTGCTTCTCGGCGAAGCGGCGGAACAGGAAGAACCAGACGCCAAAGAAGGATACCGCTGGCAGGATCCACGACAGCACATCGCTCAGCCAGGTGCTCTCCAACACGCGGGCATAGGGTACGTCGTACTTCGACAGGCGATCGGCAAGATCGGGTTCGACCCTCGTTGCCACGATCGTCGTCTTGCCCCGGCTGTCCGGCGACTTCAGGCGCCCGGTCACCGTACGATCCGACACCAGCACTTCGGCCACGCGCCCCTCGTCCAGCGCCTTCTCGAACTCGCTGTAGGGCACCGGCTCGACGGTTTTCGCCGTCTGCCAGTAGCTCTGCAAACTCAGCAACAGCAGGAGGGCAACGATCCAGTAGCCGGTATTCCATTGATTCTTTTTTTCCATGGACCGTGTTCCTCGAAAGTCGAGTTGCCAGAGGATCAGGTGAACAGACGGGCCGCACCGTCACGCAAACGGATGGCCAGCGAGCGGGAGGGCAGTGCCGCCGCTGATGAGCAGCCCCCACGGCGTGGCCGACCGCGGATCACGCTTGTAGACGACCGCGTGACCCGCGGCCACGACCGCCACCGCGATCGATGCCAGGGAGGCTGCCCATGCCAGGCTGATGGAGTCGGACACGGCAGCCTCGCCCGCCATCAAGATGCGTCGCTCGCCGACTTCTTCTTGCTCGAGTCTTTGCCAGCGTCGCCGTGCGGCGTCTCGGTCGCCTTCGCGACATCCGGCTGCTCCGGCTCGGCCGGGGTCTGCGGTGGCTCTTTGCGTTCGAACACCACGCGTTCGGCCTTGTCGTCCCAGCGTGCGCTGGCGTGATCGCCCTTGCCGATGCCGCCACCGAGCATCTCGCGCGCCAGCGCAGTTTCCAGCTCGCTGCGGATCAGGCGCTTGAGTTCACGCGCACCGAACTCGGGCTTGTAGCCTTCTTCCGCGAAATGGTCGATCAGCGTCTGATCGAAAGTGAGCGTCACGCCCTGGCTGGCGGCGCTGCGCGCCACGCGATCGAGCTGCAGGCCGACGATGTGGCGGATCTCCTCCTTGCCCAGCGCATGGAAGACGATGATCTCGTCGATGCGGTTGAGGAACTCGGGCCGGAAGTGGCCGCGCAGCACGTCCATGACCTCGGCCTTGGTCTTTTCGTACTCCTCGCCAGCCGCCTCACGCGCCTTCAGCCGTCGCTGGATGATGTCCGAACCCAGGTTGGACGTGGCGATGATGATGGTGTTGGTGAAATCCACCACCCGGCCCTTGCCGTCGGTGAGGCGACCGTCGTCGAACACTTGCAGCAGGATGTTGTAGACGTCAGGGTGTGCCTTCTCGATCTCGTCGAGCAGCAGCACGCTGTAGGGCTTGCGCCGCACCTTCTCGGTGAGCTGACCGCCTTCGTCGTAACCGACATAGCCCGGAGGCGCGCCCACCAACCGCGCCACGGTATGGCGTTCGCCATATTCCGACATGTCGATGCGCAACAGGGCGTGCTCATCGCCGTAGATCGATTCGGCCAATGCCTTGGCGAGCTCGGTCTTGCCCACCCCGGTCGGGCCCAGAAACAGGAAGGTAGCCACCGGTTTACCGCCTTCGCGCAGGCCGGCGCGGGATAGCCGCACGGCATCGGCCACGGCACGGACCGCCTCGTCTTGTCCCACCAGGCGCTCGTGCAGCCGTTGTTCCAAGTGCAGCAGCTTTTCGCGCTCTTCCACCGTCAACTCGTTGACCGGGATGCCGGTCAGGCGCGAGACGATCTGCGCCACGTGTTCCGCCTTGACCTCGGCACTGCCGGAGGCCCGCTCCCGCTCCCAGTCCTCGACGAGCTTCTTGAGCTCGGCCTCCTTGGCTTCGATGCGCTTGCCGAGCTCGGCGGCCTGGTCGTACTGCTTGCGCGCGGCCACGTAATCCTGTTCACGCCGTAGCTGGTGCAGTTCGGACTCCAGCTCCTGCACGGCCACCGGCCGGGCCGTGGCCGACAGCTTCACGCGCGCGGCCGCCTGGTCGAGCAGGTCGATCGCCTTGTCCGGCAGGAAGCGCGCCGTGATGTAGCGGTCGGACAACTCGGCCGCCGCGATGATCGCGTCCTCGGAGATGCTGACCTTGTGGTGCGCCTCGAAGGTGTCGCGCAGGCCGCGCAGAATCATGATGGCCTGGGCCACCGTCGGCTCGGGCACCGTCACCGGCTGGAAGCGCCGCTCCAGTGCGGCATCCTTCTCGATGTATTTCTGGTACTCGTTCAGCGTCGTGGCGCCGATCAGGTTGAGTTCACCGCGCGCCATCATCGGTTTGAACACGTTGGCCACGTCCAGCCCGCCTTCGCCACCGCCCTGGCCGGCACCGACGATGGTGTGCACCTCGTCGATGAACAAAATCAGCTCGCCCTGGTGCTCGGTCACCTCCTTCAGCACCTTCTGCACGCGCTCCTCGAACTCGCCGCGATATTTGGCGCCGGCCACCATGGCGTTGATGTTGAGTTCCACCAGGCGCTTGTCGCGCAAGGTCTCGGGCACTTCACCCGCCACCATGCGCTGCGCCAGCCCTTCGACGATGGCGGTCTTGCCCACACCCGGCTCGCCGATCAGCACCGGGTTGTTCTTCTTGCGCCGGGCCAGCACCTCGATGGTGGTTTCGATCTCCTGCGCGCGGCCGATCACCGGGTCGAGCTTGCCGTCGCGCGCCATCTTGGTCAGGTCGCGCGAGTACTTGTCGAGTTCTGGCGTGTTGGTCGGCGTCTCAGCGCGGCCATCCTCGGCGCCCTTGCCGACCACCTTGCTGACCTGTTGGCGCAGCGCCTGCGGCGTCAGGCCGTAGCGGCGCAGCAGGTTGGCGGCCAGCCCTTCGCCTTCCTCGGCCAGACCGATCAGGAAATGCTCTGGACCGACATAAGAATGGCCGAGTTCATTGGAGGCCACGAAGGCGCGGCTGAGCGCATCCTTCACGCGCGGCGACACGCCGATCTCGCCCTCGAAGGGCTTGTCCCCGCGCTTGGCCTCAGACTCGATCTGCCGCTTGAGGTCATCGACCTTGATCTTGAACTGACCCAGGATGGTCTTGACCACGTCGCTGTCGGCCAGCGCCAGCAGCAGATGTTCGGTATCCACCTCGGAACGGCCAAATTCGGCAGCGTGTTTGGCGGCCTCCTGCAGCAAAGCTTCCGACTGTTCGCTGATGCGGCTGGCCAACCCACTGCCGCGACGGCGCGGCGCACCCGAACCTGCGGTGGCGGGCTCGCCAAACGAGGCATCGACCACGTCATCGGTATCGGCGGCAACTGGCGTCGCGTCTTCGCCGATGCGGAAGAAGTCACTGCCGAGGAAGTCCTCGAACAGGCCGCTGCGCGAGCCGAACAAGGCTTCCAGCGGCGAAACGGTGCGCTTTTGCTGGCGCACTAATTGCCGGTAATGGTCGTCGCACAACAGCATGGTGCTGTTACGACCGTTGAGATTGGCTTCCACCCGCACGGTGGCGGGTTGGCCGCAGACCTGGCATTGTTTTCTGGCCATGCTGATGCTCCTGAGAAGGTTGACAAGGTTGAGGCGACGAGGCATCGCGAGCCGCGACTCCTCGTCTCGTGCCGGGTTTTTCTTGTGACGAACGAGCCGGCGACGTCAGCCGTTGATCGGGATCGAGCGTCCCTGCTTCGGCGCGCTGACCTCGCGCTTGTCGATCGTGACCGTGAGCACCCCGTTCTTGAACGATGCCTTGATCGAATCCTGGTTGGCGTCGTCAGGCAGGTTCAAGGCACGCTGAAAGCTGCCGTAGGAGCGCTCCACACGGTGGAAGCCACCTTCCTTCTTCTCCTGTTCCTGGCGCTTCTCGCCACGCACCATCAGCACGTCGTTGTCGAGAGTTATCTGGATGTCCTTCTCCTCGACACCGGGCACTTCCAGGGTAATCTTGTACTGCTTGTCGGTTTCCTGGATGTCCAGGGCCGGCTTCAGCATGCCCGACCAATCGGATGGCCACTGCGGCATGTTCAACGCCGGAAAACCGAAGCCCCGGAATGCGTCATCGAACAGCCGGTCGATTTCCCGATGCAGTTGCAGGATCGGGCTGACTGGCCCGCTCGCCGCTGGCAGGTCATTGCGCTGCACCGGCAGGGAAGAGACGGTCTGCTGCTCTTGCTGCTCGTTCTTGAACCAGTTCCAGGGAGCCAACTTCTTGAAATCGATGTCCATGTCATACCTCCAGAAAAATTGGAAAACGAGTTACTCAAGCCCTTTGCCTGCTGTGACGGGCAGTGCGCCCAGGCGACACGGGCTGCTCGGATGACTTCTGCTGTTCACGCTTGCGCATCACCTCCTTCTTTGCTCCGGCTCGGGTCTGATCATTGATCCACTGATCGATTTCACTTTGAGGAAACCGCCACGTCCCGCCCACCTTGAAAGCCGGAATTTCCCCGTGCGCGGCGAGCCGATAAAGCGTCCGCTTGCCGACTTTCAAGTACGCAGCCAATTCATCGAGCGTGAAAATCACCTGTAGGTGCGCTTTCATCCCTGTAGGTGCGCTTTCATCCCTGTAGGTGCGCTTTCATCCCTGTAGGTGCGCTTTCATCTCACCCTCTCCAATCGCGTCGCTTTGCGGTTCCGGCCAAGGAAATCCTTGCAATACTTTGTAATATTAGACCTACTATGAATAACTTCAAGAGTCAATGTGCAGCGTTCTCCCGCCCCATTGATCCAGGTCAACTGCTCAGGCAAGGCACAGGGGGGCGGCCTGATCAGGCAATGGACAGCGCCTGGCTCCTCAGCCTGCGTGTGCCACAGGCGCCTCGATCAAACACCGATCCTCACGTTGTAGCCGAGTGCCCGCAGCCCCTTGCTCGTCTGCATGTTCCTTGGCGGAAACTCGTCTGGGCGCGCCCAGACGACGATTTCCCCGAGGCTGCTCAGGCCAACGTGCGGAATTGCCCAGTCGTCGCTGCGGATCGCGTTCCAGAGTCGGGCCGAAACACTTCCGTTGCCCCAGACAACGTAGTTCAACAGTATCCGTCCGGCCAACACACCTTCCCGACACCGCCGCCGAAGGCCATGGCCCATCAAGCGGATTTTCCATGCGCCCTCAGCGCCGTACCTACAGCAAATCTTTCAAGGCTCAGGTCATTCAGGAGTGTTCTGAACCCGGTGCCTCCATCGCAAACATCGCCTTGGGCTACAGCCTCAATGCCAACCTCGACCACAAATGGATTCGGCTGCCTACCCAGAAAACCACGGCTATCCAGCCAGCGTTCATCCCGTTGCCTTCTCAAATGCTCGGCGTGGGTTCGCATACTCAAGCGCGCTGCTGCGATCATGAGTTTGATCCAGTCGGCCCGTAATAATGGGCACGATCCGTATGCCTATCTCAAGGATGTGCTGACACGGTTGCCGTCCCTGTAACAGCCTGAAGTTGACCTGGGTAATCAAATACCGGTGTAGTGATTAGGAAACAGGGCTCGGATAACATTGACCTGCTCCCCGTTGATTAGTACACCCCGATGTTAGTAATGTCTTCATAAGCGACATGAGGACATCCCCATGAAGAAGCGTTTTTCCGACGAACAGATCATCAG
>NZ_POVL01000072.1 GCF_002939185.1 Enterobacter sichuanensis | reverse complement strand
CTAATAATTAAGGGGGAAAATGCTGGCCCGGCGAGGCGCTCGCCGGGCGCAGACTTACAGCTGTGCTTCTATCTCCTCTATCTCTTTACGCCATTGCGCCTGAAGCTGCGGTTTTTGATGTTTCGGTTTGCGCGCCAGATCGTCTGCCAGCAGCGTTTCCAGCGCGACCAGCCGTTCAAGCAGATCGTCATACGGTGAGGGTTGAACCGTCGCGGCGGCAGCGGGCACAGTGGCCATTACCAGCCCCGCGCTTTCACGCAGCCGCGCAAACACCGCTTCCGCGTCGTGCCATTCGCTCAGCGTACCGTCCTCTATCAGCCAGAAGCGGTTGCAGCTTTGGCTAATTAACTGACGATCGTGGCTGACCAGCAGCACGCCACCTTCAAACTGCTGCAGCGTTTCTGCCAGCGCCTCTTTGCCTTCCATGTCCAGATGGTTGGTTGGCTCATCGAGCATCAGCAGGCTATAGCGGGCGAGCGTCAGGCCCACAAACAGCAGGCGTGAACGCTCGCCGCCGCTGAGCGTGCTGACTTTCTGCCCGTGACGGGACCACGGGAACCCGGCGCTGATAAGCGCCATCTTCCGGTTTTGCGGGTCGGGCGCGAAAGGCTCCAGCGCATCAAGCAGCGTGGCGTCATCCGGGAGCTGGTTCAGCGTCTGATCGTAATAGCCCGGCGAGACGCGCGGATGGATTTTCAGCCCGCAGTCCGCCGGTTCATCGGTAAAATGTCGCCAGATAAGCTTCATTAACGACGATTTACCGCAGCCGTTACGCCCGACAATCGCCACGCGATCGCCGCTTTTCAGCCGTGCCGTTTCGATGTTAAACAGCGGCGGTAGCCCTGGCGCAGGCGGGACGCTGAGGTTTTCCATCTCCAGCAGACGGTCTGCCCGCAGCGCGTCACCGCGCAGGCTTAACGTCCACGGGCTACCCGCCGTGAGCGCGGTCTGGCTCTCTTTCAGGCGTTCGACCTGTTTTTCCATCTGTTTGGCTTTGCGGGCCAGGTCTTCGTTGTCGTAAACCTTGCCCCAGGTCGCCAGCCGCTTCGCGCTGGCGGTCACGCGGTCGATCTCCTTTTGCTCCGCCTTGTGGCGCTGCGCGTCGCTTTCATCCCTGGCTTCCAGCGCCTTGCGTGCCGCCGTGCAGGGAAGGGCAAAGTAGTGCAGCGTTTTATCGCGCAGGATCCAGCTGCCGTTGGTGACGGCATCCAGCAGCTGTCTGTCATGCGAGACCAGCACGAAACTGCCTGACCAGTGCTGTAAAAAGTGCTCCAGCCAGAGCATGGTCGGCAGGTCCAGGTGGTTGCTGGGTTCATCAAGCAGGAGCAGGTCCGGCTCGTGGATCAGCGCCCGCGCCAGCAGCAGGCGGGTGTGCTGACCGCCGCTGAGCGTGGCGGCGTGCAGCGCCATATCCTGCGGCGTAAAGCCCATGCCCGCCAGCAGCGTTTCAGCTTTCCAGCGCAGGCTGTCGCGTTCCGCAGAGGGCAAGCGGGCCAGGACGGCATCCAGCATGGTCAGCGGATGAATCGCCTCCGGCAGATGTTGTTCCACGCGCGCCATCAGGCAGTGCCCGGCCAGCGCTACCGTCCCGGCAGCAGGAGAGTCAGTGCCGTCCAGCACCTTCAGCAGCGTACTTTTGCCACAGCCGTTATCGCCCAGCAGACCAATGCGGTCGCCTTTTTTCAGCGTAAAGGAGAGAGAGTCGAAGAGCGTGCCAAACGCCGTATCAACGCGTAAAGATTGTGCAGTGAGTAAAGTGCTCATTATTGCTTACCCAAGAGTTACAGGCATGTTTATGCCTCGTCAAACATCGCTGACGATAACTCAGGAAGCCCGAGAGAAGGGATTTCAGGGGGTGGTGTCTTCGCTCAAGCAGAAGTTATCGCAGCACGATACCGATAACGCTTGAGCAGGTGCGATCACCAAATGTATGTGAAACATTGAAAATTTCACAGTACAGCATAATTGGCCTCCTTATATATTCAGTGGGTTAATGGATGAAAGGAGTGTAGCGGGGGAAAAGAGGTTTGGCTAGTGGGGCGTGAATGTGTGATTCATATTGAGGGTTCGGAACCATTCCCTCTCCCTTTGGGAGAGGGAATGGTTGAGGCGCAGAGTTAAATCGAAGTACGACGATAGCTACGGTATTCAGGCATCCAGAAGTTGTCGTCAATCGCCTGCTGCAGCGCGTCGGCAGAGGTCTTCACCGCCACACCCTGCTGCTGCGCCATTTTACCGACCGCAAAGGCGATAGCACGCGACACCTTATGAATGTCTTTCAGCTCTGGCAGCACCAGACCTTCGCCGTCATTGACCAGCGGCGAGTGGCCCGCCAGGGTTTCGCTCGCGGACATCAGCATTTCATCGGTAATGCGCGACGCCCCGGAGGCGATAACGCCCAGACCAATGCCCGGGAAGATATACGAGTTGTTACACTGGGCAATCGGATAAGTTTTATCTTTCCACACGACCGGATCGAACGGGCTGCCGGTAGCAACCAGCGCGTTACCTTCGGTCCAGGCAATGATGTCCTGCGGCGTTGCTTCCACGCGGGAGGTCGGGTTGGAGAGCGGCATCACGATAGGGCGTTCGCAGTGCTTGTGCATCTCGCGAATAATCTCTTCGGTGAAGAGACCGGTTTGCCCGGAAACGCCAATCAGAATATCCGGCTTCACGTTGCGCACCACGTCGAGCAGGGAGAGCACTTCGTTGTCGGTATCCCAGTTTTTCAGGTTCTCGCGTTTCTGTACCAGTTTGGTCTGGAACGGCAGCAGGTTCGGCATACCGTCGGTCAGCAGGCCGAAACGATCAACCATAAAGACGCGGGAGCGGGCCAGCTCTTCACTCAGGCCTTCACGCTGGGTCTGGGCGATAATCTGCTCGGCGATACCGCAGCCCGCAGAGCCCGCGCCCAGGAAGACAATTTTCTGGTAGCTCAGCTGGCTGCCGGCCGCGCGGCTGGCGGCGATAAGCGTCCCCACGGTCACCGCGGCGGTGCCCTGAATGTCGTCGTTAAAGGAGCAGATCTCGTCGCGATAGCGGTTCAGCAGCGGCATCGCGTTTTTCTGCGCGAAGTCTTCGAACTGCAGCAGCACGTCCGGCCAGCGGTGCTTCACGGCCTGGATGAAATCATCGACAAACTGATAATACTCGTCGTCAGTAATACGCGGATGACGCCAGCCCATATAGAGCGGATCGTTAAGCAACTGCTGGTTGTTGGTACCGACATCCAGCACCACTGGCAGGGTATACGCCGGGCTGATGCCGCCACAGGCGGTATAGAGGGAGAGTTTACCGATTGGGATCCCCATCCCGCCAATGCCCTGGTCGCCGAGGCCGAGAATACGTTCGCCGTCAGTCACCACGATCACTTTGATATTGTGGTTCGGCACGTTCTGCAGAATGTCGTCCATGTTGTGACGGTTCTGATAAGAGATAAATACCCCGCGGGAGCGGCGGTAGATCTCAGAGAAACGCTCACAGGCCGCACCTACCGTCGGGGTGTAGATCACCGGCATCATCTCTTCCAGATGGTTCTGCACCAGGCGGTAGAAGAGGGTTTCATTGGTGTCCTGAATGTTACGCAGGTAGATGTGCTTGTCGATTTCAGTTTTGAAACCCTGATACTGGATCCACGCGCGCTCTGCCTGCTCTTCAATGGTTTCCACCACTTCCGGCAGTAAACCCAGCAGGTTAAAGCTACTGCGCTCTTCCATGCTGAAGGCGCTGCCTTTGTTGAGCAGGGGGAATTCGAGTAAAACCGGTCCGGCGTATGGGATGTATAAGGAACGATGTTTTTTCAGTTTGTTGTCCATGTCACTCACTCTTTTTATGAAGATCCGTCCCTGACACTGCTGTTTGTCATCTTTCTGGCCTGTGCGATGGGATGCGGTCCGGCGGTATTATAAAGGAGCTAAATATGAATTACCGCAACACATAAACAAAAACACCATCGGGATTACCGATGGTGTTCTGGATCTCACTCTGGAACTTACTTGCCGGCGTGGCGTTTTCTGCCGGTGGCGTGAGTGACTTGCGTCTCATGGTCGCCTTCAATCACCACTTTGCGCTGATTAGAAAGCTTGTAGTTCAGTCCCAGAATATGGCGTGCCTGACGGTTCGATTTCATGTTAACTCCTCAATCCTGTTGATAGTTTTAAGGACCAGTTTGCTTACGCAAACGAAATGTAACCCCTTAGGTTGCAGATCCAGCTTAGCAGGTTTTTACAAGGGTGCGTTTTGCCCGCTGACGACATAGTTAATGGTTTGCTGGTAGATGTCACTGAGGATGTCATTGTCTGTGGATTCCACCCATTTGGTCAGTTCCATTAAAATGTCATCTTCAGTCACAGCACCGTGCTCGGCGTGAAGACCCTGCGCAATCGCGTTAACGAGTTCAGGTTGTGCTGCTGCGGTATTAGCCGGGTAATAAGTAAACATGCTGCCTCCGTGTCGTTGTCTGTTTAATGGTACGGCTCGCAAAAAAATTAATTCATAAACAGAATGGCAAATATTTCCCCGGTTGTGGTTCAGATTCATCTTAGAAATATAAATGTCTTAAGTGCATGCTTTTATGTGGTTTTAACGGGTGAGAATATATTGGCGCGTCACGGAGGGAATATTAGGGAGGTGCTCCTGCCATCATGAAAATAGAGCAGGAGCAGCATTTAAATTACCACTTCATTTCGCCGGTATTGACCTTAGCGCTTAATTCCAGCGAGCTCTCTTCCGCAAGATTCGGATACTGTTTTTTCAGGGTACGGATAACGCCAGCGGAATCTTTATGTGCAGCTAAAGCCTTTTCAAAGCGCTGCAGATAGTCACGCGTAAAATCAATCGCGCCACTACCCGCGGGTGGGTTACCCAGATAGTGACCCGGGATCACGCGTTCTGGCTTATGCGCAGCCATCGCCTGCAGGGTATCCTGCCACTGCTTACGGCTTTCCGCGGTCTGCGTGTCTGCCGTCCAGACGTGAATACCCCAGGCTACCCCGGTGCCGCCGAGGATGGTTTTCGCTGACGGGATCCACACATAGGCCGCGTAGCTGTCAGGCTGCTCGATGTCGATCTTTTCTCCGTCAACCATAAACGTGGTGGAGGCGAGTACCTGCGGAACAACCAGTTCCGTTGGCGCACCGTCTTTCATCTGCGGGCCCCAGAAAGCCAGCTTCGCGTCTTTGGTGGCCTTAATATGGTCAACCACGTGCTGTGTGGCCACCACTTTGGCATTCGGGAAGGCTTTAACCAGCGGCTGCAGGCCAAAGTAGAAATCCGGATCGCCGGAGGTGATCACAATCTTATTCAGGGTTTTGCCGCTGCGGCGAATCTTCTCCACCAGCGCTTCGCCATCTTTCACGCTGAACTGCGCGTCAAACAGCACCGCTTCCTTCGGACCGGAAACCAGCGTGGAAGAGACCGCGAAAATGCCTTTTTCCTGCGGGTTATAGGTATCGACGTTCAGCGGTGCGGCAAACGCGGCCGGCGTGAAAAGGGTGGAAAGCAGGGCAATGTGAGTGAGTTTCATGCTGTTGTCTCTGTTGTTCAGGAATGTCTCTATTGTACGGATATTCGTATTTGCCAGAATTCCTGAAACAAGACATGCTTAGTTTCATAAATCGAGCAGATGGAGTAGATATGGATCGCGTTATTGCCGCCCAGGTTTATAACCGGATATGCGAGCTGGGAAGTTTGAGCGCGGCGGCCCGCGCGCTGGGGATCTCCCGGCCGATGGTAAGCCGCTATCTGGAACAAATGGAAAAGTGGGCGGGAACCCGGCTGGTAAACCGCTCCACGCGCAAACTGACGCTGACCGCGGCAGGCGAAAAGGTGTTGCAAAAAACGCGGACGCTCTCGCAGATCTCGCAGGAAATTGAGGGCCAGTCGGAAAAAGATCTGCCGTCAGGCACCCTGCGGGTGGCCTGCGCGCACTTTACCGCCATGCACCTGATTGCGCCGGTGCTGCCCGGTCTGCTCTCGCGCTACCCGCAGCTGCGTATCGAGCTGGACGTGAATAATCACCCGGTGAGCCTGGTGGGTGAGCGTATTGATGTTGCCGTGCGTATTACCGACAACCCCGAGCCCGGGATGATTGCCCGCCGCCTGGGGGAGTGTCGTTCGGTACTCTGCGCCTCGCCGGATTATCTGGAACAGCACGGGACACCCGACAGCCCCGAAGCATTAGCGCAGCATAACTGCCTGCACTACAGCTTTTTTGCCGGGCAGTCCTGGCACTTTCTGACCCCGGTAGGGGAAAGCCTGAGCGTCGCCGTCAGCGGCAACCTGAGCGCCAGCATCTCTTCGCTACTCATGGACGCGGCGATGAAGCACTGCGGTATTGCCATGCTGCCGGAGCGCGAAGCGCGTGCCGCCCTGGAGCAGGGATTGCTGGTGCCGGTACTGGCGGCGCTGGAGCCGAAACCGCTGGCCATCCATGGCATTTATCAGTCCCGGGAGTACCAGCCTGCCGCGCTGCGGGTGTTCCTTGATGAGCTGGCCCGCTACCTGGCATGAGGGGGCGACGACTTCTCCTGTAGCCAGGGCGAAGCCGTGCTCCAGAAAATAATATCGGCTCCGAGATAGTTTTCTGCAAACTGGTCAAATTCCGCCTTGGTGAAGGGCTTACCGGTCTTTGGATTTTTATAAGTCAGGGTTGGCTCCTGCACCGCCATCGCGATGAGCGGCAGCGTCTGTTTATTTTTATTGAAGAAGGGATAGGCATTCTTCATGTGCGCCTTGCGGTTGGGCACGATGTCCGGCCCGCCGAGGCCGATGTTGTTGGCGCTGGCATAAGCAAAAAGCCGCCCCATGTAGTTATGGTCATTGTCCCATTCGCACGGCCAGAAATTGACATATTGCACCACATGGGATTTCTGAAAAGCCTTACGCGCAAAGGCCAGGTTTTCCATTTCACCGGCAAAGTAGCTGTCGCAGCTAAACCCGGCGGGCGGATGTTTCTCGTCGAGATCGATGGCGGTTTCGGGCAGGTTTACCCCATACACCTCGCCATCAAAGCGTTTTGCAAGGGCCGTCAGCAGCGCCTGGTAGCGCTGACGCACGGCAGGATCCCACTGGCGCGCCACCCATCCTGAACCGACGGGCTTGCCTTCGCCGGGGTTATCGAACTGCGGTGCGAGTCCGCCACCGTATTGCTTATCGTGCAGCAGATAATCCGGGACGTAGCGGGCGCCCGGCTCAAAAAAACGGTCCTGGATCTGGATGAAGAGCTTTTTTCGCGCGGCCTGAAGGCGCGCCAGATCCCGTTCAATCCGCGAGAAGTCATACCGGTCTTTATCGGGCTCAAGCGCCCGCCAGTTATAGACGATCTGAACGCCGCCGATGTCGCTTCGCGCAACGAGCGGGAACGCCGCGTCGAGTTCGCCGGAGCTGGTGTAGATAAAGTTCTCCGGCGTTTTCGCCAGCAAAGATAACGAGAGAGACAGCGTGGTTACCGCAACGGCCATCCTGATTTTTAGCGCCACAGGTTTATCCTTTTTGTCGGTACAGCAGGTGAATGTCCCGGAATTATCTGTGTTCCGGGGTGGGGCAGATACGTAGTCTATACTTAACCCTTTGTAAGCCAAAAGGAGAGCAAGAATGACGATTCATAAGCACGGTTCGGCACACTGGTCCGGTGATATCAAGCAGGGGAAAGGGACGGTTTCTACTGAAAGTGGCGTCCTGAATCAACAACCTTACGGCTTTAATACCCGTTTCGAAGGCGCCAAAGGGACCAACCCGGAAGAGCTGATTGGTGCAGCACATGCTGCCTGCTTCTCAATGGCACTGTCGCTGATGATTGGTGAAGCGGGCTACACCGCGGATTCCATTGATACCACGGCGGATGTCTCGCTGGATAAAACCGAGAGTGGCTTTGCAATCAGCAAAATTGCGCTAACCAGTAAGGTTACTGTGCCAGGTATCGACCCACAGAAGTTTGACGGCATTATTCAGAAAGCCAAGGCGGGCTGCCCGGTGTCGCAGGTACTGAAAGCCGAGATCACGCTGGACTATACGCTTAACTGAGCCTGAGCCGGGTTAGCGCCCGGCTATCCCTTTTGCCGGGTGGCGCTACGCTTACCCGGCTGTTTGTGGACGGCGGGATGGCACAAATCTAATCCAGATTGCGCCAGCAGCGAACGTTACGGCCCTCGCGAGAGGGCTGTAACGGCTGGGGACGTTCACATCCCTGCGTTGCCATCGGGCAACGGTCGCGGAAAAAACAGCCTTCAGGCAGATGACGGTTGCCGGGAAGCTCCGTTTTGCGCAAGGCCAGATTTTCGTCCAGCGGTTCACCGGTGCGGGGGACCGAATCAAGCAACAGACGGGTATAGGGATGGCGCGGCTCGCCCAGAACCTGCGCGGCGCTGCCCAGCTCGACAATCTGCCCGAGGTACATCACCGCCACGCGATCGCTCATGTGCCTGACCACCGAGACGTTATGCGAGATTAACACGTAGGTCAGATTACGCTGCTGCTGTAGCGTCACCAGCAGGTTGAGGATCTGCGCCTGTACGGAGATATCCAGCGCGCTGGTGGGTTCATCGAGCACGATGATGTCCGGATCGGACGAGAGCGCCCGGGCGATGGCGATGCGCTGGCGCTGCCCGCCGGAGAAAGCGTGCGAAAGACGGTCGAGATATTCCGGACGAATACCCACCTGCATCGCCAGGTGTTCAGCCAGCTGACGTCGCTGCCGCTCGCTGCTGCGTTTTTGCACCCACACCGGCTCGGTGATGATGCGCCAGACCGGCAGGCGCGGGTCGAGCGAGGAGAGCGGATCCTGAAACACCATCTGCATACCGCCTGCGTGGGACGTCCGCTGACATGCGCCGGTGCTGGGCTTAAGCATGCCCATCAGCAACTGGGCAAGCGTGCTTTTCCCGCAGCCGGATTCCCCGACAATACCGAGCGTTTCCCCGCGGCGGATCTGCAGGTCGAGCCCGTTGAGCGCATGCACCTGTTCCGTGACGCGCCCCAGCCAGTTTTTGCGCGCCGCGAAGTTCACGTGCACGCTATCCAGTTCCAGCAGTACATCAGACATGGGCTTTCTCCCGTTGTGGATACCAGCAGGCGGCCTGTTGGCCCTCTGCGCCAGAAGGGCGTAAGCGCGGCGTTTCGCTGCATTTCGCCCCGGCGGCAAAGCAGCGTTCGCGGAACGCGCATCCCTGCGGAAGCTGGCTGAGGTTAGGCACCGTACCGGGGATGGCGGGGAGCAGGTCGCGCGGCTGGCCGTTTTCCGGGGCGCACTGCAGCAGGCCAATGGAGTAGGGATGCACGGGCTGGTGGATCAGCGTTTGTGTGGATCCGCTCTCGATCACGCTGCCGGCATACATTACATACACTCTGTCGCAGAGCTGCGACACCACAGCCATATCATGGCTGATAAACAGCACCGAGGTTCCGCTGGCCCGCGCCTTATGCTTCAGCAAGCGCAGCACCTGCAGCTGGACGGTGACATCCAGCGCGGTGGTGGGTTCGTCGGCGATAATCAGCTCCGGCTCGCAGGAGAAGGCAAGGGCGATCATCACCCGCTGGCGCATACCGCCTGAGAGTTCAAAGGGATAGCGCGACATCACCGCCTTCGCGTCCGGGATCTGCATCTCTTCCAGCAGGCTCATCGCCTTCTGCTGCGCCTCGCGCCGCGAAAGCGGCTGATGCTGGCGGATCACCTCCACCATCTGTTTGCCTATCCGACGCGTCGGGTTGAGGGCGGTCATCGGCTCCTGAAAAATCATCGCCACCCGGGCACCGCGCCACTGACGAAGCTGTTTCGCGGAGGCCGTCAGGACATTTTCGCCGAGTAATTTCACCTGACCATGATGAATACGATAGCTGCCCTCCGGCAGCAGCCGCATGGCGAGCATGGCGGTCACGGACTTGCCCGATCCCGATTCGCCCACCACGCCGACAATTTCGCCCCGGTTGATCTCCAGCGAGACGTGGTTCAGCGCGTGGACCTCCCCGCGAAAAATCGGAAAGCTCAGGTGCAGGTCTTCAATGCGTAATACCGGTTCGGTCATCACTGTTTTCCTCCCGATTTCGGATCCAGCAGATCGCGGATGCCATCGCCAAACAGGTTAAAGCCCACGGCGGTAATCAAAATCGCCGCTCCGGGAAATGCGCAGTACCACCACTGGTCCAGAACGTAATTACGGCCAACGGCCACCATCGCGCCCCATTCGGCGGTGGGCTGCTGCGCGCCGAGGCCAATAAACCCGAGCGTGGCTGCCATCAGAATGGCGCTGCCGATATCCAGCGAAGCCTGCACAATGAGCGGCGGCAAGGCGTTGCGCAGGATATGCCAGCTGATCAAATGCCAGCGGGATGCGCCGAACGTGCGGGCGGCCTGAACGTAGGTAAACTGGCGCACCACCAGGGTTTGCCCGCGCGCCAGGCGCACGTAAAACGGAATGCGGACAATCGCAATCGCCAGCATGGCGTTAAACAGGCTCGGCCCGAGCGCTGCCGCCAGCGCCATGGTCAGCACCAGGGAAGGAATGGAGAGCATAATGTCCATCACCCGCATAATAATGGCGTCGCCGCGCCCGCCCAGTACGCCGGACAAACAGCCCACCAGCGAGCCAATGCCTCCTGCAATCACCACCACCGCCAGTCCGGCGGTAATGGACTGCTGGCTGCCCGCCAGTACGCGGCTGAACAGATCCCGTCCCACCTCATCGGTGCCAAACCAGTGCTGCGCAGACGGCGCCTGCAGGCGAGCAGTCAGATCCAGCGCGTTCGGGTCATGCGGTACGATCCACGGCGCGGCCACCATAATGAAAAGCATCACCAGCATAATGACGCCGCCAACGATCGTGAGCGGGCTTTGACGCAGCATCCAGAACAGCTTTGCCCAGTTGATACGTTGCCTGGCGCGCTTAACAGGGACGGACGTTTCCTGAGTCAACATCATTCGGCACCTCCGCGCCCGATTCGCGGGTCAATCCACAGGTAAAGCAGATCGACCACCAGATTAACCAGCACGTAGGCCAGCGAAACGACGACCGCAAAGCCCATCACGGCAGGGAAATCAAGCGCCTGAATGGACGTTACCACCCAGGCACCCATCCCCGGCCAGGCAAAAACGGTTTCGGTGAGTACGGCGCCGTAGAGGAGATCCCCCAGCGCCAGCCCCAACACGGTGATGGACGGAATCATCGCATTGGGCAGGGCGTAGCGCAGGACGATATACCAGCCGGGCAGGCCGCTGGCGCGGGCGGTGCGGATATAGTCCTCGCTAAGCTGCTCCAGCATCGCCGAGCGAACCTGACGCGCCACGATGCCGAGATGCACAAACGCCAGCGTCAGCGAGGGTAAAATCAGGTGCTGAAGCGCATTGAAAAAGACCTCGCCGTTGCCTTCCAGCAGCGCATCCAGCAGATAAAAACCGGTGACGTGTGTCGGCGGGTCGAGCCAGTCATCCAGCCTGCCGCCGCCGGGCAAAAGCTGCAGATGTCCGTAGAACAGTACAATGACGCCCAGACCGAGCCAGAAGGCCGGGGTGGAAATACCGGTCATCGCCATCAGCCGTACCAGATGATCCAGCCAGCGGTTACTGTATACCGCTGACAAAATCCCCAGCGGCACGCCGATGACCAGCGCCAGCAGCAGAGAACAGAAGGCCAGCTCCAGCGTGGCGGGGAAAAAGGCCTTCAGATCCTCGGCGACCGGACGTCCGGTACGAATGGAGATGCCTAAATCCCCATGGGCCAGAGCATTTACGTAGCGGCCAAACTGAACATACAGCGGCTGATCCAGTCCCAGCTGCTGGCGAATGTTCTGCACTATTTCGTCGCTGGCGCGGTCACCGGCCAGCAGACGAGCCGGATCGCCGGGGATCAGGTGCGAAATAATAAACGTGATAATACAGACACCGGCCACCACCAGGAGTAACCCCCAGCAGCGCTGGCGCACAATGCTCCAGAACGTCATACACTTTCCCCCGGCGAAACGGTTACTTACTCATGGTGGCGATGTTGAATACCTGCTCGAGCATCGGATTAAAGGTGAAGCCTTTGACCTCTTTGTTCATCGCCAGCTGGTAGTTCTTCTGGAACAGATAAACGTAGGCCGCCTCGTCAATCACCACCTTTTGCGCCTGCTGGTAATCTTTGGTGCGCTCCGCCTGGTCTGTGGTTTTCAGCGCGGCCTGCAGCAGCGAATCGACCTCTTTGTTCTCATAGAACGAACGGTTGCCCGGCAGCCCTTTTTTGTCTGATTCAAACCAGTAGTTCATGAACATGTACGGGTCGGCAAAGTCCGGGCTCCAGTTACCGATGGCGATGTCGTAATCGCCTTTGCCGACGCGGTCGCGCATGGTGGCGTTGGCCAGTTTCTCCAGCTTGACGTTAATGCCGATCTTGCCAAGGCTGGCCTGCGTGGAAAGCGCGATAGGCTCCCAGTTCGGATCGTTGTCCGAGTAGAGGAAGGTCAGGCTGGCGGGTTTGTCTTTCACCTTCTCCAGGGCCGCTTTGGCTTTGGCCTCGTAAAAGCTGTACTGCATGGCCGTGGCGTCATAGCCCCACATGCCTTCCGGGATCGGGCCACGCATCTGCTTGCCGTTGCCGCTCAGAATGCCTTTGACCATGCCCTGATAGTCCGTCGCCCAGGAGACGGCCCGGCGTAAATCCACCTGGTTGAGCGGGGCTTTGCTGTTGTTGAGGTAGAGATAGGTCACGCGTAAGGAGGGGTATTCCGCGACGGCCACTTTCCCTTCCTGCTTCAGGGCCGCGAGCTGATCGACCGGCAGAGAATCAGCAATGTCCAGGTCGCCGCGGGAAAGCTGCAGCCGACGGGAGGCGCTTTCACCGATAATTTTCACCGACACGCGCTTAAAGTGCGGCTTTTCGCCCGGCCAGTGGGGATTCGGTACCAGGATCAACTGCTGGCCTTTCTGCCAGCTTTTCAGCATAAACGGCCCGGAGCCGGCAGTGTTTTGCGCCAGAAACCCGCGCGCGTCGTCCGCGGCATTGGCCTTCAGCACCCCCGGGTTAATGATGGAGGCTCCGTCATTCGCCAGAGTGTAGAGGAAAGGGGCGAACGGCTGGCTGAGGGTGAATTTCACCGTGTGGTCATCAATGGCCTCCACTTTCAGGTCTTTCGGGAAGGCTTCAGACGGCCCCTGGCTGAGCTTCAGCAGGCGCTCAAAGGAGAGTTTGACCGCCTCGGCGGTGACCGGTGTGCCGTCGGAGAATTTGGCGTTATCCGCCAGGGTAAACGTCCACTCCTTCTGGTCGTCGGAGGCTTTCCAGCCCGTCGACAGATCGCCTTCCACCTCGGTCGAACCGGGCTTGTACTTGACCAGACGCTGGTAGGACGGATAGGTAACGGTCCAGTCGTTGTTATCAATGGTGATAGCAGGATCGAGCGTTTGCGGATCGGCGGCTTTACCGATCGCCAGCATGTCTTTCGGGACGGCAGCCAGCGCCAGCGGGGCGCTCAGGGCCAGCGTAGCGGCAATGATGGTCGAGAGAAGCGATGTTTTCATGGCAGTGCTCCAGGTTTAAAGAGAGGTGTGCGTCTGGGGAAAACAGGCAAAACGGTCTTCAAGCAGCGGGTAGCTGGCGGCGTTCGGCAGTTCGAAGTGCCACCATTCGCTGGCAATCCCGACAAAACCGCCGCCGAACATGATGGCGTTCAACAGCAGACGGTTGCGCTGGGCGTGCGGCGGCACAGAGGGGTGATACGGATGCGAACGGTCGTGCATTTCGTCAAAACCGGCCCCCATATCCAGCACGACGTTATGTTCGTCCATCAGCGTGACGTCGATGGCCGTACCGCGGCTGTGATTGGAGCCAATCGCCACGTCGACGACATATTCCGGGTTCGGGCAGGCATCCCACAGCCGGGCCTGCGCCTGCTGCGGTCGATAGGCGTCGTAGACCACCAGCTTCAGCCCGGCCAGCGCGGCAATGCTGATGGCTTTCGCCAGCGCGGTGGCGGCGTCGGTATGCAGCAGGCACAGCGCCTCCTGATAAATCGGGCGGCCGGTGATGTTGTCGGCGGTGGCGTATTTCAGATCGATATGCAGCGTGGGAAAGGTCTTCGCCACATCAATCAGTTGACTCTCTTCGGGCATAGCTCCGCTCCTTTAGCGTTCGAATTGTCCAAACTCTTGTTGTAATTCCCGGTTGACCGCCAGGCGCGCCGGAAGCGCATCACCCAGTGCTTCCACCACGCCCGACAGCAGCAGGTTGAACAGGCAGCTCACCGGGGCAAGGGAATCCCAGAAATGACCGGTATCGGTTTTCACCTGCAGCAAATCAAGCGGGTAATCCCGCGCCCAGGGGCACCAGATGTCGGTAATTAAGGCCAGCGGAATGCCTTTCTCGCTCGCGACGCGGCAGTACTGACGCGCCATCGCGGAGTAGGTGCGCGTATCGGTCAGCACGACGTAGGGATGCGCAAACCCCGAGTTCAGGGATTCAACCCAGCTCCCGGATGCGCCTTCGGAATAGCTCACCCGCGGACGAAGGTACTCGAGGTGGCTGAAGAAGGCGTTGGCGATCCCGCGCGTGGACTGGATCCCCAGCACAAACACCGCGTCGGCGTGAGCAAGGCTATGCACCACCTGGCGGAAGACGTCCGTTTGCGCCAGCTGGTACACATGAGTGATGGCGTCCACTTCCAGCGACAGGGCGTGCTGAAGGCGATTGGGCAGAGGGCGCTGCTGCTGCCAGGAGTCCAGCCGCTCGTTCATGCCCCAGGGCTGATACGGGTCGCGCAGGCTCTTTTTAGCATCTTCAAGATTGCGATACCCCAGCTTGCGCAGGAAGCGTCCGACGGTGATCCCGCTGGTTCCGCTCGCCAGACCGACGCTCTCCGCCGTTTCAAACGGGATCTGCGCGGCGTGCGCCAGCAGCCAGCTTGCAACCCGCTTTTCGCTGGGCGTTAGCTGGCTGAAGATCGCTTCGATACGATTCAACATCTCAGGTTTCGTCGTCATACCGCCTCGCTGTTAACTGGCTGTCAAAAGCCAGATTTCTGTTACCACGTTAACAATGCATGACGAGTGCCATGTTCACAGGGCGGGTAAAACCCGCTGTGCGGTAAAATTCACGCAATATTTGTTTAACGAATGATCAACATTTGTGCAGCGTAGTTCACTTTTGGTGCACTGTCTGACACGGCAGGTATGAATTTGGTGAATACGTCAGCCTGTTCACATTTTTGATAAGATAGAGGCACTGTGAAGATAAAAGGGATCCCGGCATGGCGAATTTGCCCTGGCGTGTCAGCGTGCGCGTTATCGCGCTTGCAAAGAAAATGGCGATGGTTGTGGGGATCGTCGTGGTCGTCCTGCTGGCGGTGCGGGTGTATCTTTCGCAGCAGGGACCGGAACTGCACCTTTGGCACACCTGGCGGGCAGATGAAATGTCCGTGCGCGAGCTGGATAATGCCGATTTTGCCGGATATCTCACCCGGGAAAAGGCGATTTTCGCCGACCTGGATAACGCGGTAACGGCGAAAACAGGGCGCGAGGAGCAAACGCCGCTAAACCGTTATTATCGCCAGAGCCTGGTGTGGCCCGGTCAGTTTTCACCTGATGCCAACCGCTCATTTGTGCTGATGCCAGCCGGAAAGCCCCGCGGCGCGGTAGTACTGCTGCACGGGCTGACGGACTCGCCTTACAGCGTCAGGCATCTTGCCCTGAACTATCAGCAACACGGCTTCGTGGCCGTGGTTCCGCGCCTGCCCGGGCACGGCACCGCCCCCGGGGCGTTGACCGGCGTTGACTGGGAGATGTGGCTGGCGGCGACGCGGCTTGCCGTGCGGGAAGCCACGCGTCTGGCGGGAGAGAATGTGCCGTTGCATCTGGTGGGCTACTCCAACGGCGGAGCGCTGGCGATGAAATATGCCCTCGATGCGCTGGACGCGCCTGCGCTGCGAAAACCGCAGCAGGTGATACTGCTTTCGCCGATGATCGGCGTGACGGCCTTTGCGCGGTTCGCCGGTTTCGCCGGGCTCCCGGCGCTGCTGCCGGCATTTGCCAAAGCGGCGTGGCTGAATATCGCCCCGGAATATAACCCGTATAAATACAATTCTTTCCCGGTTAACGCCGCCCGCCAGTCGTGGCTGCTGACGAAAGCCCTGCAGGAGCAGATTGGCCGCGCGGCGCGGGAAAACAGGCTGGAGAATTTGCCGCCGGTGCTGGCGTTCCAGTCGGTGATGGATTCCACGGTCAGCACCCGCGCGGTGGTCACCGGTCTGTTTGACCAGCTTCCGGCAAACGGCAGCGAGCTGGTGGTGTTTGACATCAATCAGGCTGCCAGCTTCCGCCCGCTGTTCAAACCGTCGTCGTGGACGGCAACCTCGGCGCTGCTGCCGGTTGCACAGAGGCGTTACAGTGTCACGGTGATCACCAATGGGGACGAACACCGTTTCTCGGTGGTAGCGAAAACAACTCCGGCAGGCAGTACCCGCGAGACGGTCGTGCCGCTCGCCCAGTCCTGGCCGCAGGATGTTTATTCCCTGTCGCACGTTGCGGTGCCGTTCCCGCCGGATGACGATCTCTATGGCCGCGAGCCTGGCGTGAAAAACCGCTACGGCATCAGTCTGGGGACAATTGCGCTGTGGGGAGAGACGTCCGTGCTGAGCGTCGGCAAAGAGGCGCTGATGCGGGTCACCTCGAACCCGTTTTATGACTATATGCTGGAGAGGATCGACAGCCGGATTGGGGACGGGGAGAAGTAACGTTCCCTTGCAGAGTACAGTTTGAACTCGTAAAAAATTTAATTTTTATCAGTTCGGTATTATCTAAG
>NZ_POVL01000071.1 GCF_002939185.1 Enterobacter sichuanensis | reverse complement strand
AAACCCGTAAAACAGATTTCAAAGCCGTTAACCGTCAGGATGTTTGCCGAATCCGCAAAGGCTGGCAGGTGGTTATATGATTAATAAAGTGATGAATGAAGGCCGTACCGGTTCATTAACGACCAAAATCGCCAAAGGGACGAGGGGAAGGGCGGCCAAACCCTTCCCCACAATTCTCACCGCTCCCTCAGCGCCTCTTTCGCCCGGTTAAACGGTTTAATCATGTAATCCAGCACCGTTTTCTCACCAGTCTTGATATCCACCGTCGCAATCATCCCAGGCACAATCGAGAAGCGCCTGCCCGCTTTATTCACCAGGTAATCCTGGCTGGTGCGGATAAACACCCGGTAATAGAACACCTCCGGCTTGGCTTCGTCCTGGATGGTGTCCGGGGAAATGGTCTCGACCACGCCGTGCAGCCCGCCGTAAATGGCGTAGTCGTAGGCCGTGATCTTCACCAGCGCTTCCTGGTTCGGATGGATAAACGCGATATCACGCGGCGAGAGGCGGGTTTCGATCAGCAGATGGTCGTCCACCGGCACAATCTCCATCAGCTCGCCGTTGGGCGGGATCACGCCGCCGATGGTGGTGACCTTGATGTTTTTCACGATCCCGCGCACCGGGGATTTCACCGTCAGTCGCGTGACGGAATCCTGACGACCTTTCAGAACCGCCGCGACCATATCGACTTCCGCATTGGCTTTGGAAAGCGCCTCGCGCGCCTGCACGTAATACTGCGAACGAACGTCGGTGAGCTTCAGCTCCAGATCACTTTTCTGCCGCTGCAGGCGCAGCACCTCCACGTGGCTGGCGGCACCGGTTTTCACCAGCCGCTGGGTGATGGCCAGCTCTTTATTGGCGAGATCGAGCGCGGCGCGCAGCTCCCGCTGGGTATCCTCCAGCTGCGCACGTCGCGAGTTGTAGAGCCGCGTTTCGTCGGCAATCAGATCCGGCCATTTCGCCAGCGAAGGAGGAAACTTCAGCGGCAGATCGTTCACTTCGGCATACAGGCGGGCGCTGGAAGCCAGAGACGCGCGGTAGCGTGCCGCGCTTTCGCCGACGTTCGACTCGGAACGGGTAGGATCAAGGCGCGCCAGCACCTGCCCGGCCTGCACCTGATCGCCCTCGTGGACATTCAGTTCGGTGAGGATCCCGCCGTCAAGCGACTGTAATACCTGCTCGCGCGAGCTAGGGATCACCTTCCCGGAGCCGGTGGATACCTCGTCCAGCACGCCAAACCACGCCCAGACTCCCAGCACCAGAAACATCAGTAATGAAAAGATCACGATCCGACGCGCGCCGGTGTAGCCGCTTTCGGAGTCGAGGGCGTTATCCAGATCGTCCATTGCCGCAACGTCACGCTGACTGATTTTCATTTTTCCACTCCCTTACGGCGGCTGCCTGCTGTTGTTGCATGCGACTGTTGTTCAGCGCCTGCGCTTTCGGGGCATCCATCACCAGCATGCCATCCTTGAGCACCACCACCCGCTCGACCAGCTCCAGCACCGGTACGCGATGGGTGGCGACGATCAGGGTGCGGTTGCCGAGCCAATCGCCCAACCGCTGGATAAACTCCCGCTCGGTGTGCTCGTCCAGCGACGCGGTGGGTTCATCCATCAGCACGATATTCGGGTCGCGCAGCAGCATGCGCGCCAGCAGAATCGACTGGCGCTGCCCGCCGGAGAGTCCCACGCCGTTTTCCATGATCGGGTAGTCGAGCCCCTTCGGCAGCTTCTGAACAAAGCCCGCCGCGCCGGTCAGCTCCAGCGCCTCGAAAATCTCTTCGTCGGTGGCGCGCGGCATGCCGAGGGTGATGTTTTCACGCAGGGTGCCGTAAAACAGCCGCGCGTTCTGGGTCATAAAGCCGACGTTGCGCCGCACGTCGGCGACGTCGAGATGCGGCAGGCTGAAGTTGTCGAGCCGCAGTTCGCCGGCCGCCAGATCCATTCCGCCCGCCATCGCCTGCAGCAGGGTCGATTTCCCGGCGCCGTTGCGCCCGAGGATCGCCACTTTTTCGCCCGGTTTGATCTCCAGACGGTTGATGCGCAGCGCCATGCGCGGATCCTCCGGGTGATAGCGGAACTGCGCCTGTTCAAAGAGATAGTGCCCGCGCAGCACGTCCTGACGGATCGGCGTCTCTTCGCGCTGGTTCTCGGTGGGAAGCTGCATGATACTGTCCAGCCCCTCTTTTGCCGCTTTGACCTGCTGCCAGCGGGCCAGCACGCCGCACAGCGTCGCCATGGGGGCAATCATCCGCGAGGCCAGCATTGAGGCGGCCACCACCGAACCGGTGGTCAGGGTGCCGTCGATCACCATCGGTGCGCCGACCACGATCACGGCAGCGTAAACCAGGCTCTGGATAGTCATCCCCCAGCTGATCAGGTTCTGCGTCAGCTCGCGGGTGCGCAGGCCGGATTCTGCGGTGATCTGGATATAGCTGTTCCACTGCTGCAAAAAGCGGTTTTCCGCCTGCATCAGCTTGATGTCTTCCAGCCCCTGCACGCTCTCCACCAGCACCGCGTTGCGCAGGGTCGATTCATGTGCCGACTGCTTCGCCAGCGCCGCCAGCTTCTTCTGCAGCAGCAGACCGGGCAAAACCATGATCACCGCGGCAACCGGCGCGATCCACGCCAGCTGCGGGGCGATGATCGCCAGCACAACAACAAACAGCAGGAAGAAGGGCAGATCGACAATGGTGGAGATGGTGGAGGAGGTCACCATCTCGCGGATCTGCTCCAGCTCGCGCAGCTGCGAGATAAAGCTGCCGGTGGAGCGCGGAATCGCGCTGTTGCGCAGCCGCAGGGCGTGACCGAAAACGCGGTCCGAGACGCGCAGATCCGAGCGCTTGCCCAGCAGATCCATAATGTGCCCGCGCGCCACGCGCAGCACGAAGCCAAACAGGGTGGCAATGAGTACCCCGATGGTCAGGACGTAGAGTGTCGGATAGGACTGGGCGGGGATCACCCGGTCGTATACCTGCATGGAAAAGACAATCCCCGAAAGCGACAGCACGTTGATAAACAGCGCGGCGAGCATCACCCAGCTGTAGGGACGCAGGTCGCGCATTACCAGCCGGTAGAGCCAGTCCGGACGGTATTTCGAGATATAGGCGTCCACCCGGCTGTCCTTCAGCGCTGCCAGTGGACGCAGGGCGATAACGTGACGGATGGCGGGCAACATCCCCGTCATCGACAGCCTGTTGGTGTAGGTCTGGTCGTCGAAAAAGCTGACCTCCAGCGTATCGTCGCCGTCGAAGTGTTCGATCACCCCGATCCTGCCGTCGTTCAGCGCCACGACTACCGGCAGACGCCAGCTGTTGAGCGACGCCTTATCGGCTGTGAGCAGCTGAAACGACAGCCCCGCCTCACGGGCAAGCTGAGTCAGAGCGGGTACCATCGGTTTGCCTTTCAGCCACGGCGCGCCTGCCAGCAGGGCGCCTGGGGAGCAGGCGACGCGGTAGCGCGTGGCGACAAAGCCAAAAGCCTGCGCCCACTGGACCAGGGCCTCATCCGTCATGTTTTCACCTTGCGGAATCTCACGCTGCTTCATGGCTGGATCTCCACGGTCTGGATGGTGCGGTTATCAAGGTCAAACGCATGACGCAGCTGCCCGGTGTTGTAGAGGCAGTTGAGCTGCAGCTGGTGCAGCTGGCCGAGGGTCTGCTGCTGGGTGAAACGTGCCTGATAGACCTCCTGCTCGGCGTTGAGCACGTCGAGCAGCGGGCGTGAGCCCAGATCAAGATACTGCTGCTGGTACAGCTCGCGGGTGCGGGCGCTGAGCGCCTCCTGGCGGCCCTGAATCTGCAGGGTACTGAGCAGGCTCATCACCTGGCTGCGCGCCTCCAGCAGCTTCTGGCGTACCTCAAGCCGGGTGCGCTGAATGGTGGACTGCGCCGCTTCCACCGCGTGTCCGGCGGCGTTACGCCGGGCGGTGAGGCCGCCGCCCTGATAGAGTGGCATCTGCACTTTCACCCACGCGGAGTACTGGGTGCGATCCCGCGTTTCGTTTCCCGCGTAGCGGTCGTTGAGGTAATGGCGCACCTCCGGCTCCAGCGAGACGGTGGGCGTCATCTGCGCGTCAGCATAGTCAAGGTTGGCCTGGGCGACGTTCGCCTGCGCCCATGCCGCTAACACTGCTGGAACCAGACGATCGTCCGGCTCGGCGACGTCGCAGCTGCGGGCCAGCTTTTGCGGAAAATCGTTTCCTACCTCGTTCAGTGAATTCCAGCCGAGAAAACTCATCAGCGTGGCGCGGGCGCTGTCCAGACTGGCCTGGTACTGCATCAGCTGGGCGCGGGCCCCTTCGATACGGGCATCGGTCTGTACCACGTCAGAAAGCGAAGTCGCCCCTTCGTCGTTACGCTGGCGGGTCAGCTTGCCAATCGAGGAGAGGGCGTCGAGCTGCTCTTTGGCGGTGTCGACCATCTGTTGCCAGGTTTGCACCTGCACCATGGCGATGGCGGTATCATGGGCGATGGTGTCGATGCTCACCAGCACATTCGCCTGCTGCTGGGCCACTCCGGCGCTTTCGGCACGCACCTGGCTTGCCACTTTGCCGAAGTCATACAGCATCTGGGAGAGAGAAAGAACCAGCGACGGGGTAAAGCCGTTATCGTCGCCGTCATGGCTGTAGCCGTTGTCCATACCGGCATTAATCTGTGGATAGTATTTTGATTTCGCGACATCCACCTCTTCGCTCTGCTGGTAGAGTTTTCCCACCGCTTCGCTAATCGCCGGGTGCCAGGTCACGGCGCGGTTAACGGCGTCGCTCAGCTGCAGCGTGCCGGGGGCGGCATTGCCCGCGACAGGCGCCACGCGGCCATTCAGTGAGGGGAGTTCCTGCGTTTCGCGAAGTTGTCCGGTATTGATCGTTGCCGCCGGGTTCGCGCAGAGAGCGGGTACAGAGATCAGGCAGCACGAAAGCCACCAGTAAGGCATCTTCATTCCCATGTCATGTCCCTAATAAAATATATACAGCTTTATTGTTTATGCCCGGGCGCTGTGCGCCCGGGTCAGGTACTACAGGTGCTATCAGGTAACGATGTGGTGCTGGTTGACTAACTCGTCGTAGGTGGTCTGAACGCCATCAAGCGTAACGAGTGCACTATTAGCGTAGGTGGTTCCTGTCCCATCACGGTCGATTGAGATCACGGTATTGCCATTACTATTAGTAACATGGAGATAATTACCGAGCGTTGAGGCACTACCGTTCCAGCCCACCAGCAGATCGCCGATGTCGATTTTGTCCCCCTGAGCCAGCGAGAAGTTGGTCCAGTGATCGCCAGTGCTGTTCCCCGCCGTGGCGTTGCCTGCGGTGCTGTTCAGCACCTGGTAAATCAGCGTATCGCCGTAGGCCGTACCGGTTATGACGTCGTTATGTTCAGAGCTGATGAACTGCGGCGCCATATTGATGGTCAGCGTGGCGCTGTCCGTTTTCCCGTTGGCATCGGTCAGGGTGTAGTTGAAGGTCTCCTTCGAGGTGATGGATGAGAGCGACACCCCGGTATTGAGGGTGTAGGTGTAGTGGCCGTCCGCGCCAATCGCCAGCGTGCCGTAATGGCCCACCACGTTCACCGTGGTGCTGCCGGTATACGGATCCAGCGTGGTGGTCACGCCGTTGTACCCGGTAATGCTTACGCGGGTGTCCACCGAGTGCAGCTGATCCATCGCCCCGGCGGAATCCGTGCCGTCGAAGATGTTGCCGTCAACCGTGTGGCCACTGGTCGCGTCGAACTGGCTGAGCGAGTAGGTGGTGCCGTTGACGCTCGGGGTAATGGTGATGGTGCCCACGCTCAGCCCCGGTACGCTGCCGGTATAGCTCAGCGTATAGGTCCCGGCGCTCAGGTCCAGCCCGGTCAGCGGAACGTCGATACTGCCGCCGAGCAGCGAACCGCCGCTGAAGGAGCCGTTACGGATCACCCCGTTGGCGTCGCTGATCGCCCAGTTCACCGTCAGACCGCCCAGCGCCAGCAGCGAGGAGACGCTAAAGTGCAGCGACGCGTTATGCAGCGCGGTGTTTGGATCCACCACAAAGGTGCCGCTTCCGCTGCCCTGGGTGGACGAGAACAGCGCCGTCGTCCACTGGGCGCTGCCCACGGTGGTATCGGAGTAGGTCGACGTGTGGTGTACCGAGGTCACGTCCATCGCGGCGCTGACGTCGTTAACCGCATCCATCGCCCGCGCGGTTGGGGTGATGTTAAGCGTCGCCGTATCCTTCGACCCGTCTGGCGCGGTGATGGTGTAGACAAACGTATCCGGGGTGCTGATATGGTCCGCGCCCATGCCGCTCTTCAGGGTATAGGTGTACTGGCCGGACGAATCGATGGTCAGCGTGCCGTATTCCCCCTGAATGGTGGTGGTGCCACTGCTGTTGACCGCCACGCCGTTCACTTCCGAGACCACCGTCCCTGCCGGAACCGGGTCATTGGTCAGCACGTCGCCCGTGGTTGTCTCGCTGATACTCGCCACGCTGTAGACATGATCCTGCAGAACGCTCAGCGTATAGCCCGTCAGCGCGGTGATCCCCGCCGCGGTATTGAGCAGGAACAGATACTCCCCGGCAGGCAGGTTCAGCGTCAGCTGAGGTGACGTGCCGCCCAGCAGCGGGGCGCGCAGCCAGCCCGATTCAACGCGAACCTGCTCGAAGGTCTGGGTGGCGTTGTTGAACTTATAGACGTACAGATCGAATACCGACGCCAGCGCCACGCCGCCGACGGAGGCCTGGATGGTCATGGTGCGGGTGGTGCCTTCCTCCACGTTGTAGATGATCGGGTTGGTCATGTCGTCCAGCAGGTTCAGCCCGAGCGTGTTGCCGAGATTGATCCCCACCAGAGTAAAGCCGCTTTGCGACGAGGTACCGTTGTCGATGGCGTGTACGCTGGTGTCGAAGGTCAGGGAAGCCGTATCATCAACGGCGACAATGCCGTTCGTTACGCTGCCCGCGCCGAGCGACAGCACGAGGTTTGCCGACGCGCTGATGCCGTTATGGGTAATGGTGTAGGTGAAGCTCTCCGTGCGGCCTATCACCGCGGCGCTGGTGTCGGTGAGGTTGTAGGTGTAGCTGCCGTCGCGGTTAATGGTCAGCGTACCGTACTGCCCCTGTACGACCGTGCCGTCAGCGTTCACGCTGGTGGTGACCCCCAGCGCGTTGGTGACGGCGGAGACCGTCGTGCCTGCCGGGGCGTTGTCGCTCCCCGCGGTGGGGTCGGTATCGAGGATCACGTTGCCGTTCAGGCTGGTGTCGCCGGTGACGGTGCCCGCGCTGGTCTCTTTCACCGCCACGTCGAGGCTGGTGTACGAGCCGGTGGCCAGCAGGTTGGTGTTATAGCTCAGCACGCGATAGTCACCGTTAGCCAGCCCGGTGAGGTTCAGCGATACGCCGGTGGCCCCCAGTGTCAGCAGGTCGGCGAACTGCGGCTGGCCGGTATCGACCACCGTGGTCCAGGTGCCGTTAACGCTGTCGAAACGCTGCACCACCAGCTCAAGGGTGTTGAGCAGAGAGAGCACGGCGCCGGTGGCGTTGGCATTCACCACGATGTCGGCACTGCCGCCGCTGCCTACCGTGAAGTCCACCTGAGCGGTGTCATTCCCCAGCAGCGTCAGGACATTGCCCACCGCACCCACCAGCAGGAAGCCGTAATCGCTGTACTGGCTGTTGGTGACGGTGGCGGTGGTGCTGAGATCCAGCTCTTCGACGTTATTGCTGGCGGAGAGCGGCACCACCGGCGCGAGGGCTGAACCCGGCTGCGAGGTATTCCCCGCGGCATCGGTGGCGGTGATCTGCAGCGTCTGACCTTCCGTCTGTTTGTTGAGGAAGGTGTAGCTGTAGGTCCCGTTGCTTCCCGCGGTGGTGGTCACTGTGGTGCCGTCAGCAAGACGGATGGAGACGGTGCTGCCGGCCTCCGCGTTGCCGGTCAACACGCTGCCGTCGGCGTTGAAGGTGCCCGTCGGCGCCGTTGGGGCGGTGAGATCAACGATCACGGTGGTCGCGCCGGAGACCGGGCTGGTACCGGCGCTGTTACTCGCGGTGGCGGTAAAGGCGTGAGCGCCTTCACCTAACGCCGGAGTGGTGAAGCTCCAGTTGCCCGAACCGTCGGCCACCACGGTGCCCATTGACACGCCGTTGTTATACAGCGTGACGGTGGAGCCCGCCAGGGCCGTCCCGCTCAGGGTTGGCGTGGTGTCATCAGTGGTTTTGCCGTTGGTCAGATTGCCGGTCACGGTGCCCACGTTATCGTTGATGCTGGCGATAACCGGCGCGTTCGGGATCGGCGTAACAGGCGCGGTGACCGAGGCGCTGAGGCTGGCGTTACCGGCCTTGTCGGTGGCGTAGACCAGCAGGGATTCACCGTCGGTCTGTGCCGGGGAGATGGTCGCGTTAAAGTTGCCGCTGCCGTCCGCCGTTGCGGTACCGAGCACCGTGCCGGTGCTGCTGGTGATGGTGACGGTACTGCCCGCTTCGGCGGTACCGGTCACGTGCGTCCCGTTGGTGATGACCGCAAGGCTGCCCGGTGCGCCAGGCGCGGTCAGATCCACCGTTATGGTGGTAGGAGCCGATGCCACGCTGGTGTTGCCCGCCGCATCCGTGGCGGTGGCGGTAAAGGTATGCGAGCCTTCCGCCAGTGTGGTGGTGGTTTGAGGCAGCGTCCAGTTGCCGTTGGCATCGGCGGTGACCGTGCCAACCAGGGTAGCACCGTCGTAGATGCGCACGGTGGCATTGGCTTCCGCGGTACCGTTCAGCGTTGGACGCGCGTCGTTGGTTGGGTTGCCGCCGGTTATCGGCCCGGTGATGCTGCCCACATCATCCACGACCGAGCTGATGACCGGCGCCGCTGGCGCGGTGGCATCGACGTTGATCACATACCCGGTGGTGGGGGTGCTGGCGTTGCCGGCCGCATCCGTGGCGGTGAAGGTCAGGCTGTGCTGGCCGTTCGCGAGCGGTGTGGTTGGCGTAAAGCTCCACGCCCCGCCGGTGGCGGTCACGCTGCCAATCTGCACGCCGTTATCGAAGATTTTCACCGTCGCGCCCGCTTCCGCCGTACCGGTCAGGGTCGGCTGCGCGTCGTTGGTTAATCCGCCGTTGGCGATCGGCGTGGCGGCATTACCGACGTCATCCACAATGCTGCTCAGCGAAGGCTGCGCAGGCGGTGTGGTGTCGATAGTCAGGCTGAAGGTTGCTGACGGAACGCTGGTGTTGCCTGCCGCATCCGTCGCGCGGGCCGTGAAGCTGTGCGCGCCCGTCGCCAGGGTGGTGTTAAGCAGAATACTCCAGCTTCCGCTGGCATCCGCGGTGCCGGTTCCCACAAGTGTTGCACCTTCATAGATATTGACGGTGGCAAACGGCTCGCTGGTTCCGACAAGGCGCGGCACGGTGTCGTCGGTGGTCTGCCCGGAGCTGAGTGCGCCGGTGATACTGCCCACATCGTCAATCGCCTGGCTGATAACCGGCGCGTTTGGCGGGGTAGTATCCACCACCAGCGTAAAGCCAGAGGAGGCCGGGCTGACGTTGCCCGCCGCATCGGTGGCCGTGGCAGTCCAGGTGTGGCTGCCATTCGCCAGCGGTGTGGACGGCGTAAAGCTCCATGCGCCGCTGCCGTTCGCCGTGGCGGTGCCGACCGGCTGACCATTCTCGTAAATCGTAATGGTGGCATTGGCCGCCGCCGTGCCCGTCAGCGTTGGCGTGGTGTCATCGGTGCTCTGGCCGGAGGTGAGCGGGGCCTGCACGCTGCCGGCATTGTCCGCCGCGGTGGAGATCACCGGTGCTGACGGCGCGACCGTGTCCACCGTCAGGTTAAACGGTGCCGTGGTGGCACCCGTGTTGCCTGCGGCGTCGGTGGCGTTGAAGGTGATGGCGTGCGACCCTTCGGCGAGCGCGGTGCCCGGGGTAAAGGTCCAGTTCCCCTGAGCGTTGACCACCGCGGTGCCAATTTCGCTACCGTCCACAATGATATGCACCGTGGAACCGACTTCGCCCGTGCCGTTGAAGGTTGGACGCGCATCGTTGGTGCTGTTACCCGACGTGAGCGTACCGGTCACCGGGCCGACATCGTCAATCACGCTGGTGATCCCCGGTGCGGAAGGGCCCGTGGTATCGACCGTGAAGACGAAGACCGGCGAGTTGGCGGAGACGTTCCCGGCGGCATCGCTGGCGTTGATACGGATGTTATAGCTGCCATCCCCCAGCGCCGGGTCAGGGGTAAAGCTCCAGTTGCCGTTACTGTCTACCGGGGCGGTGCCAATTTCCACGCCGTTGTTCAGAATGTGGATGGTGCTGCCCGCGGTACCTCTCCCGGTGAGGGTTGGCGTAGCGTCATTGGTGACCTGGCCGGTCGTGAGATTCCCGACAATTCCGCCCGCCGCGTTGTCGCTGACGGTATCAAGCACAGGAACCCCGGGAGCCGTCAGGTCGACCACCACGCCCCAGGTATTGGAGACCTGGCTGACGTTACCCTGCGGATCGGTGGCGATAGCGGTAAAGCTGTGCAGCCCTTCACCGAGGGCGGTTTCAGGGGTAAACGACCATGCGCCGGTGCCATCCGCGGTGACCACGGCAATCTGCGTGCCGCCATCGAAGATCGTCACGACGCTGTTCGCATCTGCCGTACCGGTAATCGTTGGCGTCGCGTCGTTAGTCGGATCGCCGCTGACCACGGTGGTGGGGGCGTTGCCGACATTATCGGTGACGTTGGTGATCACCGGTGTGGTGGAGAGCGTATCAACCACGATGGTAAAGCCCGTCGAATCTCCGCTCTGGTTTCCGGCCGGATCGGTCTCGCGGATGGTCAGGACGTTATTACCCTCCGCCAGCACAGGCGTCGTGTAACTCCAGGTGCCCGTGCTGCCAACCTGCGTGGTCCCCAGCAGCACGCCGTTGCTGTAGACGGAGATGGTATCGCCCACCGCGCCGGTGCCGGTAAGGGTCGGCTGGTTGTCGTTGGTGGCCTGGCCGTTGGTCAATGGGCCGGTGCCCGGCGCGACATCATCAATCACCGCGCCTATGGTTGGGGTGTCTGGGGCGGTGAGGTCGATGGTCACTGTGGCGGCCGGGGAACGGCCACTGGTGATTAAATTGGCCGTGGTAGTCGCTTCAAAGAAGTGATCGCCAGCGCTCAGCGGTACGAGCAGCTGATAGCTCCATGTGCCGCCTGACCCCACCAAAATTGTGCTCAGCGGGATCAAACTGCCGTCCAGGTAGAGCGTGACGAGACTGCCGGCAGGGGCCGTTCCGCTGATGACCGGGGCGGTATCGTCCGAGGTTTTACCCAGCACGTTGCCCGTTACGTCCCCGATATTGTCAGTGATGTCGGTGATGATCGGTACATCCGGCAGGCCCGGCAACGTACCGGTGACGGTATAGCTCGCGCCGGGGCTGCCGTTGCCTGCCTCATCGGTGGCAATCACGGTCAGCGTTTTACCATCCTGTTGGGCCGGGCTGAGTGCGATGGAGAAGCTGCCGTCAGCGGCGGCGACACCGGTACCAATCACCACATTGCCGTCTTTTACGGTGATGGTGGCGCCTTCTTCCGCCGTACCTGTCAGTGGCGTGCCCTGCGCGGCCACGTTGATATTGACCGGGTCTGCCGGCGCGACGGTATCCACCGTTACGCTAAGCGGAGCTGAACTGCCGGAGGCGTTACCTGCCGGGTCAACCGCAGAGACGGTAAAGGTGTGGGGGATATCCGACAGCGTACTGCCCGCGGTCCAGCTCCAGCTGCCATCCGGCTGTACCGTCACCTGCACAGGTGATGGCGTGCCATCTACGGAGACAATTACCGTGCTGCCCGGCTCGCCTGTACCGGTGAGGGTTGGCGTACCATCGCGGGTGTAAAGCGTGTCGTTTGCGAACTGGCTGTCTGAGATCGCGTTAATCTGCGGTATTTCAGGCGCAACGGTATCCAGCGTGACGGTAAAGACCGGGCTGGTGGCGCTGACGTTACCCGCCGCGTCAACGCCCGCCACGGTGATGTTCAGCGGACCGTCGGTCTGGGCCGGCAGGGTGAAGGACCATTCGCCATTGGTTACGTCAACACGTCCCACCTCGACGCCGTTGTTATAGACGATCACCTTCTCGCCGTTGACGCCGGTTCCGCCGACGGTAGGCGTGGCGTCCGTGATCGTACTGCCATTTGCTCCGCCGCCGACGGCGCCAATGACCGGAACGTCCGGTGCCACGGTATCAACGGTAATCGTAATGCCGGGTGAGGTGGCCGAAACGTTGCCCGCCTCATCTGTCGCCGTGGCGGTAAACTGATGGCTTCCCTCGTCAATATCGCTCTCAGGACGCCAGCTCCAGTTGCCATTGCTGTCTACGGTGACGCGACCCACTTCGGTGGCAGGCTGATTATTAATGCTGTCATAAATAATAATCACGTCGTTTGCCGTACCGGTGCCGCTGAGTACCGGACGCGGATCGTTCGTGGTTTCGCCATCGGCAACCGGGCCGGTTATCTGGCTCACGCTGTCGGTCACGGTAGGGGCATCAGGCGTGGCCGGTGCGTCGGTATCAATGGTGATGGTCACCGGCTGGGACGGGGCGCTTTCATTGCCCGCGCCATCCTTGTTGGTGACGGTGAGGGTGATGTCATAGGTGCCGTTATCCAGCGGGGTCGTTGGCGTCCAGCTCCAGTTGCCGTCGCTGCCTACCGGGACCTCATCAACTTTGACGCCGCCGATATAGATAGCGACGGTATCACCCGCCTCTCCGGTGCCGCTCAGCGTTGGGGTGGTATCGCGGGTCACTTCTCCCGGGTTCAGCGGCGTTGGCGTTGTGTCATCCGGATTAACGGTGACGGCCGGGGTGTCCGGCGTGGCAGGGGCGACGGTGTCTACCACCAGCTCGAACGGATCGGAGACGGTGGTGTTTCCGGCGTCATCCGTGGCATGGACGGTGATCGAATGCGGGCCATCGGTGAGCGGAGTCGTTGGTGTAAAGCTCCAGCCGCCGTTGCCGTCGAGGTCAGCGGTACCGAGCAGGGTATCGCCGTCGTAGATGGTGATGATGGTACCCGCTGGCGCGCTGCCCTGCAGCTGCGGTAGGGTGTCATCCGTGGTATCGCCACTGCTGAGCGGGCCCTGCACGTCGCCCACGCTATCGGTCACGGTGGCGATGGTCGCGGCAGGCGGCGGCGTGATATCGACGGTAAAGGTAAAGCCGCCGGAAGGTGAACTGCTGTTACCTGCCGCATCGGTCGCGACGACGGTTAAGGTATGTGAGCCATTGTTAATCGGGGTGGCGGGGGTAAAGCTCCATGCGCCGTTGCTGTCGGCGACCGCCGTGCCAATGCTGTTACCGTCCAGACGAATGGTGACCGTCGCGCCTGGTTCGGCGGTGCCGTTGAGCGTCGGGGTCGGGTCGTTGGTGGTTTCACCCACGTCAAGCGCACCGGTGCGGCCTTCAACATTGTCCACCACCTGCGTGATGACCGGCGTGCCAGGGGCGACGCTGTCGACCGTAATACTCCAGGTGTTAGAGGTTCCACTGACGTTGCCTGCCGCGTCGATGGCTTTCGCACTCAGCACATGGCCGCCTTCATGCAGATGCACGCTTGGGGTAAAGCTCCACTGACCGGAATCCGGAATGATAAATGTGCCGATTTGATCGCTGCCGCTGTAGATATAGATCCGCGTGCCCGCCTCGCCGGTGCCGCTGATGGTTGGCGTTGCATCGTTGGTCAGCCCGCCCTGAGCGATGGTGCCCGTGGTGCCCGGGACGTCATCGACAACTGAGACAATCACCGGGGTTTGCGCCGGGGTAATGTCCGGCGCGAGAGCTGGCGTGGTTGGCCCGGTATTACCGGCAGGGTCGGTTGCATCTGCGGTCAGGGCTTCACCGTTGGCTTTTGGCGGATTCAGCGTCACGCTAAAGTTGCCCTGGTCGTCAGTAACGGCCTGGCCGACAATGACATCCCCCTGGCGAATGGTTACGGTGCTACCCGCTTCTGCGGTCCCGGTAACGGTGGTGCCATCGCCGGAAACCACCACGTTGTCCGGTGCCAGAGGAGCGGTGTTATCGGGTGCTGTGGCCGTGTTCGGCAGGCTGGCATTGCCGGCGCCGTCGGTCGCGATGACGGTCAGCACCTCACCGTTGGTCTGGGCCGGGCTGATTGGCGTGCTGAAGGTGCCATCATCATTGGCTGTGGTTGTGCCGATAACCGCGCCGTCCGGCCCTTTAATGGTGACGGTGCTGCCAGCTTCCGCCGTGCCGCTGACGCTTTGTCCGTCCTCCGAGACCTGCAGGTTGCCAGGTGCCTGAGGCGGGGTGGTGTCTGTGGCGGTGACGGTGGCGGCCGGGCTCTGGTTACCTGCGGCGTCGGAGGCCACGACAGAGATCTCCTGGCCGTTGGTTTGCGCGGGCGTCAGCGTGGCAACGAAATTACCGTTACCGTCTGTCGTCGTGCGGCCGATCTCAACGCCGTCGCTGTTGGTGATCACAATGGTGCTGTTAGGCTCGGCGGTGCCGGTGATCTGCGTGCCCTCAGGGTTAAGGGCAATGACAGGCATGGCTGGCGGAGTGGTATCCACAATGAAGGTGATCGGCTGCGACATCGCGCTGGTGTTACCGGCCGCGTCGGTGACCTGTACGGTGATCGAGTGGGCTCCCTCTGCAAGCGGACTGTCTGGCTTGATGCTCCAGGTGCCGTCAGGCTGGACCTTAATTGTGCCCACCAGTACGCCATTATCGTAGAGGGAGATGGTCCCGCCGGGCTCGCCTCGCCCTGCCAGAATCGGTTGAGAGGCATCGGTAAACAGGCCCGAGGTTATCGCCCCTTTAATGAGACCCGTATCATCGTTCAGCACAATCGCAGTCGGGGTGCCTGGCGCGGTGAGATCGACAGTAATGGTGTAGACCGGGGACGCCGGACCGGTGTTACCGGCGGCGTCCGTTGCCCGGGCGGTAAGCTGATGCGTGCTTTCGCTGAGATCCACCGGCGGAGTGAAGGTCCAGACGCCGTTGCTGCCGGTTACCGCCGTGCCAATGGCGACAGAGCCATCATAAATGGTCACCGTGGAGCCCGCCTCTGCGGTGCCGCTGAGTTGTGGTCGCCGATCGTTGGTGCTGCCGCCGTTACTGATTGATCCGGTCACCGGATCGACATCGTCCGTTGCGCTGGTGATAACAGGCGCGCCTGGCGCGACCGTATCCACGATAAAGTTCACGGCACCGGATACCGGGCTGGTATTACCTGCCGCGTCGGTGGCGGTGGTGGTGATGGTGTGGCTGCCGTTGGCGAGATCGCTGGTGGGGGTAAAGCTCCAGCTCCCTTTGGCATCTACTTTGGTGGTGCCAATCTGCTTGCCGTTATCGTAAAGGGTGATGGTGCTGCCGGGCTCGCCGATGCCGCTGAAGGCCGGGCGGGCATCATCAGTACGCTGGCCGTTTTCCAGCGGGCCAGCCGTGGCGCCCGCATCGTCGTTCACGATCAGGATATCCGGGGCATCCGGCGCGGTGGTGTCCGGGGCGGTCACCGTCGTGCCCGGGCTGGTATTTCCCGACGGATCCGTTGCGGTGGCGGTGATCTGTTCGCCGTTGGTCAGCGGTGTTCCCAGGTCGACGGTGAATTTACCATCGCTGCCAGTTTTGCCGGTGCCGATCACGTTGCCGTTGGCGTCTTTCAGCGTGATGGTGCTGCCAGGTTCGGCGCTACCGGTGACGGTTTTACCGTCTGCAGAGAACTGAAGGCCGGTTGGGGCATTCGGCGGCGTGGTATCCGGATCGGAAGGGTTTGTCGGCGTGCCGGGGTTCGAGTTGTTGTCATCGTCACCTCCACCACCACCGCCTCCGGTGCTTGCCGCCGCCGCGATGCCGCCCGCGGCGACAATGCCACCCAGTACCCACGGCCAGATGGCGGCACCACCGGCATCACTGCCTGACGCCGCAAGCAGGACGTCTGTAGAGGCAATGGATTCATAGGTGGCCGCACCGGCGGGATCCTGGACCCACCACAGCACCCCTTCACTGTCCTGCAGAACCAGCTGGCTCGCCCCCTGCGCATCGGTGACGTAGAAATTTTTAAGGGTAATCACCTCGCCGGAGTGGAGCGTGATCACCAGATCGTTACCGCTGCGGGCGAAATCGGCGACATTAGCTCGCTCAACCTTAAGCTCAACGATAGAGGAATGGTTCAGGGTTACCTGAGTGCCTTCCGTGGTGGTTTCCACACCGGTAAGTTTCGATATAACAGAGATTTGGCTCATTTATTTTTGACTCCAGCAGCGTTGTCGTGAACGGCGAGCGAGATGAGCCATCTGTGTGAAGGGTAAAGCGCGCTCCCGGCGGAGTGGCTGTTATAAAGCAGCACTCACCGTTATTTTTAGGGCGCACGATGCCCGCCAGGATTCAGAGTGGCAACATCAGAGCGAATCTAATGACATATGAAAGCGATCAGTTTTAATTCGTGTTTTGCGTCGTATAAAACCCTGTAATTAATAGAGGAATTGGTTTTTGAGGATATAAAAATGATATAGCCAGAAAACTCTGAATCTGCAACTTAAGCGTTGGGAAATAACGAGGTAAAAATCAAAGCTGTATTAATGCATTCATGGTGTTTATAAAATAACCTATCTATCTTATTGTTTTTAAAAAATCTTTGTTTGAGTATCAGACGCTGTTAAATCCTTTTTTGATGTAGTGTGATAATTGGTAGGGAGGGGGGGTAAAAATAATTAAAAACGGTACTATTTAATCATGCTTAATGTGCATTTAAGTTAGGGTAACATTTTTGATATAAGATATATTATGTTACTTGAAAAATGAAATATATTTTCATGCCCGCTTGAATTTCTGCTATCACGCGAAACGAATAACATTAAGAAGACAAAAATGAATATAACCTGATTCATTTTCACAGCGGCGATAATGTCAGCCTGATGTTAAG
>NZ_POVL01000070.1 GCF_002939185.1 Enterobacter sichuanensis | reverse complement strand
ACCGGACAGGCCGATGTCCAGCACGTCCACCCCCGCGTCCTGCAGCCCTTTCGCCAGGGCCAGCTTCAGGGATTCACTGGTCAGACGCACATCGCCACCCAGTACGATAGTTTTCGGTTTCAGGTATTCGCCGTACGCACGGCCGATGCGCCACGCAATGTCTTCATTCAGCTCTTCACCCAGCTTGCCGCGAATATCGTAGGCTTTAAAACAGGTTAACTTTTCCATCATGACCCCTTTTTTAGGCAACAGTTGCCCCGCCCGATTAACAGGCAAAATATTTTTTATTCATTCGTAGGCCCGGTAAGCACAGCGCCACCGGGCATGATGCGAAGCGGTTACACCCGACCGTAGCGGTCCTGGAAACGGACAATATCGTCCTCTTCCAGATACGCGCCGGAGCGCACTTCAATTAAATCGAGAGGTATCTTCCCTGGGTTTTCCAGACAGTGTGTCGCCCCCAGCGGAATATAAATTGACTCGTTTTCACCGAGCAGTTTCACTTCACCGTCTATAGTCACTTTGGCGGTACCCGCCACCACCACCCAGTGCTCAGCGCGATGATGATGCATCTGTACCGATAACCCCTCACCCGGCTTCACGGTAATGCGCTTCACTTGGTAACGTTCGCCCGCATCGATGGAGTCGTATTTCCCCCACGGGCGATATATTGTCTGGTGACAGCGATATTCTTGTCTATTGGAACGATTAAGTTGTTCAACGATATTTTTTACATCTTGACATTCAGATTTTTGGGTTATGAGTACTGCATCTTTTGTTTGAACAACAATAAGATTTTGCACTCCAACTGTAGCTATCAGAGCTGATTCTGAATATATATAATTATTTATAGAGTTATGTGCTATAACATCACCATGTATAACATTATAATCTTCGTTTTTTTTATCTATCTCCCATAGTGATGACCATGAACCAACATCACTCCAACCAGCATCAAGAGAAATAACTACACCCTTATCTGTTTTTTCCATAACTGCATAATCAATCGACTCAGACTTACATAATGAGAAGATTTCACGATCGATTCTTGTAAAATCTAAATCGTTTTGTGCGGATGCAACTGAAGCACAGCAGATGTCATATATATCGGGATGATATTTTTTCAACTCTTCAAGATAAGAAGATGCGCGGAATAAAAACATTCCACTATTCCACAAAAAACCCTTATTTTTAACATAATGCCGCGCAGTCTGAAGATCAGGTTTTTCTTTGAATGAATTAATTTCGTAAGCATCTTCCGCCAAAGAATTACCAATTTGGATATATCCATATCCAGTTTCAGGGTGGGTTGGCACTACGCCAAATGTAACAATTTTACCTTGTTTAGCTAAAGGTAAAGCATGCTTAATGGCAATTTTAAATTTATCAACATCTTTAATTACATGATCCGCCGCCAAAACAAGCAAAAGTGGATCATCGCCTTCACTTTCTTTTATTACTTTTTGAGAAAAAAAGGCGGAAAGAGCAACTGCTGGAGCTGTATTCTTGCCTATAGGTTCTAGAATAATCCCATTGACGTCAATATTAGCTTCTCGAAGTTGCTCAGCAACAATAAATCTATGCTCTTCATTGCAAATAACAACTGGTGAGGCATGGTCAATATCTTTCAAGCGGGAAATAGTATTTTGAAGTAAACTATTCTCATCCAATAAAGATAAAAACTGTTTAGGATATTGGCTCCTCGAAAGGGGCCATAAGCGCGAGCCTGTACCTCCAGCGATAACGATTGGTAGTATCATTTTATTTAACCAATAAGTTTAAAAAATTATCAACAATTGCAGACCATGAAAAATTTTTTATTGTATAACATGTTTTGCTTTCGCCTTTGATTTCAGTATTCTTGATTTCCTTCATCGCGTTAAGAATACTACCATGATCGAGAGGATCAAAATAATATGCATGTTTTTTAGCAATTTCATGGAAAACGTCAATATCACTACAAATAACATGGCAATCAAAATACATAGCTTCAATTAATGGCATACCGAAGCCTTCATACAGAGATGGGTTAACAAAACAGTAAGTTCGCTCGTAAATATTTTTTAATTCACTCTCAGATATTTTCTCAATAATAGTTACAAACTTATCAATTTGATATTTAGAAATCAAGGTCTCAATATGTTTTCTATAACCCAGATCACGACCTATAAGATATAATCTAGCATGCTGATCACAATTTTTCACATAGACAGAAAAAGCTTTAATTAAATTATCATGGTTTTTCCGCTTTTCAAATGTAGCTATATATAGAAAATCGATATCTTTTTTAGCTTTATTCCGCTTTACAGGATCAATTCCATTATATGATACAGCAATTTTATTAGGGTTAATATTGCAGTATTTAATTAATTGATTCTTGGTGAAAGAGCTGACTGTTAATATATTAGGGACCATTCTCCATTGGATTTTTTGAAACAAACTTGATATTTTTTTTACTGCCGCACGATTAAAATCGGTGAAATTTCTAATATCATGGACAAGCTGATAGTAATAATTACGTTTCGAAAAGATTAACGGGACCGGCATAAAATCATTGATAATCACTCCATCACGCCTATAAAAAATAAAAGTCAATTTTATACAATAGACAAGCCGACGAATAACAGAAGGCATTGAATCATAGCGAGGGAGAGTAATACTATTTTCAGCCCAATCAGGAGCTTCACCTTCTCTAACCAAAACAGTAAGATTTATATTTTCTCTTGATTGTAAGTTCTTCCCAAAAAAATCAAATCTCTTATTTGCACCAGTGACTCGATTTTTCTCATAATACAGTGAGCTAAGAATTATGTTCACAACACTCCTCATTCAAAGTGTAAGTATAGATTTTTAATTAGATGCAGTTTTAAGGTATTCTTCGATTATAATATTCTCATCGAATTTTTCCTGGGCTAATTTCCTGGCATCTATTTTCATTTTTATGAAGCTATTATAATCTAATTGCAGTACTTTATAAAATGCTTCCAATAAGCTTTCCAACGACTTTGGCTTGCATAAAAACCCTGTTACACCATCAATAACAGCATCGCGACACCCAATATTATCTGTAGTGATAATAATTTTTCCTGAAGCAGCAGCTTCTAGTAAAGATTTTGGAACGCCCTCACGGTAAAATGATGGCAAAACCACACAATCATAACCAGTAAGAACTTCTGCCACATTATCAGAATGTCCCAAATATTCAACAACCCCTAATTCTTCCCAATTATTTATCTCCCTTTCATCAATAGCAAAGGGGTTATTAGTAATAATTGGGCCTAAAAGAGAAAACTCAACATGGGGATATTTTTCTTTTATAATTTTTGCTGCTTCAGCATATAGCCTAATACCTTTTTGTTCAATCAATCTGGCCACAAGTAAAAATTTAATATGTTCTTCTTTAGTTATTTTTGTAGGTTTAAAAAACTCCAAATTAACACCAGAACCTAAAATTCGTTTAGTTTTAGCCTCGCAAACTATTTTTTCCTTGACAAAATAGTTATGATCCTCATTATTTTGAAAAAAAACAAAATCTGCTCTTTTCTGTGAAATTTTATATAAATTACTTAACAATTTTTTTTTCATACCTTCATTAATGAAGGCCGTGCCTAATCCAGCAATATTATTAACGACTTTCACTCTAGGGAAAAAATATGAAACAAGAGAACTGTAAATATTAATCTTTGGTGTAAAGTTATAAATAATACTAGGCTTTATTTTAATGTATAACGATAATAAATGCACTAATGTGACTATATCATGACCTGGATTTAGTGAATTGCTACGTATATATAAATGATTAATTTTACAGCCTAATTCTTTTAACTGATATGAATATTTATCAGTAGGTGCTATAATAAAAACCTCGTATCCTTTTTCAATAAATTTTTTTATTGTACCTTTCCTAAAGTTATAAAGATACCATGCCGTATTTGAGGAAAAAACAACTTTCATAAATTACCACCGACAAAAAGGAACATCTGTAATAAATGAGTTACATCTTTTAATTTTATCTTTATCGATATCATAATACCCGAGCGAATAATCTAATGTGTATCCCCTGTAGTTTTCAGGCCTAGCAGGATCATTAAAATATGATATATTCACAGAGGCGATAATTAATAATATAGATAAGTAATTTACAAGCCTATTTATTGTTAACACTCTTATTAAACTACGCAAATAATATGCAGAAAGTAAACAATAGAATAGATTAAAGTACGGATTTAAACGATGCAGTATTGGGAAGAAATAAAATGACAAATGCAATAAAGAGGCAATAAAACTTCCATTCCAAAGAATGCGTTCAATTTCTGTTTCATATTTCGTTGCAACGAAATATCTAAATATGATCAATAAATTGACAATAGCGAGCAAGCCGAATGTTGGTTCGAATTTTGAAAAATATACTTTAATTTTTGCTGAGATAACAGCCCCAGGCGCTCCAAATAAAGATATTAAATTTGAAAATAGTTCATTCGAAAGACTAAGTATTACTATACAAAATGCAGCACAGCTACCAAAGAAAATAACACTTTTTTTATTTTTCGTTACAAGAGGATAAAATAATAAAACCACGATGGCAGAAAAATGGAAACAAACAGCTAAAAATGCAATAATAATAAATTTAGATTTCTCATTTTCTAATAGTTTTAGAAAAGCAAACATAGATATTGCAAATGCCATTGCTTGTCTAATTTGATCATTAAATAGATCTATACCATTGATTACGATTATCAAGAAGACGAACAGGCATATATTAAAGTCAAACAACCCCCTTAGTTTTATTATAGCGAAATACAGTAATACCGATAATATAAAATAGTACATTGCTATAGATAAATAGAAATCAGTAAGCAAATATTTCAGGATAAAAATCTCAGAGCCAAATAAAGGTTCATATGATGAAAGATAATCCGTTACATCTGTATAAGTAATAAAGCCATAGTAATAATTAACCCAATCAATACCGTTAAAATACCCATCTATCATAAAAAACATCAATATAAAAATCATTAAGGTAAAAATGATTTTTTTTAAAAAAGGCAGTTGCCAGCTTAATAAAACACATATGAACTGCAAGGTTAAGAAAATAATCCAATACATTACAATTTCTCATTTCTCAATACACTATCCCAGCATTCTGTGAATTTTTCACTTGTAAAAGCATTAGCCTTTAATTTAGCATTATTGGACATATTTACTCTTAAGCTTTTTTGACTAATCATTAATCTCAGAGATTCAGCGAATATTTTAATGTTCTCATTTGGTACTAAAATCCCGTTTTCCATATCTAATATTTCAGAAGGCCCACAATCACAATCGAATGCAATCGCTGGAACGCCAAAAGACATAGCTTCAATGAGAACCAAACCAAACCCTTCATACCTGGACGGAAGACATAAAAAACCGCAACTTTGATAGTAATCAGTAATATTTTGTGTAGCAGCAATGAATTTTATCGACTTGTTTAAACTCAATTTTGTTGCTAATTGTTCTAAACTATCTTTTTTAGGACCACTCCCAATAATTGTTAAAGTCCAATCGGGAAATTCATTGTGAACCTTTTTCCAAGCCTGTAAAAGAAGATCAAAGCCCTTTTGATCTGTTAATCTTCCTACGCTTATTATATTCTTGCTGTCCGCAGGATAATCGTTATTAGTGATATGAAACTGCGAGGCATTATAGATAACCCGTAATTTGCTTTTTTTAAACAATAACTTTTCTTGCCAATATTTTTTATCTTTTTCGCTCAATACAACTATTTCATCTGAAAGCAATCCAGATAACTGCCTTGCTAATCTACGTGCTTTTATCCCAAGATCAATTTTAAAATTAAAATGTTCCCAGCATATATGACGAATATTAGTGAATAGCACAGCCGGTAAAGAATATATACATAATAATGAATCAACCGCAATTATAGTTTTTATTTCATTACTCTGTAAGTATTTTCGAAGTGCGAAAATTATCTTTAATCTTTCCAATTCTGAAGTTAATGATTCATGGTTACATAAACTTACTAAATTTATTTTATCGTTTAACTGAAAAAAAGGTTCGCTAGTTTTCAGTATTGTGACAATGTGGACTTCATAATCAATATTTGTAAGTCCGTTTGCCAATAGAGTGACAATTCTTTCTGTACCACCGGAATTATGCAGGGCATTAATAAAGAGACAAATCTTTTTATTTTTCATTTAATAAACTCTAGATTTAATAGCTTTACATATACAAAAGAAAATTATCAATTGAATATAGTGTTTAATTTTTTCTTCAACCATGAAAATGTGCTTGACATGCGGTAATATCTTATAGTTAACAATTTTGACCGTTTTATTCTATATTTTACATCCACAGAACTGTTATCATTTAAAATGTCGTTTGCAATGAGTTTTGTTTGTTCTAACGTTTTAAAGTATCCGTAAACATTGTTACTAATAAATTTGAGATAACTAAATGTACGTACTCTCGAATTAAGCAAAAGGATTTTTATATCGGTATCAACCTGTTTATTTGTATATTTCTTAAACTTTTGCAATGCGTATATTATATCAAGATAATCACATTCTTTTACGCTCTTAGTTATACTATTAGGAGTGTGTCTATAACCAATCAATGGTTTGTTTATGCTATAAATAACCTTTGCCTTAAGATAAAGATAAGGAGTAAACATTATATCTTCATATCTTCGCCCATCTTCAAAGTATTCAAAGCTAATAATTTTTTTACTGTAAATTCTACCCCAAACATACCATTGATTGAACTCAAACACAGGCATCAAATCCATTTTTTTATTGATTAGTTTTTGACCTGAGTAGGAGCATAAATTAAACGCCTCAGTAGATTCTTTAGTAAACCGATATGCATCTATCTCAATGATATCAGGTCTGAATTCTAAGATAGCATTCGAAACCTCGCTTATGTACTCTGGATAAAGAACATCATCACCATCCAAAAATGCAATATATTCTCCCTGTGCTATTTTTAAACCAGCATTTCTGGCACCTGATAGCCCGGCATTGAGTTGATTAATTACTTTTATATTTTTCTTACCAGCACATAAAGATTTAATAATATTCTTTGTGCAATCAGTAGAACCATCATTAACAATGATAACCTCAGTTTTCACATCCAACTGAATAAATACAGAGTCTAAACATTCCTTTATATAACTTTCAACATTGTAGCATGGTATTATAATACTTAATGTAATATCACTCATGGCTTTTCCATATTTTTTTCAGATAACCTTTTTTAAATGTAATTATTAATAGCAAAATAAAGGTAAGGGTTTCTGTAATAAGTATAGACAATGATGCTCCAGATGCACCATATAAAGAACAAAGAGGAATAGCATAAGATAAATGCAATAAACCTGTAAAAATAGGAAGCTTTGCATAAATTTTATTATGGCCGAGAGGTAAAAGCACATAGTTGCATAAAATTACAGATGATACTATCAAAATTATCATTGGAGACATTAATTTTAGAACCATGATAGATTCGTCAAATTCTCTGCCAAGCATAATGTTTGAAATATATGCCGAGCATAAATAAAACATTATGCTCGCAATTAAAGCTAAACCACCTTGTATCAGAATTATCTTTTTAACAAAAGAAAATCCAGCCTCTCTAGATTCTTTGAAAAGAGCATTAACTCTTGGATATAAAGCACCACCCAGAATCAAGAAAGCGCCCATTAAAGCCTGCCTTAATTTATCAGCAGCGATATATATACCTACCTGCTCAACATGACTCACCATGCCCAATATAAATGGATTGCTCATTGTGTATAAACTCATGGCAATACTTCCGATAAATATTGGCGTTGATTGAATTAACGTGCCAATGATTTCAGATATTCGAAATCTACATTTCAAAATAACATAGTTAGTTTTATAAACAAAATAAATAGATATTACTCCTGCTACGAAAGCCGTTCCCCCCTGAATTAAAGCCGCAATATTAATATCGTTCGGCTCTTGAACAAAGATAAATGTCAAGGGGATACTCAACCCTCTTGCTAAAATATAACTTATCGTAACAGAGGACATTTTTTCAACGCCCTGGAAAAACCAAACGGGTAACAACATCGCTCCTACTAGCTGCAAGGATAATATATGCAGCAAAGGCTTAATACTATGAAATTGCTCAACCCTGTATGAAAGGAAAAAAACCAAACTAATAGATAATAACAATAAGACAGCTTTAGCTAGCATAGTTTTAAAAAATATAGCGCTAATTTCTTCTTTTGTTTTGCTACTTACTGCTATCGCTTTTGATGCTGTGAGGTTAAATCCGAAATCAATAAACAGGCAAAAATATTGAATAACACTAGTTGCCAGCCCTATTTCCCCATATTCTGCAGGTCCTAACACTCTGACTAGATAAGGGAAAATAATGAGCGGAATGAGATAATTTGAGCCCTGTAGTATAAAAAGCGAAAATATATTTTTTTTTAGTCCTGTCATTTACTTCTCTTTAGTTTTAAGAAAATTTAATCACATATAATAAAAGATTAATCATAAAATAATGATTTTCCTCTGTAATTAGTTTCGCAATATAACTAACAAAATATTATTACTTTTGTTGAAAAGCTAATTTAAAGTTTATTTACGAGGCGATTTTTGTAAAATTTAGGGAAAAGAGGAATGCTACCGCCCCTGGCTTAACAGCTACCAGTGCACTGAACGAGGGTGAAATGTTCCATTTGTTGAAGTCCGACACCGAACTCTACTGGCGCTGGACAACTGCAAAAACTGCCGTTAATTGTCGTCCTAAATGACCTCAGAAACAAGCACAAATCGTTACAAATCTGACCAGATTTAAATCAGATAAATCCATGTTATCATTAGAATTAATAACAAAAAACGGCAGCTACCATTTTGGTTATGTTTCAACATACCCAAATGATGACTGCCGCTTGTGCAAATCAAGTAAGAAAAATCAGTCGTTAGCTAACAACTTCTCAATCCGGCTTCTGAACTTCGCCCCTTCCTTCAGGTTACGCAGCCCGTAGTTCACAAACGCCTGCATATAGCCCAGCTTCTTACCGCAGTCGTAGCTCTCACCGGTCATCAGCATCGCGTCAACAGACTGCTTTTTCGCCAGCTCGGCAATCGCATCGGTGAGCTGAATACGGTCCCAGGCACCTGGCTCGGTTTTTTCCAGCTCGGCCCAGATATCCGCGTTCAGAACATAACGGCCAACCGCCATCAGGTCTGAGTCCAGCGTCTGTGGCTGATCCGGTTTTTCGATGAATTCCACAATGCGGCTCACCTGCCCTTCCGTCTCCAGCGCTTCTTTGGTCTGGATAACAGAGTACTCGGAGAGATCGCCTTTCATGCGTTTCGCCAGCACCTGGCTACGACCCGTTTCATTGAAACGCGCCACCATGGCCGCCAGGTTGTAACGCAGCGGATCCGCAGAAGCGGTATCAATGATGATATCCGGCAGCACCACGATGAACGGGTTATCACCCACAACCGGACGCGCACAGAGAATAGAGTGACCCAGACCCAGCGGCTGTGCCTGGCGCACGTTCATGATGGTCACGCCAGGAGGACAAATAGACTGTACTTCCGCCAGCAGCTGGCGTTTGACGCGCTGCTCAAGCAACGCTTCGAGTTCGTAAGAGGTGTCGAAATGGTTTTCTACCGCATTCTTTGAAGAATGGGTAACCAGGACGATTTCTTTAATCCCTGCAGCAACAATCTCGTCGACAATGTACTGAATCATTGGCTTGTCGACGATCGGCAGCATCTCTTTTGGAATGGCTTTTGTGGCTGGCAGCATATGCATGCCCAGGCCTGCTACCGGAATGACTGCTTTCAAATTAATCATTATATCTTCCACCTTAAAATGGTTGACGAATTATAGCTCTTAAACCTGTTTTCGCCAGCATGATTTGCCGTAATTCTCGGGTAATGTTACGCCCTGACCACACTAATTTCTGTAGTTGTAATCTGATTCGATCACAATTCCGTACCAGGAATAGTCTCAAAACTGACGCTTGTCGATTATCTGTGCGGAAGCGCAAAATTCAGCCGTTCGGTATTCACCACCTGCTGATCGACCCGGTCAATATCCACCGAACTTTGTCCTTTCTCATTCACTGCTTTAATGTTCGCCAGTGACAGCAGCGTCTCGTCTCTCGCCATGAATTTTCCCCGCACGTCCTTACGCAGGTCGAAATTGATCTTCAGGGCCGGGCCCACAGCGGCTTCCTGCATCACATTGATATTGCGCATAAAAAGATGCTGGGGCTTATTGTGCAGCTCCAGAGTGGCACGCTGCATCTCAACGTTGGTAATCGCCACAAACGACGTCGCGTTACCGGATGAAATTTGTATTCCGCGCAGCTTATAGGCAAGCTGGCGATTATCGAGATGGATATTGTTGAGTTTGAAGTTCTGCGGAATGGACAAATAATCGCCCTTTATCACCCCATAACCGATTAACATGCCGGCGCTATTGACCATGTCGACATTATCAATAATGAAATTATCACAGCCATAAATCGCTACCGTGGCGTTATCAATTCCCGCCTTTTTACTGAAGTCAGGGGTAATATTTTTGGCCTTTATATTGCGGATAACAAAATGTTTTCCGTTTTCGACGTGCACCAGCTGACGACAGTTGCTGCCAGTGATGTTGGCCACCACGAAGTTCTTAACGGTTTGCTTCTCAGGATAGTCGTTATCGTAGGTACTTCCGGCAAGACCAATGCCAATGCCCCAGTTGATCTTGCCGTTGGTGCAGTTGATGTTGTCTATCACATGGTCGGAAATCAGGATATTGCGGTCGTTGATGGCGACGTTCCACTCGATCGCATCGCCCTGCAGGTGGCTAAATTTGCTGTTGGTGATGCGGGCGCCGTCCACCTGATTATGGAAACCCTGGCGCAGAATGGCATAGTTGGCCTGGCTGACGCGGATGTTATCAATCACCAGATTGCGCATCACGCTGGGCTTCTTACCGCCGATGTAGATCTGCGTCACCGGACCAAACCCGCTCATCGCGAGACCTTTGATTGCACAGTCAGAGCCGCGAACGTCCAGGGTGATATTTTCTGTGCGTCCCTCGCCCTCGCCAATGACCTTACTGCCCTCCTGCAGGACAAAGCGGCCCCGTCCGTTACCGGTTAACGCCCCGCGGATCAGCAGCGTTTTCCCGTCAGGAATGAAAATGCCGGTATTGATGTTTTCGCAGGTCAGCCCTGCGGGGACCACAACCGTATCCCCTTCGGTAAACGCCTGCTTAAAGGCGGCGATCCAGTCGTTGTTATTGTACTGATTAACAGAAACCGTTCTTCCGCCTGCCGCCCGCGCAAGGCGGGAGGAGAGCAGCGGCGTGGCCGCCAGCGCGGAGAGAGAAGAGACAAAAGTGCGTCGGGTAATCTTTTTCAGCATACAACCTCGGCGTTACAACGTTTGCAGCAGGCTCGCTAACTGACGATTAATCACCTGCTGGTTAAAATCTGCCTCGACTTTTTGTCGGGCATTGTGGAGCACGGGCTCCAGCGCCTGCTGGTCGATGTCGCTGAAAGCGGCTAAGCGGTCGGCCAGCGCCATGGCGTTATTTTCCGGCACCAGCCAGCCGGAATAGTCAGACTGGATAAGCTCCGGGATCCCGCTGTGCAGGGTCGATACCACCGGGATGCCGACGGCCATCGCCTCCATCAGCGCCACCGGGATGCCTTCCATGTCGCCATCGGTGCCCGTTACGGACGGCAGCAGGAAGACGTCCGCCTCATCGAGCATCGCCTTGACCTCGTGGCTCGGCTTAAAGCCCGGCATCTCGACAACATCTTCAAGCTGATATTGTTCGATAAGCGTGCGCAGACGACGCTCCCACGGGCCAATCCCGAGTATGCGATAGTGGAAATCCACCCCGCGCGCCTTCAGCTGGCGGCAGGCTTCAATCGCCACATGCAGCCCTTTCTTCTCGGTCAGGCGAGCGACGGAGATGATCTGCAGCGGTTTGCCCGGCACCTTCACCGGACGGCGGGTAAAGCGCGTGAGATCCACGCCCATGCGCGAAACAGCAATTTTCTCTCCCGGGCAGCCCATGTTTTTAATGCGTCCGGCCCACAGTTCGCTGATGGGCAGCATCATGTCGCCGCGGCGGAAAAGCTGCTGATACTCCGGCGTGTAGTGGTTCAGCACTTCACGGCTGGAGATGTCAATGCCGTGGAAAATGGTCGCGATTTTCCCGTCGATCACCCCCAGTTCGCGCAGTTTCGCGGCGGTGACCCCCGCCGGGCCAAAGTGGGCGATAAACACATCCGCACGATACGGCTGCGCCGTTTGCCCGCAGATGGCCGACAGGATCAGATTGCGCGACTCCGCGCCATATCGGGAAATATTCAGCGCTCGCCAGGTCGACGGGCGATGGATCCCACGTAAGGTCTGGCTGGCCCGGTGGCGCAGTTTGCTCAGCTTCCCGGACGGCTCATCCTGCAGCCAGCGGGTTTTCGCCTCCAGCCCGTACTGGGTATACGCCGCATGAGTGTTTTGGGTATCGCCCTTTTGCAGGGCGATGATCTCCACGTCATATCCCATATCGATAAACGCGGTGATTTGGTTCAGAACAAAGGTTTCAGACGACAGCGGAAATTTCAGTAAGAAGAAACCAACCTTCATTTCTCCTCCCGGACGCGATCGAGTACCGATTTCACCATCCCCATCCCCTTCTCGCGCTCGGCTTTCACCGCCACGGCCAGGCGTTCATTGATGGCAGGCAACTGACCCAGTGTGTCCCCGACCATCGCACCGAGCGAACCATCCAGCAGATGACGGATATCCACGGCCATTTCCGGCATACCGAGTTGCTGCATGATCCCGGCGGACTTGTGCTCATAGTTAATGGCAATCGCCGGCGTACCGAAGTTCATGGAGATAATCGCCGAGTGCAGACGAGTGCCCACCGTCAGGTCGCAGGCGGAGAGCAGCTTGCCCATCTCGAGGTCATTCAGTTCGTCCATCACCACGTGATAGCGGGACGGGTCATTCACCAGGCTGCGCAGGTTGAGCGCCACCATGCGGTCGTCTTTGTTGTAGCTGTCGATACCGGTGCAGGTGGAGAGCGCCAGCACCTGATAACCGCTGTCCAGTACGCGGTTCACCACGTCAGCGAACGCTTTCTCATACGCCGCCTGCGTGGTACCTAAACGTTTATCGAAGGGGGCCAGCTCGCGCAGGGTAATCGCGACGGTTTTCTGTTTCGCCGCCACGTCCAGCCAGTGCTGCACCGCGTAGCTCGCCTGGAAGCTCTCTTCCTGATGATCCACCAGCCAGGCCGTGTCCACGCCGTGCTCCACTTTCGAGGTGTCGATCTCGCTGCGCTTCATCATTTCAAGACTGACCGACTCGCGCAGGATCAGAGCATCGCAGTGGCCGAAAACGTAGTTTGCCAGTTGGTTAAACTGTGGATCCTGGAACGGCCCCACGCTGTGACCAATCATAAACAGCGGCTTTTTCGCCATGAACGTACACAGCGCATGCTCAAACTGCGGCACGCCGTACAAATCGACGAAGAACGACCCGCCGACCTGAATAATCGCGTCATAGCCCGACAGCAGACGAACGAAATCGGTAAAGCCCTGGGCGATAGCGATGTTGCGCAGCTTGCCGGTATCGGTCACCCGGGAAAGCAGCACCTGGTGCTGGTAGCGACGACGCAGCACTTTCTTCACGCGCCCCATCACGCCCGCGGCGTTGTTATGCTGTTTCATCTGGCTGTAGAGCGGGTCGCCCATCACCGGGCGATTGAGTAACCAGGATGAGCTGACCGGATAACGGCTCATCACGTCCACTTCGGTCTCAGGCTTAAGGGTGTTAATCGCATCCAGTAAACCGCGCAGGATGGCGCTGTCGCCACGGTTGCCGCAGGTATGGTTGCCAAGAATTAATAATTTCATAATGGCCTCTTAAATAACTAGCCTGCGCGAAGCAGCGTTTTCATTTTTTCGTTACGGCAAAACTGGCGCTTCATCTCCACCACCAGCGCATTGCGTGACAGCACAATCATCACGACGAAAGCCAGCGCGCCCGCGGCAACCTGCACCGCCAGCAGCGCCGCCAGCGGCAGATGACCGGTCAGGATCATGCCCAGGCCGTAGCTCACCGCCAGCGTCGGCAGGGAGAGATAGAACGGCAGCCACAGGCTCAGGATGTACTGACGGTAGCTGGAGCCCAGCACCGGCTTGATCATGATGAAGTAGCTCAGCACGGTGTTGACGACCTGCACCAGCAGGAAGCCAAGCGTGACGCCGATGGCGCCCGCCATGTGTCCACCGACGATGATTGCCGGAATAAACAGGAAGGTTTTAAAGACGTTGAACTTAAAGCTGATATCCACGCGCGCTTTTGCCATCAGCAGAGAACCGATCGGATTCCCCACGGAGCGCAGCAGCCCCACCACGCACAGCAGCTGCAGGATCGGGATAATGCCGTTCCATTTTTCACCAAACACCAGCGGCACGAAATTGCTGGAAACCACCATCAGCCCGAGCAAAACCGGGAAGTTGATAATCCCCACCACGGAGAGCAGCTTGTAGAAATTGACCCGCAGCTTCTCGGTGTCGTCCTGAATCTTGGCGAACGCCGGGAACAGCACGCGGGTAATAATCGGGTTCAGCTTCATCGGCGGGACGACCGCAACGTTATAGGCCAGGTTGTAGCCCCCGGCGACGCTCGCCCCGAGAATACGGGCCAGCACCAGCGTGGAGAGATTGGTGTTCACATAGTTGATGATGCTGTCCGCCGTCAGCCATGCGCCAAAACGCAGGTTGGAGGAGACGGACGCCAGTGAGAAATGCAGCCCCGGACGGTAGATTTTGCGGCCAAAATAGCCGAACAGCAGCGTGCGCACGGCAGAGTTAACCAGATACCCCAGAATGGCGGTCATGGCCAGCGGCCAGAAATGGGCGCTCACCACGGTGAAGGTAAAGCCCGCCAGCACGGCGCTGGTCTCGATCATGCCGATCTTGTTGAACTCCAGCTCTTTCTGCATCAGCGCGCGGAACTGCTGCCCGTGGGGGATCACCACGAAAGCAAACGACAGCGTACGCATCAGCGGTGCCAGATCCGGGTTGTGCAGCACGCTGGCGATGGTATCGCTCAGCAGGAACACCAGCACAAACACGAAAATCCCCAGCCCGACGTTCAGCCAGTAGAGCGTGGTCAGCTCCAGATGGCTAATCTCTTTGCGCTGGATAATCGAGTTGGCAATACCAAAATCAGACAGCGTATCGGCCAGCGCGATAATCACCAGCGAGACGGTCAGCAGGCCGAACTGGTGGTTATCGATAATGCGCGCCAGCACGGTCATCTGCACCAGGCCGAGGCCAATGATGACGATGGTCGCCATCGCTGACCACTTGGCGCCGCTGATGGTTTTTTCACGTAAGCTCATCTTAGTACGCCGCTTTGTTCACGAAACCTTTAAAGATGGTCAGAAAAACAATCTTGATATCAAACCAGAGGCTCCACTCACGGATGTACTCCAGGTCGAATTCAATGCGTTTTTCCATTTTTTCCAGCGTGTCGGTTTCACCGCGCCAGCCGTTGATCTGCGCCCAGCCGGTGATGCCTGGCTTCACTTTATGGCGCAGCATGTAGCCTTCAATCAGCGAGCGGTACTGTTCGTTGTGGGCAACCGCATGGGGACGAGGTCCGACAATCGACATGCCGCCGGTAAAGACGTTGATAAACTGCGGGAGTTCATCCAGCGAGGTACGGCGCAGGAAGTTCCCCACGCGGGTCACGCGCGGATCGTTCTGCGTGGCCTGAGTCACCACTTTGTCGTTCTCCATCACCTTCATGGAGCGGAATTTCCACACCATAATGGGCTTACCGTCCATGCCGTAGCGGGTCTGGCGGAAGATAACCGGCCCGGGAGAGCTCAGCTTCACCGCCAGGGCAATGCAGCACAGCACCGGGGAGATCAGCAGGAGGATCAGTGAAGAGAGCACGATATCTTCCAGACGCTTCAGCACGCGGTTAATCCCTGACAGCGGCGTGTCGTACAGCGGTACCACCGGCACGCCGTTCACCTCTTCAATGCGGGAGTGAAGGATGTTGAAGGTAAACACGTCCGGGATCAGGATCACCGAGCAGGTGGTATCCGCCAGCTCGCGCATCAGTTGCTTAATGCGGGATTCGTCTTTCATCTGCATAGCGATGTAAACGTTGTGAATTTTGCCCGCTTTGGCATCGTCAATCAGCTGTTCGTAGTTGCCCGCCCAGTCCGCAGGCACGCCGCCCGGCTTCGCGTCGTGATAAATCCCGACCACTTCATACCCTAACCACGGCTCTTTGCGGAAGCTGTCGAGCAGCACCTGCCCGACCGGCAAATCCCCTGCTACGGCAACGAAGCGACGGTTATAGCCCCGGTTACGCAGCCAGCCCGCGCCGAAGCGGATAAGGGAGCGACAAACCACCATGCCGACGCTGGTCACCAGATACCAGCAGAGATAGGTCACCAGACGATTATCAAAATCATGGCTGAACGCCACCAGGCCCGCGCTGAAGATCAGGCTTAAGGTCCAGTTCTGCAGCAACAGCATCAGTTCGGTGGTCATTTTGACGCCACGCCACGAACGATAGAAATCCGTCATCCCGCCGATCATCTGAAACACAACCAGCGCAATCAGTGCCATCAGCAGATGCATGTATAAGAACGATTGCCCGCTGATCCGACACACCGCCCACAATCCACCGACCATGATGGTGATATCAGAAAAACGCTGCACCATAGAGATTAACGATGCATTCGTTCTCGCTCGTTCGCGTTTTTTTAGATTCGTCATCGTTGTTCCTTTATTCAACCCACACTTCCCCCCTCACCCCGGCCCTCTCCCCTTTGGGGAGAGGGTTAGGGTGAGGGGTAAGGTTTCGTATTACTGATTCAACAGCGCCAGAATGTCCTTCGTTCGGGCTTCCATCAGCGCGGTGTCGGCGCGT
>NZ_POVL01000007.1 GCF_002939185.1 Enterobacter sichuanensis | reverse complement strand
ACACTTCTAAAACAATAAACACCCTTAAGGGTGTTTTTTTGTTTTTGTCGTTTGTGAATTTGCCGGGCGAGCCCCCGGCGTCCACACTATCCGCGTCGCGCCAGCGTCGCCCCGTCAGAGAAATACGCCCGGATCCCTGCCAGAATCGACTCCGCTACCTCTTGCTGGAATTTGGCCGTTTTGAGCTTACGCTCCTCTTCCACGTTACTGATAAATGCCGTTTCGACCAGTATGGACGGAATATCCGGTGCCTTCAGTACTGCAAACCCGGCCTGCTCAACGCTGTTTTTATGCAGCTTGTTGATGTTACCCAGCTTACCCAGCACCGCTTTACCAAACTTCAGGCTGTCGTTGATGGTCAGCGACTGCACCATGTCGAACATGGTGTGGTCGACGTAGCGGTCGCCGCTTTTACTCACGCCACCAATCAGGTCCGAGGCGTTCTGGGTGTCCGCAAGGTATCGCGCCGCGGTACTGGTCGCACCTTTGGTGGAAAGTGCAAACACCGACGAGCCGCTTGGCTGACGGCTGGTAAACGCATCCGCATGGATCGACACGAACAAATCCGCGCGCTGCTTCTGCGCTTTCGCCACCCTGACCTTCAGCGGGATAAACACATCCTCATTACGCGTCATGTAGGCGCGCATATTGCCTTCTTTATCAATCAACGCCTTCAGACGACGGGCGATTTGCAGCACCACGTCTTTTTCACGCGTGCGATATTTCCCCACTGCGCCGGAGTCTTCGCCGCCGTGGCCAGGATCAAGCATGATCACAATCGGGCGATCGCGCCCTGCTTTTCCCGGCTGCGGGCCGCTTTGCGCAGGAGGGACCTGTTTCTCAAGGTTGCCCTGGTTGTAGTCTTCCAGCAGCGCCAGCAGCGGATCCTGAATATCCGTCGCATTCGCCGGGTAGAGATCCATCACCAGACGCTCTTTGAACGTGGCTACAGGCGCAAGGGCAAACAGCTGCGGCTTCACGTTCTGCTTCAGCTCAAACACCATGCGCACGGTTTGCGGATCAAACTGCCCCACGCGCGCCGATTTAATAAACGGATCGTCGCCGCGGATCTGTGCCGCCATCCCCTTCAACACGGAGTTGAGGTTAACACCTTCGAGATCCACCACCACACGTTCAGGGTTACTGAGGGCAAATTGCTTATATTTCAGTACGCGATTGGATTCGACCGTCACGCGCGTATAGGTCGATGACGGCCAGACGCGCACCGCCACGACCTGACTGGTGGCGGCAAGACCGACCTGACTGACGCTAAGCAACCACATTGCCCCGGCCCCTTTTAACAAACGGCGGCGGCTTATTGCTGAATTGGATCCCGACATGCTTCTCCCGAGCAAGAACACTGATTGATATACAAAATGTCCAGATTGACCGAAAACTTTAACGAATGACGCATAAACTGTCATCTATAAAAGGGTAAACAATCCTATGCTAACGCACGGATTACTTATTATTTTCTATGGGTCGCGGAAAATTTACGCTTGCACACGCGGTCATAATCGAATAAAAATACAGAAATTACGAATAAACATTCATTAAGGGTTGTGCCATGGTGAAGGAGCGTAGAACCGAACTGGTCCAGGGATTCCGCCATTCTGTTCCCTATATCAACGCCCATCGGGGAAAAACGTTTGTCATCATGCTTGGCGGCGAAGCCATTGAGCATGAAAATTTTTCCAGCATCGTCAATGACATTGGCCTGCTGCACAGCCTCGGGATCCGCCTGGTGGTGGTCTATGGCGCACGTCCGCAGATCGATGCCAACCTGGCCGCTCATCACCACGAGCCGATTTATCACAAACACACCCGCGTAACGGATGCGAAAACCCTTGAACTGGTGAAACAGGCCGCTGGCCTGCTGCAGCTGGATATTACGGCTCGCCTGTCGATGAGTCTGAACAACACACCGCTGCAGGGCGCGCATATCAACGTTGTGAGCGGCAACTTTATCATTGCCCAGCCGCTCGGCGTGGACGATGGCGTCGATTACTGCCACAGCGGACGTATTCGTCGTATTGATGAAGAAGCCATTCACCGCCAGCTGGACAGCGGTGCCATCGTACTGATGGGCCCGGTGGCGGTTTCCGTGACCGGTGAAAGCTTTAACCTCACTTCAGAAGAGATTGCCACGCAGCTGGCGATCAAGCTGAAGGCGGAGAAAATGATTGGGTTTTGCTCCTCCCAGGGGGTCGTAAACGATGAAGGGGTTATCGTGCCAGAGCTCTTCCCGAATGAGGCCCAGGCCCGCGTGGAAGCGCTGGAAGCTGAAGGCGATTACCACTCCGGGACCGTGCGTTTTCTGCGTGGCGCCGTGAAAGCCTGCCGCAGCGGCGTGCGCCGTAGCCACCTGATCAGCTATCAGGAAGACGGTGCCCTGTTGCAGGAGCTGTTCTCCCGCGACGGTATCGGCACCCAGATTGTGATGGAGAGTGCGGAGCAGATCCGCCGCGCCACCATTAACGATATCGGCGGCATTCTGGAGCTGATCCGCCCCCTCGAACAGCAGGGGATTCTGGTGCGTCGTTCGCGCGAGCAGCTGGAGATGGAGATCGACAAATTCACCATTATTCAGCGTGATAACCTGACCATTGCCTGCGCCGCGCTCTATCCGTTCCCGGAAGAGAAGATCGGCGAAATGGCCTGCGTGGCGGTGCATCCTGACTACCGCAGCTCGTCACGCGGTGAAATGCTGCTTGAGCGCGTGGCAGCACAGGCGCGCCAGATGGGCCTGAGCAAGCTGTTTGTGCTGACAACGCGCAGCATTCACTGGTTCCAGGAGCGTGGGTTTACGCCGGTGGATATTGATTCGCTGCCGGAAACGAAGAAAGAGATGTACAACTATCAGCGGCGCTCAAAAGTGCTGATGGCGGATCTGGGGTGAGACTACGCCCTCACCGTCCGGCGAGGGCTTTTGTTTACAGAGACTCAAATATCGCGCTCAGCCCGCTTCGGCGTTCCGTGCGGGTGGCAATCGCCTGCACCAGCACGCGTTCATCGGTATACAGCGACAGGCGCTGACGCGCGCGTGTAATGGCGGTATAGATCAGCTCGCGGGTAATGACGGGTGATAGCTGCGTGGGCAGGATCAGCGCCGCATGGTTAAACTCAGAGCCCTGGGATTTATGCACCGTCATCGCCCATGCGGTTTCATGCTCAGGCAAACGGCTCGGCTGGAAAGACTTCACGCTACCGTCCGGCATCTGGAACCAGACGCGCAGCCCCTGGCCGCGATCGAGCGCAATTCCAATATCCCCGTTAAACAACCCCAGCGCACTGTCGTTGCGGGAGATCATCACCGGTCTTCCTTCATACCAGCGCGAATGCGGGGTACGGTGTATTTTACGCTTTTGCGCCAGCAGCTGTTCCAGCCTGTCGTTCAGGCCGCTGACGCCAAAGGGCCCTTCCCTCAGCGCACAGAGCAACTGATATTCACCAAACGCGGCAATCACCTGCTCCGGTGTGCGTTGCTGCTGTACGCCCGTCAGGAAGTGCTGGTACCCCAGCAGAGCATCATCAAGCATCGCCTGATACTCCTCCCCGTTTTGCAGCGATTTTTTCTCAATATCCGTAAAGGTGCCGTCAAAGACCGCACAGGTGGTGTGACGGTCCCCGCGGTTCACGGCCGCCGCAAGCTGGCCAATGCCGGAGTCGCTGCCGAAACGATAGCTCTTTTGTAGCAGACACAGGCTGTCGCGCAGAGCCCCCGCAAGGGAATGGTTTTCAGAGGCGAGCGAACATCCCGTCAGACGCGCCAACTCCTGCGCGCGTTCCGCGGTATACCCCAGGCTGGCATAGGTGCAGATATCGCCGAGTACAGCCCCGGCCTCCACGGAGGCAAGCTGGTCACGATCGCCGAGAAAAATGACGCGTGCATGAGGCGGTAGCGCATCGATCAAACGCGACATCATCGTCAGGTCAATCATCGACGCTTCATCCACCACCAGCACATCCAGATGCAGGGGGTTACCAGCATGATAACGCAGCCGCTGGCTACCCGGCTGCGCGCCAAGCAGCCGGTGCAGCGTGCTGGCTTCGTTGGGGAAAAGCGCAAGCTGCTCACCGGTAAGGGGTAATTTTTGCAGCGCCCCGCCTAACGACTCCGTCAGACGCGCCGCCGCTTTACCGGTAGGGGCCGCCAGGCGAATACGGCACTTTTGCTCACCCGATAGCTGAATCAGCGCAGCAAGCAGCTTTGCCACGGTAGTCGTTTTCCCGGTGCCCGGGCCACCAGAAATAACCGAGATCCGTCGCGTTAACGCCACGGCTGCGGCCACTTTCTGCCAGTCTGTTTCACTGTCAGAGGTAAACAGCGTATCCAGCACCTGCCGAAGCTGCGCTTCATCGCAGGGAAGCGGGGCGTTCGTCTCACTAAAGAAGCGCGCCACCGTCAGCTCGTTGCGCCAGAGTCGGTTAAGATACAAACGCTCGCCGGTGAGGATCATCGGCGTACCGGTATCGGTTCCGCTCACGGCAGGCGAACTGAGTAATATCGCTTCCCAGTCCACGGTGTCACCCAGCAGAGCGAAACAGGCCTGTAAAGCCGGGGGCATTTTCTCGTCTACCACCAGACGCGACAGCGGCAGACAGACGTGCCCTTCCCCCGCGTCTTTGCTCAGAATGGCGGCGGCGAGCATCACGGCTGGCTCTTCGCCCGCCACCATCATGGCAAACTGCACATCAAGGTGGCGCAGTAATCGTTGTTCAACCGCGTCCAGCAGTAGCGCCTGCATTGTCATGCCACCTCCTCCGTGCCTGCAGCAAACAGGTTATCCATTTTTTCAATCAGTTCCTCAGCCGGACGCGTGCTGAAGACGCCGGAACGCGGGTCGTTAGCATCCACGCCGCGCAGGAACAGGTAAATCACGCCGCCAAAATGGTCTTCGTAGCGATAATCAGCAATGCGATGGCGCAGATAACGGTGCAGCGCCAGGGTATAAAGCTGGTACTGCAGATCGTAGCGATGCATTTGCATGGCCGACGCCATCGCCTGTTGGGTATAGGCTTCGCTGTTTTCGCCCAGCCAGTTCGATTTGTAATCCAGCAGGTAATAGCGCCCCTGATGGCGGAAAACCAGGTCGATAAAGCCTTTTAACATCCCCTGCACCTGGCGGAAGTTCAGCGGCGGACACCCGGCGGATAGCGGATCGTACTCGCGGATCAGCCCATCGAGCGCCTCGGCCCTGAGCGGGCTGGCGATGGGGAGATAAAACTCCATCTCGACCTGCTTATCTCTGGCAGTCAGCTGGCTGAGGGAGACCCCCTGCGTGGTGAGCGGCGCGTGTAAAACCGCGTGGATCCAGTCACGCAGAACCGGCTGCCATTGTGCGTCGTAGCCGCCGCTCTGTAACATCTTCAGCACCCACTCTTCGGAAACCGGCTGCGTGAAATCGAGCTCTTCGAACAGGCTGTGCAAAAACGTGCCCGGAGAGGCGCCGCGCGGGAACTGGTGCGGCGTAAGCACCGGCTCAACGAGTACACTACCGGTTCCTGCCGCGTCCACGTCCAGTTTTGGCATCAGATCCAGCGCAACACTCTGTCCGTGCTGCTGTAAACCGGAGTAGCTGGTGACGCGCCAGTCGTCAGCAATCGGGCGTACCACCTGGCGGGCATGCAGATCTGACTCACGCGGCTCCGGCATTTGCCAGCGGTCATTATCCGGTTGTGCCGGAATATGCAGGGCAACATGCTCCCCGCAAAGTGATTCGAGACACTGCCGTAACCCCGCAGCGTCTTTGGGTTCGCCGTGCTGAATTAAGCGCCCCAGCGCGCTCAGGTGAAAATCGCTCTCCCCGGTCTTTTCACCGCGACGACGGAACAGAGGGGCAACGCCCAGACTGCAGTGCCAGACCGAACGGGTCAGTGCCACGTACAGCAGGCGTAAATCTTCCGCCAGACGTTCGGCTTCTGCCAGCTCAACGCTGGACTCCGCGTTGCTGAGATCGAGCACCGCCTCGAACGACTCGCGATCGTGATAAAAAGCCTGATCCTGCACTCGGTAATTGGCGATAAACGGCAACCAGACCAGCGGATACTCAAGCCCTTTCGATTTGTGAATGGTGACGATCTGCACCAGGTGTTTATCACTCTCAAGACGCATCTGCTGGCTGGACGAATTGCTGTTCGGGTCGGCAATCTGCTGTGCCAGCCAGCGCACCAGAGCGTGTTCGCTCTCCAGCTGCGTGCCCGCCTCCTGCAGGAGTTCGCTGATATGTAAAATATCGGTCAACCGGCGCTCGCCGCCCGCGGTTGCCAGCATATTCTCCGCAATGTGACGCTGTGCCATCAGCTCACGCACCATGGCCATCACGCCGCGCTTCTGCCATTTCTCCCGGTAGCGAACAAACTCTTCCACCACCGCATCCCATGCGGACTCGTCATTGTTGAGCGCATCGATATCACGGGCATTCAGCCCGAGCATCGCGCTGGCTAATGCGCTGCGCAGCGTGCTTTCCCGCTCCGGGGCCAGCACGGCCTGCAGCAGCCATAGCATCTCCTGCGCTTCCAGCGTTTCAAAGACGCTGTCACGGTTTGAGAGGTAGACGGACGGAATACTCAGCAGGGTCAGGGCATCCCGAATAAGCGCGGCCTCCTGACGGCTACGCACCAGCACCGTGATATCCGATGCTTTTACGGGGAGTGCATCCTGGCCTTTCCAGAGCACCGCCTCGCCGCGAGCCCCCGCACTGAGCCAGTCACGGATCTGCGCGGCACAATGCTGGGCCATGGCGTTTTGATAGTCGGCGACGCCACACCCTTCACCGTCCAGCAGCCAGAAGCGCATGGCAGGCTGCGTCTCGCCGTTGAACTCAAAGCGCAACGAGGCATTTTTCGCGGCAAATTTTACCGGCTGGAACGGGATCTCCCGGAACATAAACGCCGTATCCATGCGGCTGAACAGCGCATTCACGCTTTCCACCATCCCGGGAGACGAACGCCAGTTGGTATCCAGGGTGTAATGCGCCTCAACTTCGCTACGGGCCTTCATGTAGGTGAAAATGTCCGCACCGCGGAAGGCGTAGATAGCCTGTTTAGGATCGCCGATTAACAACAGCGCGGTGCCGTGCTGCTGGCGCCAGATACGGCGGAAAATGCGGTATTGCTGAGGGTCGGTATCCTGAAATTCGTCAATCATCGCCACCGGGAAACGGGTGCGGATCGCGGCGGCAAGCGCTTCGCCATTTTCACTGGACAGGGCCGCATCAAGGCGGCTCAGCATATCGTCAAATCCCAGTTCCCCCCGGCGGCGTTTCTCACGGGCGACGGCTTCGCGAATTTCCGTCATGGCACGGGTTATCATCAGATCGTTGAGCGTTAAGGGCTCAGCCAGCAGGGTTTCAATCGCCACAAACAGGGGATGTTCAGGCACAATACCGTCGGGTTTGGTGCGCTCGACGAGGAAACGCCGGGAAAATTTCTCCAGCGCGTCCGGGAGCAGGTAGCCCCGCGTCTCTTCCTGTGCCCAGGCGTTGATCTTGTCGATCCATTTCCCCTGATTGCCGCGGTTGAATTTGCGGCGGTCGATCCCGGAGTTTTCAATAATGGCGTCAATTTCGCCGACTGACTCAATCCATTTTTGTTTGATGTCGACAATTCGCGCGATGATTTTTTCATGGCGTGACGCCAGGGTTTCATCCGCTGGCGGCGGAGATTTGATAACCGGCGCTTCTCCCTGAAGATAGCGATCGATCGCGCGCAGCAGCGCCTCAGGGCCTTTCCACAATGCATGTACCGCTTCGGCGATATCGCGCTGTAGCGGGTAGCAGTGGCGACGCCAGAAGTCCGCGCAGGCCTGATAGCGAAGTACGGTTTCATCTTCAATGAGCTGTTGTTCAAACAGCATGCCGGATTCAAACGCATTCAGGCTCAGCATGCGCTGGCAAAAACCGTGAATGGTGAAGACGGAGGCTTCATCCATCTGCCGTTCGGCAAGTAGCAGCCACTCTGCGGCCTGTTGCCTGTCGGCAATCTCTTCCAGAAGACTGGCATAAAGGGGGTTATCCGTGCTCTGACGCAGGCAGGCAATGCGCAGCTCATGGATATTGGCGCGAATACGGCCACGCAGTTCGGCGGTGGCGGCTTCGGTGAAGGTCACCACCAGCAGCTCTTCCACGCTCAGCGGACGGGGAAAAGCGGCGTTGCCGCCGAGCCCTAACAGCAGACGCAAATAGAGCGCGGCGATGGTGAAGGTTTTTCCCGTTCCCGCTGAGGCTTCAATCAATTGTTCACCCTGAAGAGGTAAACGTAAGGGATTAAGGGGCTCAGCGGTGTCGGTCATTCTTTCTTACTCCAGGGCATAGATTGCTGCAGCGCGCTGACGCTCTTCCAGACTTTCCAGCCTTGCGGGTTCACGTACTCCGTTTTCCCGTTCTGGCTACCGGAAACCTGAGACAGGATGGTCATTCCCTGCGGTTTAATCACCGCCTGATGGAAGAAGTCGGCAACCTTTTGCGGCGTCAGCTGTTTTATCTCGGCCACTACTTTATCACGCGAATCAAATTTCAGATTACCGCGATCAAAATCTTTGCTCAGTTGCGAGGCTTCTTCACCCAACGTCTGCGGCGGCTGCATCACCTGCGCAATGACGGCCTGCTGGATCTGGGCGAACTCTTCCGGCTTCATGGCGCGCAGTTTTGCTTCCACCTGCGGGAAGAAAGCCTGGTAACGCTGCCAGAGATATGCCGGTTGCTTATCGCTGCTCTGCAGCAGGAAACCCAGCCCCCACTGGCGGCCTACGTTCATGGAGAAGGCAAACACCGCGTAGCCGAGCTGTTCTTCCGTGCGTAACTGGTTATAGAACCACGGTTGAATAATTTGGCCCAGCACGGCACTCTGCGCCGAACTGGCGAATTCATCGTAGCCCGTTGGCACAAATACCGCGGCCAGGGCGGAATCCGTGCTGTTACCCGCCTTTTCAAAGATTACATTCTGCTTTTTCTCAACCAGCACGTCCTGGTTGCGGCACCACTCATCGCCTTTAGAGCCGAGCTGAGTGCGAACATTTTGCGCCAGGGTTTTGGCCTGATCCTCGCTCATATTGCCCACAATCAGGAACTCCGGGCGCGTGTTGGTTTTCAGCGCGTCACGGTAAGCCAGCACGTCTTTTAAGGTGATCGAAGGCAACAGCGCGCGGCGATCCTCGCGCTGGAAATAAGGAACCTGCGATAACATTTGCGCTGGCATAAGCGCCAGATCGTAAGCTTTGCCCTTCTCCGCAGAATCCATCATCTGCGCATACCACGATTTGGCCTGCTCAAACTGTTCTTCCGTCGGCGTATAGCTGAAATAGCCCTCCAGCAGCGCCTGGAACAGCTGAGGTAGACGCTGGGTATAGCCATTTGCATTGAGCATCAAACCGTTGTTGGCGTTGGTGGAGAAGCTGATGCCGCCCACGGCCGCCTGGTTGCTAAGCTGATCGAGCGCAATCCCCGCAAGATAGTCATTGAGCGCGAACATCACCTGATTTTTGGCGCTGTTCATCGCTTTCGGGTTACGCAGCACCACGCTGACGTCGGCCTTTGGCTCGCTTGCGAAATAGCGGCTGGGGCTATACACCACGCGAAGCGTCGGCTCATCAATGATAAGTGCCGGATGCGGATAGTCCTTCTCGGTTTTGATCAACGAGAAATCATCCGGGATATAGGGGTTCAGTTCCGGCAGTTTTAACGCGATCTCTCCCGCCTTCTTTTGCCAGTCGGCAAAGGTCTGGGCGCTGATTTTATCCACCTGATAAAGGGCATCGACAAAGTAAGCCGTTTTGTTATGCGGCTCATCCGGGCTGATGTACCAGATGCGGGCATTCTCCGGGGTCATCATCGCCAGACGGGCTTTGACCGCCTCAGGGTTGTACTGGTCGGCAATGTTCACCGCATCGAGGGTGTGTTCCACCGGCACGCGGATCATGGTATCGGCCAGCCACTCCACATAATCCATGTCGCGGGTTATCGATGGGTAACGGAAATCAAGATCCAGCACGTGCGCCAGTTCATCAAAGTAGCGCTTGTCGACGCCTTTTTCACGCAGCAGAGAGAGGTAGCTGAAGATTGCAGCCACCACTTCATCGCGGTGTGCCTGACCTTTGTCGGTCAGGGTTGCGGATATCGCCAGCACGCCGCTGTTCCCGTTTACCACCGGATCGGAGTCGGCGCGGATACCTTCCGCCAGCCCCTGTTTCTGCAGCCAGTCAGACAGCGTATCCGGGCTACGGTTACCGATGAGATAGGTCACCAGCTCGTCGGTTTTACTGCGAAACTGTGCCGTGTTGTTATCAATGCGAAATTCAACGCGTAACACTTTGCGCGGCAGCGCAGGCACGTAGTGGATCACGATGCCTTTTTGCGCGTCCGTGACCACCGGTACATCTATTTGCGGCCGGTCGATATTTTTATTCGGCACCCGACCAAACGTTTTGGCCGCCATGCCCGCCAGCTCTGGCAACGGTTTATTGCTGTAGATAACCGCTTTCATCAGATTGGCGGAGTAGTATTTATCGCGAAACGCGTGCAGCGCATCCAGAACCGGGCTGTTCGGTTTGTCGCTCAAGGTCTCCAGGTTACCGCCGGAGAAACGAGACCCCGGATGCACAGGGTTGATGGTTTCGGCGCTCACCTGGGCCATGCGCATACCGTCTCGCGTGCGGGCCAGGGTCAGTTCGGCATTCACCGCATTGCGTTCACGATCGGCGTATTTTTTATCCAGCAACGGGGCGGCGATGGCATCAGCAAGGCGATCGACCGCGCCTTCCAGCGCATCATTCTCGACTTCGAGATAGAAGGCCGTGCGGTACGGGGCGGTACTGGCATTATGGCTGCCGCCATGCATTTTCAGAAATTCGGACAGGCTATCTGGCTGCGGGTATTTTTTTGACCCCATCAGCGTCATATGTTCCAGATAGTGTGCAAGCCCGGGATGGGATTCAGGATCTTCCAGCGACCCAACCGGCACCACCAGTGCCGAGAGGGATTTTACCGCCTGCGGGTCGGAAACCAGCAGCACGGTCATGCCGTTATCAAGGCGGATAGCCTGATACTGCCGGGTATCTTTTTCACTCTTACGGATAGTTTCCTGAACGGGTTGCCAACCGGAGTCTGCCTGAGTGACAGGTGCCCAAAGGGCGACAAACAAAACCAACGCTTTAAACAAGGTGCTGCCAGGCATTACGACCTCTTTATCACGGCTACATCATTAACAAACTGCGTGCTGGACACGCCAACATCTCTTTCTTTGGGTACATCAGTCCGTGATAAGAAGTGCATCATAAATGAACACCCCTGACTGCGCAATTTTTATACAGCACTCAGGACTGATTAAATCTGAACAACGGTAACAAATAGCGTTGCGCCTCTTCCTTGATCGCCTCAAAGTACTCGGGTTCAAGCGCGCGCCATAAGCGCTGATACCAGACATCTTCCCCTTCGCCCCGCACCATCATGTTCCCTTCGTAGGCCTGCATAAACTTACTGCGCGCCTTCTGCAGTGACGCCTCATCCGTTAACATCGCATCATTCTGCGCGTCATAACAGGCTTTTATCCAGGCACCACCACTTTCCGGCAGGAGCAGGAGCGGTTTGTTCATTCCCTGACGGTAGCCTTCAATGTACAAAGACAGGTATTGTAAGGCCTGCTCAGCCTCCATCGGCGGGAAACGCCATTCGCCCTCTTTGCGCACAAAAATGCGGCTTTCGCCTTTATGGCCATCCGCACTGTAGACAAGATGTTCCAGCCAGAGTTGCAATCCTTGCGAAACGCTCAGCATTGAGGGGCGCCAGCGCAGCAGACCATCTGGCTGAACCTGGGTTAACCAGCCCGTAAGCTGCACACCATTACAGTTGAGGTCGATTTCAATACTCTTCCCGGGCTGTCGGCACGCTCTGACGCGCTCTGCCAGAGCGGTCATCTCCTGACACTGCGCCTCCCAGACGATCTCCCCGAACGCACCATAAGGCAGTTGCCCTGCCGCACGGTAGCGGCGGTAAAGTTTGTCCGCATCTTCCTCTTCAACCAACGCATTCAGCAGTTGCAGGTTTAACTGATAGCGCTCCAGCCCTTCCAGGGTAAAGGGTTCTGCATCAGGAATTTCGCTCTCTTCAGAGCGGAAGTTGACCTGTAATCGTTGCTGGAAGAAAGCGCGCACCGGATGCGCCCAAAACCGCTGAAGCTGTTCGACGGTCAGGGTATCAATCGGTAGCGGGTCAAGTTCCTGAATGAAATCGGTATGCGCGCTCCCCTCTTTTTTCGCCGCCGGCAGCCACTCCTGGGCATAACTCTGGCGCTCGCTGGCAACGTAATTCACCGGATCAAACGGCATGCGGCTGTGGTGACAGGTGATATGCGCTTTCACCCGCTGCTCGCTCTCATCACAGTTGCGCTCTTCATCCCCCGGCAGGTAGTGGCTCTGGCCGATATAATCCACCAGCTCCTGCACCAGAACCGAAGGGAAACGCTCGCTGTTGTCCTGAATGGAACGGCCGATATAGCTGATATAGAGCTTACTCTGGGCGGAAATGAGTGCTTCCAGGAAGAGATAGCGGTCATCATCTCGGCGGCTACGGTCGCCCCGTTTTGGGTCTGCGCTCATCAAATCGAACCCCAGCGGCGCCAGCGCGCGCGGATAGACGCCGTCATTCATGCCAAGCAGGCAAACCACTTTAAACGGGATAGAACGCATTGGCATCAGGGTACAGATATTGATCGGACCCGCCAGGAAACGCTGACTAATTCGCTCCTGATCAAGCCGCTGCGTCAACTCATCCCGCAGCAGCGACAACGGAATTGCCTCGTGATAGTGGGAATTTACCCCCTCGTCGACGATAGCCTGCCACTGCGTTTCAATGAGGGCCATCGCCGCTTCGGTATCGCTGTCTGGCAGGAAGAAATCATTGAGCAGTGCCCGGCAAACCGGGAGCCACTCTTCAAGCGGGCGCGGCTGCATCAGTGCGTGTCGCCAGCGGTTAAGCTGCATCAGTAGTGACGCCAAATGTCCCACCAGTTCCGCAATCAAGCCGCTGGACTCATCGTAAGGCAGAACCTCGTTCCACTCTCCCTGGCTGCTTTCCATGGCGTAGCCCAACAGCATACGCGTCAGGCCAAATCGCCACGTGTGCTGACCGGTTGGGGGAAGTTCAAACTCCTGGACGTTATCATCGTCAATCCCCCAGCGCACGCCAGACTCGTTAACCCACTGGCGAAGGTAACGTAACCCCTCTTCATTGATGTTGAAGCGTGCAGCCAGCACGGGCACATCCAGTAAGGCCAGGACATCTTCGGAGATAAACCGACTATCTGGCAGCGACAGCAACGTGATAAATGCCTGTAACGCCGGATGAGATTGACGGGCGCGACGGTCCGAGATGGCGTAAGGCAGGTGCCGCTCGCCTGTCGCACTGCCAAACACGGCCTGAATGAAGGGACTGTAGCTGTCGATATCCGCCACCATCACCACGATATCGCGCGGCGTCAGCTCAGGATCCTCCTGCAGCATCGCCAGCAGTTGGTCGTGAAGCACTTCGACTTCACGCTGTGGGCTATGACAAACGTGGATCGTAATGCTGCGATCGTCAGGCTCCAGCTTTCGTTTCCTGTCGCTGCGTTCAAACTCCTCCGCCGTCACGCCCATAACGGCGCGGTTTTCCAGATCCAGAATATCTGACTGAATATGATGTAGCAGGCTGTCCGGAGAGATTTCAACGAAGGCATCCACATCGCCTTCGCCTGATGAAGTGATGTCGGAGAGCATATGGATGTAATCACGCCCCAGCTTCCCCCAGGAGGCAAGAAGCGGATTAGGCAGGTTCTGAATACCGTGTTCATCGAAAAGCTGCGCGGCGGAGGCACTGTCTTTAAACAGGGGGACGGTACGCTCTTCAAAAAGGCGTCGCCTCTGGCGGCTCACCAGTCGTGAAAGCCAGCGACCATCCTGAATATCGCCCCAGTACTGGCGACAGGGGTTAGTAAAGAGAATATGAATGTCGATATGTTTACCCAGCGCATTCAGCGCCTGCAGGTAAACCGGTGGCAACGCCGAAATACCGCAGATAAACACACGGGAAGGCAGTCGCGGCGGTCGTTCATTGCTGTTTTGCAGAACAGAGATAAACCGCTGATAGAGGTTGGCACGGTGCCACTTAGGCTGGCCAAGTTTCTCCGTATGTTCCACCAGAGCTTTCCACAAGGGAGCCTGCCAGACCTGCGCCTCCGGCAACCCCTCTACCTGCTCACCCGCTTCCCAGCGGGCCAGCCACTCCGGACGGTAGACCAGATACTGGTCATAAAGGTCAGCGGTGCGCGACGCCAGCTGGAACAGCTTGCGTTTATCGGTATCGTCATTGAGGTAGTGGCGCAGCATGGCAAATTCATCGTGCTGCAGCATTTCTGGCAGCAGCGCCATCAGTTTCCAGCTCATGCCTTGCTTGTTGAAGGCGCTTTGCTCCGGAATGTCCGGCAATACGCGGACAAACATCTCCCAGATAAAACTCGCGGGCAGCGGGAAATCAATATTGGCGGCAATGCCAAACTTACGCGAAAGCGACATTTGCAGCCACTGTGCCATACCGGTACTCTGCACCAGCACCATTTCAGGCTCAAAAGGATCGTCAAGCCGCTCGCGCTCAACGATAAATTCCATCAGTGCTTCCAGCACATCCAGACGATTTGAGTGGTAGACCCTTAACATAGACGCTCCCGACTACTGGCTAACCGGGCAATGCAGACGCGTTAACTCACCGCGCCGCCCCAGAGGAGAAATTAGTGTAACCGTGATGCTGACACATCCGGCGAGCGTTGTCTGCCCCCGACTGGCCTGCCAGCCTGCGGGGAGACTCTTTGTTGAGAGCTGTGTCTGATTCCAAGCATGGTGCCAAAGCTGGCGATACTGGTTAAACACGACAAACCGCGCCGCCAGCGCCCGATGATAACCCGCCAGTGCCGTCACGATCATCACCAGCAACATCATCGCCAGCAGAACCTCCACCATGCTAAACCCCTTTTCTCTGTTCACGGCAGCTGGCATAACGCACTCTCCTGTAGTGGACAAAAATCACTCCAGCCATGCGGCGAAAAGTGGATTTTCCCGTCGATGACCTCTCCTGCGCGCCAGAGCAGCAGGTCATTGCCGCCGGCAATCAGTAGCACATGCGCTTCACCCAGCGGACGCAAACACACCTGCGAGGAGAATACCTTTTTGCACTGAACCTGTGGCGCTGATGACCAACGCTGAACGCGTCCCCACTCAAGCGCGGACTGCACAGACGCCTGTTGCTGGAGCGACCGGCTCTCTCCCGCGACGAGCGTACTAAAGGTCACGAGCTGCTGGTTAAGGCCGGTAAGGATCAGAGTACCGAGCACCAGCAACAGCAGTACCAGAGCCAGCGAAGAGATTCCGCGTTGACGCCTCACAGGTTGTACCCCGTGACCGTGTACAGCGCCTGCCAGGGCTCACCCTGTTCCCCCTGACGAAGAGCAGCCAGTTCAATATTCAGCTCTGGGGCAAAACCGGCGCGATCGGCTTTACTCACCTTAAAGTGCGTGATCGCCAGACTTTCCGGGTCCGTGAGCTTTTCCCATCCCTTTCCTTCGCACGTCGTTGCCCCACGCAGGATTTCCAGCGCCCCCGATTCCAGGCGAAAACCGGTGCTGTCGTTTTCTGATGCTGTGCTATCCCATTTGCCGTTACTGTTGGCATCCCACCGCACAATGACACAGCTCCCTTGCCTGCCGATTAACAGCCCTTGTCCCTGACAGTTTCCCGCGCAGTATCCCGCACGCTGAAGCTGTTTGCCGAGCGCAAACAGGTGCTGCCAGACCTCTTCCTCCCGCTCTCGCTGCCCGGATTGCAGTAGTACCGCCCGCTGCAGGCCGGGTAAGAAACGCGATGCGCTTATCAGCAAAAGGCTGCTTACCGCCGTGGCAATCAGCACTTCAGTCAGTGAAAAACCGCGCTGCCTCATCGACATGGACTTCCCTCTGAGACCTTACACATCCTGATGCGCCCTCCATTTGAGACAATGATCAGCCATTCTCCAGCCTGGCTTTGAACGCGTATCCGCCCTGCCCACGCTGTATTCCGTAATCCATAGAACCCTAGCGAGGGCGTTACCTCACTCACCTTCACGTCAGGCCAGAGCGGAATCAGTACAAAGGGGCTACCTTTCTCGCAGGCCTGCACGACAGAACTCATCAGACAGCTTTTTTCGCCCACCCGCTGAAGAGTAATCTGGTGGTCGCGGTTATGACGGTTGGCATGGTTGCGCAGAAACAGCAGGTAATCTCGCACCTGACTGGCGGTCTGCCACAGACGCTGCTGCCGTTGCCAGCTGTCCCAGCCGTACAGACCTGAAGCGCTGAGAACAACCACAAGCGAAATGGCGACCAGCGTTTCGATAAGCGTAAAACCGTTCTCTTTTTTCATACCGGGAGTGTGGCGAAGCGCCGTTGACATGACGAGCAACGAATGATCGTTTTACGAGGCGTTATCCGCAGAATCAGGAGAGTTGCAGCGTGTTGCACGCTTTCTGGATAGCACGTCGGGAAAGGGGATAATGGCGAAAAAAAACCGGCGCTCTAAAGCACCGGTTGTGTCACGCTTTATCCCATCAGATAGCGACGGGCGCTTTGATGCCTGGGTGCGGGTCGTAACCTTCAATCTCAAAATCTTCAAAGCGGTAATCGAAGATTGACGCCGGTTTGCGTTTGATAATCAGCTTCGGCAGCGCACGCGGTTCGCGCGTCAGCTGAAGATGCGTTTGTTCCATATGGTTGCTGTAGAGATGGGTGTCCCCACCGGTCCAGACAAAATCACCCACTTCCAGGTCGCACTGCTGGGCCATCATGTGAACGAGTAGCGCATAGCTGGCGATGTTAAACGGCAGGCCGAGGAACACATCACAGGAGCGCTGGTAGAGCTGGCAGGAAAGCTTGCCGTCTGCGACATAGAACTGGAAGAACGCGTGGCACGGTGCCAGCGCCATTTTATCCAGCTCGCCCACGTTCCAGGCGGAAACGATGATGCGACGCGAGTCCGGGTCGTTCTTCAGCTGGTTCATCACGGTGGTGATCTGGTCGATGTGGCGGCCATCAGGCGTTGGCCATGCGCGCCACTGCTTGCCGTAAACCGGGCCCAGGTTGCCGTTTTCATCTGCCCATTCGTCCCAGATGGTGACGTTATTTTCGTGCAGATACGCAACGTTGGTATCGCCTTGCAGGAACCAGAGCAGTTCATGAATGATCGAGCGCAGGTGGCAGCGCTTCGTCGTCACTAGGGGGAAGCCTTCCTGCAGATTGAAGCGCATCTGGTGGCCAAAAATGGAGAGCGTACCGGTACCGGTGCGGTCGTTTTTCGGCGTGCCCTCGTCGAGCACTTTTTTCATCAATTCAAGATACTGTTTCATGGTTCCTCAGGAAAGTTGTTGCTGTGGACGACGACGATACGCCCAAATCATCATAATGGCACCCGCGACAATCATCGGAATGGAGAGGATTTGCCCCATGCTGATGTACTGTACCCACTCGCCGGTAAACTGCGCATCCGGCTGACGGAAGAACTCGACGATGATACGGAATGCGCCATAGCCAATCAGGAACAGACCGGACACGGCCCCCATTGGACGTGGCTTGCGGATAAACAGGTTCAGGATGATAAACAGCACCACGCCTTCCAGCGCCAGCTCGTACAGCTGAGACATATGGCGCGGCAGAACGCCGTAGGTATCGAAAATGGACTGCCACTCCGGGTGTGATGGCAGCAGGGCGATATCTTCCGCACGCGAGCCCGGGAACAGCATGGTAAAGGACACGCTCGGATCGACACGTCCCCACAGCTCACCGTTGATGAAGTTACCCAGACGGCCAGCGCCCAGCCCAAACGGGATCAGCGGTGCGATAAAATCGGAAACCTGGAAGAAGTTGCGTTTGGTGCGTTTGGCAAAAATCACCATCACCAGGATCACCCCAATCAGACCGCCATGGAAGGACATGCCGCCGTCCCAGACGCGGAACAGATAGAGCGGATCGTTCAGGAATACCGGGAAGTTATAGAACAGCACATACCCAATACGGCCGCCGAGGAACACGCCGAGGAAGCCCGCATACAGCAGGTTTTCAACTTCGTTTTTGGTCCAGCCGCTGCCAGGACGACTGGCGCGACGGCCAGCGAGCCACATGGCAAAAATGAAGCCCACCAGATACATCAGACCGTACCAGTGAAGCGAAACAGGTCCTATTGAGAAAATGACCGGATCAAATTCCGGAAAATGCAGATAACCACTGTTCATCTGTCACCACAAGATGTTGTTATTCCGCTGAAAGTGGACAGCGGTAGAAATGCGATTCTGCCGTAAGCAGAGGCTCCAAAGTTGCGAATCATAGCATAAGGCGGGCGCGGAGGATGCGCCAGAGATGTAAAAGATGTGTATAGGATTTTATGCGCGCTGGTGCCCTCTCCCACAGAGAGAGGGCGAAAGGCGATTAGCGACCGCCGCGGATCAGACCGCCCATGCCGCGTCGTTCCATAAACGCGGCGACCTGGTGGCGAACCTCGGTTGCCAGTTGCGCTTCAAGACTGCGTTCAGCCAGCTCGCGGGCATCGTTGATATCGATATGGCGCAACAGATACTTCACGCGTGCGACGGCCCGGCCGTTCATCGACAGATGGCGGTATCCCAGACCAATCAGGATCGCGACGCACATCGAATCCCCTGCCATTTCACCACACAAGCGTAAATCAATACCGTACTGCTCCGCTTCCCGGGCGATCATCGCCAGCGCACGAATGATCGCCGGATGCAGGCTATCGTAGATACTGGCGACGCGGGTATTGTTACGGTCGACGGCCAGAATATATTGCGTCAGGTCGTTCGTGCCGACGGAGATAAAATCAACCCGGTTTGCCAGCTGCGGCAGCATAAAGACCATGGAAGGCACTTCGAGCATCACCCCGATCCGCGGTTTCGGGATCGCATAGCCTATCATCTCTTCCACTTCACGGCCTGCGCGTTCAATCAGCCGTCGCGCTTCGTCGATCTCATCAATGCTGGTGACCATCGGCAACAGAATGCTGAGGTTACCCGTCGCCGCATTGGCGCGCAGCATCGCGCGCACCTGGATCAGGAAGATCTCAGGCTGATCGAGCGTAATGCGGATCCCACGCCAGCCCAGGCACGGGTTTTCCTCACTGATCGGCATATAAGGCAGCTGTTTATCCGCCCCGACATCCAGCGTACGCAGGGTGACCGGTTTGTCGTTAAACATCTGCAGCATGCCCTGATACTGCGCCACCTGCTCCTCTTCGGAGGGGAAACCGCTCTGCAGCATGAACGGGATCTCAGTGCGGTACAGGCCAATACCGTCGATGCGGCTGCCAAGCTTTTCTTCGTGCTCAGGGCTTAAACCGGCATTGAGCATCACTTTGATCCGCTCACCGCTTTTAAGCTGTGCGGGCAGGTTAACGTCATCTTCTGCCAGCTTGCTTAATTCATTCTCTTCGCTGATAAGACGCTGGTATTCCTGGAGCAGAACCGGCTCAGGATCGACCAGCAGCTCTCCGCGATAGCCGTCCACCACCAGCGTCCGTCGATGCAGAACCGACGGCTGGATATCCGCCCCCATAACGGTCGGAATACCCAGCGCACGCACCATAATGGCGGCATGGGAGTTAGCGGCCCCATCGCGCACCACGACACCGGCCAGCCTGTCCTGGGGCAGTTCAGCCAGCGTCGTTGCCGAGAGTTCATCGGCGACCAGAATAAACCGTTTTGGCCAGGCATTCGGCCCCTGAATGGTGTCATCAAGGTGGAACAGCAGCCGTTGTCCGAGGGCCCGTAGATCCCCGGCCCGCTCTTTCAGGTAACCGTCAGTCAGCGCCGCAAATTGCTCGGCAAATTTTTCGATAACCTTCTTAACTGCCCACTCCGCGACCGAGCCTTTATCCACCTCCGCAAAAAGCTCACGGCGCAGACGCGCATCGGAGAGAAGGTGCGAATAGAGGTCAAAAATGGCCGCCGTCTCTTTCTGCGCGCCTGCGGCAAAACGTTTGCTGTAGCGGCGAAATTCATTCGCCGCCTCTTCCAGCGCGGCGGTAAGGCGCTCGCGCTCAAGCGCTTCATCAAGCGTTGAGGCTTCGTAAACCTGCTCCATCAACGGCAGCGTGGCGTCCATCCAGCCTTCAGCAATCGCCACCCCTGGCGAGGCCGGAAGGGCACGAATGCGCGTATGGCGGTACTGACCAAAGAGCGCGGCAAGCTGAGACTGAGAGAGGATGGCCGCCATCTGCGTAGCCAGCGTCACGAGGAAAGACTCTTCGCTTTCATCGTACTGACGTAGCTCGCGCTGCTGGACAACCAGCACGCCGAGCAGCTGACGACGCTGGATAATCGGCACACCGAGGAAAGCGCGGAAGCGCTCTTCTTTTACGGAAGGAATGTATTTGAAGCTGGGGTGTTTTTGCGCATCAGCAAGGTTGATGGGTTCAGCCAGCCGTCCAACCAGACCCACAATACCTTCATCAAATGCGAGGGTTACAGTGCGCCCACGTGGTTTTTTCAAACCACGGGTTGCCATCAGGTAATAGCAGCGTCGATCGTGGTCGGCCAGATACACCGAACAGACCTCGGTCTCCATCGCAAGACAGATGTCAGTGACCAGAATATTCAGCGCCTCGTTCAGACGCGGCGCACTGGCCACCTTCTCGACTATTTCTCGCAAGCGGGTGAGCATGATTTGCGTAGCTTAACCTCTTTTACGTCGCCAGGCAGGTGCGCTCTGCGGCTTAGGCGGGATCTCCTGAAGCTGCATCACCACACTTGCAAACTCTTTCATCACCCTACGGTAAACATCGCGTTTAAATGACACGACCTGACGAACAGGATACCAATAGCTCACCCAGCGCCAGCCATCAAACTCAGGCGTACTGCTGGTCTGCATATTGATGTCTGAATCGTTACCCACCAACTGCAACAGAAACCATTTCTGTTTCTGGCCGATACAAACCGGCTTTGTGTCCCAACGCACCAAACGTTTCGGTAACTTGTAACGCAACCAGTTGCGGGTCGAAGCCAGGATACGAACATCTTTCCGGCTTAAACCGACCTCTTCAAAAAGCTCCCGGTACATCGCTTGTTCTGGGGACTCTCCCGGATTGATCCCGCCTTGCGGGAACTGCCAGGAGTGCTGACCATACCGCCGGGCCCACATTACCTGGCCCTGACGATTACAAATTACTATTCCTACGTTCGGGCGGTAGCCATCGTCATCAATCACCGGACTACCCCAAACTAAACCTTATATATGAATGATTGTTTCACACTACAGGGAGGCGGTAAACCACTCTCTTACAGGCCTGCAACCTAATAACATTTGAATAACTCACAAATAAGTGCTGAGTTATAAACAGATGTGAGGCAGCAAGGGGAATTTTATTCACCTTTTCTGTGGATATAGTTGTGAAGAAGTGTCTGATTACCGATGAACAACCTTTATCACCGCCGTTCTCCCTCTTATGCCAACTGAATATAATTTCTTTATTTACAGTCAGTTAAATGCAGAACGGTAAACAAAAAGCTGAATAGCGTGACGATCATCACATCAGAGATCGTGGTGCTGATGAAAGATCGAACAGCGTCGGTTTTATCCACAGATTGTGCCAATAAGTTAGTCACAATTTGTGTGAAAATTCGATTTTCATCGCACGTCAAGGCTGTAAATTGAAACAGTAGTCAGGGTTATGCCCAGTTATCCCATTTTTCTGTGGATAACATGGTGTAAGATCCTGTTCATTGTCAGTGACCAGATTTGAACAACCGCTTTTCCGCCCACGGTGAAACGATTTCAACGCGACAAAATATCCAATAAATCATAGACATGTCATATTGGTACAGAAAAAGTTAAACTCTATCCACAGGGGACAATTTCTTCGTTTATTTTTTAATCAAAAGGTTACCATCATGCATCCGCTTACACCCTTGCATTCACCGCCCTCCAGCGAGAGCCTGTTGCTACAACAGGCCCAGCGCCTGGCAGGCTTTTCGCTTGGCGAGCTGGCCGCAATGGCAGGGCTCCCGATCCCGAAGGATCTGAAACGGGATAAAGGCTGGATCGGCATGCTGCTCGAGCTCTGGCTGGGTGCCAGCGCAGGGAGTAAACCTGAGCAAGATTTTGCCGCCCTTGGCGTGGAGTTAAAAACCATTCCCATAGACCGTCAGGGGAAGCCGCTTGAAACCACGTTTGTCTGCGTTGCGCCATTAACCGGCAATACCGGCGTAACGTGGGAAACCAGCCATGTTCGCCATAAGCTGAAGCGCGTCCTGTGGGTACCGGTTGAAGGCGAGCGGGCGATCCCGCTGGCCGATCGTCGCATTGGCGCCCCGCTGCTCTGGAGCCCAACTGATGATGAGGAGCACCAGCTGCGTCTGGACTGGGAGGAGCTGATGGACATGATTGTGCTTGGGCAGGTCGAGCGCATTACTGCCCGACACGGAGAAGTGTTACAGCTGCGTCCGAAAGCGGCGAACAGCAAAGCGCTCACTGAGGCCATCGGCGCACACGGTGAACCCATACTGACCCTGCCGCGCGGTTTTTATCTCAAAAAGAATTTTACCGGCGCGCTGCTGGCACGCCATTTCCTGCTTAACACATAGTTTTTTACTTATTTTGAGAGCTCTCAAACATAATCACCTGGTTTTTAAGATTTTACCGCTTTCTCCATTCGCCATATCGGGTTAATACTAGACTATGATTTGATACGAGCCAGATGAGGACAATAACGATGAAAAAATGGGCAGTGTTAGTTTCAGCAGTCGGTTTAGCCTTTGCCGTATCGGGTTGTAGCAGCGATTACGTCATGGCGACAAAAGACGGTCGAATGATCCTGACTGACGGCAAACCCGAAGTCGATGATGATACCGGTCTGGTCAGCTACCGCGACCAGGAAGGCAATAAAATGCAGATCAATCGCGACGAAGTCTCGCAAATTATCGAGCGATAAACAGAGAGAGGTCAGTAGCTTGCTGGCCTTTTTGATTTTTTTCTTCCCCTTTTGCTTCCCCTCTGCCATGTTTATATTCCTTTGTCGGGAACACCCTGACGCGGTCTATATGTCTCATGAGGAAGCCGGCTATGCATTATCACCGTATCCCCCACAGCGCTCTCGAAATAAGCCAACTGGGGTTGGGCACGATGACATTTGGTGAACAAAACAGCGAAGCCGATGCCCATGCACAACTCGATTATGCCGTCAGCCAGGGCATTAACCTGATTGATGTCGCAGAGATGTACCCTGTTCCACCCCGTCCGGAAACGCAGGGACTTACCGAAACGTATGTGGGTAACTGGCTGGCAAAACACGGTAACCGTGAAAAGCTGGTGATCGCCTCAAAAGTCAGTGGCCCCGCGCGCAACAACGATACCGGGATCCGCCCGAATCAGATCCTCGATCGCAAAAATATCCGCGCCGCGCTGGATGCCAGCCTGAAGCGTCTGCAGACCGACTACCTCGATCTGTACCAGGTACACTGGCCACAGCGCCCCACTAACTGCTTTGGTAAGCTTGGCTACAGCTGGAATGAAAGCGCCCCTGCCGTGACGCTGCTGGAAACGCTGGAAGCGCTAGCCGAGTGCCAGCGCGCGGGGAAAATCCGCTACATTGGCGTCTCTAACGAAACGGCCTTTGGGGTGATGCGCTATCTGCATCTGGCGGATAAACACGATCTGCCGCGCATCGTCACCATCCAGAACCCGTACAGCCTGCTTAACCGCAGCTATGAAGTGGGTCTGGCCGAAGTGACGCAGTATGAAGAGGTGGAACTGCTCGCCTATTCCTGCCTCGGTTTCGGCACGCTGACGGGGAAATACCTGAACGGGGCGAAACCGGCCGGGGCGCGTAACACCCTCTTTAGCCGCTTTACCCGCTACAGCGGCGAGCAGACGCAGAAAGCCGTTGCCGCCTATGTGGATATCGCAAAGCGTCACGGTCTTGACCCTGCGCAGATGGCGCTTGCCTTCGTGCGTCGTCAGCCGTTTGTTGCCAGCACCCTGCTTGGCGCGACCACCCTGGAGCAGTTGAAAACCAACATTGAGAGTTTTCATCTGAACCTGAGTGAAGAGGTGTTAGCGGAGATTGAAGCGGTGCATCAGGTATACACATACCCGGCACCGTAATAAAAGCAAAACGGCAACGCATGTTGCCGTTTTTAGGGTTTGCTCCCTCTCCCTTTGGGAGAGGGCCGGGGTGAGGGCATCAGGCCGCACTGATCAACGACGACGCTGCCAAAGCCATAATGCGGCAATCGCAATCGCAAACAGCCCGCCAAACCCGACGCCAATTCCTACCACCGGCACGCCCACTTTAACTGCGAGTGAATAAAGCCCCAGCATCAACAGCATCGCCAGGTTTTCACCCAGGTTTTGTACCGCGATGGCATTTCCCGCCCCGACGGTCTGCTTGCCCCGTTCCTGCAGTAACGCATTGAGCGGCACCACGAAGAAGCCCCCGAGAATACCAATCAGGATCAGGAGGGCATAAGCGGGCAATAACGCATGCTGCAGCGAGAAAATAAGCACCACCACGCCAATAAGGATCCCTGCCGGCATGCAGCGCGCTACCGTCTCAAGCGTGACCAGCTTCGCCGCCGCGCCTGCCCCAACCACAATCCCGATAGCCACCATCGCATTCAGATAGGTTGGCGTCGCGTTGTCGGTGATCCCCAGCGCCACTGGCACCCACAGTACCAGCAGGAAGCGCAGCGTAACGCCTGCGCCCCAGAACATACTGGTGCCCATCAGGGAGAAACGGGTTTCACCGTTACGCCACAGCACACGACAGGCAGTAAAGAAGCTGCCGGTCATTGGCTTAAAGCGCCAGGACTGGCCCGGGCGAGCCACCGGCAGCTTCGGAATAAACAGGTTAGCGACGACCGCCCCGCCATACACCACTGCACACACGCCCAGGGCCGCCAGAACATGCCAGTCGGCCAGGACGCCGCCCGCGACGGAGCCGAGCAGGATAGCGGCAATCGTTGAGGACTCCATCAGGCCATTGGCTTTGACCAGCTTATCCCCCGTGGTCAGCTCTCCGAGGATGCCATACTTCGCCGGGGAGTAGGCGGCAGCACCGATGCCCACCAGCGTATAGCCAACAAACGGATTGAAGCCAAAACAGATACTGGCTGCGCCCAGCAGCTTGAGTCCGTTGGCAAACATCATCACCCGGCCTTTGGGGAAGCTGTCCGCCACCTGTCCGACGAAGGGAGCAAATATAATGTAAGCGCCCACAAACACCATCTGCAGGATCGGCTGGCTCCAGTCGGGGTAAAACTCGGCCTTAAGCAGCGCCAGCGTGGCAAACAACAGCGCGTTATCGCCAAACGCAGAGAGAAACTGCGCGGCAATGACCGCCAGCATGCCTTTCGATCTGAGCGAGGTGTTAGTGTGTACTGACTCACGCATTTTGCTGTTCCGCCTCTTCAACCATGCCTTTCAGGGTCACGAAATCGGGCTTCCCGCTTCCCAGCACCGGAAGCTGCTTTAGGTAGCGAATATCGCGCGGTACCGCCAGCTCAGGAATACCATGTTCACGCGCATAGCTGAGTAACCTGTCGCGCTTAAGCTCACTGTCGGTTGTAAACAGCACCAGCGCCTCACCTTTGCTGGCATCGCTCTTCACGACTGTAACGTGCATCTTCTCGGCGGACACGGCGGTCGCCAGTTGCTCAACCATTTCCAGAGAGACCATTTCACCGGCAATTTTGGCGAAGCGTTTTGCACGTCCCTGGATCTGTACAAAGCCTTGTTCATCAAAGCGGACAATATCACCAGTGTCGTACCAGCCGGTTTCTACCTCGCCGTTGACGTTCTCCGCCGTCGGCGCTTCCAGCACGCCTGGGTTTTCCACGCGCAGATACCCGTTCATCACGTTTGGCCCTTTGAGCTGCAGACGGCCGCCGTCCTCTATGCCCGGCACCGCCAGCAGACGCGCGTCCATCCCCGGCAGAATGCGGCCAACCGTTCCCGGTTTCGCCGCCATCGGCACGTTAATCGAGACCACGGGCGCACACTCGGTCACGCCATAGCCTTCGAGAATGCGCAGACCAAACTTGTCCTGCCAGATCTGACGCGTGCTCTCCTGCAGTTTTTCTGCGCCAGCCACCACATACCGCACGCGATAGAAGTCATACGGATTGGCAAAACGCGCATAGTTACCCAGGAAGGTTGAAGTCCCGAACAACACGGTGCAGTTACGGTCATACACCAGCTCCGGCACAATGCGGTAATGCAGCGGGCTGGGATAGAGGAACACTTCAGCGCCGGTCAGCAGCGGCGTAAACAGCCCGACCGTCAGGCCAAAGGAGTGGAACAGCGGCAGCGCCGACATAAACCGGTCGTTCGCGGTAAAGTCGGCAATGCTTTTGATCTGCTCAACGTTTGCCAGAATGCTCTTGTGGCTGTGGACAACGCCTTTTGGGTTGCCTTCAGAACCCGATGTGAAGAGGATAATCGCGTCATCTTCCGGCTGCTGTTTGACCTGGGCCAGACGCGGCATCAGCAGATGCGCAAAAATCCACAGCTTGTCGCCGGTGGTCACGTCCGCTTTCAGATCTTCCAGGAAGACCCAGCGCACCTGCGTGAGTTGCTCGGGAAGATGCCAGAGCTTGCCTTTGTCCAGGAACTGACGGGAGGTAAAGACGGTGTTAATCTGAGCGGCGGTGATGGCGCTGGTCAGCCCCTTCACACCCGCCGTGTAGTTCATCATCGCCGGAATACGGCCCCGTGAAACCGCGCCAAAAATCACCGCCGCGCTGATGCCCGCGTTAGGCAGCATCAGGCCAATCTTTTCGCCCTTTTTGCTGTATTTATCCAGTATGCGGCCCACGAACAGGGTCTTGGTCAGCAGTTTGCGATAGGTATCCGGGGTAAAGTTGATGTCTTCGATACAGTTTTTCTTCGCGCCATAGCGGTACTGCGCAGAAAGCAGGGATTCGTACAGCGTTTCGCGCGGACGAACGGCCATACGCGCTTCCATCATGATCTGATGCAGCATCTCCCCGGCGATCTTACGGCGATCGCGGGCACGCGGCGCGTCGGGCATCGGGAGCGACGTTGGCGGCAGAATATGCAGCGTGATGGTGGGGAACAGACGCTGCTTCACCAGCCCTTTCAGACGACTGAAATGGGTCAGCTCCGCCCCTTCAATGCGCAGCGGCACCACGGTCGCTTTTGACTTCGCCGCGACAAACCCCGCACCGTCGTAGATCTTCATCAGCGATCCGGTCACTGAAATACGCCCTTCCGGGAAAATGACCACCGGGCGCCCCTGCTCTACCAGACGGACCAGATGTTTAATCATCATCGGCTTTGTCGGGTCGAGCGGCACAAAATCAATCAACGGCGTGAGCCAGCGCATGTACCACTGCTGGCTAATGGATGTATAGACCGCAAACACCGGACGCACGGGCAAAAACAGTGCCAGCAGAATGCCATCGATAAAGGAAACGTGATTTGGTGTGATTAAAACGCGTTCACCGCGAAGCGCCTGGGCATCGCCCGTGACGCGGATGCGAAAGAGGATACGGAAAAGTGTACGGAAGAACCCAAATAGCATCTCAACTCCCTTTGCCAGCCAGTGTGAAGGGTTGATAGTAAATGGTGGCAGATTACACGAGAAGTGATACGGGAGCGACAGCAAAAATGGAGGCGAAAAAAAACCTGCGCATCCGCGCAGGTTGGTGCAAGAGATGAGTACGAAACCGTACTAAGAATTCTCACCAATCAATACCTCTGGGATCTCGACTTTAGCAATCTCTTTCACGTCCTCGCCATCTGACAATCGCAACAGCCTGAGGCAAAGTGTAACTAAAGGTTCAGAATGACATTCTTCAGACATGACTGCGCGTGTAACGATTACACCGCCAGGGTTGTTCTGCGTCACGTTTGTGGAGAGCGGGGATCCGCTTCCCTTGAATGCGCGGCGCTTTTCCGCAACACTATTTGGTGTGTAAACGCTTACCCCCAATAAGAAGGTATTGAATGGCGACAATAAAGGATGTGGCCCGTCTGGCAGGTGTCTCGGTAGCCACCGTCTCGCGTGTGATTAACGACTCCCCCAAAGCCAGTGACGCATCGCGCCAGGCGGTACAAAACGCCATGGAATCTCTGAACTATCATCCGAATGCCAATGCCCGCGCGCTCGCCCAGCAGGCCACAGAAACCATTGGTCTGGTAGTGGGAGATGTTTCTGACCCCTTTTTCGGTGCCATGGTAAAAGCGGTTGAACAGGTTTCTTATCAGACAGGCAATTTTTTACTGATCGGCAATGGCTATCATAATGAGCAAAAAGAACGCCAGGCCATCGAGCAGCTGATCCGCCACCGCTGCGCGGCGCTGGTGGTTCACGCCAAAATGATCCCGGATGCCGAACTGATTCATCTGATGAAGCAGATCCCCGGGATGGTGATCATCAACCGTATTATTCCCGGTTTTGAAAAACGCTGCGTGGCGCTCGACGACCGCTACGGTGCCTGGCTTGCTACCCGTCACCTGATCCAACAGGGCCACACCCGGATTGGCTATCTCTGCTCAAATCACCCGATTTCTGATGCTGAAGACCGTCTGCAGGGCTACTACGATGCCCTGCGCGAAAACGGTCTGCCGTGTAATGACCGGCTTGTAGCCTACGGTGAACCGGATGAGAGCGGCGGCGAACAGGCGATGACCGAACTGCTGGGTCGCGGCCGAAACTTTACGGCAGTGGCCAGCTATAACGACTCCATGGCCGCAGGGGCGATGGGGGTGTTGAATGACAACGGGATTGAGGTGCCGGCAGAAATCTCACTGATTGGCTTTGATGATGTGCTGGTCTCCCGTTACGTCCGCCCGCGCCTGACTACCGTACGTTACCCGATCATCACGATGGCAACGCAGGCCGCGGAGCTGGCGTTAGCGCTGGCCGAGCAACGCCAGCCGCCGGATATTACCCATCTCTTCAGCCCAACCTTAGTGCGCCGTCACTCCGTCGCGTCGCCTGCGGAAGCGCAGAGCGAATAACGGTAAAGGTGTACCGTCTTATCCGGGTACTCCAGCGCATCGCCAATGTACTGCCAGCCGTAACGTTCATAGAAGTCACGGCAGGCAGACCACAGATGGAGCGTCTCATACCCCGCCTGCGCGGCGCAGGAAATAACATGTTGCTGAAGCTGCCCCGCCAGCCCTTTGCCGCGCGCCGCGTCTTCAACGTACAGCGCCGCCAGCCACGGAAAGAGATCCTGTCGGGTGATGAGATCGCAGCGCCAGAGCCCCACCGTGCCCACAAGCCGTTCGTCTTCCAGGGCAATAAAGGTCAGCGGTAATGCCCCCGGCGTCTGGCTATGCTCAACGATGCTGTGGAAAAATTCCCGTGGAAGCCCCTCGCCAAAGGCCTGCCAGATCCAGTCGGTCACCTGCTGCGCATACTGCGGCGCGGCGTAAAGAGGCAAAATCGTCATACCAGTTTCCCCTGGAAAATTGGTACGGACTCAAACAGATAGCCGTCAAAATCTGGCGCATCTTCATCCGAGAGTTCAAGTAAGCTCTTTTTGACATTTTCAAGGTGCTGGAACATCGCCTGCCAGGCCCCCATTACGTCACGACGACGGAGCGCCGCAAGGATAGTTTGCCTGTCGCCCAGCCATTTCAGACGGTATGCGCGGCTGGCGATGTGGACATTAAACTGCTGCCATAGCGGGCTACTGTCCATGTGGTGCCAGATACTTTCCACCGTCGCCAGCAGCATCTGGTTTTGCGTTGCGCCCGCCAGCACCAGGTGGAACATTTTGTTGTTATCCTGGCTGTTGTCGTCGGCGGCTATCGCGCGCTGCTCCTGCTCGATAATCCGGCGCAGGTTGTCGATATCGGCACGCGTCGCCATTTTAGCGGCAAACGCGGCAATATTGCTTTCAAGAAGCTGGCGCGCCTGCAGGATCTCAAACGGCCCCACGTCGCTATTAAGAAAACGCTCTTCTTCGTTTTCGTGTTCTTCCGGAATACGCATGACGTACACGCCAGAACCCTGACGGATATCTACCGTACCCTGTAATTCCAGCATCAGCAGCGCCTCGCGCACGATGGTGCGGCTCACGCCATATGTCTCAGCGATATTTCGTTCCGGCGGCAGACGGGAACCAACGGGATAGTGCCCCTGGATAATCTGCGCCCGCAAATCCTCGCCAATTTCCTGGTACTGTTTTTTTTCCGGCAGGATGACAGCCTTATCCACGTTACCACCTGTTTTTTCAGTTAATGCGCAGGCCAGGCGTCCTCCCGGCCAGTTTGCACACTATTTTACCAGAACCCGCCTGGTTTTCGCCTATTTCCATTCATCGTCAACGCCGAGCGTGAGGACGCGCGTATCGCGCAGCTGGCGAAACCAGGTTGCCGATTTTTTCGCTCGCCGGGCGCGGTTATCGTCCAGATCAATCTCAATCAGACCATAGCGATTTTTGAAGGCGTTCATAGGTGAGACATTGTCGGTAAAGGCCCACAGCATGTAGCCGTGACAGTTCGCCCCCGCCTCTCGCGCCAGTAGCGCGTAGTAAAGATGCTCGCTGATAAACGCAATGCGGTAGCTGTCGTCGATGATGCCGTCATCGTTGCGAAACCGCGCTTCGTTTTCCACGCCCATCCCGCTCTCCGCCACGAACCAGTCGATGTTCCGGTATTCCTGTTTAATCCGCATCGCCATGTCGTAGATAATGCGCGGGTAAATCTCCCAGCCGCGGGAGGGGTTCATCCGCCGCCCCGGCAGCTCAAACGGCTCGTAGTAGTAGGCCGGGTGGAACGGGGTTTCCGGGTGCCAGGCGCGGGAGGGGGCTTTTACGCGGTGCGGGTAATACAGGTTAATTCCCAGCTCATCAACGGTGTTTTCCGCGATCAGTGCCAGTTCGTCTGCCGTGTAGTCCCACTTCACCCGGTGCTGTTCCAGCAGGGTAAAAAGCACCGGTGGATAATGCCCGTGCACCAGCGGATCGAGAAAGACACGGTTGTAGAACAGATCGTACATTTCTGCCGCCCGCACGTCATGCGGCGCGCGGGAGCGCGGATATGTGACTTCCGGGTTAAGAATACAGCCCACCGAACCGCGGTAGCCTTTGGCGCGAAACAGCTTCACTACCTTCGCCGTCGCCAGCACCTTATGGTGATTCCACTGCATCCAGGTACTGGTGTTCTGCTCGTAGGGCCAGCGCAGCGCGTCGAGGTAGACGCGGGTCTGGACCACAATCGGCTCGTTGAAGGTAAACCAGCGGGTCACTTTGCCGTGGAAGCGTTCAAACACCTTTTCCGCATAGCGGACAAACAGCTCAACTACGTGCTTCGACGCCCAACCGCCGTATTTTTCAAGCAGTACGCCGGGAAGCTCGTAATGTTCCAGGCAGATCATCGGCTCAATGCCCTGACGGTGCATTTCATCAAACAGGTCGGCGTAATACGCCGCGTACTCCTCATCCACCGTCGCATTTTCATAATCGGTCAAAAAACGGGACCAGTTGATCGAGGTCCGGTAATGCGTCAGCCCCGCCTGCTTCATCAGGGCCACATCTTCACGGAAGCGATTGATAAAATCGGTCGCCACCGCCGGGCCATAGCCGTTGTGCCAGACGTGACGATCGTTTTTATACCAGAGGTCGATCCACGAATCCTGGCCCGGTTTTTTGCCGCTCCAGCCTTCGGTTTGCCAGGCTGATGCCGCCGCGCCGAGAATAAAATCCTGCGCAAGAGTGATCTTTTTTGTGCTCATCGCATCCTCACACGTTATCGGTGGCTTGCTGCAGCGCGGCCTGCTCTGCGCGGCGTGAGGCAATCTTCACAAACGGCAGATAAATAATGACGGCAGTGACGATGCAAATAAGCTGGGTGATCACCGCCCCCATCGACCCTGCGGTGGAAAGCCAGGCGTTAATCAGCGGCGGCGTGGTCCATGGCACCATCACCACGGCTTTACCGGCAAAACCGGTTACCGTCGCAAAGTAGCCAATCGATCCGGTCACCAGTGGGGTGATGATGAAGGGAATGGCGAGGATCGGGTTAAGCATGATTGGCATGCCGAAGATCACCGGCTCGTTAATGTTAAAGATGCCGGGGCCGATAGAGAGTTTGGCGATCTCCTTCATCTCTTTGCGTTTGGTGGCGATCATCACCGCGATCAGCAAACCGATGGTGAGCCCCGATCCGCCGATGCTCATATACACGTCCCAGAACGGCATGGTGATGATGTTCGGGACCTCTTTACCCTGCTCGAAGGCGCTCATGTTGACGGTGATCGCCCCCAGCAGCAGCGGCTCGCGGATAGGCTTAATCATCTGGTTGCCATGAATGCCAATGACCCAGAACAGCTGAGCGACAAACATCAGCAGCAGAATGCCCGGCAGACTTTGTACCACGCGCTCCAGCGGCTGTTGCACCACCTGATAGACCGCATCATAAAGATACATGCCGGTAAGTTGATGGAATACGAAGCCGAAGGTGGCAATGGCAGTGGTGGTGATGATAGCCGGGATCAGCGCGGAGAACGACGCGGCCACGTTAGGCGGCACGGTATCCGGCATTCTGATCTTTAGCCCTTTGCGGTTTTCCAGCCAGCAGTAGATTTCTACCGAAAGAATGGCGATAAACATGCCGAGGAACAGGCTGCGGGTATCGGAGAACTGACGCAGCAGGACATCCTTCACCACGTGCATTTCGCCATCCACCAGCATTTCCACGGTGGTCGGCGTCACGCAGATAAAACAGATCACCGCCAGCAGGCCGGGGAACAATGATTTTATGCCGTTAATACGCCCCAGTTCGATGCCGATTAAAAACACCGCGCCAATATTGAGGAAATTCAGGGTCGCGTAATTAAGCGCGCTGGTGATCGGTTTCAGCACTGCGAGGAATGACAGGGACTGGAAGCTCGCCAGCCCATTTTTCGGATCCAGTACCATGTTGGAGATCAGCACCGAAAATGCGCCAACGATGATGACCGGCATTAAAGTAATGAAGGCAGATTTGATCGCCATAATGTAGCGATAGCTGTTGAACGTAGTGGCGAAACTGCCCAGAGCGTCAATCAGTTTTTCCTGTAATGCCATAGGGTAATACCTCAGTAAAAGGGCTTTTATGGAATAAGAAGATCAGCCGGATACTATTGGCATACCAAAAATAGCTTTAAGGGGCTCTACGTTCTGTGATTTAGCTCTCAACGAGGCAATAGGTATTCCAGATGAATATTTTTGACCATTTTGGCATACCACTTTCAGGCATTTATTCCGCGCTGATCGATCCTTACCGAAAAGCGTGATCGTGGCGGAGTTTTTGCCCTTTCCGCATCGCTTATACGCCGTGAGGTCTGTGTTAAACTGCAGACCAATACGTGGAATCAGGAATGTAGAATGGCAACAATGCTGGATGTCTCACTGCGTGCGGGCGTGTCGAAGGCCACGGTATCGCGCGTGCTGAACGGCACAGGTCAGGTTAAAGAGAGTACGCGCCAGCAGGTGTTTGCGGCGATGGAAGAGCTGGGCTATCGCCCGAACTTTCTCGCGCGTTCCCTGGCAAACCAGACCAGCAACAGCATTGGTCTGGTGGTCTCGACCTTCGATGGCTTTTACTTTGGCCGCCTTCTGCAACAGGCGTCGCGGCAGACCGAAACCCACGGGAAACAGCTGATCGTCACCGATGGCCACGACGCGCCGGAACAGGAAGAACAGGCGGTGCAGATGCTGGCCGATCGCCAGTGTGATGCCATCGTGCTTTACACGCGCTATATGAGTGAAAAAGCGATCATCAAGCTGATGAATACCGTACAAACGCCGCTGGTGGTCATTAACCGTGAAGTAAGCCAGGCGCCGGATCGCTGCGTTTTCTTCGAACAGCAGGATGCCGCGTTTAAGGCCGTGGATTACCTGATCAATCAGGGCCACCGGGAAATCGCCTGTATCACCGTCCCAATCCACACCCCCACCGGGAAAGCGAGGCTGATGGGCTACCGCAAGGCGCTGGAAAAGCACGGTATTCGTCTGGACGAGCGTCGGATTAAATACGGCGATGCGGGCATGACGCGGGGATATGAGCTGTGCAAAGAGCTGATTGCCGAAGGTGTGTCGTTCAGCGCCCTGTTTGCCTGTAACGATGATATGGCGCTGGGTGCGTCCAAAGCGCTGCATCAGGCGGGACTGAAGATCCCGCAGGATATTTCCCTGTTCGGCTTTGACGATGCCCCCAGCGCGAAATGGCTGGAGCCTGCGCTGTCATCGGTCTATCTGCCCATCGACAGTATGATAATCACCGCCATCGATCAGGCGATCCGGCTGGCAAAAAACCAGCCGGTCGATGCGATCCCGCCGTTTACCGGCACGCTGGTCTTACGCGATTCGGTCACCACCGGGCCCTACTTTACTCAGACGAGTTCCAGCGCCAGCAGTTCCTGAATAGTCTGGCGGCGGCGGATCAGCCGCGCCTTGCCGTTATCAAACAGCACTTCCGGCAGCAGCGGGCGGCTATTGTAATTAGAGGACATCGACGCCCCGTAGGCACCGGTATCATGCAGCACCAGATAATCACCCGGTTTAACCTCTGGCAGCGCGCGGGTTTCCACTTTGCCTCCCTCCTGCTGAGTAAACACGTCACCCGATTCACACAGCGGCCCCGCAACGACGGTCTCAACGCGCGGCGCCTGCGTTAAATCGCGGCCATCGGCAGCCAGTGCGGTAATGTGATGATAGCTGCCGTACATGGACGGACGCATCAGATCGTTAAAGCCCGCGTCAATCAACACAAAGTGACGAGAGCCCATCTCTTTCACGCTGCGCACCTGCGACACCAGCACGCCGGCTTCCGCCACCAGGAAACGACCCGGCTCAATTTCCAGTTTCACCGCGTGGCCCAGATGCGCGGCGATTTGGTCACGCGCGGCGCTCCACAGGCCGTAATAGTGATCGGTATCGATCGCCTCTTCGCCTTCACGGTAAGGAATGGAGAGACCACCACCGGCGGAGATCGCCTCCAGATCCTGCCCGAAGTCCACCACCTGGCGCACCATTGCGCCGCACACCTGCTCCAGATGACCATAATCCACACCAGAGCCAATGTGCATATGAATGCCCACCAGCTTCAGGTTGTAACGCTGCAGCACCTCCAGCGCAGCAGGCATATCGGCATACCAGATCCCGTGTTTGCTGTTTTCACCGCCGGTGTTGGTTTTTTGGCTGTGACCATGGCCAAAGCCCGGGTTCACGCGCAGCCAGACGCGATGGCCAGGAGAAACCTGACCCAGCTGCTCCAGCATATCCACAGACCCGGCATTCACCGGGATCTGCAGTTCGTGCACGCGCGCCAGGGTGGCATCGTCGATGACATCGGCAGTAAAGACGATCGCATCGCTGTCAGCTTTTGGATCAAAACCCGCCGCCAGCGCGCGCTCGATTTCCCCCAGTGACACGGAGTCAACTTTTACCCCCTGCTCGCGCATCAGACGCAGGATATGAATATTGGAACAGGCCTTCTGGGCAAAACGCACCACGTCAAACTGATGCAGGGCGGCGATCTTTTCGCGAACGATCTGTGCGTCATAAACCCACACCGGGCAGCCAAACTCGGCAGGCAGGCGTAGCAGGTTGTCAGCATTCAAATCGGTATCAGTCTGGTTGAGCGGGCGTGGCATGGTCTTCTCCGGGTCATCAAATTTTTTATGATTACGCCACAGCGCAAAGAGAATAAAAAATATCGTTTTATCCCTAGTCTATGCAAAAATGATATGGATTACTCTCAGCCTTCAGGTGCCCTATGCCCGCCGTCAACTTACGCCAGATTGAGATTTTTCACGCCGTGATGACCACCGGTAACCTCACCGAAGCCGCGCAGATGCTGCATACCTCACAGCCGACAGTCAGCCGCGAGCTGGCGCGCTTCGAGAAAGTGCTGGGGCTAAAGCTGTTTGAACGCACCCGGGGAAGGCTGCACCCAACGGTGCAGGGGTTACGTTTGTTCGAAGAAGTGCAGCGTTCCTGGTACGGGCTGGACAGAATAGTGAGTGCGGCAGAAAGCCTGCGCGAGTTTCGTCAGGGCGAGCTGTCGATTGTTTGCCTGCCGGTCTTTTCGCAATCCTTTTTGCCGATGCTGCTACAGCCTTTTCTGGCCCGCTATCCTGAAGTCAGCCTCACTATCGTGCCGCAGGAATCCCCGCTGCTGGAAGAGTGGCTATCGGCGCAGCGTCATGATTTAGGACTCACCGAGACCCTCTCCACCCCCGCGGGAACGGAACGCATGGAATTACTCTCTTTAGATGAAGTGTGCGTTCTCCCGGCCGGACATCCGCTTGCCGGAAAGAGCGTGCTCACACCCGAGGATTTTCATGGGGAAAACTACATTAGTCTGTCGCAGACCGACAGTTACCGACAGCTCCTGGATACGCTGTTTGCCGAACATCAGGTAAAACGGCGAATGGTCGTGGAGACGCACAGCGCAGCCTCAATCTGTGCAATGGTGCGGGCAGGCGTCGGCGTCGCGGTCGTTAACCCGCTGACGGCGCTGGACTATGCCGGAAGCGGGATCGTCATCCGCCGTTTCAGCGTTTCCGTTCCGTTCACCGTGAGCCTGATCCGTCCGCTTCACCGCCCGTCTTCCGCACTGGTAGATGCGTTCACCGAACACTTAGTGGCGCAAGCGCGCCAGCTAGCGCTTCGCTTACCAGATCGACAAGCGCCATTATGAGAGCATAAAGGCTACGGCATCCGCTGCGTGAATGGCGGCGGTATCAAATACCGGAACAGGGCTTCGCTCAACCGGAACCAGCAGGCCGATCTCCGTGCAGCCGAAGATCACCCCTTCAGCCCCCTGCTGCGCCAGCTTTTCAATCACGCTGACATAATATGCCCGGGATGACTCGCTGAAGGTACCGAGGCAGAGTTCGTCAAAGATGATCTGGTTGATGCGCGCCCGGTCATGCTCATCAGGGATCAGGCTTTCGATGCCGAACTCACTGTGCAAACGCCCACGATAAAAATCCTGTTCCATGGTGTAGCGCGTACCCAGCAGCGCCACGCGGCGTATACCGGATGCCGCAATCGCACGCCCGGTGGCATCAGCGATATGCAGGAACGGCAGCGGGCAGCGATCCTCAATGTGCGACGCCACTTTGTGCATAGTGTTGGTACAGAGCAAAATCCCTTCGGCGCCGGCACGCTCCAGCCCCAGCGCCGCCTGGGCCAGGATCTCCCCGGCTTTATCCCATTCTCCGCTCGACTGGCACGCTTCTATTTCATGAAAATCCACGCTGTGCAGCAGCAGATTCGCGGAATGCAGACCACCCAGACGCTGCTTTATTCCTTCGTTAATCAGGCGGTAATAAGAGATTGTCGATTCCCAGCTCATTCCACCTATCAGGCCGATCGTTTTCATCATCCCTCCTTATTATCCAGGATCTTTTTAACACAACCGGCAGCCATAAAAAAAGGCGCTGAAGTCAGCGCCTTTTTAATCTGCAGAGGTTATTCCGTCACCGGCTCTGGCAGAGGATTGCGGGTGAGCATCGCCTCACGCAGTAAAACGCTACCGCAGGCAAACAGCCCACCCAGGATCGCCGACAGAAGGACAATCAGGGCCTTACCCGGGCCATCTTTTTTCACCGGCATGGACGGTGAAAGCTGGTACCTGAAGGGCTCAAGTTTGACGTCGGCAAAGGAGAGTTTTTTCAGCTGTGCCAGGTAGTATTCCCGGTTCTGGAAATCCGCATTCAGCTCGGTCACGTCCTTTAGATTTTTTTCAATCTGCAGTTTTTGCGCAATGCCGTCAGCGCCGAGCGCAACGGAGTAATCCGGGTCATCTTTTACGGCCTGCCCGTTACTGTAGACCGGCTTCTTAATACCCGCGGCATTCGCCACGGCCAGCGAATAATTCAGTCGCTGCAGGTTGGTATTATGAATATTGGTCAGACGAACACGGTCCAGTTCCAGCTGCTGCTCAACGGCTTTCGTTTTGAGGGTTATCTGGCTACGGATATTCTGAATCGTCTCTTTTTCGACAATCGCGGTAATGTAATTGATATAGCCTTCCAGCACGGTTTGCGCATCGCCTGCTGTCGGTGCCGTGAAGCTCAATGTCCAGGAGACATACGGCATTTTATCCGCATCTTTAACCTGAGTGTCATTCACCGCTTTCATTCGTTCTGAGATATTGACTATTGCACGATGCAGCTCAAGCGCATCCACCTCAGTACCTTCCAGCTGCGACGTCACGTAAGGAGAAGTTTTCATGTACTCTTCGAGCAATGACTGCGACTGAAACTTTTTAATAAACAGATCAAAGACTTCCGGGCGGGAAATTTTCGCATCCACGTCAAGGACCTGTAACGTAACCAGCATCTGGCGCAACGGGTTCCACTGCGACTGTTCTGCCTGCGTGATCACGGCTTTACTGGTCCATTTCTGCGGCAGTAAAAATGAAACGGCCAGGCCAACCAGCGTGAAAGCAAGCGTCACGGCGATAATGCGTTTTTTCGCCGCCAGCAGCACTTCAACCAGGCCCAAAAGATCTATCTCTTTAGCGTGTACAACCGGGGTGGCATAACGGGGAAAATCAAGATCTGTGCTTTTTTTGATATCCATCTCAGACATAGGCATTTTTCTTTTTAGGATTCGGCTTAATTTGCGCAAATAACAGCGGTGGTCGGATGATACATTATCCTAAGAATTATCTTAAGCTCAAATCCCTTAATTTATCCCCCCCTGCCAGAGTTGGTAGTGAGTTTCATTACGTTATTATTGTCATAACGCAGAATCATTCCAACTCCGGCATCGTCTGAAGCGTTTATACAGGCAATACGATCACACCCCGATATTGCGCAATTTCTCTCCTGCCATCAGCTTGCGCTCGATATGTTCCAGCGTTACGCCTTTCGTTTCCGGGATCAGCCAGAACGTGACGCCGATAAACACCACGTTCAGCACGGTATAGAGCCAGAACGTTCCCGCGGCGCCAATGGCGTCCAGCAGCGTCAGGAACGTCGCGCCGATGATCATGTTGGACACCCAGTTGGTGGTCGTCGAGCAGGTGATGCCAAAGTCACGGCATTTGAGCGGCTGGATTTCGGAGCACAGGATCCAGACCACGGGCGCGGCGCTCATCGCGTATCCTGCAATACACATCATCGTCATGCCGACAGAAAGCCAGGAAAGGCCACTTGAGGCGGTGCCGTTATCGAACTGCATCAGGCAGTAGCCGAGGATCAGCGTACCGAGCGCCATCACGCTGAAGCCAATTTTCAACGCCGGTTTACGTCCGGCTTTATCCACGGTGAATACGGCAATAAAGGTGGCGAACATAAAGGTCAGCCCGACCACCAGGGTGGCGATCATCTGCTGTTCCGTGGTGGTGAACCCGGCCATTTTGAAAATGCGTGGCGCGTAGTACATGATGATGTTCATGCCGGTGAATTGCTGCATCGCCTGCAGCAGCATGCCGAGGAAGACCGCGCGGCGCACGTTGCGGTTGATCTTAAACAGCGCCCAGCCTCCCTGCTTCAGCTTCAGGCTTTCGCGGATTTCATTGAGCTCTTCGCGCGCTTTTTCTGAGGTGTCGCGCAGCATACGCAACACCTCTTCCGCCTCCACGTGGCGCCCTTTTTGCGCCAGCCAGCGCGGACTGTTTGGCAGGAAAATCACCAGCACGATCAGCACCAGCGCCGGTAAGGCCAGCACGCCGAGCATTGCGCGCCAGTTGCCGCTGTAGCTGAAGTAAGTGTCAGAGAGGAACGCCAGCACAATACCCAGGGTGACCATCAGCTGGTACATGCTGATCATCTTCCCGCGGACATTCTCACTCGCCATTTCGGAGAGATACAGTGGGGCCGTGTAGGAGGCAATCCCCACCGCCACCCCCAGCAGCACGCGGGAGAGCAGCAACACCTCCACGTGCGTGGCAAATGCGGAGCCAATGGAACCCGCGACAAACAGAACCGCCCCGACCATCAGGCTGTATTTGCGCCCCAGACGAAACGAGAGCCAGCCGTTGAACAACGCGCCGATAGCCGCGCCAAGCATCATGCTGCTCACCACCCACTCCTGCAGACGGCTGCTCAGGGTAAAGTGATCGGTAATAAACGGTAAGGCGCCGGCAATCACGCCGATATCCAGCCCGAATAATAAGCCCGCCACGGCGGCGGCCACAGAGACAAACTGGTTCATGCGGCGTGTATCCCGCAGCGCAGCGGGCATAAGGGTAGAGTCATTTATTGATGTCATAGTTTCCTGCCTGAACAGTAAATGCGTTAAGTGAAATTACGAGATAGCGAGAAAAAGTGTCAGGTGGGAAAAGGTGAAGATATGGATTATTTCGCTACGACATAGCGATCTGTGATGGACATTACAATTTCAATTAATGCTCAATAATCGCATTCATTTACTAATACCTTAATTTTGCAGCAATAAAAGTGTGATGATGGTCATTCATGACTTTTTAGTATGGATTTTTCGTGTTTAACGATATGGACTTTGACAATTTTTGAGCAAAAAAAACCTCCGCCCGAAGGCAGAGGTGTTTACCAGAAGCGGCTTATCGCGCCAGCCAGCCGCCATCCACCGCCACGGTGTAGCCGTTGATATAGTCCGACGCCGACGAGGCCAGAAACACGACCGGCCCCATCAGATCGCCCGGAAGCCCCCAGCGCCCCGCCGGAATGCGGTCGAGAATTTCCGCGCTACGCTGCTCGTCGGCGCGCAGCTGCTGCGTGTTGTTGGTTGCCATGTAACCCGGTGCAATCGCATTCACATTGATATTATGCTTCGCCCATTCGTTTGCCAGCAGGCGGGTCACACCCATCACGGCACTTTTGGACGCGGTGTATGACGGTACGCGAATGCCGCCCTGGAACGAGAGCATAGAGGCGATATTAACGATCTTGCCGCCTTTCCCCTGCGCAATAAAATGTTTTGCCGCCGCCTGGGACATGAAAAATACGCTCTTGATGTTCAAATCCATCACGTCGTCCCAGTCGCGCTCGCTGAAGTTAATCGCATCTTCGCGGCGAATCAGCCCGGCATTGTTCACCAGGATGTCGATATGACCGAATTCCGCCACCGCGCGCGCCAGCAGTTCAGGAATGGCGTCAATTTTACGCAGGTCAGCGGTCAGGCTCAGGAAACGGCGGCCCAGGGCCGTCACGCGCTCGATGGTATCCGTCGGCTCAACGAGATTAATCCCGACGATATCGCAGCCCGCTTCCGCCAGCCCTAACGCCATCCCCTGACCCAGACCGGTGTCACACCCGGAGACCACGGCCACTTTACCCTGCAGAGAGAATGCATCCAGAATCATGTTTGTTCCTTACTCGTTCAGAGCCTGTCACGCACAGGCAGGTTGATACTTCACTGCCCGCGACTAGCGCAGATCGCTGACCGCAACATGGTCCATATCATCAAAGACCTGGTTTTCACCCACCATTCCCCAGATAAAGGTATAGGCTTTCGTCCCGACGCCGGAGTGAATGGACCAGCTCGGTGAAATGACCGCCTGCTCGTTGTGCATCACGATATGGCGCGTTTCCTGGGGTTGTCCCATCATATGGAACACGCAGGCGTCCTCCTCCATATTGAAATAAAAGTAGACCTCCATCCGGCGCTCGTGGGTATGGCACGGCATGGTGTTCCACAGGTTGCCCGGCGCCAGCTCGGTCAACCCCATGCTGAGCTGGCAGGTCTCCAGCACATCAGGAACGAAGTATTTATTGATGGTGCGGCGGTTGCTGGTGAGGTTGTCGCCAAGCGTTACCGGGGCGACATCCGCCGGAGTCACTTTTTTGGTTGGACAGGTGTAATGTGCCGGCGCGCAGTTATAGTAAAACTTCGCCGGTTTGCTGCCGTCGATGCTGGCAAAGAGCACCTCTTTTGCCCCTTTCCCCACGTACAGCGCCTCGCGATGGCCAATCTCATAGCACTGGCCGTCGACGGTGATGGTGCCCGGCCCGCCGATGTTAATGACCCCCAGCTCGCGACGCTCCAGAAAATAGCTTACGCCCAGCTGTTTACCGACCTCACCGCCCACGGAGACGGTTTGCGTGACGGGCATAATCCCGCCCACAATAATGCGGTCGATATGGCTGTAAACCATGGTGTAGTTATCAGCCTCGAACACCTGCCCGACTAAAAACGCATTGCGTAGCCCCTTTGTATCCAGCATTTTGGCGTGCGCACTGTGGATGCTTTCTCTGACGTCCACGGTAACCTCCAGATGTGGTCATGCCCGAAGGCGGAAAATAAACGAAACAACGTTTCGTTTTTCATCATGAGCACATACTATCGGCATAAAGTGGGCTTTTCAATTACAATTAAAACAGCGTTTCATTTTTTGTTTTGTTTATAACGAAAATGACGCCCGGATCACGATACGTAGCCAGGCAACAAGCAGCAGGATAAAAAAAACCTCCCGCAGGAGGTTTTATTCGATGAAACAGGATTAGCGTTCGATGGCCAGCGCCACCCCTTGCCCACCGCCGATACAGAGGGTGGCAATCCCTTTACGGGCGTTGCGCTTTTTCATTTCGTGGACCAGCGAAACCAGGATCCGGCACCCGGAGGCGCCGATAGGATGCCCCAGCGCGATCGCCCCACCGTTAACGTTAACCCGCAGCGGATCCCACTCCAGCATTTTGCCAACCGAGATGGCCTGCGCGGCAAAAGCTTCGTTCACCTCAATCAGATCAACGTCAGAAAGCTGCCACCCTGCGCGATCGAGACAGCGACGGGTCGCATAGACCGGCGCGATCCCCATTAACGCAGGATCAACCCCCACGCTGGCGAAAGCTTTAATGCGGGCCAGCACGGGGAGATCGAGCTCAAGGGCTTTGCTTTCGCTCATCATCATGACGGCGGCTGCGCCGTCGTTAATGGAAGAGGCATTCCCCGCCGTGACGGAGCCCTGCGTTTCAAAAGCAGGATTCAGTCTCGCCAGGCCTTCGGCACTGGCGTCGGTGCGCGGCTGTTCATCGGTATCCACGACGATAACGTCGCCATTCTGGCGCCGGGTGCTGACTGGCACAATTTCGTCGCGAAAACGACCGGAGTCGATCGCCGCGCGCGCTTTTTGCTGCGAGCTGAGCGCATACGCATCCTGCAATTCACGGCTGATGCCGTACTCGCGCGCCAGGTTTTCCGCCGTCACGCCCATATGGTAATCATTAAAGGCATCCCACAGCCCGTCATGCACCAGGCTGTCGAGCAGCTGGCTATTGCCCAACTGTGCGCCGGTACGGCTGTCGGTCAGTACATGCGGCGCACGGCTCATGTTCTCTTGCCCGCCAGCAATAACCACATCCGCTTCACCACACTGAATGGCCTGCGTCGCGAGATGCAGCGCTTTTAATCCTGATCCACAGACGTCGTTGATGGTAATGGCGGAGACGGTATTGGGCAGTCCGCCTTTCAGCGCCGCCTGCCGTGCAGGGTTTTGTCCGGCGCCGGCCGTGAGCACCTGACCGAGGATTACCTCGTCCACTTCATGTGCTGCGATCCCGCTGCGTTCCACCAGCGCTTTCACCACCACGCTCCCCAGGTCAACCGCCGAATGACGCGCCAGCGCTCCCTGAAAACAGCCGATAGCTGTACGCAACGCACCCACTATTACGACATCTTTCATCACGACCTCTGTGTTAAATGACATGACGATAGTAGAGGATTGTTACTGGCAATTATCTTAATTGTTTAAAAATAGTGAGTTTAATCACAAGGATCAGCGCGCATCCTGCAGATACTGCCGCAGCCAGCGTCCGGCCACGCCGGGAGGGGATCGTTTATTCCACAGCAGATCGATGCCGATCGCCCGCGGCCAGCCTGGTACGTTGAGCTGTACCAGGGATTTCGCGGCGGCAAACTCATCCACCAGTGCGCAGGGCAACACGCACCAGCCAAATCCCTGTACCGCCATACTCAAGAGTAACAGGTAATTTGGTGCTGACCAGACGGGCCCGCGGGCGATCTCAGCCTCGCGTTCAAGATAGGTGCTCAGCCGCAGCTCCCGCCAGCCGTGCAGCTCGTCATGCTGAACGTCATCCTGCCCCGCCAGCGGGTGCGTGGTGGCAACATAGATCGCCATCCGGGTCTGCATCGGCAGGCGGGTAGCGCCGATATCGGTGGGGTAGCTGTCCCGGGCTTCCGTCAGACCCACCTGAGCCCGCTCCTTTTGCAGCAGATCGATTACGTCCTCCTCCTCGCCAATCAGGCATTCGAATTCCGTATGGGGAAAGCGGGCGTCAAACTGCTTCATCATCTCTTCCAGCACGTCCGGGTTGAGAGTATCCGAAAGGACAAACGTCAGGCGCGCTTCGGTTTGCGCCGTTAGCGACACCGCCAGCTCGTCCAGCCGCGTGCTGGCGGCGAGAATGGCCTGCACATAGCCCAGCACCTGTTCACCCTGGGCCGTTAACACCGGCTGGCGCGCCGAGCGGTCAAACAGCTCGAATCCCAGATCGGCTTCAAGATTGGCAATGGACGTGCTGATCGTCGACTGGCTTTTACGCAGCCGGCGAGCGGCCGCCGAAAAAGAGCCCGCCGCAACGGTCTCGACAAAGGCGGTAAGGGCTTCAGGTGAATAGCGCATAACCTATCTACTTTTACGATGGATACTATCTTTAATATATCAGCTTTAGCGATAAAAATAGGCTGCATCAACGCCCATACCGGCGAATTAATGAGGTCTATAACTATGCAACATCAGGATGCACTCCAACGTAAACTGCCGGAGCGGATCTTTCATGCTGTCTGTTTCGAAGGGATCGCGACGGCGATCCTCGCCCCCACCGCAGCCTGGCTTATGCAGCGTTCCGTGGTGGAGATGGGTGGGTTGACCATTATTCTGGCCACCACGGCTATGCTCTGGAACATTATCTATAACGTCGGCTTCGACCGTTTCTGGCCGGTTCAGCGTGTAACACGTACGGCAAAAGTGCGTACGCTTCATGCGCTGGGCTTCGAATGCGGGTTTATTGTGATTGGCGTGTCGATAGTCGCCGCCGTGCTGGGGGTCACGCTGCTTCAGGCATTCACACTGGAAATAGGTTTCTTCCTGTTCTTCCTGCCGTATACCCTGTTCTATAACTGGGCGTACGATTGCCTTCGCGAAAAATTTCTTAAGCGCCGCCAGCAGCGACGCGCCCTGGCAGGCTAAACCTCCTCTGGCCGGACGTCCGTTCCGGCCTGACCACTTCGAAGCAACTGCGCTCTCCATGCATAACTATGGTAAATTGCACTCCATTCCGATGGTTTGATAGTTGATACGTTGCTCTAATGTCGAAAATTTGGTCAAAAGATGAGACTCTCTGGAGTTTCGCTCTCTACGGCACGGCCGTGGGCGCAGGAACGCTGTTCCTGCCCATTCAGCTGGGCTCCGCAGGCGCTATTGTCCTGTTTATTACCGCCCTCGTGGCCTACCCCTTAACCTACTGGCCGCACCGGGCGCTGGCGCAATTTATCCTGTCGTCAAAAACAAAGGGCAATGAAGGGATCACCGGCGCCGTCTCGCACTACTACGGCAGGAAGATTGGCAATCTGATCACCACGCTCTATTTCATCGCCTTCTTTGTGGTGGTGCAGATTTATGCGGTGGCCATCACCAACTCGCTGACGGAACAGCTGGCGAAACACCTGACGGTAGACACCACCGTTCGCGTGCTGGTCAGCCTGGGCGTGGTACTGGTGCTTAATCTGATCTTCCTGATGGGACGGCATATCACGATAAAAGTGATGGGCTTCCTCGTGTTTCCGCTGATTGCCTATTTCCTGTTTGTCTCGCTCTATCTGATTGGCAGCTGGCAGCCCTCGCTGCTGACCAGCCAGATGACCGTCGATCGCCATACGCTGCATCAGGTATGGATTTCGATTCCGGTGATGGTGTTTGCGTTCAGCCATACCCCGATTATCTCGACGTTTGCCGTTGACCGTCGCGAGAAGTTTGCCGATGGCGCGATGGATAAATGCAAGAAGATCATGAAGGTGGCATATCTGATTATCTGCCTGAGCGTGCTGTTCTTTGTCTTCAGCTGCCTGCTCTCTATCCCGCCGTCGTATATTGTGACCGCCAAAGCGCAAGGGGTGACTATCCTGTCAGCGCTGTCGATGATGCCGTCGTCACCGGCATGGCTCGGTATTTCCGGGATTATTGTGGCGATTATTGCGATGTCGAAATCGTTCCTCGGCACCTATTTTGGGGTGATTGAAGGGGCGACGGAGATCGTGAGGTCGTCGCTCAACCAGGTGGGTGTGAAAAAGAGCCGCGCCTTTAACCGCGCAGTTTCTATTATGGGGGTGTCGTTCATCACCTTTGCCGTCTGCTGCATTAACCCGAACGCCATTTCGATGATTTACGCCATCAGCGGCCCGCTAATCGCCATGATCCTGTTTATCATGCCGACGCTGTCGACGTATCTGATCCCCTCCCTGAAACAGTACCGTTCCATTGGCAACCTGCTGACGCTTATCGTCGGCGTGCTGTGCGTGTCGGTGATGTTTGTGGGCTAATCCCCTTTCCTGCCCGGCGCGATGCCGGGCAGGCCATTCAGTCCCGGCCTGCTGCTTACAGCGGAAAAGGCCTGTCCTGCACCACCGTTTTCATGACAAGCGTTGAGCGAAGATGCTGCACGCCGGGCATGGCGGAGAGCTTCTCGTCGTAGAGCTTCTGGAAAGCGGAAAGGTCGCGGGTCACGACGTGCATCAGATAATCAGGATCGCCAAATAAGCGCTGGGCCAGCACGATCTGCGGGATCTCCTCCACCGCCTCTTCAAACGCACTGACCGCCTTGCGGTCACCCTCTTTCAGCGTCGCGAACACTATCGCCAGGAAATTAAATCCCATTTTGGCGGGGTCGAGGCTGGCACGGTATCCCGTTATAGCCCCGCTTTGCTCCAGCGCCCGCACGCGACGATGGCACGGCGAGAGGCTCAGATTAACCCGCTCAGCCAGTTCGGTAAGCGACAGGCGGCCGTCAGACTGCAGCTCAGCAAGAATTTTTCGATCAATGCTATCCATATGGAAGATTTTCTCAATTTCACCGTGTTATGAGCATAACATTGAAAGCCTATTTCGCAGTGTTAGCGATATTCTTTTTCGCAACGTATAACGCACTGCGGGAGTATTTCAGGACAATGGAAATGAGTATTGTGGCCGGCTTTTGGGTGGTTTCTTTTCTGCTCATCATGACCCCGGGGGCCGACTGGGCCTACGCTATCAGCGCCGGGATCAACGGCCGCCGCGTGGTCCCGGCGGTGATGGGGCTTATGTCCGGGCATCTGCTAGCCACATTGGTTGTGGTGGCTGGCGTGGGGGTATTGATTGCTCAACATCCGCTGGCGTTAGCCGGGCTGACCGTGGCGGGAGCCCTGTATCTGCTGTGGCTTGGCATAACGTTATGGCGTCACCCTGCCGCACCGGAAAAGGCCACCCAACATGCGGGTAACTGGACGCAGTGGGCGGTGAAAGGACTCTGCATTAGCGGCCTAAACCCGAAGGTTTTTTTGCTATTCCTGGCCCTGCTTCCGCAATTTACAGACCCAACAGGAAGCTGGTCGATAGCGATGCAGATGTCTGCGCTTGGGATGATGCATCTTATCACCTGTACCCTGGTCTACCTGCTGGTGGGGTATGGTTCGAAAGCGGTACTGGCGACCCGGCCACAGGCGGCGCGTCTGGTGAGCAGGGCATCGGGAGGGTTGATGGTGCTGATAGCGCTGGTATTGCTGTTTGAGCAGGTGAGATAACTGTCTTTTTTGCCGGGTGGCGCTGCGCTTACCCGGCCTACATTTACAACGATATCAATTAATTGCACAATTCATTGTAGGCCCGTGCAAGCGTAGCGCCGCCGGGCGAAACTCACGAATCGCACGTTGTCAGCAGTCTGAAATAACACCAGCCATCGCCGGTGTTATTTACGCCCGAATATCGTCATATTCCCGCGTTTTATCAAACTCATGTTTCGCGAACGGACACAGCGGAATAATTTTGCGGTTCTCACCGCGCATCTTCTCCACCACTTTCGCCACCAGCTGTTTACCGACGCCCTGCCCTTTCAGGCTCTCATCCACATCGGTATGCTCGATAATGCTCAGGTGCTCGCCGGTCGGCACGAAGACAATCTCTGCGACCTGATTGCCGTTCGCATCGTTCACGTAAAACTTGTTATGGCCTTCAAGAATATCCATGGTTCCTCGCTTATTTCTGGCGATACTTCAGCGCACCGCTCGGGCAGGTATCAATCACGCGTATAACCGTTTCAACGTCCACTTCATCGGGAATGATCCACGGCTTACGTTTCAGATTAAACAGCTTTGCGCTCCCACGCACGCAGTTACCGGAGTGTTTGCAGATCCCGGTGTTGAAGTAGACGTCAATTTTCTCGCCGGTATAGGCCCGGTAGCCCGCATCCAGTAGTTCTTTATCCATGACATTGCCTCTGTAATTATTATCGTGCTGAATGAAGAATAGCCTGACGGGATCCTTGTGGCTATAACGCCGAAAACGAAAAGCCAGGTCACAACTCTTTTCTCGCCAGATTGCGTCCGCTATTTGCACATGTCAGGCTCGGCAAATGTCACTTTTACAACACTTTCGCAGGTTGAATGAAACGCAGACTCTCTTTTCAGGTAAAGCTGTTTTTAGCGCTGGTGTGCTTCTCCTGCCTGCTGTTAGTTCTGCTGGGAACCATCCTGTTTCATTTTATTGACCGACAGCTTCATCACGATCTCGGCCAGCGCGCCCGGGTTCAGGCCAGCCAGATTGCGCTGATGCCGGGTCTGGCAGACAAGGTGGCCACCAGAGATATTCCGGGCATCGCCCGGCTGATTCAGCCGCTGCGTGCCGAAAGCGATGCCAGCTATATTGTGATTGGCGATACCCGCGAGCAGCACCTCTACCATTCGGAATCTCCGGAGCGCATTAATTTACCGATGATCGGTGGGGATAACGCGGAGGTATTAAAGGGCAAAACCATCATTTCCGTGCGTCAGGGTGGGATTGGCGTGTCGCTGCGCAGCAAAGCGCCCATCTTCAACGCCCGGCATCAGGTGATTGGCATTGTCTCCGTTGGCTATCTGACGTCGTATATTGCCAACATTAACGCCCGCATTTTGTGGCAGTCCGGGTTATACGGCGTTGCGCTTCTGCTGTTGCTGTTTATGTTCTCCTGGCTGTTTACCCGCAATTTAAAAAAACAGATGTTCCGGCTGGAGCCGAAAGATATCGCTCAGCTGGTTTTGCAGCAGCGGGCGCTATTAGAAGCCATGTATGAAGGGGTATTTGCCGTCAATGAAGAGAAGCAGCTGATTTTAATTAACCGCGCCGCCCGCGAAATGCTGGATATTCGTCAAAGTGAGAAAGACCTTATCGGCAAACCGCTGGAAGACGTTCTGCAGACATCTCCGGGTTTTTTATCCCAGCGTTACGCCTCGGTGAGCGCTGGCCGCCACGACCAGATTGCCGTGCTGAACCAGCGGGAGGTGATCGTCAACCGCGTCGCCATTGAGGTCGAGCCCGGCGTTGAAAGTGGATGGGTGTATAGCTTTCGCGACAAAAACGACATCAACACCCTCAGCAGCCAGCTTAGTCAGATCAAACGCTATGCGGATAACCTGCGCATTATGCGTCACGAACAGCTGAACTGGACCGCCACGCTGGTGGGCTTGCTGCAGATGAAACACTATGATGAGGCGATCCGTTACATCCAGGTGCAGTCAGAAGGCGCGCAGCGCGTGCTGGACTTTGTCTCTGCCCGTTTTGTCTCCCCGGCGCTGTGCGGGCTGCTGCTGGGTAAATATGTCAGCGCGCGCGAAAAAGGCATCGAACTGCAGTTTGATCCCGCCTGCCAGCTCACCCGCATGCCTGCCGCGCTGAGTGAAACGGAGCTGATGTCCATTATTGGTAATCTACTGGATAACGCCGTGGATGCGACCCTCAACGCACAGGTCCACGCCCCGGTAGAACTCTACATCTCTGACCGTAACCAGGAGCTGCTGATCGAGGTGGCCGACAGAGGCTGCGGCGTGGACGATACGCTGAAGCCGCATATTTTCCGCCAGGGGTTCAGCAGCAAACCGGAACGTGAAAACGACATTGTGGGCACCGAGCATGGTATTGGCCTGTTCCTGGTGGCAGGCTATATCGATAAGGCGGGCGGCAGTATTGAGATTGCCGATAACACGCCGCAGGGCACGATTTTTTCTGTGTTTATTCCGAATGGACAACAGCATGACCCGACCACTTGATGTTGTGATAGTTGAAGATGAGCCGCACCTGGCGGAGCTGCATCGCGAGTATATTGAGCAGAATTTTCATTTGCGCGTGGTGGGCATCGCCGCGTCGATTGAGCAGGCGCACAGCCTGATCCGTCAATATCAGCCGCGGCTTATCCTGCTGGATAACTATCTTCCGGACGGTAAAGGGGTGGAGTTAATCGATAACCCGCTGCTAAAAAGCTATGAATGCTCGGTGATCTTCATCACCGCCGCCAGCGATATGCAAACCTGCAGCCACGCCATGCGCAGCGGCGCGTTTGACTACCTGATAAAGCCCGTATTTTTCCAGCGTCTGCACGCTTCGCTGGAGCGGTTTATGCGCTTCATCCACACCGTGCAGCAGGTGAAGGTGGTCGACCAGCATGCGCTGGATCGCCTGTTTAACCTGCCGGCTGCGGAGTCCTCACCTGCGCCGTCCACGAAGGGCATTGAACCTCAGACGCTGGAGCGGATAAAACGCCTGTTCGCCGACCATCCCGACAGTGCGATGTCGGTTGAAGAGGTGGTGGAAAACGTGGGGATCAGTAAAACCACGGGGCGCCGCTACCTTGAATACTGCGTGGAGAGCGGGTTGATCAACATCGAAATGCTGTATGGCAATATTGGTCATCCGCGCAGGTTATACCGCAAAGCTCCCGACAAACCGTAATCCGCAACCGTTCGTTGGCTAACGTTCGCGGATTTTATGGTGTTAATTGCTGAAACGACGGCGACAATCACACTTCGGAATCATTATCCGCTCCCCCCTATTGTGGGGAGAGCCCGATACGCTATGTTGACAATTAGTTCCTCAAATGTAACTAAAAGGTTAACTATAATGTCGAACACGTTCCGAATTTCTCTGCTTACCGCTACTGTACTGTTCTCTGCTTCTGCACTGTCCGCCCTGCCGCAGGGCTATCCTGCTGAGTATCAAAAAGTGGTCGATGCCGCCACGAAAGAGGGCAAGGTTGTCATTTATTCCACCACCGACATCAAAGCCGCCGGACCGCTGATCCAGGGCTTCGAACAAACCTACCCGGGCATCAAAGTCGAATACAACGACATGAACAGCACCGAGTTGTACAACCGTTTCATCAGCGAACAGGCTTCAGGCGGCGTGAGCGGCGACGTGGTCTGGAGCTCCTCGATGGACACCGGGCTGAAGCTCGCCACCGACTACGCCATGGAGTACAAATCCCCGGAACAGAGCCAACTGCCGAAATGGGCGGTCTGGAAAGATAAGGCCTACGGCACCACCTATGAGCCGGTGGTCTTTATCTACAACAAGCGCCTGATCCCGGCGGGCGACGTGCCGGATTCGCACGCCGCGCTGGCGAAGCTTATCGCCAGCCAGACGGACAAATTCAAGAACAAAGTCACCACCTATGACATCGAAAAATCGGGTCTGGGCTTTATGCTCTCGGTGCAGGATCACAACGCCGATCCAAACTACTTTAAGACCCTGGCCGACGTCGCCAAAGGGGGCTTATCGGTGCAGTCGTCTACCGGCACCATGATGGAGCGTGTCTCCTCCGGTGAAAACCTGATCGGCTTTAATATCCTTGGATCCTATGCTGAAGCGCGTGCGAAGAACGATCCGTCGCTCGGCATCGCCTATCCGAAGGATTACACCCTGGTGCTGTCGCGCGTGTCGTTCATCAGCCAGCAGTCGCAAAACAGCAATGCGGCCAAACTGTGGCTCGACTACGTGCTCTCTGAAAAAGGGCAAAGCATTCTGGCCAATCAGGCGGACATTCCGTCCATTCGTAACGATATCGAAGGGAAAAATGATATCGACGGCCTGACCAAAATCCTCGGCAACGCGCTGAAGCCGATCCCGGTTGATGAAACGCTGCTGGAATACCTGCAGCCGAAAAAACGCCTGGAGTACATCAAAGAGTGGCGTACCGCCGCCGGCAAATAAGCGTCTGAGCGCGGCGCAAGCCGCCGCGCTCCCTTATCGACCTGAGTTCGTTTTTCTGGGCTGCAATACCAGGGATACCCCATGAATACATTACGCAGAAAGTGGCAAAGCCTGCCGCGCGGCATCGTCGTGCTGATAACCGCTCTGGTTATCTATACGCCGCTGTCGTTTATCGTGATACAGAGCTTCCTGTCCGCCCCCTTCTTTTCGCCGTCAAAAGAGTGGAGCTTTGAATCATTTGATTTTATTTTCACTGACCCTGATTTTTATAAAGCCCTGAAGAGTGGCTTTATTCTGGCTTTCGGGCTGGTGTTTATCTCTATCCCGCTGGGCGGCGTGCTGGCCTTTTTGATGGTGCGTACCGACCTGCCCGGTCGCCGGTTGATTGAGCCGCTGATCCTGGTCCCGATTTTCGTTTCACCGATGGTTCTGGGCTTTGGCTACGTGGTGGCCGCCGGTCCGGTGGGCTTTCTCTCCCAGTGGGCTGAAGCGCTGATTGGCTTTGTGCCGTGGAACATCTACGACATGTCGAGCATTGTGGTCATTGCCGGCCTGACGCACGTCCCGCACGCCTATCTGTATATCTCGTCAGCGCTGCGCAGCGTGGGCTCCGATGTGGAAGAGGCCGCGCGCACCGCGGGCGCATCTCCCTGGCAGGTAATGACCTCCGTCAGCCTGCCGATGGTGCGCCCGTCAGTGCTGTACGCCACCGTGCTGCTGTTCTTCCTCGGGCTGGAAGTGTTCGGCCTGATGCTGGTCCTCGGCGACCCGGAAGGCAACATGGTGCTGGCGACCTATCTCTACAAGCTGACGAACAAGATGGGTACCCCCTCCTATAACCTGATGGCAGCGGTTGCCGTGGTGCTGATCTGTATCACCATCCCGCTGGTGATGCTCCAGCGACGCCTGATGCGTACCGCCAACCGCTTCGTCACCATGAAGGGGAAGGCCTCGCAGGCCCGCGCGTTACCGCTGGGCAAATGGCGCTGGGTGGCCGGCGCGGTGATTGCCTTCTGGCTTACCGTCACCATCGGTGTTCCGCTGCTCGGCGTGGTATTGCGCGCGTTTATCTCCAACTGGGGCGTGGGCGTTTCGCTGTGGGATGAGCTTTCCCTGAATACCTTCCGCACCATCTGGGCGCAGCCCAACCTGCTGCGCGCCATTATCAACTCCATGGCGATCGGGGTGATTGGCGGTGCGCTGGCGGTAGTCTGCTATCTGTTTGTCGGTATTGCGATGCACCGTAAGCCGGACAACACCACGCGTTTCCTCGATTACAGCGTGCTGGTACCGCGCGCGGTGCCCGGCCTGCTGGCGGGCCTGGCCTTCCTGTGGGTGTTCCTGTTCCTGCCGATGTGGCTCGATAACTCGCTGAAATCCGGCTGGCTTTCCGGTTTTGCCTGGACTGACTGGATGCGTGAAAACGTCATCGTCTGGCTGCGTTCCCTTCGCAGCACCATTTTCAGCGTCTGGCTGGCCTATACCGTGGTGTGGATGGCCTACGGGCTGAGGCTCATCTCTTCCACGCTGCTGCAGGTGGGGCCGGAGCTTGAAGAGGCAGCGCGCAGCACCGGGGCGACGCGCGGGCAGATCACCCGCCACGTCACCATCCCGCTCTCCCGTTACGGTCTTATCGGTTCGTGGCTGCTGATGTTCCTGATCTTTGAACGCGAATACTCAACGGGTGTGTACCTGCTGTCACCCGGCACGGAGACCATCGGCTCGATGCTGGTTTCCCTCTGGGCCGCAGGCGCCATTGATATCGTGGCGGCGCTCTCTTTCATTAACATCCTGCTGGTCGTGGTAGGTCTGGGCATTGCCCTTCGTTTCGGAGTGAAAATACATGATTGAATTAGCGGTTGACGATCTGCACTTAACCTACGGCGACAATCCTGTTTTAAAAGGTGTCTCCATGAACCTGAAGCGCGGCGAAGTGGTCTCTCTGCTGGGCCCATCCGGCAGCGGCAAAACCACCCTGCTGCGTGCCGTCGCGGGTCTGGAAAAGCCGACCCAGGGCTCGATTGTGATTGGTAAAAATAAAGTTTACGACGGCACGCCGCGCAGTGAGGTCCCGGCGGAAGAGCGTAATCTGGGGCTGGTGTTCCAGTCCTACGCCCTGTGGCCGCACAAAACCGTGTTTGAGAACGTGGCCTATCCGCTCAAGCTGCGCAAAGTTCCGGCCAAAGAGATCCAGCAGCGCGTGCAGGACGTGCTGGACCAGCTTGGTCTGGGCCATCTTGGCAAACGTCACCCGCACCAGCTCTCCGGTGGGCAGCAGCAGCGTGTGGCGATTGGCCGTGCGCTGGTCTACAACCCGCCGGTGATTTTGCTGGACGAGCCGCTTTCCAACCTCGACGCCAAGCTGCGCGAAGAGGCCCGCGTGTTCCTGCGCGAGCTGATTATCAAGCTCGGGCTATCGGCGCTGATGGTGACGCACGACCAGAATGAAGCGATGTCCATTTCCGATCGCATCCTTCTGCTGAACAACGGAAAGATCGAACAGCAAGGCACGCCACAGGAAATGTACGGCTCGCCGAAAACGCTGTTTACCGCCGAGTTTATGGGCAGCAACAATCGCCTGCACGGTAAGGTCACTGAAGTGCGCGACGGCAAAGCGCGCATCGAGGGGAAAGGTTGGGTGCTGTGGGGCCAGGCCGGTGAAGGGGTGCAGAGCGGTGATGAAGCCACAGCGGTGATCCGCGTCGAGCGCGTCGCGGTGGTCGAGGGGCCAGGGGAAAACCAGCTTGAGCTGCCGCTGCTCACCAGCATGTATCTCGGCGACCGCTGGGAGTACCTGTTCCGTACGGCGGGGGATGACTTTGTGATCCGCGCGTACGGGCATGAGGTTCGGGATCCGCAGCACTGCCATCTTTCGCTGCCGGAGAGGCATGTGTGGGTGTTTCCTAAAAACTAATAAAAAGGCTGCGCAATGCAGCCTTTTTTATGTGCAGAAACAGGAATGGAAAAACAAAAGGGCAGCGTTCTTTTTTACTCTCTAAGCTCAGATTATTCTTAATGTCATGAAAAATAGCTTTTACTTTTTAATGAATTATAAAAATGCAACCCGGCATAAATGATTCAGACTTTTGAAATATAGATCCCCCCTGACTATTCTCATTCGAGCCGATAAGAAGCAAGAAGTGAATACGATAATATCATGAACTATTCACTAACCTTATCAGGCAAATAACCGAAGAGTTTTAAATTCACTCTTTTTGTATGGATATTTGAAAAGGTGTATTGACGCACCACGATGTCACAGGAGTAAGACATGAGCGAAAATTTAATCTGGTCAGGAAAAGTTGACGCTAAAAATGCCGAAGGAACAAACACAGAGATATTCCTCAAAGCGGGAGAGATAATTACCATTCTGGCCAGTGGTTGGGCCCGGAATGGGATTGAAACGTTTGCACTGACCGCCCCTCAGGGACGCATTCCCAGAGAGGGTGAAACGCTGACGGTACGTAATCCTTCGCTTCAGGCACGGATCGGTAAGGATGCCTGGCCAGTTGGCAACCATAAATATCGCTGGTCAGTTCCAGCTGAAGGCACTCTGACGCTGATTTTTGCCGACGGTAAAGACCAGTACAAAGATAATTCGGGTGAATTCAGCGTTGAAGTTTATCGCGAGGCGGATATTTCGGCCGCGACGGCAGCACCGTTTGAAGATTTAACCAACTTCGAACGTGATAACTGGAATAGCTGGCAGGCGGGACCGGCCGGGCACGATCTTTACCTGGTTGATGCCAGCACCCGCGCCGTCGAGTTCATTACCAATGCCAACAAAAACCACGCCGGCGTGATCCTCAAAAAGACGCTGGCAGGTCTTACTGCCGGGCATGAATATACCTGGACGGTGAAAGCTGCGCGCATTATTGGAAAATATGAAGCGCCAAAAATTTCTCTCCGTGCTGACGGCAAAGATATTTCCACACCGTTAGAACTGAAGCAAGCGAACGAATGGATAACCCTGAGTGGTAAATTCAAAGCCACAGGCAGTAAAGCTGAACTCGAGGTAGTCAGCCATGTTGCAGCCAGTATGGGGAATGATTTCCGCATCAAGGAACTAAAAATTAAGGGTTAATCTCCTGAAATATCAGTTTTCTGTTCAGCGAGATGCTGGTGAGCCGTAAAAAATTGTGTAGCGCATATGATGAGATATGCGCTACACCAACAGGCAATAAACACACACGGCATTACTCTTTGTTATGTTGTCTATCTTCTCAGGATCGCCAGCGCGTTGAAACAAGACACGTCTCGATTAACGCCATCCGTAAGCAAGACGCTTACCGAATCCTGGTCAGGGTACCTGAGCGGAAGTAACATACTTCATGCCTAATAAACACCAATGGGGGATTCCTGGTTGCGAACCTGCGTTTGAAAAAGCGTATTCCTTTAATAAAAAGAGCGTGGTGCCTGAAAAAGCACACCATGAAAGAGTCACTACCTGCAATTGAGCAAAGCACTTCCCTGTTTAATTAAAAGGCAACGCAATTGTACTGCCGCGCTATCAATAAACGATACAAGACCTGTCCTGGACTGACCCTGCCCATGATAAAAACGCGGCATAGCGCTTTACTACGTGTTTGAGTCACATATTGCTGCTTTGCTTACGGAAAGCCGTTTGATTACTTGTGGTCTCGCGGATCAATTCCGTTTACTTTAATCTCTATTAACAAGGAACTGCCGAGTGGCAACCAACGGAGATGATACTTTGAGAACGGTTGAGATACTGCAATACACACTGCACAAAGGCACCGGAGCAGCTTTTCACGCCATCATGCAGGAAATCAGTGTACCCCTTCACCAACGCCACAAGATCGATGTTGTTGCGTTTGGTAACTCGCTGCATGACCCGGATTGCTACTACCTTATCCGCGCCTTTGATAGTGCTGAAAGCATGGCTACGGTTCTTGAAACTTTTTACGCAAGTGCTGACTGGCGTAACGGTCCACGTGAAGACATTATTCGTAGCATCGAAACCAGCATTAAAACAGTGATGAATCTGCCATCAGAAAGCGTGGAAGGGCTGAGGGGGTAATCGTAGATCAGGACAGTCATTATACGAGCCTGCAGTACCAGCAGTTACTGTGACGTTACCGGCTCAGGCAAAGTATGAGCCGGCGTGGAAACAGCTGGGATAACAGCCCAATGGAACGCCTCTTCCGGAGCCTGAAGAATGAATGGGAGCCGGTGACTTTAGCGAAGCAGCTCATGTGATCACAGGCTATATCGTCGTGTATTACAGTTCGCTTAGACCGCATGAATATAACGGTAGCTCCTCCCCCAACAAATCGGAAAACCGATACTGGAAAAACTCTAACGCGGTGGCCAGTATTAGTTGCCCCTTACAATACAGCAACGCCAATTATACGGAGATAGTGACGATCAGACCGTCGCAGCAATGCCGCTACACAATAACCTTTGAGGAGGAGTAACCCCCTTTACTGGTTGTTACGAAACATAATTTTGCTTAAGTCTAATACTTGTTGTTCATGTGGTCATTGCTTGTAAAATAGCCACTGAAATTATTTCCATAGCAAGTAGAGGGACTTATGAAGCAATACACCAATGAACTCACCGCCGAAATGCTGGCAGCATTTGACCAGTCACCATTCACAGCTGAACAGCTCGCGGAAATGAACGAAGAAGCCCGTAATCTGATCGCTGAAAGAAACGCCTACAACCTCGCTCACCCAGTTACAGCCGCTTATCTGATTGCTACAGAGGGTAGCTTAACCCGCAACGGGGGAACGGTTATCAGTGAATACAACGGGCAACAGATCGAAATTGAAGACGGAACACGCCTAAATGTATCTCTTGTGGGTGATGAAGTTCGTTATCCAGATGGAACCACCGCGAAAATCAGCACTGGAGTAGGCAATACCTCTGGTGACTCCGCCGCTCTTGTCGGTAGCTTGCTCGACAACGGCGACGAAATTATCAGTAGCCCACAGAATGCCGGAAGAAGAGTAGTCCGAGCAGGGGAATCGTTGCCAGAAAACTTTCTGAAATAAGGCGGTCACTATGGCATCGGTTAACAGAGGCTGCACAGTTCACGGTAAGAACGTTGGTCTACATGGAGATAAAACATCTACAGGCGCACAATGTATTGCCGCCCGCCCCGGTATGTCTGTCATGGGCAAGTGGAAACTCTATATCGGCGATAAGACAACCCCTTGCCCGAAATGCGGGAAAGTGGGGGTGATAGTGAGCGGTGATCCTCGCTGCTCAAATAGCGCTGCAGTCGCCGTGGACGGTGCAGAAATCCACTGCGGTTGTCCACAGGGTACTAATTTTCTTATCGCGCCTGGCACCGTTGAGGTGAATACCCCTTCTTGGGCGACAGCGCCTGTAGAGCCAGTGCAACATGCACAGGCAGCGAAGAAGCAAAACACCTTTGCTGATACCTGCAAACCAGAAGATAACCAGCCATTGAACGGCGTTTACCTCTGGACTGAAACCAAAAACACAGGTCACGCTTTCGTTTCGGTGCACGAGAATAACAATGTCTATCTCTACACGTATGGTCGCTATGGCAGAACCAATCGTGGAGGCTTTACGGGAGATGGTGTTCTTAACTTCCTGCAAGATGAAGATGCAAGGGTTTACTATCGTTCTGAACTCTATGAGATGGGTGCTCGTGTTTTCCGCATAGACGATGCTGACCCGATGAAGACAAGAGCGTTCTTCGAAGACCTATGGAACAACAGTAAGCCAGCTATACAAACATCAAAAATGCCAGAGACAACAAGGAGGAGAGGCCATACCATTGATGAGTATGACGTTACTGGCAGCAACTGCACCACACATTCAGTTGCGGGGATTAAGTTTGCTGGCTCTACGGTATTTGAGCACGGTTACACATCTACGACGACCCAACTACCTTTTGAAGCTGAGGAAGATTTCACCGTTCCGGTATCGCTGCAAAGATTTCTCATCGCAAAGGGTGGAGACATGTCCTCAATGCTTGTCGTTGAGATGACCGGAGTATTCAAAGAGCAATACCCTAATTCAGGCAACTTACAACCATTCCAGGAAACTCGCGGTGGTGTAGCTCAGCATGTTGCAGCGGAAGGTGCAGCCACTGGCGATTCATTGTCTCCGTATTCCGGCGGCACTGTAGGTGGCGTATTAGGGGGATCTTATGGCGATGACGAATAGAATTAAAACCATTTTCCGATGGGGTGGGATTGTCATTGTATCGCTATGCTACTTTATCGCACTGGTGCTATCTACCTTCTCTTTTTCCGCATTCAGCGAGAGTGAAAGTATGCGGTTTTCTGGCCCAATCCCATTAAAAGAGTACCAAGCTTCTATAGACTCGATCATGCAAGCCACTGATGGCGTTTTTACTGTCGCCCTTTTTGGCTTTGCGATCTGCGTGCCTCTCATCCTACTGATCTTTAAAAAGGTGAGATGATGAATAAGAAGTTCTGGATCAGGTGGGGGATTATCGCGCTGATCTGCATAGCCTATTACGTTATCGTGCTGTATTTCGATCTGGTCTTCGCGCTTAACTTTTCAGAGACAATGAGCCAGAGTGGGGAGCTTACGCCTTCTCAATGCACCTGGTTTGTTAAGGATCTATCGCAAAATCACTCTGATTCGGCTTTAGCCTCTATCATTGGTTTCGCTGTCTGCGTCCCTCTGATCCTGCTTATCTTCAAGAAAGTGAGATGACCGCCAAAGGCTGGAGAGATCCAGCCTTTCCCCTTTTCCCTAATTTTAGATAATAGAAGCCATAAAGCCCCGTTGGTGATACAACAACAAGCGGAGCGTAGCGACTTCATCAGACTGTCAGAGGGATCACACCTTATCAGGATAACCGTGTACCCTTGCGGGAGCGTGGCTGAAACGCTCATAGAGCCTACATGTCGTTTGTAGGTACGTTATCACCATAAACCTGTTTACGTAGCTCTGAGAGCCGCACATCGGGCTTGAAATGCGTATGATCAATCTTTCGATGACATAACTATGCCTGGATGGGCTTTTTCTTCACGTTTTACTATCGCGGTGTGAGGATGCAACTGCCGCCAACGCTGAGTTATACTGTCATCTCACCATGTAACTTAGCGTGACAGTTACCAAGGGCTGATCACAATGGTAGAACCCATAGGCGACTAAAATAGGTAACTATTTAAGTTGCTGATAGAGAAGGCTTTTAAGGCTTCTCCACAAGGAGAGAGATCTGGAGCGGGCGAAGGGAATCGAACCCTCGTATAGAGCTTGGGAAGCTCTCGTTCTACCATTGAACTACGCCCGCTTTGAGGTGCGTAAGGCATTATAGACCTTACGCTTCTTCATACAAGCCTCTTCACCACTAACCGGCGATAAAATAATCACTTAGCACTTCGGTTTGCCGCCGGGCGCAGGAAGATAACGCTGCGGATCGATGGCCGTCGCCTTATAGCGGATCTGGAAATGCAGCTTCACCGTGTCCGTGCCTGTGCTGCCCATGGTGGCGATCTTCTGCCCTGCCTTCACGTTCTGTCCGTTGTTGACCAGCATCGTGTCGTTGTGCGCATAAGCCGTGATGTAGTCTTCGCCATGCTTAATCATGATCAGGTTACCGTAGCCGCGCAGCTGGTTACCGACGTAAACCACCTTTCCGGCACCGGAGGCATAAACCGGCGTACCGCGTGCAGCAGCGATATCAATACCTTTGTTACCGCCTTCAGCAAGGGAGTACGGCAGCACCACTTTACCGCTGGCCGGCCAGATCCAGCAGCGTTGACCGACCGGCGGCCAGGAAGACTGCGGCACCGCGTAAGACGGCGTCACTTTCGCGGTTTTGCCCTTCGAGGAGGATTTTTTGCCTGCGGACGAACCGCCAGAAACCTTCAGCTTCTGCCCCACCTCGATAGTGTAAGGCGGAGAGAGATTATTGAGCAGTGCCAGATCCTTCACGCTGGTCCCGGTCGCACGCGAAATGCGATACAGCGTATCCCCGCGCTTAACGGTATAGACCGAACCGGTATAGCTGCCCATATCCGATGATTTGCTTCCTGAACAGCCTGCCAGTAATAGCGTCAGCGTCAGACAAAAAATGGCGGTGATGGGTTTTCTCATCAGGCTTCCTGCAAACAAAACAGATCCTCGGTCAGCGTGAATGGCGCCCTATAATACCAGCCAGAAGTGTGAAGGGTCAGCCCTTTTCCGCTCCTGGAGACAAACCGTTCGTATAAGAATGCCGTATAATGCTGCTCTGCTGATGGTGCAGAACCATCCGCATCGTTGGCACTGGAGCAGGAATGAGTATTCAAGAACACGTTATTTTGGTAAACGACCAGGGAAAGGTGATTGGCACTCAGGAAAAGTACGCCGCGCACACGACCCAAACCCCTCTGCATCTGGCGTTCTCCTCCTGGTTGTTTAACGACAACGGTGAATGTCTGGTAACCCGGCGTGCGTTAAGCAAAAAAGCCTGGCCGGGCGTCTGGACGAACTCCGTCTGCGGGCATCCGCAATCGGGTGAAGAGACGCAAGAGGCCATTATCCGACGCTGCCGCTATGAGATCGGCGCTGAAATTACCGATATTACCCCCGTGGCGTCCGAGTTTCGTTACCGTGAAACCGATCCTTCCGGGATCGTTGAAAACGAGATTTGCCCGGTATTCGCAGCACGCATCACCAGCGAACTGCGGATTAACCACGATGAAGTGATGGCGTTCGAGTGGGTTACGCTGGAGTCGTTATTCCACGCCCTCGATGCCGCGCCCTGGAGCTTTAGCCCGTGGATGGTGCTGGAAGCGACGGCCGCGCGAGACGCCCTCAGAGCGTTCGCCGCGCAATAAAAAAGCCCCTTTCGGGGCTTTTTTTACGTCGGTTCGACTTATTTCACCGGGCGCATCGCCGGGAACAGGATCACGTCACGGATGGTGTGGCTGTTGGTAAACAGCATCACCATGCGGTCGATACCAATCCCCAGACCCGCCGTTGGTGGCAGACCGTGCTCCAGCGCGGTCACGTAGTCTTCGTCGAAGAACATCGCTTCGTCGTCGCCTGCCGCTTTCGCATCAACCTGGTCCTGGAAACGCTGAGCCTGGTCTTCCGCATCGTTCAGCTCGCTAAAGCCGTTGCCGATTTCACGGCCGCCGATGAAGAATTCAAAGCGGTCAGTGATCTCCGGGTTCTGGTCATTACGACGCGCCAACGGAGAAACTTCAGCCGGATACTCGGTGATGAAGGTCGGCTGAATCAGGTGCGCTTCGGCCACTTCTTCGAAGATCTCAGTCACGATACGACCCAGACCCCAGCTCTTCTCAACCTTGATACCGATGCTCTCGGCGATCGCTTTTGCAGAATCGAAGTTATCCAGATCCGCCATGTTGGTTTCCGGACGGTATTTCTTGATCGCTTCGCGCATGGTTAGTTTTTCGAACGGCTTGCCGAAGTCGAAGACTTCTTCACCGTAAGGGACCTGGGTGGTGCCCAGAATATCCTGCGCCAGCGTACGGAACAGGGATTCGGTGAGCTCGATCAGGTCTTTATAATCTGCATACGCCATATAGAGTTCCATCATGGTGAACTCTGGGTTATGACGAACGGAGATACCTTCGTTACGGAAGTTACGGTTGATCTCGAACACGCGGTCAAAACCACCGACCACCAGACGCTTCAGGTACAGTTCCGGCGCGATACGCAGGTACATGTCCAGGTCCAGGGCGTTGTGATGGGTGATGAACGGACGCGCAGACGCGCCGCCTGGGATCACCTGCATCATCGGGGTTTCCACTTCCATAAAGTCGCGGTTAACCATGAACTGGCGAATACCGGCCATGATCTGGGAGCGAATTTTGAAGGTCTTGCGGGATTCATCGTTAGAGATGAGATCCAGGTAGCGCTGACGATAGCGCGCTTCCTGATCCTGCAGGCCGTGGAATTTGTCCGGCAGCGGGCGCAGGGCTTTGGTCAGCAGACGCAGCTCGGTGCAGTGGATAGACAGTTCACCGGTCTTGGTTTTGAACAGTTTACCTTTCGCGCCCAGGATATCGCCCAGGTCCCACTTCTTGAACTGCTCGTTGTAGATACCTTCCGGCAGATCGTCACGGGACACGTACAGCTGAATGCGGCCGCCAACGTCCTGCAGAGTCACGAAGGAGGCTTTACCCATGATACGGCGGGTCATCATGCGGCCTGCAACGGCCACTTCAACGTTCAGCGCTTCCAGCTCTTCGTTCTCTTTCGCGTCGAAGTCAGCGTGCAGTTGGTCTGAGGTGTGGTCACGACGAAAATCGTTCGGGAACGGCACGCCCTGCTCACGCAGCGCTGCCAGCTTCTCGCGGCGGGTTTTCAGTTCGTTGTTAAGATCGACTACCGCGTCAGTGCCCTGTGCTTGTTGTTCAGACATGTTGGTTCCTCATAACCCTGCTTTCAAACTTGCTTCGATAAATTGGTCCAGGCTGCCGTCCAGCACCGCCTGCGTGTTGCGGGTTTCAACCCCGGTACGCAGGTCTTTGATGCGGGAGTCATCAAGGACGTAAGAACGGATCTGGCTGCCCCAGCCGATGTCAGACTTGTTATCTTCCATCGCCTGTTTCTCAGCATTTTTCTTCTGCATCTCCAGCTCATAAAGCTTCGCTTTCATCTGCTTCATGGCCTGGTCTTTGTTCTTATGCTGGGAACGGTCGTTCTGGCATTGCGTGACCAGCCCGGTTGGAATGTGGGTAATACGTACCGCAGATTCCGTACGGTTAACGTGCTGTCCGCCCGCGCCGGACGCGCGGTAAACGTCGATACGCAGGTCCGCCGGGTTGATTTCGATATCGATGTCTTCATCCACTTCCGGGTAAACAAACGCGGAACTGAAGGAGGTATGACGACGGCCACCGGAGTCGAACGGGCTCTTACGCACCAGACGGTGTACGCCGGTTTCGGTACGCAGCCAGCCGTAGGCGTAGTCGCCAATGATCTTGATGGTGACGGACTTAATACCAGCCACTTCACCTTCAGACTCTTCGATAATTTCGGTTTTGAAACCGCGCGCTTCAGCCCAGCGCAGATACATACGCATCAGCATGCTGGCCCAGTCCTGCGCCTCGGTACCGCCAGAACCTGCCTGAATATCGAGATAGCAGTCAGCGCTGTCGTATTCGCCGGAGAACATACGACGGAATTCAAGCTGCGCCAGCTTCTCTTCCAGCACGTCGAGTTCTGCCACGGCTTCGTTAAAGGTTTCTTCGTCGTCGGCTTCTACAGCCAGCTCCAGCAAACCGGAAACATCTTCCAGCCCCTGAGCCATTTGATCCAGCGTATCTACGATAGCTTCGAGAGAGGAACGCTCTTTACCCAGCGCCTGTGCGCGTTCAGGTTCGTTCCAGACGTCCGGCTGTTCCAGCTCGGCGTTTACTTCTTCAAGACGCTCTTTCTTGGCATCGTAGTCAAAGATACCCCCTAAGAACGTCAGAGCGCTCCGTGAGATCCTGAATACGGTTTTTTACCGGATTAATTTCAAACATGGTCTGTTTTCTTTTATGGACTAGTCAAAATGCGGTGATAAGAGCGGGATTGTACCGAATCCACGCCCTTTTTTATAGAGATTACTGCCGCTAAATTGGCCAGATATTGTCGATGATGATCTGAAGGGAGCGGTTACCGCGAAACTCGTTGATATCCAGTTTGTACGCCAGTTCAACCTCGCGCACGCCGTTATCCGGCCATATCGACGTGTCCACGTTGAAGGCAATGCCGTCCAGCAGCGGCCCGCCGCCGACCGGCTCAACCATCACTTTCAGATGACGCTCGCCGACGATACGCTGCTGCAGCAGACGGAAACGGCCGTCGAACAACGGTTCCGGGAACATCTGCCCCCAGGGACCCGCATCGCGGAGCATTTGCGCCACCTCCATCGTCATCTCCAGCGGTGAGAGCTCGCCATCGGACACCACTTCTCCCTGCAACAGGGCCGGGTCAATCCAGTCGGTGACCAGCTCACCAAACAGACGCTGAAACTCGTCGAACTTCGCCTCTTCAAGGGACAGCCCCGCCGCCATCGCATGGCCGCCGAACTTGATCATCAGACCCGGGTAGAGCGTATCGAGCCGCTCCAGCGCGTCGCGCATGTGCAGACCCTGAATCGAGCGGCCGGAGCCTTTCAGCGTGCCGTCGCCCGCAGGGGCAAAGGCAATCACCGGCCGGTGGAAACGCTCTTTAATGCGTGACGCCAGAATGCCGACCACGCCCTGATGCCACTCGGGATGGTACATCGCCAGGCCGCCCGGCAACGTATCGCCGCTGCGCTCCAGCTTTTCACACAGGGTCAGCGCTTCGGCCTGCATCCCCTGCTCAATCTCTTTACGGGTCTGGTTCAGGGCGTCCAGCTCGTTGGCCAGCACGCGCGCTTCACCGATGTTGTCACACAACAGCAGCGCGACCCCGACGGACATATCGTCCAGTCGTCCGGCAGCGTTCAGGCGCGGCCCGAGGGCAAAGCCGAGATCGCTGGCCGCCAGCTTGAGCGGGTCGCGATTGGCAATCTCCAGCAGCGCCTTGATCCCAGGACGGCACTTGCCTGCCCGGATACGGCTTAAGCCCTGCCAGGTCAGGATACGGTTATTGGTATCGAGCGGGACCACGTCCGCGACGGTACCCAGCGCCACCAGGTCGAGGTATTCAGCCAGGTTCGGTACGGCAATCCCGCGGGATTCAAACCAGCCTTTATCACGCAGCAGCGTGCGCAGCGCCAGCATCAGATAAAACGCCACGCCTACGCCCGCGAGAGATTTAGAGGGAAATTCACAATCGCGCAGGTTTGGGTTAACGATCGCTTCCGCCGCAGGCAGCGTTTCGCCCGGCAGGTGGTGATCGGTGACCAGCACCGGGATCCCCAGCTGATGGGCATGATCGACCCCCGCATGAGAGGAGATGCCGTTATCCACGGTCATGATCATCTGCGCACCGCGGGCGTGGGCCTGATCGACCACTTCCGGGCTAAGGCCATAGCCGTCTTCAAAACGGTTCGGCACCAGATAGGTAACGTTATCGCAGCCCAACGCGCGCAGGCTGAGTACGCTCAGCGCGGTGCTGGTTGCGCCGTCGGCATCGAAATCCCCTACCACCACAATGCGCGTGCCTTCGCGCAGCGCGTCGTAGAGCATCTCGGTCGCTTTTTCGATACCGTTCAGCTGCTGCCAGGGCAGCATCCCTTTCACGCTGCGTTCAAGATCCTCAGCACGGCGCACGCCGCGGCTGGCATAGAGGCGCTTCAGCAGCGGTGAGAGCTCGTCTGGCAAATCAACCGGTTCAACCGCCTCGCGGCGGCGCAATTTTATGGGGGCTTTCACGCGGATTATTTACCACCAAACTGTTTCTGGTGGGCATCGAGGAATTCTTTCATCTCTTTCGGTCCCTGATAGCCCGGAACAACGTAACCGTTGCTCAGCACAATCGCAGGCGTACCATTCACGCCAAACTGCACGCCCAGCGCGTAGTGGTTAGCAATGTCGATGTCGCAGGACGCTGGCTTAATCTCTTTCCCGCTCATCGCATCATCAAACGCTTTGTTGCGGTCTTTCGCACACCAGATAGCCTTCATGTCCTTCTCCGGCTGGCTCTGCACGCCTGCACGCGGGAAAGCCAGGTAACGCACGGTAATGCCCAGCGCGTTGTAGTCTTTCATCTCTTCATGCAGCTTGTGGCAGTAGCCGCAGGTGATGTCGGTGAAGACGGTAATAACGTGTTTTTCCTGCGCCGCTTTATAGACGATCATCTCTTTTTCGAGCGCGTTCAGGTTTTTCATCAGCAGCTGGTTGGTGACGTTGACCGGCTGCGCGCCGCTCACATCGTACAGCGGGCCCTGAATCATATGTTTGCCGTCTTCGGTGACGTACAGCACGCCGCTGTTGGTCAGCACCGTTTTCAGGCCGGCAACCGGGGCTGGCTGAATATCGCTACTGGTGACGCCAAGCTTCGCCAGCGACTGTTTAATGGCGGCGTCATCCGCATGGGCGAAACCGGTAAATGAGGCTGCCAGCAGGGTGAACAGCGCGAAAGACTTTTTCATAGTTGATCCTGTTACAATTCGTCGGCACTCACGCTCGAGGGTGGTGCTGTTGGTGTAGCTGCCGCAGGCGTTCCGTCGCGACATGGGTGTAAATTTGCGTCGTGGAAAGATCGCTGTGTCCCAGCAGCATCTGCACCACGCGCAGATCGGCGCCATGGTTCAGCAGATGCGTCGCAAAGGCGTGACGCAATACGTGCGGCGACAGCTTTTCACTGTCGATACCCGCCAGTGTGGCGTAATGCTTGATGCGATGCCAGAACGTTTGCCGCGTCATCTGCTGGGCGCGCTGGCTCGGGAACAGGACGTCGATAGACGCACCGTTGAGCAACCACGGACGGCCGTGCTCCAGGTACGTTTCCAGCCAGTACACCGCCTCTTCACCCAGCGGTACCAGCCGTTCCTTGTTACCTTTACCTATCACGCGCACCACGCCCTGACGCAGGCTGATATCGCTCATCGTCAGGCCGACCAGTTCCGAAACGCGCAAGCCGGTAGCATACAATAGCTCAAGCATGGCTTTATCGCGTAACTCCAGCGGCAGGTCAACTGCCGGTGACTGTAATAATCTCTCAACTTGTGCTTCGCTGAGATCTTTCGGCAGCCGCTGCGGGAGTTTCGGCGATGCCAGCAGCGCACTGGGATCGTCTTCGCGGATCTTCTCCCGGTAAAGGTGCTGGAACAGCCGACGCATAGCGCTGAGCAAACGTGCGGAACTGGTGGCTTTGTAGCCCCCCGCGATACGTTCCCCGAGCAGCGCCTGCAGGTCGTCACTTTGCGCGCTCGCAAGGGATAACCCCCGGTGCGCCAGCCACTCCACCAGCATGGTGAGATCGCGACGGTAGGCACTGAGGGTATTCTCGGCCAGATTTTTCTCCAGCCACAGTGCATCGAGAAACTGTTCGATCAGTGCGAGATCCTTTTCCACGTCAGCCCCTTTGATTCTGCAGTCAGGCCATTATGCCTGATTGTGACCGGTTTCTGGTACACTACGCGCAAAGTCAACGCAAGAATTGAGATAGTTACGCGATGAATATTGGTCTGTTCTATGGTTCCAGCACCTGCTACACCGAAATGGCGGCAGAAAAAATTCGCGACATCATTGGCCCGGAACTGGTGACGTTGCATAACCTGAAAGATGACGCGGTCGCGCTGATGGAGCAGTACGATGTGCTGATCCTCGGCATCCCAACCTGGGATTTCGGTGAAATACAGGAGGACTGGGAAGCCATCTGGGATCAGCTCGATTCAGTCAATCTCGACGGCAAAATCGTTGCCATGTACGGCATGGGCGATCAGTTGGGTTACGGGGAGTGGTTCCTGGATGCCCTGGGCATGCTGCATGATAAGCTGGCGCCGAAAGGGGTGTCGTTCATCGGCTACTGGCCAACCGAAGGTTACGAGTTCACCAGTAAAAAACCGATTATTGCCGACGGCGAGCTGTTTGTTGGGCTCGCGCTGGATGAAACCAACCAGTACGATCTCAGCGATGAACGCCTACAAACCTGGTGCGAGCAGATTCTTGGCGAAATGGCGGAAAAGTTTAGCTAACGCGCATTACCCCTGCGTCGTCTGTTGCAACAGCATACGGCGCAGGTCTCGCCACTCGGCCGCATCCATACTGTCAGCGGCCAGCCACAGATGCTGGCAACGTCCGCCTTCTACCTTGCGTAACCGTAACATCATGCCGGTATTGAGCATCCAGGGCATACCGAGGATATCCCACTCTGTTCCCTGCCAGCGCAGGCGGGAATCCATCAGTAATTTGATCTCTCCCTGACGGGCATTGATGCGACGCTGGCTGCGTACGCTGTCAAATACAACAAACGACAGTAGCAGCAGCCACAGCGGCGTGTAGCTCAGCGGCCATGGCATCAGCAGCACAATGGCCGCAACCAGGCCGTGGAGCAATAACGACATCCACTGCGAGCGCCATGAGACGCGAAGATCAGATTGCCACAGGACCACGTTCCCGATTCCGTGTTTGAATTAATTGCACCATCCGTTGCAACTCGGTGTCGGCGGGTTTGCCGTGGTTCATCAGCCAGTTGAATAAATCCGGATCGTCAGACTCAAGCAGGCGAACAAACAGATGCTTATCCTCATCGCTTAAGCTGTCATACTCATATTCAAAGAAAGGCATGATGGAAATATCAAGCTCACGCATGCCGCGACGACACGCCCAGTGGATACGGGCCTTGTTGTTAATATCCATGTTCAGTTTCCTGCATTACGTTTGGCACAGTCGGCGCCCCGTTCAGTGTTCTTTATTTCTCTACGGGGACACTCGTTAGTGTAACGTGTTTTTGACCGTTTCTTTACTGGAATATTGCGATCAACGAGTCAGCTTCCAGAATAAACCCTACGAAGACAGCGGATTACACTATTTTGCGTGGCGCTACGCCTAAGCGGTTTAAGGCACAAATGGCCTGTTGAAAGCGCTTGCATTGCCTGCAGGCTCTTTTACCATTAGGCATTATCAAAGCGTTAAGCAATTCAGGATATCGTTATGGCATTTACACCATTTTCTCCTCGCCAGCCCGCCGCCTCTGCGCGTCTGCCGCTGACGCTTATTTCTCTTGATGACTGGGCGCTGGCAACCCTCACCGGTGCCGACGCCGAAAAATACCTGCAGGGCCAGGTGACAGCCGACGTCAGTCAGATGACCGAACACCAGCACCTGCTGGCCGCGCACTGCGACCCAAAAGGCAAGATGTGGAGCAACCTGCGTCTGTTCCGCCGTCAGGACGGCTTTGCCTTTATTGAGCGTCGCAGCCTGCGTGACGCACAGCTCAAAGAGCTGAAAAAGTACGCCGTCTTTTCCAAAGTCACTATCGCCCCGGATGACGAACATGTCCTGCTGGGCGTGGCCGGCTTCCAGGCACGTGCGGCGCTGAAAAACCTGTTCAGTGAACTGCCGGATGCAGAAAAGCAGGTGGTCAGCGAAGGCGCGACGTCCATTCTGTGGTTTGAACACCCGGCGGAGCGTTTCCTGTTAGTCACGGATGCCGCAACGGCCGAGCGCGTGACCGAGGCGCTACGCGGCGAAGCGCAGCTCAATAACAGCCAGCAGTGGCTGGCGCTGAATATCGAAGCGGGCCTGCCGGTCATTGACGCGGCCAACAGCGCGCAGTTTATTCCTCAGGCCACCAACCTGCAGGCGCTGGGCGGCATCAGCTTTAAAAAAGGCTGTTACACCGGCCAGGAGATGGTCGCGCGGGCTAAATTCCGCGGGGCAAACAAACGTGCGCTGTGGACGCTGGCAGGTCACGCCAGCCGCGTACCGGAAGCCGGTGAAGATCTCGAGCTGAAGATGGGTGATAACTGGCGCCGTACCGGCACCGTGTTAGCCGCCGTACAGCTGGATGACGGACGTCTTCTGGTACAGGCGGTGATGAATAACGACATGGAAGCCGACAGCGTGTTCCGCGTGCGTGACGACGCGAATACGCTGAGCATTGAGCCGCTGCCGTATTCTCTGGAAGAGTGATGCTGTATCGCCCGGTGGCGCTGCGCTTACCGGGCCTACAGATCCCGTAGGTCGGGTAAGGCGAAGCCGCCACCCGACAAAAAACTACACCTGCCCCACATACAAATAAATCGCCAGAAAATGGCACACGCTGCCCCCCAGCACAAAGCCGTGCCAGATGGCATGGTTGTAGGGGATACGCTTGCAGACGTAGAAAATCACACCGAGCGAGTACACCACGCCACCTAAGGCCAGCAGGGTCACGCCTCCTACCGCCAGTTTGACGGCCAACTGATACACCACAATCAGCGACAGCCAGCCCATCGTCAGATAAGTCACCAGCGACAGCACCTTGAAGCGGTGCGCGATGGTCAGCTTAAACAGGATCCCCAGCAGCGCCAGGCTCCAGATAACAATCATCAGGCCGCGCGACAGCGGTGAGTTGAGCCCCACCAGCAGAAACGGCGTATAGGTACCTGCAATAAGAAGATAGATAGCGCAGTGGTCAAATTTCTTGAGCCACATCTTGGCCCGCTGATGCGGGATCGCGTGATACAGCGTCGAGGCCAGGAACAGCAGGATCATGCTCCCGCCATACAGGCTGTAGCTGGTAATGGCCATCGCGCTGGCGTTGGTATCCACCGCCTGTACCAGCAATAACACTAAACCGACTATCCCAAACACCAGGCCAATGCCGTGGCTGATGCTGTTGGCTATCTCCTCAGCCAGCGAATATCCCTGTGCGATTAATGGTCTACTCACCATACAAAACTCCGGGAAAACAAAAGATGATTATTCATCGCATCACTATGCTAACTGAGAATGATTCCAGTGAACACCTGTTAGCTAAAATAATTTCATTTCAGAATTTATACCTAAAAAATCATAGGCATAAATAAATTTTTCACCTAACATTTGTTCACATAAAAATTTAATCATTATGAATCAAAGGCATAAAAATGGATCCTGCCGTCTGGCTGCATGTTATGATGGGGAGATAAGGTCTGAATGAGAGTTATGCCATTGTGAGTATGTTCACCCACTCCGTCATTGCCAGTCTCAATAACCTTGAGATGATGGTCTATAACTATGTCATTAAAAACCGTGACAAAGTGATGTACATGACCATCCGCGAACTGGCGGATGCGGCGGGGGTCTCCACCACCACGATCCTGCGCTTTTGCCGCAAACTCAACTGCGAAGGTTATTCGGAGTTTCGCGTGCGCTTTAAGCTCTATTTAGAGCAAAATGAGCCCCAACAGGCGAATTTCGGTGCCAGCGAAATTATCAGCTTTTTTAAGAGCGTGAATAACGAAGAGTTCGATGCGTTACTGGATGATGCAGTCGATATTATTTTATCTTCAGAGCGAATTATATTTGTCGGTGCAGGTACATCAGGATCGCTGGCGAAATATGGCGCACGTTTCTTCTCAAATATTGGGAAATTCAGCAACCATATCGACGATCCGTATTTCCCGGTGACCAATGACATGGCGAAAAATGCACTTGCCATTGTCCTTTCCGTCTCAGGTGAGACCGAAGAGATCCTGCGCTTCGCCAGCCAGTTCAGCCTGCACCACTGTAAGGTGCTCTCCATTACCAGCCACGAGCACTCGCGTCTGGCAAAACTGGCGGACTTTAATCTCTCCTGGCATGTCCCCCAGACGCGTATTGCGGGCGTTTACGATATTACCACGCAAATTCCTGTCATCTATATTCTGGAATCTCTCGGCCGTAAACTGGCGAAGAAACTGACAGAATAAAACATCCTGTTTTTTTGATGTAACAAATCACATTAAGTGCAAATTGTTATATCGTGACATTTAATTACGCTTTGCTAGACTCGATGCCAGTAAGCCATTTATTGAGAATAGCAGCGATGAAAAAATTGACCTTACCAAAAGATTTTTTATGGGGTGGTGCCGTTGCCGCTCACCAGGTGGAAGGCGGCTGGAATAAAGGCGGTAAAGGGCCGAGCATTTGTGATGTTCTGACCGGCGGCGCACACGGTGTGCCGCGTGAGATCACCCAGGAGGTGGTGCCGGGTAAATACTACCCCAATCATGAGGCCATCGACTTCCACGGACACTATAAAGAAGACATCAAGCTGTTCGCCGAGATGGGCTTCAAATGTTTCCGCACCTCCATCGCCTGGACGCGTATCTTCCCGAAAGGTGATGAAACGCAGCCCAACGAAGAAGGGCTGAAGTTTTACGACGACATGTTCGATGAGCTGCTGAAATACAACATCGAACCGGTGATCACCCTCTCCCACTTCGAAATGCCGCTGCACCTGGTGCAGGAGTACGGCAGCTGGACCAACCGTAAAGTGGTCGATTTCTTTGTGCGCTTCGCGGAAGTGGTTTTTGAACGCTACAAAAACAAGGTCAAATACTGGATGACCTTCAACGAAATCAATAACCAGCGTAACTGGCGTGCACCGCTGTTCGGCTATTGCTGCTCCGGTGTGGTTTATACCGATCACGACAACCCGGAAGAGACTATGTACCAGGTACTGCATCACCAGTTTGTGGCCAGCGCCCTGGCGGTAAAAGCCGCGCGCCGTATCAACCCGGAGATGAAAGTCGGCTGCATGCTGGCCATGGTGGCACTCTATCCCTTCTCCTGCAAACCGGAAGACGTGATGTTCGCCCAGGAATCGATGCGCGAGCGCTATGTCTTTACCGACGTCCAGCTTCGCGGTTACTACCCGTCTTACGTGCTGAATGAGTGGGAGCGTCGTGGCTTCTCCATCAGGATGGAGCCAGGTGACGAACAGATCCTGCGTGAAGGTACCTGCGACTACTTAGGCTTCAGCTACTACATGACCAACGCGGTCAAAGCGGAAGGCGGCACCGGAGATGCGATTTCGGGCTTTGAAGGCAGCGTGCCAAACCCGCACGTCAAGGCCTCCGACTGGGGCTGGCAGATTGATCCGGTGGGCCTGCGCTATTCGCTGTGCGAACTGTACGAGCGTTACCAGAAGCCGCTGTTTATCGTGGAAAACGGCTTCGGCGCTTACGATAAAGTCGAAGAAGACGGCAGCATCAACGACGACTATCGCATCGACTACCTGCGCGCTCACGTGGAAGAGATGATCAAAGCCGTGACCCATGATGGCGTGGATCTGATGGGCTACACGCCGTGGGGCTGTATCGACTGCGTGTCGTTCACCACCGGCCAGTACAGCAAGCGCTACGGCTTTATCTATGTGAACAAACACGACGACGGTACGGGCGACATGTCGCGCTCCCGTAAGAAAAGCTTCGAGTGGTATAAAGGCGTGATTGCCAGCAACGGCGAGAAACTCTAACTCCGTAACGCCGGGCGGCGCTACGATTGATCCCCTCTCCCCTTTGGGGAGAGGGTTAGGGTGAGGGGTTATTTCCCGCCCGCCAACTCTATAAAACTCCCCGTCACGTACGACGCCTTCTCGCTCAGCAGCCAGACAATCGCCTGGGCCACCTCTTCCGGCTGCCCGCCGCGCTGCATCGGCAGTAACGATTTCACCCGGTCCACGCGGCCCGGTTCCCCGCCTGAGGCATGGATATCGGTATAAATCAGCCCCGGTCGTACACAGTTTACGCGAATACCCTGCGCCGCTACCTCCAGCGCTAAGCCGGTGGTCAGAGAGTCAACCGCTCCCTTGGACGCGGCATAATCCACATATTCGCCTGGCGCACCGAGTCGGGACGCCGCTGACGAGACATTCACTATCGCCCCGCCCTTGCCGCCATGTTTAAAAGACATGCGCTTGACCGCCTCCCGGCAGCAGAGGAAGTAACCCGTGACGTTAGTTGCCAGTACGCGGTTAATGCGCTCTGCGGACAAATTCTCGATAGTCGATTGTTCAAACAGGATCCCCGCATTATTGACCAGCGCGGTAAGCGGCTCGCCATCACGATCGAGGCTGTCAAACATCGCCAGCACCTGAGCTTCATCGCTGATGTCGGCGCGAACGGCAAAGGCTTTGCCTCCGGCATTGACAATCTGGTTGATAACATCCGTCGCGGCCTTAATGTTGTGATGATAATTTACCGCCACGGTATAGCCTTCACGTGCCAGCTGCAGCGCGGTGGCTTTCCCGATGCCGCGGCTCGCGCCGGTCACAAGTGCAATGCCCATTCTCTTCTCCCAATAAAAAAGCCGGGTGGCGGCTTCGCCTTACCCGGCTTACATGACTTCACACGCGCGATTACTGGTATTCGCTCATCGGTACGCAGGAGCAGAACAGGTTACGGTCGCCGTACACATCATCCAGACGCTTCACGGTCGGCCAGTATTTGTTTGCCACACCTGCCGGGAAGACCGCCAGCTCGCGGGAATAGCCGTGGTTCCACTCGGCCACCATTTCGTGCTGGGTGTGCGGGGCGTTAACCAGCGGGTTATCTTCCAGCGTCCACTCGCCGTCCTGCACGCGATCGATCTCCATGCGGATGGCCAGCATCGCGTCGATAAAGCGGTCCAGCTCGGCTTTGCTTTCGGACTCCGTTGGCTCCACCATCAGCGTGCCCGCTACAGGGAACGACATGGTTGGCGCGTGGAAGCCATAGTCGATCAGGCGCTTGGCGATATCCAGCTCACTGATGCCGGTCTGCTCTTTCAGCGGACGAATATCGAGGATGCACTCGTGCGCCACGCGACCGTCACGGCCGGTATAGAGCACCGGGAAGGCCGACTTCAGGCGAGTCGCGATGTAGTTGGCATTCAGGATCGCCACCTGGCTTGCTTTTTTCAGCCCTTCCGCGCCCATCATGCGGATGTACATCCAGCTGATTGGCAGGATAGAAGCGCTGCCGAACGGTGCCGCAGAGACCGCCCCCTGACGGGTCAGCATGCCTTCAATCTGCACAACGCTGTGGCCTGGGACAAACGGCGCCAGGTGCGCTTTCACCCCGATTGGCCCCATGCCCGGACCGCCACCGCCGTGCGGAATGCAGAAGGTCTTGTGCAGGTTCAGGTGCGACACGTCCGCGCCGATAAAGCCCGGAGAAGTAATGCCTACCTGAGCATTCATGTTCGCGCCGTCGAGGTATACCTGACCGCCGAACTGATGCACCACTTCGCACACTTCACGGATGGTCTCTTCGTACACGCCGTGGGTGGACGGATAGGTCACCATGATGCAGGAGAGCTTGTCGCCTGCCTGCTCGGCTTTCGCACGCAGGTCGGCCAAATCGATGTTGCCGTTCTTATCGCACGCCACGACCACCACTTCCATGCCCGCCATCTGAGCGGAGGCCGGGTTGGTGCCATGCGCGGAGCTTGGGATCAGGCAGATATCGCGGTGCCCTTCGTTACGGCTTTCATGGTAATGACGGATGGCCAGCAGGCCCGCGTATTCACCCTGCGCGCCAGAGTTCGGCTGCATGCAGAGCGCGTCGTAACCGGTCAGCTTCACCAGCCAGTCGGAAAGCTGATTGATCATCATATGATAGCCTTCCGCCTGCTCTGGCGGGCAGAACGGGTGCAGCTCGGCAAACTCAGGCCAGGTGATTGGGATCATCTCTGCCGCGGCGTTCAGCTTCATGGTGCAGGAGCCCAGCGGGATCATCGCCTGATTCAGCGCCAGATCTTTGCGTTCCAGAGAGTGCATGTAACGCATCATCTCGGTTTCGCTGTGGTAGCGGTTAAAGACCGGGTGCGTCAGGATCGCGTCGTTACGCAGCATGCTGTCCTGAATGGAGCGGCTGTCGAGCGCAACCTCTTTGTCGAGCGCGTCAATGTCCAGACCGTGCGCGTCACCCAGCAGCACGTTGAACAGGTTGAGAATATCGTCGCGGGTGGTGCTTTCATCCAGCGTAATGCCGACGGCATTGTGGATGTCGCTGCGCAGGTTGATCTCTGCGGCATTCGCGCGAGCTAGCACTGCCGCTTTATCCGCCACGTCCACACACAGCGTGTCGAAGTAGTAGGCATGGCGCAGTTTGAGGCCTTTCTGCTGCAGGCCGCAGGCCAGAATATCGGCCAGACGGTGAATGCGGCTGGCAATGCGTTTCAGGCCAGCCGGGCCGTGGAACACGGCGTACAGGCTGGCGATGTTGGCCAGCAGCACCTGCGAAGTACAAATGTTGGAGTTCGCTTTCTCGCGGCGGATATGCTGCTCGCGAGTCTGCATCGCCATGCGCAGCGCGGTGTTACCGGCAGCGTCTTTTGAGACGCCGATGATACGGCCAGGCATGGAGCGTTTGAATTCATCTTTCGCGCCGAAGAACGCCGCATGTGGGCCACCGTAGCCCATCGGTACGCCGAAGCGCTGTGCAGAGCCGAAGACAATATCCGCCCCCTGTTTACCCGGGGCCGTCAGCAGCACCAGCGCCATAAAATCGGCGGCAACGCTGACCACCACTTTACGGGATTTCAGCTCGGCAATCAGTGCGCCGTAGTCGTGAACTTCACCGGTGGTTCCCACCTGCTGCAGCAGCACGCCGAAGACGTCCTGGTGATCCAGCACTTTATCAGCGTCGTCGACAATCACGTCAAAGCCGAAAGTTTCCGCTCGGGTACGCACCACGTCCAGCGTCTGCGGATGCACGTCCGCCGCCACGAAGAAACGGTTAGCATTTTTCAGCTTGCTGACGCGCTTCGCCATCGCCATGGCTTCGGCAGCCGCGGTAGCTTCATCCAGCAAAGACGCGGAAGCGATGTCCATTCCGGTCAGATCCAGCGTCACCTGCTGGAAGTTCAGCAGCGCTTCCAGGCGACCCTGAGAGACTTCTGGCTGATACGGGGTATAGGCGGTGTACCAGCCCGGGTTTTCCAGCATGTTGCGCAGGATGACCGGCGGCAACTGCACGTTGGTGTAGCCCATGCCAATGTAAGACTTAAAGCGCTTGTTGAGGCCGGCGATAGCCTTCAGCTCCGCCAGTGCGGCGAACTCCGTGGTGGCTTCACCCACCTGCGGCGGTGTGGCAAGCTGGATGTCTTTTGGCACAATCTGGCCGATCAGTGCGTCTAATGAATCCGCGCCAACCGTCTTCAGCATCTCCTGCTGTTGCTGAGCATCCGGCCCAATGTGACGTTCAATGAAGGCGCCACGGTTTTCAAGCTGGCTTAAAGTCTGTGTCATGAGCGATGGTTCCTGAAACGTGCAGTGAATGTGTTTTCTCCCTCTCCCTAAGGGAGAGGGCTGGGGTGAGGGTGTCGTCTGTTCCCCTCACCCTACCCTCTCCCCAAAGGGGAGAGGGATAATGGCTTACTCGTCTTCTAACAGGGCTTCGTACGCGGTCGCATCCAGCAGCGCGGCAACCTGCGATTCGTCGCTGGCTTTGATCTTGAAGATCCAGCCTTCGCCATAAGGCTCACTGTTGACCAGCTCCGGGGAGTCGTTCAGCGCGTCGTTGACAGCGACAATTTCACCGCTTACCGGTGCGTAGATATCGGATGCCGCTTTGACGGACTCCGCCACGGCGCAGTCGTCGCCCGCGCTCACGGTCGTGCCCACGTCAGGCAGGTCAACAAACACCATGTCGCCCAGCAGCTCTTGCGCATGCTCGGTGATCCCGACGGTGTAAGTGCCGTCCGCCTCTTTGCGCAGCCACTCGTGTTCTTTGCTGTATTTCAGTTCTGCTGGCACATTGCTCATTGAAGTTCTCCTGATAAAAATAGTTAGGCGACCGGCTTACCGGCGCGAACAAAAATCGGTTTGGTCACGTTGACCGGCATTTCGCGGTTGCGGATTTGCACCACCGCCGTTTCGCCAATGCCTGCCGGCACACGTGCCAGTGCAATACTGTAGCCCAGCGTCGGGGAGAAGGTTCCGCTGGTGATCACGCCTTCGCGAGGATTGCCATCAGCATCGGTAAAACGCACCGGCAGCTCGCCGCGCAGTACGCCTTTTTCCTTCATCACCAGGCCAACCAGCTGTTCAGTGCCCTTCTCGCGCTGCATCTCCAGCGCTTCACGGCCAATAAAGTCACGGTCAGCCGGTTCCCATGCGATGGTCCAGCCCATGTTAGCGGCCAGCGGAGAGACGCCTTCATCCATCTCCTGACCGTAGAGGTTCATGCCTGCCTCCAGGCGCAGCGTATCGCGCGCGCCAAGGCCAGCCGGCTTCACGCCCGCTTCCACCAGCGCACGCCAGAAATCAGCGGCCTTCTCGTTCGGCATCGCAATTTCGTAGCCTGCTTCGCCGGTGTAGCCGGTGGTGGCGATAAACAGATCGCCCGCCTGCACGCCGAAGAACGGCTTCATGCCTTCAGTGGCTTTACGCTGCTCATCGTTGAACAGAGACGCGGCTTTCGCCTGCGCGTTCGGCCCCTGCACGGCAATCAGTGACAGATCGTCACGGACGGTGATGTCGATGGCATACGGTTCGGCGTGTTGGGTGATCCAGGAGAGGTCTTTTTCGCGGGTGGCGGAGTTTACAACGAGGCGGAAGAAATCTTCGGTGAAGTAATAGACGATAAGGTCGTCAATCACGCCGCCAGAGGCATTCAGCATGCCGGTATAGAGCGCTTTACCCGGCGTTTTTAGTTTGGCGACGTCGTTTGCCAGCAGATAACGCAAAAACTCCCGGGTGCGGCTACCGTGCAGATCGACAATCGTCATGTGGGACACGTCGAACATACCGGCATCGGTGCGCACCGCGTGGTGCTCATCAATCTGCGAGCCGTAGTGCAGCGGCATCATCCAGCCGTGGAAGTCCACCATGCGGGCACCGCATAACACGTGCTGTTCGTACAAAGGAGTCTGTTGAGCCATCTTGTCCTCGTTGAAAAATTCACCGTGAAACCCGGTATCGGCCCCGTTATCAGGCCCGACGCAAACGTTCTCTTTTACCTGAACTTACCACCGAAACCGGCGGTTAACCATAAGGTAAAACGGGTCATCACATTAGCTTATGACCAAAAAACGCTGAAAAGCCTACAGAGTTATTCACTGGAAAAATGCGATTAACCCCGCACAAAATTAACATCGCACTAACAGGATTTAGCACATGGTGATATTTCATGCGGAAAAACGGGCTGAATTTCCGTAACCAGAAAAACGCGGCATTAGATTATCTAATGCGAAAAATGGCGTGAAATTAGAATATTTCAAACGAGGAAATTTCCCCGGCGCAGAGGCCGGGAAAATAAAATGTGACGGGGGTCTAAATTAGCGTAGCCAGTCCGGCAGGTCGTTCAGACCCATCGCCTGACGAAGGAGTTGGGGTTTAACACCCGGAAGTGTATCGGCAAGCTTGAGGCCAATGTCGCGCAGCAGTTTTTTCGCCGGATTGGCACCGGCAAACAGTTCGCGGAAGCCCTGCATACCCGCCAGCATCACCGCCGCGCTGTGCTTGCGGCTGCGTTCGTAGCGACGCAGATAGAGATGCTGACCGATATCTTTCCCTTCGCGATGCAAACGACGCAGCTCTTCTACCAGCTCCGCCGCGTCCATAAAGCCAAGGTTAACCCCCTGCCCGGCCAGCGGATGAATGGTATGCGCTGCATCCCCCACCAGCGCCAGACGGTGCGCCGCAAACTGGCGCGCGTAACGGCCAGTTAGCGGGAACACCTGCCGCTCGCTCTCAAGCGTGCACAGGCCAAGGCGGTTATCAAACGCCACGCACAGCGCCTGGTTAAAGGCGTCCGGCGTCGCCTCATGCATCTGCCGGGCTTTCTCCGGCACCAGCGACCAGACAATCGAGCACAGGTGCGGATCGGCAAGCGGCAGGAACGCCAGTATGCCGTCGTTGTGGAAAATCTGCCGCGCCACGCCGCCGTGCGGCTCTTCGGTGCGGATCGTCGCGACCAGCGCGTGATGACGGTAATCCCAGAAGGTCAGCGGGATATCGGCTTTATTACGCAGCCAGGAGTTCGCCCCGTCAGCCCCCACCACCAGACGCGCGGTCAGCATGTCGCCGCTTTGCAGGGTGATAAACGCCTCGTTTTCCCCCCACGCCACCTGCTGGATTTGCGCGGGTGCCATCAGGGTGACATCGCTACAGGACTGCGCTTTTTGCCACAGCGCATGATGAATAACGACATTCTCAATAATGTGGCCAAGGTGGCTATAGCCCATGCTTTCATCATCAAAAGCAATATGACCAAAGCTGTCTTTGTCCCACACCTCCATGCCGTGATAGCAGCTGGCGCGCTGCGCCACGATATCCGACCAGACGCCAAGGTGCGTCAGCAGCTTTTCGCTGGCCGCATTGATTGCCGAGACGCGCAGTTCCGGCGGCGCATCCTGGGCTACCGGCTGGGGCTGCTTTTGTTCCAGCACCGCCACGCGCAGGCCGCTGCCCTGTAAACCACAGGCCAGCGCCAGTCCAACCATACCGCCGCCAACGATAGCGACATCAACATTTTGCACGGTGATAACTCCTTAACGCGCGACCCAACCAAGAGTCCGCTGCGCCAGCACGTCACGTGCCGGTATGAATAGTTCCATCGCCATCAGCCCGAGGTTGCGGCCCGCAACCAGCGGCGCCCAGCGATTGGCAAACAGATGAACCAGGCCATCGGTGACACCGATTGTCGCCTCTTTATCCGCCTGGCGTCGTTTCTGGTAATGGCTGAGCACCTGATATGCGCCACAGTCTTTTTGCTCGCCCCACGCCTGCGAAAGCGTTTCTGCCAGACTCATCACGTCGCGTAATCCAAGGTTGAAACCTTGCCCCGCAATGGGGTGCAGCGTCTGCGCGGCATTACCGACCAGCGCCAGACGATGGGAAATGGACTGCGACGCGGTGGTTAACGAAAGAGGATATACCGTCCGCTTGCCGGCATGGGTAATGCGCCCCAGCCGCCAGCCAAACGCCTTTTGCAGCTCGGTACAAAAACGTTCGTCTGACCAGGCCTTAACCTCTTCCGCCTTATCCTGCGGGTGACACCAGACCAGAGAACAGCGACCGTTCGACATCGGCAGCATCGCCAGCGGACCATGCTGCGTAAAGCGTTCAAACGCCCTGCCGTTGTGTTCTGCAGCCGTTGAGACGTTGGCGATAACCGCCACCTGCCCGTAAGGCTGCTGACGCCACTCCACGCCACACTGGGTGCCGATCGCCGAGCGCGAACCGTCTGCGGCAACCAGCAGTTGGCCATCCAGCACGGTGCCGTTTTCCAGCGTCACGCTGACCGACGCTTCACTGCGGCTTACGCTTGCCACGCGTGCCGGACAATGCAGCGTCACGCCCGGCGCATCCTGAAGCAGGCGGAACAGACGTAAACCCACATCGTGTAGCTCAACGACCTGACCCAGGGCATCAATACGGTAATCCTGCGCCTCCAGCGTGACAAAGCCAGCATGGCCGCGATCGCTGACGTGAACAGTACCGATAGCCGTGGCACGGTCGGCTATCGCCTGCCAGATACCAATACGCGCAAGCTGCTGACAGGTTCCCTGCGCCAGCGCAATGGCGCGGGCATCAAAACCGGGGTGATTCGACGCCTCTGGCGCAACGGCTTCCACCAGGTGCACCGGAAGCTGGCCCTGCGTCAAATGCGAAATGGCCAGCGCCAGCGTGGCCCCGGTCATGCCGCCGCCCACGATGATCACGCTCATGCGCGCGCCGCTGCCATCAGCGCCTCGATATCGTCAGCGTTTTTCACGACGCTCGCGGTCAGGTTTTCATTACCGGTTTCGGTAATGACAATGTCGTCTTCAATACGAATACCAATCCCGCGGTATTCTTCAGGCACGTCGGCATCCGGCGCGATATATAACCCCGGCTCCACGGTTAATACCATGCCCGGCTCCAGCACGCGCGAACGGTCGGCGCCATACGCACCAACGTCATGGACATCCAGCCCCAGCCAGTGGCTCAGACCATGCATGAAGTACGGTCGATGCGCATTTTCAGCAATCAGGGTATCCACATCCCCTTTCAGGATCCCGAGCCTGACCAGACCGGTAATCATGATGCGTACCACTTCGCCGGTCACTTCCTGTATGGAGGTCCCCGGGCGATACAGGTTGAGTGCCGTCTCAAGGGATTCCAGCACGATGTCGTAAATAGCGCGCTGTGCCGGTGAAAATTTACCGTTCACCGGGAAGGTGCGGGTGATATCCCCCGCGTAGCCCTGATATTCGCAACCAGCATCGATAAGCACCAGATCGCCATCGCGCAGCGCGCTTTCGTTTTCGGTGTAGTGCAGAATGCAGCCGTTTTCCCCACCGCCAACAATGGTGTTGTAAGAGGGATAACGCGCGCCGTGACGGTTAAATTCGTGGTGAATTTCGCCCTCCAGCTGATATTCGAACATCCCGGGACGGCACTTCTCCATGGCGCGGGTGTGCGCCAGGGCGCTGATTTCGCCCGCACGGCGCATCACGTTCAGCTCTTCTTCAGATTTGAACAGACGCATCTCATGCACCACCGGACGCCAGTCCGTGAGGGTAGCGGGTGCGGAAAGATTCTGCCGCGAGCCTTTGCGCAGCTTATCCAGCGCGGTGAAAACAATCTCATCGGCGTACGCATATTCGCCCTGCGCGTGATAGAGCACGTCGAGGCCGTTAAGCAGCTGGTAAAGCTGCTGGTTGATTTCACTAAACGCCAGCGCACGATCAACGCCCAGTTTTTCCGGTGCGGCCTCCTGCCCTAAGCGGCGGCCAAACCAGATTTCGGCCGTCAGATCGCGCACGCGGTTAAAAATCACGCTGTGGTTGTGAGTGTCATTGCTCTTAATCAGCACCAGTACCGCTTCCGGCTCGTTAAAGCCAGTGAAGTACCAGAAATCGCTGCTCTGGCGATAGGGATATTCGCTGTCGGCGCTGCGCGTCACTTCGGGCGCAGCGAAAATCAGCGCGGCGCTGCCCGGCTGCATTTTTGCCAGCAGCGCCTGACGGCGGCGCGAATACTCTTGACTCGAGATAACCATGACACCCTCCTGTGCGTTATTTTTCTTAATGTAAGGTTGGCTTGCGGACTTCCGGCGCGGTCGGCTGTGAGCGCGTAAAGTTGTCATGGCACAGCAGTGCCGCCACGCGCACGTACTCAATGATCTCTTCGAGAGACATTTCCAGCTCTTCCTGGTCTTCGTCCTCATCGTAGCCAAGCTGGGCGATGTTGCGCAGATCGTCGATCGCTTCACCCGCTTCGCCGGTTACTTTGTCCAGTTTAGGCTGCGTGACGCCCAGACCCAGCAGATAATGATTTACCCAACCCGCCAGCGCATCGGCGCGATCGAACACGCTGACGTCGTCGCCTTCAGGCAGATAAAGCTGAAAAAGGAAGCCATCGTCTTCCAGCGAATCGCTGATGGCGGCATGCATTTTACGCAGCGCTTCCGCCAGCTCGTGACCAAACGCCAGCCCTTCATTCGTGAGGTCGTGGATCAGCGGCTGCCATGAGCTGTCGCTGTTTCCGCCGCACAGCATGCCACTGATCAGACCGTGCATTTCGGCAGGGGTTAAACCGACTCCCTGCTGGTTCAGTAACTGGTTTAAATCCTTGTAACCAGGCATTTCGTTCTGTATAGACATGCGCATTCGTCATCATTGGGGGGAAGTTTCATGATATGCTACCACTTTGGACCCTGGTGATACCAGAAAAGGGCTTGTATCTTCACATCAGGGTAGCTATAGTGTCGCCCCTTCGCAGCCCCCGGGGCATCAGGCGAAGGCAGCGCAGTCAATCAGCAGGAAGGTGGCATGTCTGCACAACCCGTCGATCTCCAGATTTTTGGCCGTTCACTGCGAGTGAATTGTCCGCCTGAACAAAGGGATGCTTTGAATCAGGCCGCGGACGATTTGAATCAGCGGTTGCAAGATCTAAAAGAACGCACTAGAGTCACAAATACTGAGCAGCTGGTTTTCATCGCCGCGTTGAACATCAGCTATGAACTGACTCAGGAAAAAGCGAAAACCCGCGACTACGCGGCAAGCATGGAGCAGCGCATTAAAATGCTCCAGCAGACCATTGAACAGGCATTGCTTGATCAGGGTCGCAATCCCGAAAGACCGGGACCAAAGTTTGAATAACACTTCTCAGTTGACTATGGTAGAGTAACTGTGAAGACAAAATTTCTCTGAGATGTTCGCAAGCGGGCCAGTCCCCTGAGCCGATATTTCATACCACAAGAATGTGGCGCTCCATGGTTGGTGAGCATGCTCGGTCCGTCCGAGAAGCCTTAAAACTATGACGACACATTCACCTTGAACCAAGGGTTCAAGGGTTACAGCCTGCGGCGGCATCTCGGAGATTCCCTCTCTTTTCTTCTACCGACTACCATGACTCAATTCCCTGAAGTTTCTGCCTCACGCCAGGATATTCGTCAGCTCATTCGTCAACGCCGTCGTGCGTTAACTCCAGAACAGCAAGCGCATTTTGCGCAGCAGGCCGCCGCTCGCATGATGGCGTATCCCCCTGTTGTGATGGCGCATACGGTCGCACTGTTTCTGTCGTTTGATGGCGAACTGGATACCCAACCGCTCATCGAGCAACTCTGGCGAGCCGGGAAGAAGGTCTATCTGCCGGTGCTGCATCCGTTTAGCAAAGGAAACCTGCTGTTTCTGCACTACCACCCACACAGCGAGCTGGTGGTGAATCGTCTGAAAATCACAGAACCCAAACTCGACGTGCGCGACGTTCTGCCGCTTGCCGAACTGGATGTGCTGGTCACGCCGCTGGTGGCGTTTGATGAACAGGGTCAGCGTTTGGGCATGGGCGGCGGTTTTTACGACCGGACGCTGCAAAACTGGCAGCAATACGGTTTACAGCCGGTGGGTTACGCGCATGATTGCCAGGGCGTGGAGGCCTTACCGGTAGAAAAATGGGATGTGCCGTTGCCGGCGGTGGTGACGCCCAGTAAAACCTGGACCTGGTAGAATAAAGCCGGGTGGCGCTTACGCTTACCCGGCCTACATAAATCCTCGAACTTTGTAGGTCGGGTAAGCGTAAGCGCCACCCGACACACAGCCCGCACTATCAGTAAAGAAGACGTGCGCGAATCGTCCCTGGAATCGCCTTCATGCTCTGCAGCGCTTTCTCGGCAACGTCTTCATCCGCTTCGATATCAATAACCACATAGCCCATCTGCGAATTGGTTTGCAGATACTGCGCGGCGATGTTGACGCTCTGCTCAGCAAAGATCTGGTTAATGGCAGTCAGCACGCCTGGACGGTTTTCGTGAATGTGCAGCAGACGACGGCCGCCGTGCAGCGGCAGAGACACTTCCGGGAAGTTAACGGCGGAGAGCGTCGAGCCGTTGTCAGAGTATTTGCTCAGTTTACCCGCCACTTCCAGACCGATGTTCTCCTGCGCTTCCTGAGTCGAACCGCCGATGTGCGGCGTCAGGATCACGTTGTCGAACTCGCACAGCGGAGAGTTAAACGGATCGCTGTTGGTCGCAGGCTCAGTCGGGAAGACGTCAATCGCGGCACCTGCCAGATGTTTGCGTTTTAGCGCATCACACAGGGCAGGAATGTCGACAACCGTACCGCGCGCGGCGTTGATCAGCAGTGAACCCGGCTTCATCAGCGCCAGCTCTTCCGCACCCATCATGTTTTTGGTGGAGGCGTTTTCCGGCACATGCAGGCTGACCACATCGCTCATGTTCAGCAGGTCGGAGAGATGTTGAACCTGAGTGGCGTTCCCCAGAGGCAGTTTGCTTTCAATGTCATAAAAGTAAACGTGCATCCCCAGAGATTCCGCCAGAATCCCGAGTTGAGTACCGATGTGGCCATAACCAATGATACCCAGTTTCTTACCACGGGCTTCGTATGAACCTGTAGCCAGTTTGTTCCAGACGCCACGGTGCGCTTTGGCGTTAGCCTCCGGGATACCGCGCAGCAACAGCAGCAATTCGCCAATCACTAACTCCGCCACGGAACGGGTGTTGGAGAAAGGTGCGTTGAATACAGGAATACCGCGCTTAGCGGCGGCGTTCAGATCAACCTGGTTGGTACCGATGCAGAAACAACCGATGGCAACCAGCTTTTCCGCCGCGGCAATCACATCTTCAGTCAGGTGGGTACGGGATCGCAGGCCAATGAAGTGAGCATCCCGGATGGCTGCCTTGAGCTCTTCGGTATCCAGCGCGCCTTTATGGAATTCGATGTTGGTGTAACCTGCCGCACGAAGGCTATCGAGTGCTTTCTGATGCACACCCTCGACCAGCAGGAATTTAATCTTGTCTTTCTCCAGTGATACCTTTGCCATTTACCCGACCCTGTATTTTATCTGAACTGATGTTGTGCTGGATTGAAATCCGCTCTAGCCAACATATCAAAAAAAACTATTGCAGCAATATGAACGTTTGCGTCAGCACTCTGAAGAAAAGTCATACAGGGCAAAATGACAGAGGAAAATGCTGCGGAATTTTACGTACGTGGCAGGATCGGCAAACGAGGCGTAAAAACGTGATACAAGTCACCGAATTTAGCTTTTCAAAAATTTTTTAGCGGGGGGTGAGCGCCCCCCGTCAGATCATTTTACGATGGTTTTCACACCGTCAGCCGTACCAATCAGCGCCACGTCCGCGCCACGGTTGGCAAATAACCCTACAGTGACAACGCCCGGAATGCCATTGATGGCGTTTTCCAGCGCAATCGCGTCGAGAATTTCCAGTCCGTGAACGTCGAGGATCACGTTGCCGTTATCGGTCACTACGCCCTGACGATATTCCGGACGTCCGCCCAGTTTGACCAGTTCACGCGCCACGGCGCTGCGTGCCATCGGGATCACTTCAACCGGCAGCGGGAATTTACCCAGAATATCGACCTGCTTGGACGCATCAGCGATGCAGATGAACTTATCCGCAACGGAAGCGATGATTTTTTCACGGGTCAGCGCCGCGCCGCCGCCTTTGATCATCTGCATATGGCCGTTGATCTCATCCGCGCCATCAACGTAAATGCCCAGACGATCAACTTCGTTCAGATCGAAAACGGTAATGCCGAGGCTTTTCAGCTTTTCCGTGGAAGCATCAGAGCTGGACACAGCCCCCTCAATCTGCCCTTTCATCGTGCCCAGCGCATCGATAAAGTGCGCCGCCGTCGACCCGGTACCAACACCGACAATGGTGCCCGGTTGTACGTACTGGAGAGCGGCCCATCCTACTGCTTTTTTCAGTTCATCCTGCGTCATGATCGTTTTGCCTGTGGTGTGAAAACTCAGGGCGCATTATAGAACACGTCGAATGGAATTCGTCTGCCACGAAGGGAAAATTGTGTCATAGTGCAGAATAAGCAAAATTAAGGAGCCAGCCAGAGCAATGAAACGTCCGGACTACAGAACACTACAGGCACTTGATGCAGTTATTCGTGAACGAGGTTTTGAGCGCGCGGCGCAAAAGCTTTGCATCACGCAGTCCGCCGTATCGCAGCGTATCAAACAGCTCGAAAATATGTTCGGCCAGCCACTGCTGGTGCGTACCGTGCCGCCTCGCCCAACGGAGCAAGGACAAAAACTCCTCGCCCTGCTGCGTCAGGTTGAGCTGCTGGAAGATGAGTGGCTGGGTGACGAACAAACGGGCTCTACGCCGCTGCTGCTCTCTCTGGCGGTTAACGCCGACAGTCTGGCAACCTGGCTGCTGCCGGCCCTTGCGCCGGTATTGGCGGACTCCCCTATCCGCCTGAATTTGCAGGTTGAAGATGAAACCCGTACCCAGGAGCGCCTGCGTCGTGGTGAAGTGGTTGGGGCGGTCAGTATTCAGCCTCAGGCGCTTCCTAGCTGTCTTGTCGATCAGCTGGGTGCGCTGGATTACCTGTTTGTTGGTTCAAAAGCCTTTGCCGAGCGCTATTTCCCCAACGGCGTGACCCGCGCCGCGCTGCTGAAAGCGCCTGCCGTGGCGTTTGACCATCTGGACGATATGCATCAGGCGTTCCTGCAGCAAAACTTTGACCTGCCGCCGGGCAGCGTGCCGTGTCATATCGTTAACTCATCGGAAGCCTTCGTGCAGCTTGCGCGTCAGGGCACGACCTGCTGCATGATCCCGCATCTGCAGATTGAGAAAGAGTTGAAAAGCGGAGAGCTGATTGATTTGACGCCGGGGCTGTATCAGCGCCGGATGCTCTACTGGCACCGTTTTGCGCCAGAAAGCCGCATGATGCGCAACGTCACCGACGCGCTGCTGGCCTACGGGCATAGGGTGTTGCGACAGGATTAAAAGAAAAGCCGGGTGGCGGCTACGCCTTACCCGGCCTGTTGATTATTGTGCAGGTTTCGGCTGTGCTGCAACGGGTTCCAGCTGGAACACCACATCAACCTGATCGTCGAACTGGATCGTCGGCTGCTCGTAAGTTTCCTGAGCGGATACCGGCGCCGCATCGGCTTTCATCATTCGCACCATCGGGCTTGGCTGGTAGTTAGAGACGTGGTAACGCACGCTGTATACCGGGCCGAGCTTGCTGTTAAAACCGGCAGCCAGCTGCTGTGCCTGGTGCATTGCGTCATCAATTGCCGCTTTACGTGCCTGGTCTTTGTATTTCTCGGGTTGCGCAACACCCAGTGACACGGAACGAATTTCATTCAGGCCCGCCTTCAGCGCGCCATCCAGCAAAGCGTTCAGCTTATCCAACTGACGGACGGTCACTTCAACGGTACGTACGGCACGGTAGCCCTTCAGGATACTTTTGCCGTTCTGGTAGTCGTAATCGGGTTGAGTGCGCAGGTTAGCGGAGTTGATATCTTTTTTACCGACACCGTTCTGCTCAAGGAAAGAGAGGTATTGCGCAACGCGATCGTCAGCCTGCTTCTTGGCAGACGCCGCATCTTTCGCGGCCACATTCACTTCAATTGCCAGCGTTGCAACATCGGGTACCGCATCCACGCTTGCGGTGCCTGACGTGACGATGTGCGGACCATCCGGCAGTTCACTTGCCTGCACCGACACCGCACCTAAACTTACTAATGCCGCCAGGGCCATCACCTTAAACTTCACTGTCATTCCTCCATGTTGCAAAGAGTGCCCCAACAACAGGGCGCATGCCAGCAAGCTTAGCGCGTCTTGTTCAGTTGTCCATAAGACAAGGCTTAGTTGAACAATTGCTGGACATGGTGAATCCCCTCTTTTGCCAGCTGAAAGGCGATAAACCACATCACCACGCCCACCAGCGTGTTGATGATCCGCTGCGCTTTGGCCGTACGCAGACGAGGGGCCAGCCAGGCCGCCAGAATCGCGAGTCCGAAGAACCAGAGGAAAGAGGCGCTTACCGTACCGAGCGCAAACCAGCGTTTAGGTTCAACGTCCAGCTGTCCGCCCAGGCTGCCCAGCACCACGAAGGTATCAAGGTAAACATGCGGGTTAAGCCAGGTCACCGCCAGCATGGTGACGATAATCTTCCATCGCCCCTGCTTCATCACTTCAGCGCTTGCCAGTTCGAGGTTGCTGCTCATGGCCGTTTTCAGCGCGCCGAAACCATACCAGAGCAGGAACGCCACGCCGCCCCAGGTAACCAGCGCCAGCAGCCAGGGAGACTGCATCAGCAGTGCGCTACCGCCAAATATGCCGGCACAGATCAGCAGTAAATCGCTTACCGCGCACAGCAGGGCAATCATCAGATGATACTGGCGGCGGATGCCCTGGTTCATCACAAACGCATTTTGTGGACCGAGGGGAAGGATCATGGCCGCACCTAATGCAAGCCCTTGAAAGTAATACGATAACATGACGAGATTCTCACTGTATTGTCCTGGAAGCAGACTATACTGCGTGAATCACATTAGAGGAAATTGATAATATTAATTGGGGATTAGCGGGGCTTATAAAAGTAAAGCCCGGTGGCGCGAGCGCGTACCGGGCCTGAGGATGTTATTCTGCTTCTTTGACTTTTTTGACGTTGACGTCCATCTGCGGGTACGGGAAGCTGATGCCGTTGGCGTCGAAGTCGCGCTTAATACGCTCCAGCACGTCCCAGTAGACATTTTGCAGATCGCTACTCTTGCTCCAGATACGCACCACAAAGTTAATAGATGATGCCCCCAGTTCGTTCAGACGAACGGTCTGCTCTTTGTCTTTCAGAATGCGATCGTCTGAGGCAATGATGTTGCTAATCAGCGTCTTCACCTGATCGATATCGGAGTCATACGCCACACTGATAATCAGCTCGTTACGACGCACCGGTTCACGGGAGAAGTTAATGATGTTGCCTGCAATGATTTTCCCGTTCGGCACGACCACGATGCGGCCATCAACGGTACGCAGTGTCGTTGAGAAAATCTGCACCTGCAGCACGGTTCCGGCAATGCCGCCAAGGTCGACATATTCACCTGAGCGGAACGGGCGGAAGGTTACCAGCAAGACACCTGCCGCCAGGTTCGCCAGCGAGCCCTGCAGTGCCAGACCAATAGCCAGGCCGGCGGCACCGAGCACTGCGATGACGGATGCCGTCTGTACGCCCACGCGCCCCAGGGCAGCAATCAGCGTAAAGGCGATGATGCCGTAGCGCACCAGTGCGGAGAGGAAATCAGCGACCGTAGCGTCAATATGACGAGCCAGCATCACTCGGTTAACCGCATTCGAGACAATACGCGCCACGATCATCCCGACGATAATGATGGCGATCGCCGCGACAATGTTCACGGCATAGCTCAGCAGCAGTGCCTGGTTGCGCACCAGCCAGTTACCGGCGGTATTGATGCTGTCTACAACATCGAGTTGTTCCATTTATTCTTCCTTTTGTTAAACCCAAACATAAAATCCATCCCCCGTGGAGACAGGCAGGTCAGTAAAGGGTAAACAAAAAGCACCGGATTTGCCAAACAGATCACAAAAACCAGCCCGACAGGCTATTGAAAAAGCATAAAAAAAGGCCCGCATTTGCGGGCCTTCTGATGCTGTTAGCAGCTCTGATTACAGAACGTCGATCGCGTTCAGTTCTTTGAAAGCCTGCTCCAGACGGGTCACCATGGACGTCTGCGCTGCGCGCAGCCATACGCGTGGATCGTAGTATTTCTTGTTCGGCTGGTCTTCGCCTTTCGGGTTGCCCAGCTGGCCCTGCAGGTAAGCTTCGTTCGCTTTGTAGTACTGCAGAATACCGTCCCAGGTTGCCCACTGGGTGTCGGTATCGATGTTCATTTTCACTACGCCGTAGCTTACGGAGTCTTTGATTTCCTGAGCAGAAGAACCGGAACCGCCGTGGAAGACGAAGTTCAGGCTGTTGTGCGGCAGGTTGTGTTTTTTGGACACGTATTCCTGAGAGTCACGCAGGATGGTCGGGGTCAGAACCACGTTACCTGGTTTGTAAACGCCGTGTACGTTACCGAAGGACGCTGCGATGGTGAAGCGTGGGCTGATTTTGCTCAGCTCGGTGTAAGCGTAATCAACGTCTTCTGGCTGAGTGTACAGGGCAGAAGCGTCCATGTGGCTGTTGTCCACGCCGTCTTCTTCACCACCGGTGCAACCCAGTTCGATTTCCAGGGTCATGTCCATTTTGGCCATGCGCGCCAGGTATTTAGAGCAGATTTCGATGTTTTCGTGCAGGGATTCTTCAGACAGGTCGATCATGTGAGAAGAGAACAGTGGCTTACCGGTTGCCGCGAAGTGTTTTTCACCCGCGTCCAGCAGACCGTCGATCCACGGCAGCAGTTTCTTCGCGCAGTGGTCAGTGTGCAGGATAACAGGAACACCGTAGTGTTCAGCCATCTGGTGTACGTGGTGCGCACCTGAGATCGCGCCCAGGATAGCAGCACCCTGAGGAATGTCAGTTTTCACGCCTTTACCCGCGATAAACGCAGCACCGCCGTTAGAGAACTGAACGATAACCGGCGCTTTAACTTTTGCAGCGGTTTCCAGTACGGCGTTGATGGAGTCGGTACCCACGCAGTTTACTGCTGGCAGAGCGAAGTTGTTTTCTTTAGCTACCTGGAACACTTTCTGTACGTCATCACCAGTGATCACGCCAGGTTTTACGAAATCAAAAATTTTAGACATGTTGCTTAGTCCTGTATCTTCGGCCGTTAGAAAAGGTGCGAGCTCTTAAAAGCGCGCTGAAAATTGGGCAGGTTTCCCTGCCCCTGAATGGCTTACTTCTTAGCGCGCTCTTCGAGCATTGCTACTGCTGGCAGTACTTTACCTTCCACGAATTCGAGGAATGCACCGCCACCAGTGGAGATGTAGGAGATCTTGTCAGCGATACCGAACAGGTCGATTGCTGCCAGGGTGTCACCGCCGCCTGCGATAGAGAACGCTTCGCTGTCTGCGATAGCGTTAGCAACGATTTCAGTACCTTTGCGGAAGTTCGGGAATTCGAACACGCCAACAGGACCGTTCCACAGGATAGTTTTTGCGTTCTTCAGGATTTCAGCCAGTTTCTGTGCAGAAACGTCGCCCAGGTCCAGAATCTGCTCTTCATCTTTGATGTCGTTTACAGATTTCAGGGTCGCAGTCGCGGTTTCAGAGAACTCGGTTGCGACGCGAACATCCGTTGGAACCGGGATATCGCAGGTACCCAGCAGGCGTTTAGCTTCGTCAACCAGGTCTGCTTCATACAGGGATTTACCGACGTTGTGGCCCTGAGCGGCAACGAAGGTGTTCGCGATACCACCGCCAACGATCAGCTGGTCAGCGATTTTAGACAGGGAATCCAGAACGGTCAGTTTGGTAGACACTTTAGAACCACCCACGATAGCCACCATTGGGCGAGCGGGTTCTTTCAGTGCTTTACCCAGTGCTTCCAGTTCGTCAGCCAGCAGAGGACCGGCACACGCAACGTCTGCAAATTTACCGATACCGTGGGTAGACGCCTGCGCACGGTGAGCCGTACCGAAAGCATCCATCACGAATACGTCGCACAGTGCAGCGTATTTTTTTGACAGGGTTTCGTCGTCTTTCTTCTCGCCTTTGTTGAAGCGAACGTTTTCCAGAACCACCAGTTCACCGGCAGCAACTTCAACGCCGTCCAGGTAATCTTTTACCAGGCGAACCGGGTTGGACAGTTTGTCTTTCAGGTAATTAACAACTGGCAGCAGAGAGAACTCTTCGTTGTACTCGCCTTCGGTTGGACGACCCAGGTGGGAGGTAACCATCACTTTCGCGCCCTGCTTCAGAGCCAGTTCGATGGTTGGCAGTGATGCACGGATACGCGCGTCACTGGTCACTTTGCCATCTTTAACCGGTACGTTCAGATCAGCACGGATGAAAACGCGTTTACCAGCCAGATCCAGATCGGTCATCTTAATTACAGACATGGTGAATCCTCTCGTTGATTCTTAAAGTTTTGCAGACGCACGATGCGTCTTACCTGAAACCTTGAGCGGCCATTGCTAACGTGGTGTCGAGCATTCGGTTAGCAAAGCCCCATTCGTTATCACACCAGACCAGCGTCTTGATAAGGTGTGCGCCACTGACGCGCGTTTGAGTACCATCGACGATGGCGCTGTGCGGGTCGTGGTTAAAATCCACTGAGACCAACGGTAATTCCGTATAGTCAACTATACCATGAAATGCCCCCTGTGCCGCTTTTTGCAGCAACTGGTTGACTTCACAGGCTTTTACCGGTTTTTTCACCGTCACGCTCAGGTCGATGGCGGTGACGTTGATCGTCGGAACACGCACGGCAATCGCTTCAAAGCGGTCATTAAACTGCGGAAAAATTCGGGTGATCCCTGCCGCCAGTTTGGTATCCACCGGAATGATTGACTGGCTCGCTGCACGCGTGCGCCGTAAATCCGGGTGGTAAGCGTCAATTACCTGTTGATCGTGCATGGCGGAGTGAATCGTGGTCACGGTACCGGATTCAATGCCATACGCATCGTCTAACAGTTTGATGACCGGAATAATGCAGTTAGTGGTACAGGAGGCGTTGGAGACAATGCGGTGTTCAGCTTGCAGCTCATGCTGGTTGACGCCAAACACGACGGTCGCGTCGAGGTCGTTACTGCCGGGATGGGAGAACAGGACTTTCTTCGCACCTGCCGCGAGATGCGCTTCGCCATGTTCGCGGTTGCCATACACACCGGTACAGTCAAGCACCACATCCACACCCAGTTCGCGCCAGGGTAGCCCGGAAATGCTGCTCTCATGCAGCACACGAATAGCGTCGTCACCCACATAGAGCTGATCTCTGTCCTGGCGCACATCCCAGGCAAAGCGTCCGTGGCTGGTGTCATATTTCAATAAATGCGCCATGCCCGTAGCATCCGCCAGTTCATTGATTGCCACCACGGTTATTTCCGCCCGACGTCCGGATTCATACAGAGCACGAACCACATTACGCCCGATGCGACCGAAGCCATTAATCGCTACGCGTACGGTCATAGATCTCCTGCAAAGCACTCCCTGGGTTTGAGGTGGCTGAAAGAGTAATCCAGCTACGCCCGAAGGGGAATCCTTGCTGTCACAAACTGCGATTGATTGGTCAATTGTCGAACATTTAATCGACTGAAACGCTTCAGCAAGAATAAGCGAAACGAGGAATAAAAGGAATGTCTGTCCAGATGAATAAGCAAGCTATATGACTTGCGTCACATTTTAGGTGGAATAATTTACGGCGAGGTAAAAGCAAAACGGTAACCGAGAGGTTACCGTTTTTAGTGTTTGCACCCTCTCCCAGTGGGAGAGGGCTGGGGTGAGGGCATCAGCCCGCACCGTACAAACAATTACAGCAGTTCTTTCGCTTTCGCGACAACGTTCTCAACGGTGAAGCCGAACTCTTCGAACAGCTGTTCTGCCGGAGCAGATTCACCGAAAGTGGTCATACCGACGATGGCGCCGTTCAGGCCCACATATTTGAACCAGTAGTCAGCGATACCCGCTTCCACTGCCACACGCGCGGTTACCGCTTTAGGCAGAACGGATTCACGGTAAGCAGCATCCTGTTTGTCGAACGCATCGGTAGACGGCATGGATACCACGCGCGCTTTTACGCCTTCGGCAGTCAGTTTGTCCCAGGCGGCGACAGCCAGTTCCACTTCAGAACCGGTTGCGATGAAGATCAGCTCAGGCTGGCCTGCGCAATCTTTCAGCACATAACCACCGCGAGCGATGTTCGCCAGCTGCTCTGGCGTACGATCCTGCTGAGCCAGGTTCTGACGGGAGAGGATCAACGCGGTTGGGCCGTCCTGACGCTCAACACCGTATTTCCACGCCACAGCGGACTCAACCTGGTCACATGGACGCCATGTGCTCATGTTCGGGGTCACACGCAGGGAAGCCACCTGCTCTACCGGCTGGTGAGTTGGACCATCTTCGCCCAGACCGATGGAGTCGTGGGTATAGACCATCACCTGACGCTGTTTCATCAGCGCAGCCATACGCACGGCGTTACGTGCATATTCCACGAACATCAGGAAGGTAGAGGTGTACGGCAGGAAACCACCGTGCAGCGCGATACCGTTCGCGATCGCCGTCATACCGAATTCACGGACACCGTAATGGATGTAGTTACCGGCAGTATCTTCGTTGATTGGCTTAGAGCCAGACCACAGGGTCAGGTTAGACGGAGCCAGGTCAGCGGAGCCGCCAAGGAATTCCGGAAGCAGAGGACCGAACGCTTCGATCGCGTTCTGAGACGCTTTACGGCTGGCGATTTTGGATGGGTTCGCCTGCAGTTTAGCAATGAACTCGTTCGCTTTCGCGTCGAAGTCAGACGGCATGTCACCTTTCATACGACGGGTGAATTCAGCCGCTTCCTGCGGGAAGGCTTTCGCGTACGCAGCAAACTTCTCGTTCCATGCCGCTTCTTTGGCCTGACCTGCTTCTTTTGCATCCCACTGCGCATAAATGTCAGAAGGGATTTCGAATGCAGGGTGTTTCCAGCCCAGCGCTTCACGGGTCAGCGCGATTTCCGCGTCGCCCAGTGGCGCACCGTGGGAGTCGTGAGTACCCGCTTTGTTCGGTGAACCAAAGCCGATGATGGTTTTGCACATCAGCAGGGATGGTTTGTCAGTGACAGCGCGCGCTTCTTCTACCGCACGTTTAATCGAGTCAGCATCGTGGCCATCAACGCCACGCACCACGTGCCAGCCGTAGGCTTCGAAACGTTTAGCGGTGTCATCAGTGAACCAGCCTTCAACGTGACCGTCGATGGAGATGCCGTTGTCGTCATAGAACGCAACCAGTTTGCCCAGCTTCAGGGTACCTGCCAGAGAGCACACTTCGTGAGAAATGCCTTCCATCATGCAGCCGTCACCCATGAACGCATAGGTGAAGTGGTCAACGATGTCATGACCAGGACGGTTGAACTGCGCCGCCAGGGTTTTCTCAGCAATCGCCATACCCACTGCGTTAGCAATACCCTGACCCAGTGGGCCGGTGGTGGTTTCTACGCCAGCGGTGTAACCCACTTCCGGGTGACCTGGTGTTTTGGAGTGCAGCTGACGGAAGTTTTTCAGCTCTTCGATAGGCAGATCGTAGCCTGTGAGATGCAGCAGGCTATAAATCAGCATAGAGCCGTGGCCGTTAGACAGTACGAAACGGTCGCGGTCAGCCCATGACGGGTTCTGCGGGTTGTGGTTCAGGAAATCACGCCACAGGACTTCGGCGATATCAGCCATACCCATAGGGGCCCCTGGGTGGCCGGATTTGGCTTTCTGTACTGCGTCCATGCTCAGCGCACGAATAGCATTAGCAAGCTCTTTACGTGAGGACATTTTAACTCCAGATCGGACTGTTAAAGGCCATGCCCTTGACGACAGCGCGTTTTGGGCTACGCCGGAAAAAAGTGCCAACAATGTAACCCAAGCGGCATGCCATGTACATGGACCATTCTTTTGCAGCTTAAGAAATCTCTGGATCATGCTCGCATGTTGCGCAATCTGCTCGCCCGGCCTCGTCGATATTCCTTATACTTAGCCCGAGTCCGGCTTCGCTGCCGGTGCACTTTTCAGATTTTATTCAGATTAACGAGTACGGAAACAACCTCATGAAAATGCGTGCAATAGTGCTGGCCCTGGGTACAACGCTCCTGCTGAGCGGCTGTCAGAATATGGATTCTAACGGTCTGATGACGTCAGGCGCAGAAGCCTTTCAGGCCTATTCCCTGAGCGATGCGCAGGTTAAAGCGCTGAGCGACCAGGCCTGTAAAGATATGGACGGAAAAGCCACCCTCGCGCCGGCTAACAGTACCTACACGCAGCGTCTGAATAAGATTGCTTCCGCGCTGGGCGATAACATCAACGGCCAGCCGGTGAATTATAAGGTTTACATGGCGAAAGACGTGAACGCGTTCGCCATGGCGAACGGCTGTATCCGCGTCTATAGCGGGCTGATGGACATGATGAATGACAATGAAGTCGAAGCGGTCATCGGCCATGAGATGGGCCACGTTGCGCTCGGCCACGTGAAGAAAGGGATGCAGGTTGCCCTGGGCACCAATGCCATTCGCGCAGCGGCGGCCTCAGCGGGCGGTATCGTTGGCAGCCTGTCACAATCACAACTGGGCGATGTCGGTGAAAAACTGGTTAACTCCCAGTTCTCACAGCGCCAGGAGTCCGAAGCGGATGACTACTCCTACGATCTGTTGCGCAAACGCGGGATTAATCCTTCCGGTTTAGCCACCAGCTTTGAAAAACTGGCCAAACTGGAAGCGGGACGCCAAAGCTCCATGTTTGACGATCATCCGGCCTCAGAAGAACGCGCACAGCATATTCGCGACCGTATGGCAGCAGACGGAATTAAATAATTTTGGAAGGAGGCAAATTTGCCTCCTTTTTATTTCGCATGAATTGTCAACTTAACCGCACGTATCGGTAACGCCCTCCAGAAGCCCCGCCAAATCAGCTTTACCCATTGAAATCTTTGGTCACATTATTATTGCAAACGTTAATCTTTCCGGTAATTATCACGTCCGCAGTCATTCAAATTAATATATCCATACAGAGACGTTCCCTCCGTGAAAAAAGAATTATCATTAGTTGCTTTAAGCTTATTTGCCGCATTACCCGCCGCTGCAAGCCAGCAATCCGACAGCCAGGGTTTTATTAACGACAGCCATTTGAACCTGTTTTTACGTAATGCGTATATCAGCCGTGATTACCATCAGGGCCAGCAGGATAAAGCCGAATGGGGCCAGGGCATCATCGCGACCTTTGAATCCGGCTATACCGAAGGCGTGGTGGGCTTTGGGGTCGATGGCATCGCGCAATACGGCGTGCGTCTGGACGGTGGTCGCGGCAAGAGCGGCGCGGGTGGCATCGACTTCTTTAAACAGGAAGACGACGGCCGGGCGAAATCCGATCTGGCAAAGTTTGGTGCAACCGCAAAAATGCGCTTTTCAAACACCGTCCTGAGCTACGGTAATCAGCGCCCTGAGCTGCCCATCGTTAATGCCGACAGCTCCCGCCTGCTGTTTGAAAGCTATACCGGCACCATGCTGACCTCAAAAGAGATCGACGGTCTGGAAATCAACGCCGGTTACTTCACCGACGAGCAGCGTAAAAGCGACGATCGCCACGACAGCGGACTGAAGAGTCTCTCCTTCGGCGGCGCAAGCTACCAGTTCAACGACCAGTTCAGCGGCGCGCTGTACGCCTCGCATAATGAAGAGGTGATGAACAAGCGGTATCTGGGCATGAACTTCAAACAGCCGTTCAGCACCGGACAACAGCTGGTGCTCGACTTCAACGGGTATAACTCCCGTCTGGATCAGAGTTACGCTGACAGCCTCAACACGGGCCGCAGCAACACCATCTGGAGCCTGGCGGCAAGCTATATCTGGGATATTCACACGTTTAAAGTGGCGTACCAGCAGAGCAGCGGCAGCACCGGCTACAACTACGGCGGCTACCGCGACCAGGGCGGCGTGGGTGACGGTGGCAACACCATCTGGCTGGCGAACTCCTACTGGTCAGATTTCAACGGTGAAGACGAACGTTCATGGCAGGCTTCTTACGGTCTGGACTTCGCGGGTCTCGGCCTGCCGGGTCTGAGCTGGACCACCGCCTACGTGCGTGGTGACAATATCAAAACGTCTGAAACCAGCAACGGCAAAGAGCACGAGTGGTTTAACCAGATCCAGTACCAGGTGCAGGATGGTCCGGCGAAGGATCTTAAACTCAAACTGCGTTACTCCGTCCTGCGCGTCTCCAGCAACGCCAGCGATTACAACGTCGGTGGGGACGAAATCCGCGCTTACGTGGAGTACCCGTTTAACGTGTTCTGATGAAAAAAAACCTCTCCGCGGAGAGGTTTTTTTACGCCACGAGGGGCTGGCTTATTCGCCTTTTTTCGCTGCCTGGATGTACAGCATTTCCAGTGCCAGAGTCGCTGCGGCCAGCGCAGTGATCTCGGACTGGTCATAGGCAGGGGCCACTTCCACCACGTCCATCCCGACAATGTTCAGATCCTTCAGGCCGCGCACCAGTTTAATGGCACGGTCTGAGGTCAGGCCGCCGATCACCGGCGTACCGGTACCCGGGGCAAATGCCGGATCCAGGCAGTCAATGTCGAAGGTCAGATAGACAGGCATATCACCCACGATCTGTTTCACCTGCGCGATGATGTCATCCACGCCGCGATCGTTAACCTGGCCCGCATCCAGCACGGTGAAGCCGTTGTCTTTGTCGAACTCGGTACGGATACCAATCTGCACGGAGTGGTTCGGGTCGATCAGACCTTCGTTCGGCGCGGTGAAGAACATAGTGCCGTGGTCGAACTCGCAGCCGTTCGCATAGGTGTCGGTATGTGCATCGAAGTGCACTAGCGCCATTTTACCGAAGTGCTTCGCGTGGGCGCGCAGCAGTGGCAGGGTCACGAAGTGGTCGCCGCCAAAGGAGAGCATGCGCTTACCGGCAGCCAGCAGCTTCTCGGCATGGGCCTGCAGCTTTTCGCTCATCTCACGCGCGTCACCGAAGGCGTACACCAGGTCACCGCAGTCAACCACGTTCAGGCGCTCACGCATGTCGAAGTTCCACGGGAAGCGGTTATGCTCCCAGGCCAGGTTAGTGGAAACCTGACGGATCGCTGCCGGGCCGTGACGACCACCCGCGCGACCAGAAGTGGCCATATCGAACGGCACACCGGTGATGACCCAGTCAGCATCGCTGTCGTACGGCTGGAAGTTCATCGGAAGGCGTAAAAAACCAAACGCGTTAGATACCAGAGAGTTATCGTACTGATGACCTAAAGTGCTCATGTCCTGACCTCATTCAAAGTCTATGTAAAAAAAATCCCCTCCGCGTCGTTAAACCCGACGAGGAAGGGATTGATTCGTAAATCGCTAATTGGGGCGAATTATCGCCGGTAATGCATACGGGTTCAAGTGAGTATAGCACTCTGCCGGATGACGGCTTCGCCTTATCCGGCCTACAGTCGTAGGCCCGGTAAGCGCAGCGCCACCGGGCATCAGCGACTACTCGTCTTCCAGATACGTATACCCGTACAGACCCGCTTCAAACTCTTCCAGGAACTGCTGCTGCAGCGCATCGTCCAGACCGGTGTTTTTCACCTGATCGCGGAACTGGGTCAGCAGCGTTTTCGGATCCAGCTGCACATATTCCAGCATGTCCGCCACGGTGTCCCCTTCGTCGGACAGCTCAACTTCCACGCTGCCGTCAGGGAAGACAAACACGTCAACCGCTTCGGTATCACCGAACAGGTTGTGCATGTTGCCGAGGATCTCCTGATACGCCCCGACCATAAAGAAGCCCAGCATTGGCGGGTTCTCCGGGTCATATTCCGGCATTGGCATCGTCGTGGCGATACCGTCGCCATCTACGTAGTGGTCGATAGCGCCGTCAGAGTCGCAGGTAATATCCAGCAGCACCGCACGACGTTCCGGAGCATGATTCAGCCCTTCCAGCGGCAGAACCGGGAACAGCTGATCGATACCCCAGGCATCCGGCATCGACTGGAACAGCGAGAAGTTGACGTAAATCTTGTCCGCCATACGTTCCTGCAGCTCGTCGATAATCGGACGGTGCGCACGGTTGCTCGGATCGAGCTGCTTCTGCACTTCGTGGCACATGTTCAGATAGAGCTGCTCTGCCCACGCGCGCTCCTGCAGGCTAAAGGTGCCTGAAGAGTAGCCGACGTGAATATCGTGCAGATCCATCTGGCTGTCGTGCAGCCACTCGCGCAGGGAACGACGCGTGCCCGGCTCGTGCATCTCCTGCCAGGTTTCCCACATGCTTTGCAGGGAACGCGGAGCATCCTCTGCCGGCGGCGTCGCTTCGGTGGTTTCGCTGCGCTCAACGCCAATGATATTCGAGACCAGCACGGTATGGTGCGCCGTAACGGCACGTCCGGATTCGGTGATCACCGTCGGGTGCGGCAGGCCATGCTCTTCACAGGCATCGCCAATCGCCCAGATAATGTTGTTGGCGTATTCGTTCAGGCCGTAGTTCACGGAGCAGTCGGACTGCGAGCGGGTACCTTCATAGTCCACGCCCAGTCCGCCGCCCACGTCAAAGCACTGAATATTGACGCCAAGCTTATGCAGTTCAACGTAGAAACGCGCTGATTCACGCACGCCAGTGGCGATATCGCGAATGTTGGCCATCTGCGAGCCGAGGTGGAAGTGCAGCAGCTGAATGCTGTCCAGACGACCGCGCTCGCGGAGAATTTCCACCAGCTGCAGCACCTGGTTGGCCGCCAGGCCGAACTTGGATTTTTCGCCACCGGACGACTGCCATTTACCGGACCCCTGGGATGCCAGACGCGCACGCACGCCAAGACGTGGCACCACGTTCAGACGCTCGGCCTCTTCCAGCACGATCGCAATTTCGGTCATCTTCTCGATAACCAGATAGACCTTGTGGCCCATCTTCTCGCCAATCAGCGCCAGACGAATATACTCACGGTCCTTATAACCGTTACAGACGATCACCGAACGGGTCATGCCCGCATGCGCCAGCACGGCCATCAGCTCTGCCTTGGAGCCCGCTTCCAGACCCAGCGGTTCACCGGAGTGGATCAGGGATTCAATCACGCGGCGGTGCTGGTTCACCTTGATCGGGTAAACCAGGAAGTAGTCGCCTTTATAGCCGTAAGATTCACGCGCACGCTTGAACGCGGCGTTAATCGAACGCAGACGGTGTTGCAGGATCTGCGGGAAGCAGAACAGTGCAGGCAAACGCTGGCCCTGTGCTTCGCGGGCTTTTACCAGTTTGGCAAGATCCACGCGCGCTTCAGGGACGTCGGGATCCGGGCAGACGCTAATGTGGCCCAGTTCGTTGACGTCGTAGTAGTTATTGCCCCACCAGGCAATATTGTAAGTGCGCAGCATCTTGCTGGCTTCCTGGGAGCTCATCGCAACCTCCTGCATAGAACGTAGTACACCCTGTTCGCCCGCTGACGAAGGCGAAAAAGAAGACATGTCGTCAGACATAGCGAACCTCAACTCTTTGTATTAAGTGTAAAACAGTTGACTACTATCGCAGCGTTATACGGCGATAACAACCCATAAACGGCTCCGTTTCTCAGCAGAGTATGCTGAAATCCAGACCGTGCGACCGGTTTCTTATTCATATCATTGTAAAACACGTATCCGAACTCTGTATGACAAGGTTCGGCGAAACCACGAGAAAACTCTTGTATTAACAAGAGCGCCCTTGTTCAGTTTTCACAAAGCGTGACCGGCCCTGGAATCCTGAGAAGCGCCGAGATGGGTATAACATCGGCAGGTTTGCAGACTAGAAATGCGGGTTGCGGGAATCAAATGCGCGCCAGAACGGCTGCGCTGAATTAGCGAAAAACGATGGTTCATTATCTCGTATCACCTCCACGGCCGCCTCTGTTGAAACGGACCACAAGCCAAAGCTAAAAGTTCACTGCTTAACCCGGCTGGAAGTGGCGACACGATGAATCCATCGAGCGCTTTTTTGGTTATCCTAAATAATTCGAGTTTCAGGAAGGCGGCGACGCAGCGAATCCCCGGGAGCTTACAAAAGTAAGTGACTGGGGTGAGCGAGGAAGCCAACGCACATGAAACTTGAAGTATGACGGATATGAGCCGCGCGCCGCGTTTTATACCGAGAAGGGGGCTAAAAAGCAAAACAAAAATGCGCGTGTTGCCAGTACCGTCAGGAAAAATTTCCAGCGCTGTTTTCAACTCAGTGAGAGGTGAGTCAAAAAAAACTGGAAATCGGGCGAAGAAGTGACCTAAAATAGCCATCCAGATGTTAATCCATCTATACTGATTAACACTCATACTGCCAGTGTCAAAAACCTGCAGGCCTTGGTAGAATTATCTCCTTTGGCTATTCCACACAGCAGCTTGAGCTAACCAAATTCCTCTTAGGTGAAATAAAACATGGCAAAACACCTGTTTACGTCCGAGTCCGTATCAGAAGGACATCCTGATAAAATTGCTGACCAAATCTCCGATGCGGTGCTGGATGCGATCCTGGCCCAGGATCCAAAAGCGCGCGTAGCGTGTGAAACCTATGTCAAAACCGGCATGGTTCTGGTTGGCGGTGAGATCACCACCAGCGCATGGGTTGATATCGAAGAGATCACCCGTAACACGGTGCGTGAGATCGGTTATGTGCATTCTGATATGGGCTTTGATGCCAACTCCTGCGCGGTACTGAGCGCGATTGGCAAACAGTCTCCAGACATCAACCAGGGCGTTGACCGTGCCGATCCGCTGGAACAGGGTGCGGGTGACCAGGGCCTGATGTTCGGCTATGCAACCAACGAAACCGACGTGCTGATGCCAGCACCTGTCACCTACGCACACCGTCTGGTGCAGCGCCAGGCTGAAGTACGTAAAAACGGTACCCTGCCGTGGCTACGTCCGGATGCGAAAAGCCAGGTGACCTTCCAGTACGACGACGGCAAAATCGTCGGCATTGACGCGGTGGTTCTCTCTACCCAGCATTCAGAAGAGATCGATCAGAAATCCCTGCAGGAAGCAGTGATGGAAGAGATCATCAAACCTGTTCTGCCGACTGAATGGCTGAGCAGCGCAACCAAATTCTTCATCAACCCAACCGGACGCTTTGTGATCGGCGGCCCAATGGGTGACTGCGGTCTGACCGGCCGTAAAATCATCGTTGATACCTACGGCGGCATGGCGCGTCACGGCGGCGGTGCGTTCTCCGGTAAAGACCCGTCTAAAGTGGACCGTTCTGCGGCGTATGCGGCGCGTTATGTGGCGAAAAACATCGTTGCTGCCGGCCTGGCTGACCGCTGTGAGATTCAGGTTTCCTATGCTATCGGCGTGGCGGAACCCACCTCCATCATGGTTGAAACCTTTGGTACTGAGAAAGTGCCTTCAGAACAGCTGACCCTGCTGGTGCGCGAGTTCTTCGACCTGCGTCCATACGGCCTGATTCAGATGCTGGATCTGCTGCACCCTATCTACAAAGAAACCGCTGCATACGGTCACTTTGGTCGCGAACATTTCCCATGGGAAAAAACCGACAAAGCCGCCCTGCTGCGTGAAGCTGCCGGTCTGAAGTAATCGACTGACATCTCTTTTAAAAGGCCAGCCTTCGGGCTGGCCTTTTTTTGTCGGGTGGCGGCTGAAAGGCGTACTATATGGAACCGATTACACCGCAACGGAAGCCTTCCGCTTTCAGAATATTCTCTTTGCATGATCGCCTTTCTTCTGCTGTTACATCCCCTTTCAGTTAAGTCTGAAATGTGCTCTTTCGCGATGCACATCACCTCATTTACCTCTATATTTTCAAAGCCTTAATTTTATTTACGGTTGCACATTAGTGTAACCGATTACACCAATGTGATTAATCTCACATATTTTTACGGGTCGCTCACCTACCCTTAATATCAATAAAACTGATAACCCAACTGGAGGGCATAATGCCTGACAATAAAAAACAGGGGCGTACGTCCAACAAGGCGATGACTTTCTTCGTCTGTTTCCTCGCCGCCCTGGCAGGATTACTTTTTGGCCTGGATATCGGCGTAATTGCCGGTGCATTACCCTTTATCACTGAAGAGTTCCAGATCAGCGCTCACACCCAGGAGTGGGTGGTCAGCTCCATGATGTTTGGTGCTGCCGTCGGGGCCGTCGGTAGCGGCTGGCTCTCCTTCAAACTCGGACGTAAAAAGAGTCTGATGATCGGCGCGATCCTGTTCGTTGCCGGTTCACTCTTCTCTGCCGCTGCGCCTAACGTTGAAGTGCTGCTGGTTTCCCGTGTGCTGCTCGGTCTGGCCGTGGGCGTGGCATCCTACACCGCACCGCTTTACCTGTCGGAAATCGCGCCGGAAAAGATCCGCGGCAGCATGATCTCGATGTACCAGCTGATGATTACCATCGGTATTTTGGGCGCATACCTTTCCGATACCGCGTTTAGCTACAGCGGCGCATGGCGCTGGATGCTCGGCGTGATCATTATCCCTGCGGTTCTGCTGCTGATTGGCGTCTTCTTCCTGCCGGACAGCCCGCGCTGGTTTGCCGCTAAACGCCGTTTCGTCGATGCCGAGCGCGTGTTGCTTCGCCTGCGTGATACCAGCGCAGAGGCGAAGAACGAACTGGAAGAGATCCGCGAAAGCCTGAAGATTAAACAGTCTGGCTGGGCGCTGTTCAAAGAGAACAGTAACTTCCGCCGTGCGGTCTTCCTCGGCGTGCTGTTGCAGGTCATGCAGCAGTTCACCGGGATGAACGTCATCATGTACTACGCGCCAAAAATCTTTGAGCTGGCGGGTTACACCAACACCACCGAGCAGATGTGGGGGACAGTCATCGTGGGTCTGACCAACGTGCTGGCGACCTTTATCGCCATCGGCCTGGTGGACCGCTGGGGACGTAAGCCAACCCTGACGCTGGGCTTCCTGGTGATGGCGGCCGGCATGGGTGTCCTCGGGACCATGATGCACGTAGGCATTCACTCACCAACCGCACAGTACTTTGCGGTAGGCATGCTGCTAATGTTTATCGTCGGGTTTGCGATGAGCGCCGGTCCGCTGATTTGGGTGCTCTGCTCCGAAATTCAGCCGCTGAAAGGGCGTGATTTTGGTATCACCTGCTCTACCGCAACGAACTGGATTGCCAACATGATCGTCGGCGCAACGTTCCTGACCATGCTCAACACCCTGGGTAACGCCAACACCTTCTGGGTTTACGCCGGTCTGAACATCTTCTTTATTGTGCTGACCATCTGGCTGGTTCCAGAAACCAAACATGTGTCCCTGGAACATATTGAACGTAACCTGATGAAAGGTCGTCCTCTGCGCGAAATCGGCGCCCACGACTAATCCTCACGCGGGAGGTGCCCCTTGCACCTCCCCGCTTCGCGCTTTATGCTCTGCCCCTATGAAAGCTCCCCGTCTCCCCATTGCCATCCAGCAAGCCGTTATGCGCAGCCTGCGGGAAAAACTTGCCCAGGCGAACCTGAAGCTCGGTCGCAACTATCCTGAACCTAAGATCGTGTATCAGCAGCGTGGCACCGCGGCCGGTACCGCCTGGCTTGAGTCTTATGAGATCCGCCTTAACCCGGTTCTGATGATGGAAAATCAGCAGGCGTTTATCGATGAAGTGGTACCGCATGAGCTGGCGCACCTGCTGGTGTGGAAGCACTTTGGGCGCGTCGCCCCCCACGGGAAAGAGTGGAAGTGGATGATGGAGGCGGTGCTCGGCGTTCCGGCGCGCCGGACCCATCAGTTCGAGCTGGAATCAGTACGCCGCAATACCTTCCCCTACCGCTGCCAGTGTCAGCAGCACCAGCTTACCGTCCGTCGCCATAATCGCGTGGTGCGCGGCGAAGCGACCTACCGCTGCGTGAAATGCGGTGAACCGCTGGTTGCGGAATAATCACCTGAACTTTCAGGAACTTTCCTGATCTGACTGATTGCATACAGGAACAACATTCGTTACGTTGCGGGCTCGTTTTGACACGGAGTGTAAGATGTCCCGTAATGTTTCTCTCGCGGTCGCCTTTTTGACGACGGCGCTCTCAGGCCACGCGCTGGCTGACGGTATCACCAGTTTCTCTCAGGCCAAAGCGGCCGGTGTAAAGGTTAACGCTGACGTGCCGGGCGATTTCTACTGCGGCTGTAAAATTAACTGGCAGGGTAAAAAAGGGGTCGTTGACCTTGAGTCTTGCGGATATAAGGTGCGTAAAAACGAAAACCGCGCCAGCCGTATTGAATGGGAACATGTCGTTCCGGCATGGCAGTTTGGTCACCAGCGCCAGTGCTGGCAGGATGGCGGACGTAAAAACTGCGCCAAAGATCCGGTTTATCGCCAGATGGAAAGCGATATGCATAACCTGCAGCCCGCTGTGGGTGAAGTGAATGGCGACCGCGGCAATTTCATGTACAGCCAGTGGAACGGTGGCGAAGGCCAGTACGGCCAGTGTGGAATGAAGGTTGATTTCAAAGAGAAAGTCGCCGATCCTCCTGCCCGCGCGCGCGGCAGTATTGCCCGCACCTACTTCTATATGCGTGACCGTTACAACCTCAACCTTTCCCGCCAGCAGACGCAGCTGTTCAACGCCTGGGACAAGCAATACCCGGTGACAGAGTGGGAATGCCAGCGCGACGAACGCATCGCCAGGGTTCAGGGGAATCATAACCCTTACGTCCAGCGGGCTTGCCAGGCGCAAAAGAGCTAACCTACACTAGCGGCAATTTGCTTACATCGTATGACACACGGAATTTCTGACTATGCGCATTCCCCGCATTTACCATCCTGAACTGATTACCGCAGGCCGAGAAATCGCCCTGTCTGATGACGCCGCCAACCACGTTGGTCGCGTGCTGCGCATGAGCGCAGGTCAGGCCATTCAGTTGTTCGATGGCTCTAACCAGGTTTTCGACGCACAAATTACGCGGTCCGATAAAAAAAGCGTGCACGTTAGCGTGCTGCATGGCGAGGTGGATGATCGCGAATCACCGCTGCACATTCATCTGGGCCAGGTGATGTCGCGCGGGGAAAAGATGGAGTTCACCATTCAGAAATCCATTGAACTCGGTGTAAGCCTCATTACGCCACTTTTTTCCGAGCGCTGTGGCGTTAAACTGGATGCGGAACGTCTGAACAAGAAGATCCAGCAGTGGCAGAAAATTGCCATTGCGGCTTGTGAACAGTGCGGCCGTAACCGTATTCCGGAGATCCGCCCGGCGATGGATCTGGAGGCGTGGTGTGCAGAAGAGGAAAGTGGGCTGAAGCTCAATCTTCATCCGCGCGCCAGCGCCAGCATCAATACGCTGCCCTTGCCCGTCGAGCGCGTACGCCTGCTGATTGGTCCCGAAGGTGGGCTTTCGGCGGATGAAATCGCGATGACGGCGCGTTACCAGTTTACTGATATTCTGTTGGGACCTCGCGTTCTGCGCACTGAGACAACGGCACTCACGGCCATTACCGCGCTACAGGTACGGTTTGGCGATCTGGGTTGACGCATATTGGAGAGAAAGATGATCAAGCTCGGCATCGTGATGGACCCCATCGCAAACATTAACATCAAGAAAGATTCCAGCTTCGCTATGCTGCTGGAAGCGCAGCGTCGCGGCTATGAACTCCACTATATGGAGATGAACGATCTTTACCTGATCAACGGTGAAGCCCGGGCGCGCACCCGCATCGTTAACGTCGAGCAGAACTACGACAAATGGTACGAATTCGGCACAGAGCAGGACATCGCGCTTGCCGATCTCAACGTCATTCTGATGCGTAAAGATCCGCCATTCGACACCGAGTATATCTACTGCACCTATATCCTTGAACGTGCAGAAGAGAAAGGGACGCTGATTGTCAACAAACCGCAGAGCCTGCGCGACTGTAATGAAAAACTCTACACCGCCTGGTTCTCTGACCTGACGCCTGAAACGCTGGTGACCCGCAGCAAAACCCAGTTGAAGGAATTCTGGCAGAAACACGGTGATATCATCATGAAGCCGCTGGACGGCATGGGCGGCGCGTCGATTTTCCGCGTGAAAGAAGGCGATCCGAACATTGGCGTGATTGCCGAAACCCTGACCGAGCTGGGCACCCGTTACTGCATGGCGCAGAACTATATTCCGGCGATCAAAGACGGCGACAAACGCGTGCTGGTGGTGGATGGCGAACCGGTTCCTTACTGCCTTGCACGCATCCCGCAGGGTGGCGAAACCCGCGGTAACCTGGCCGCTGGTGGCCGCGGTGAGCCGCGCCCGCTGACCGAAAGTGACTGGGAAATTGCCCGCCGCGTCGGTCCGACCCTTAAGGCGAAGGGGCTTATCTTCGTTGGCCTGGATATCATCGGCGATCGTCTGACTGAAGTGAACGTCACCAGCCCCACCTGCATTCGTGAAATTGAAGCGGAATTCCCGGTCTCGATCACCGGAATGCTGATGGACGCCATCGAAAAACGCCTGCAGAAATAACCCACCAATGAGTGACAGCGCCCGGGTTTCTCCGCATACTGGTCGCTGTCGCTTTTTAAACCAGGAAACAGTACCTCTGACAATGAATTTACAGCATCACTTTCTTATTGCCATGCCTGCTCTCCAGGACCCGATTTTTCGCCGCGCTGTGGTGTATATTTGTGAATACAATGAAGACGGCGCGATGGGCATTATCATCAACAAACCGCTGGAAAATCTTCAGGTTGAAGGGATTCTGGACAAGCTGAAAATCCCGGCTGAAGCGCGCTTGCCGGAAATCCGGCTGGATAAACCCGTGATGCTGGGTGGACCTCTTGCAGAAGATCGCGGTTTTATTCTTCATACGCCGCCGGTATTCGCTTCCAGTATTCGCATCTCGGATAACACCGTCATCACCACCTCGCGCGACGTGCTTGAAACGCTGGGCACCGCTGAGCAGCCTTCAGAAGTGCTGGTGGCGCTGGGCTATTCCTCGTGGGAAAAAGGCCAGCTTGAGCAAGAGATCCTCGATAACGCCTGGCTCACCGCCCCAGCGGACATGAATATCCTGTTTAAAACCCCTATCGCCGATCGCTGGCGTGACGCGGCGAAACTGATTGGCATTGATATTCTGACCATGCCTGGCGTAGCGGGGCACGCCTGATGAGCGGAACACTTCTGGCCTTTGATTTTGGCACCAAAAGCATTGGCGTCGCCGTGGGTCAGCGCATTACCGGCACCGCACGTCCGCTGACGGCCCTGAAGGCCAACGACGGCACGCCAGACTGGAATCTCATTGAACGTCTGCTTAAAGAGTGGCAACCGGATGACGTGATTGTTGGGCTGCCGCTCAACATGGATGGCACAGAACAGCCGCTTACCGCCAGGGCGCGTAAATTTGCCAATAAAATCCACGGTCGCTTTGGCGTTTCCGTGAAGCTTCACGACGAGCGTCTCAGCACTGTCGAAGCACGTGCGGGTCTGTTTGAACACGGCGGCTTCCGGGCGCTCAACAAAGGCAGCGTGGACTCCGCTTCTGCCGTCATCATCCTCGAAAGCTATTTCGAACAGGGCTTCTGAGCAAGGGGCCTACAGCCGCCCCTGCGCCCGTCTCTCCGCCAGGCTCTGGTCAAAGTTCTGCATGCCCGCCTGCTGACCGGTTTGAATGATGCCGGGCAGTTGCCACGTTTTTCCTTCGCGAATCAGATTCGCCGCCGCAGCGGTATTCACCAGCAGTTCATACAGCGCGACGCGTCCATCCTGGAGATCGGGAACCAGCCTCTGCGCCAGCACCGCCCGCAGGCTGCCGGCCAGCTGGTTGCGCACCGGATCTTTCTCCTGCGCCGGAAACGTATCGACCAGCCGTTCAATCGCCTGCGATGCCCCGCGCGTATGCAGCGTCGCCAGCACCAGATGCCCGGTTTCGGCCGCCGTCAGCGCCAGGCGGATTGTCTCGCTGTCGCGCAGCTCCCCCAGCAGGATCACGTCCGGATCCTCGCGTAACGCACCGCGCAGCGCTTCCGCAAATGACGGCGTGTGCTGGCCTATCTCCCGCTGTTGTATCAGGCAGCGTTCACTCTGGTAGATAAACTCCACCGGGTCTTCAAGCGTGAGGATATGGCCGTCGGTATGATGGTTGAGAAAATCGACCATCGCAGCGAGCGTAGTGGATTTGCCGCTACCGGTTGCCCCCGTCACCAGAATCAACCCGGCATCATTGGATAACAGTTCCGAAGTGGCCCGCGGCACGCCCAACGAAGCGAGTTGCGGACAGGTTCGCGGCAACAGCCGCAGCGTTACGGAAACACCTCTCATCTGCCTGAAGGCACTGCCGCGCAGGCGCTGGCCCCCCGATACCGTCATCGCAAAATCCACCTGCCCGTTTGCCCACCATATTCCCTGCTGCTCGTCGTTGAGCCACGCTTTTAGCAATGCTTCAACGTCCGGAGGCGGAAACGGTGCCGGCTCAAGACGGCCTGTTCTGCGCCAGCGGGGTGGCGAATCACTGCACAGGTGTAGATCGGAGACGTTATGCTTTACACTAAGGGCCACAATTTCTTCCACATCCATAGACTACTCCTCGGAAAATGAACGACATTGCGCATAACCTGGCACAGGTCCGGGACAAAATCTCAACCGCCGCAACGCGTTGCGGCCGTGCTTCAGAAGAAATTACGTTACTTGCAGTCAGCAAAACGAAGCCTGCGAGCGCCATCGCAGAAGCCATTGATGCAGGCCAGCAAGCGTTTGGTGAAAACTACGTACAGGAAGGCGTGGACAAAATTCGCTACTTCCAGCAACAGGGGAATACGTCTCTGCAGTGGCACTTTATTGGTCCCCTGCAGTCGAACAAAAGCCGTCTGGTGGCAGAGCACTTCGACTGGTGCCACACCATTGACCGTCTGCGCATTGCGACCCGCCTGAATGACCAGCGTCCGGCAGAGTTGCCTGCGCTTAACGTGCTGATTCAGGTCAACATCAGCGATGAAAACAGCAAGTCCGGCATTGCGCTCGGTGAATTAGATGCGCTGGCGGCAGAGGTGGCCGCCCTGCCGCGCTTAACCCTGCGCGGGCTGATGGCCATTCCAGCCCCTGAGTCAAGTTATGAAAGGCAGTTTGCCGTGGCACAGCAAATGGCTGTAGCATTTGAGGCGCTTAAAGCGCGCTATGACACGGTAGACACGCTTTCTCTGGGCATGTCGGATGATATGGAAGCCGCCATCGCGGCAGGCAGCACTATGGTGCGCATCGGTACAGCCATTTTCGGTGCGCGCGACTACACCCAATAATAAGGAAACCTGAGGAACGCCATGAAGACGTTGACTTTCCTGCTCTCAACGGTCATTGAGCTGTATACGATGGCGCTTTTGCTGCGCGTCTGGATGCAGTGGGCCCGCTGTGATTTTTACAACCCGTTCTCGCAGTTTGTCGTGAAAATCACGCAACCTGTTGTCGGACCGCTGCGCCGTATTATCCCGGCAATGGGTCCCATCGACAGCGCGTCTTTGCTGGTGGCGTTTATTCTGAGCGTTATCAAAGCAATCGTGCTGTTTATGGTCATTACCTTCCAGCCGATCATCTGGATTGCAGCCGTCCTGATCCTGATTAAAACCATCGGTCTGCTGATCTTCTGGGTGCTGCTGGTGATGGCCATCATGAGCTGGGTCAGCCAGGGTCGTAGCCCGGTGGAGTACGCCTTGATTCAGCTGGCCGAACCGCTGCTGCGTCCGATCCGTAACCTGCTTCCGTCTATGGGCGGTATCGATTTTTCGCCGATGATCCTCGTTCTGCTGCTTTATGTGGTCAACATGGGGATCGCCGAGCTGTTACAGTCCACGGGCGATATGCTGCTGCCGGGGCTGTGGATGGCGCTATGAGTGCAGTAAGCACCTGCGCTGACGGGCTGGTTTTACGGCTGTATATTCAGCCGAAAGCCAGCCGTGACACTATTGTTGGACTGCATGGCGACGAGTTAAAAGTCGCCATCACTGCCCCGCCCGTTGACGGCCAGGCGAACGCGCATCTGACCAAATATCTGGCAAAACAGTTTCGCGTGGCTAAAAGCCAGGTCATCATTGAAAAAGGCGAACTGGGGCGGCATAAACAGGTAAAAATCCTCAACCCGCAATCTATCCCGACGGAAGTCGCGGCTTTGACAGAACAGGACTAAACCATGCAGAAAGTTGTTCTCGCGACCGGTAATGCCGGTAAAGTGCGCGAGCTGGCCTCGCTATTACATGATTTTGGGCTGGATGTGGTCGCCCAGACCGAGCTCGGCGTGGATTCCGCCGACGAGACGGGGCTGACGTTTATCGAAAACGCGATCCTGAAAGCACGCCATGCCGCACAGATTACGGGCCTGCCCGCAATCGCTGACGACTCCGGCCTGGCGGTCGATTTTCTCGGCGGCGCGCCGGGGATCTACTCTGCACGCTATTCCGGCGTGGACGCGACCGACCAGCAGAATCTGGAAAAGCTGCTTGTCGCGCTGAAAGACGTGCCGGACGAGCAGCGTACCGCGCAGTTCCACTGCGTGCTGGTCTATATGCGTCATGCGGAAGACCCGACCCCCATCGTCTGCCACGGCAGCTGGCCGGGAGTGATTACCCGCGAAGCGGCAGGTAACGGCGGTTTTGGCTACGACCCTATTTTCTTTGTCCCGTCCGAGGGCAAGACCGCTGCGGAACTGACCCGCGAAGAGAAAAGCGAGATTTCCCACCGCGGACGCGCCCTGAAACTGTTACTGGAAGCACTGCGTAATGGCTAATCTGCCACCTCTGAGTCTTTATATTCACATCCCGTGGTGCGTGCAGAAATGCCCGTACTGTGATTTCAACTCGCACGCGCTGAAGGGCGAAGTGCCGCACGATGACTACGTTGCGCATCTGCTGGCCGACCTGGACGCCGATGTCGCGTACGCACAGGGACGTGAAGTTAAGACCATTTTCATTGGTGGCGGTACGCCGAGCCTGCTGTCAGGCCCGGCGATGCAAACGCTGCTGGACGGCGTGCGTGCGCGCCTGAACCTGGCAGCGGATGCTGAAATTACGATGGAAGCCAACCCCGGCACCGTTGAGGCCGACCGTTTTGTCGAGTATCAGCGTGCAGGCGTGAACCGCATCTCCATCGGTGTGCAGAGCTTTAGCGAGCCGAAACTGAAACGCCTGGGGCGCATTCACGGCCCGGAAGAGGCGAAGCGTGCGGCAACGCTGGCGACGGGGCTTAATCTTCGCAGCTTCAACCTGGATTTGATGCACGGCCTGCCGGACCAGTCGCTGGACGAGGCGCTGGACGACCTGCGCCAGGCGATTGAACTGAACCCGCCACACCTTTCGTGGTACCAGCTCACCATCGAGCCCAACACGCTGTTTGGTTCGCGCCCGCCAGTGCTGCCGGATGACGACGCCCTGTGGGATATCTTCGAGCAGGGCCACAGGCTTTTGACTGCCGCAGGCTATCAGCAGTATGAAACGTCCGCCTATGCGAAGCCGGGCTACCAGTGTCAGCACAACCTGAACTACTGGCGGTTTGGCGACTATCTGGGGATTGGCTGCGGCGCGCACGGTAAAGTGACTTTCCCGGATGGGCGCATTCTGCGCACGGCGAAGACCCGCCACCCGCGTGGCTATATGGAAGGCCGTTACCTGGAACGTCAGCATGATGTCGAGGCGGTGGATAAACCGTTTGAGTTCTTTATGAACCGCTTCCGCCTGCTGGAAGCCGCACCGCGTGCGGAATTTTCGCGTTACACCGGGCTGCCGGAGGCAGTGATTCGTCCACAGATTGACGAAGCGCTGGCGAAGGGGTATCTCACGGAATGTGAGGAATACTGGCAGATCACCGAGCACGGCAAACTGTTCTTAAACTCCCTTCTCGAGCTGTTCCTCGCCGAAGAATCTGAAGGCTGATTCAGGATTTTGCATCCCGCGCTGCCGGCTGAGGGAGAGGCTGGCAGAGTGTGGGGATGGACAAATCAAAACAACTCCGCAAACACATGACGCCCGAAGAGTTACGCCTCTGGTATTTACTCAGGGGACGCCGCTTCTTTGGCTATAAGTTTCGCCGCCAGATGCCGATTGGTGCGTATATCGTAGATTTTGCCTGCTTTAAGGCGAAACTGATCATTGAGCTGGATGGTGGACAACATCAGAACAACGAAATGTATGATTCACGTCGTGCTGAATTTTTGAATGCGAACGGCTGGGAAATACTACGGTTCTGGAATAATGAATTCAGGACAAACGAGGAGGAGGTGTTGATGGCTATATTGCAACGACTGCGCTGCCTGATGCCCTCACCCTAACCCTCTCCCACAGGGAGAGGGAACGATTACACCCTCTCCCATGGGGTGTACAGTCCGGGGACATGGTAGACAGGTGTTCGGGGAGATGGTGAACACTTTTTAACAC